>CP097967.1:0-600000 GCA_023703535.1 SAR86 cluster bacterium
TTACTTTTAGCGTTCTTTTCATTTTTTATCAACAAGTTATACACAGAAAAACAATATATTTATTACATGTTTTTCAAAGCTCTAGTATTATAAACTTATCGTCATGTCTAACAAGCTATCAACAGTAAATATTTTTAATCAAAGTGTCAAAGAATTAGAAAGATCAATGAATGCCCCTGAATATAACTCATGGGTCAGGCCACTAGAATTTGATCTGAAGGAGAACAACTTTAACATATACGCTCCAAACGAATTTATAGAAAATTTCTTCAGAGAAAAATATTTGCCAAAGCTGATGAATCTTCTAGAAAACAGCATTGGAAGAAACAGATTTATATTAAATCTAGCAGTTCAACAAACAACAAATAATATTAGCAGCTATGACAGAACTGGTTTGAATGATAATTATATTTTTGAGAGCTTTGTTGAGGGCAAGTCTAACCAAATAGCACTTGCTGCAGCAAAACAAGTTGCAGATCAGGCATCAGGCAGTAAATACAATCCACTTTTTTTATATGGTGGAGTTGGTTTAGGAAAGACGCACTTAATGCATGCCGTTGGAAATAAACTTAAAAAGGAAAGACCAGATGCGAAAATTTGCTATCTTCATTCTGAAACTTTTGTAAGTGAAATGGTAAAGGCCTTGCAATTGGGAGCAATGAATGAGTTTAAAAAATTTTACAGAGGGCTCAACGCACTTCTAATTGATGACATACAATTTTTCGCTGGTAAAGAGCAATCACAAGATGAGCTTTTTCATACTTTTAACAGTTTGATCGAAAATGGTAACTTAATGATTTTTTCTTGCGATCGATATCCAAAAGAAATAGAGGGCCTTGAAGAAAGGCTTAAATCACGCTTTGGATGGGGTTTGTCTGTTGTAATAGACCCTCCAGCACTTGAAACAAGAGCTGCCATATTAATGCAAAAAGCGAACGATATGGGCCTAGCCCTTTCAGATGAATGTGCTTTTTTTATTGCAGATCAGGTTAAGTCAAATGTTCGAGAGCTTGAGGGAGCGTTAACTAGGGTTGCAGCTAATGCTCGTTTTACAAACGCAGAAATTGATATTGATCTAATAAAGAATTCGTTAAGAGACATTTTGGCGATACAGGCTAGAATGGTAACTATACCAAATATTCAAAGAGTTGTTGCGGAATACTATAATATCAGAGTTTCAGACCTTCTTTCTTCAAGAAGAAGCAGGTCAGTAACCAGGCCAAGGCAAATTGCAATGTCTTTAGCTAAATCATTAACAAATCATAGCCTCCCAGAAATTGGTGAATCTTTTGGAGGCAGGGACCATACAACAGTTATCCACGCATGTGAAAAAGTTAAAGAACTTATGCAAACAAATTTAGAAATAGAGGAAGATTTCAAAAAGTTAAGAAGACATCTTTCAGCGTAAAATGAAATTTAATCTTGAAAAAAAAGATATAGATTCAGCACTATTATCACTTTCAGCAGTTGCAGACAAAAAACAAACGTTGCCTGTTTTAAGCAATATTCTTATTAAGGCGCAAGAAAATGGCTTAAATATGCTTAGTACAGACTTAGAAATTGAATTAGAAATGGATGTAGAAAATGTTGTAGTTGAGGAACCAGGAGAAATTACAATACCAGCAAAAAAAGCAAGTGATATTGTTAAAGAGCTTCCAGATGGCAACATATCTTTTTCATTGGAAGAAGGAGAGAAATTTAAAATTAAAACCCCTACTGGCGAATATAATCTTGTAACGATGGAAGCTTCAAGTTTTCCTGAGTTTTCATCTACTGAAATTGATAATGCACATGAAATTAATTCAGAGGAATTGATAGAACTTTTTCAAATGACCAGCTTTGCAATGGGCAATCAAGATTGGAGACATTATCTGAATGGAACATATATTGAATGTGCTATGGGGACACTTAAAATGGTAGCTACAGACGCCCACAGGCTCGCAATGTGTAAAAAAGAATTTAACACCGAAGCAGAGTTTAGTGGAATTATTCCTAGAAAAACTTGTATGGAACTTATGAGAATACTTCCAAGAGAAAATGAGAAAATCAAATTTTCTATTGATCAAAATAGAATCGTTTTTTCTTCTTCGAATTTTATTTTTAAATCAAAATTAATTGATGCAAATTTTCCAAACTATAACCAAGTAATTCCTTCTGGAGATTTTATTGAAATCAAAGTCAACAGAGAGGAATTGCTTGATATTGTTTCAAGAGTTTCAGTTTTATCAAATGATAAATTTAAAGGTGTAAAGCTTAAGTCAGAGGGAAATTTATTAAAAATATTCTCTAGCAATAACGATCAAGAATCAGCAGAGGAAGAGCTTCAGCTTGAGGTTGCAAACGAAGGGTTTGAAATTGCATTCAATGTTAACTACTTACGAGAAATGCTTAACACTATAGAAGACAAAAGCATATCTATACAGAGTTTTGGTAATGAAAAGAGCGCTCTTATGAAAACCACGAATGATAAAAGAGTTTTAGTCTTAATGCCAGTACGTCTTTAGTGATAATACAGAACATAAAAATACAAAACATAAGGTCTTATGAATTTGCTGAATTAACTATAAATAAAGGGATTAATGCAATTTATGGAAATAATGGATCTGGAAAAACATCATTACTAGAAGCAATCTACTTTGGACTTTCCTTAAAAAGTTTTAGAACTTCAAAAACTGAACAAATAATAAGAAACAATGAATTAAAAGGTGAAATATTAATCACTGGTGCCGAGAAAACTATTAGATCCATTAAAAATAAAACAAATTCAAAAGCTGTTGATGAAAATAACGAAAAAAAAATTGCTAGAAAAGAACTTTTAATGTTATTTCCAACTTGTGTGATTGAAAATAAAGAATTTTCTTTCACGGATGCACAACCAGATTATAAAAGAAAGTATTTAAATAAAATTTTGTTCTACGTAGAACAAGATTTTGATAATTTGCATGAAAAACTCACAAAAATACATAAACAACGTCTTTTTTGTCTTAAAAACGGACAAAAAAATGAAATTTTAATTTGGAATAAGGCATTAATTGAAATTGAGCCACAAATAACAAGATTAAATAAGTTCTTGATTAATGATTTAAACGATTTTTTTACTTCAAATAGTAATCTTTCTGATTTTTTTGGTAAAAATGACTGGCTTAAAGGTATAAATTTTAAATATAACCCTGGTTTTAATGAAGATATAGGTTTAGAACAGCACATTCATAATAATTTTGAAAAAGAATTCATGATTAATAAACCATTAGTTGGCTTACATAAGAGAAATTTTGATATTTTATTAGATCAAGATATTGCTTCCTCGATATTATCCAGAGGTCAGCAGAAAGTTCTTTCTTGTATTCTTCATCTTCTATCAAAGGAATTTATAGAAAAAAGTCTAAAAATCCAACCACTGGTGTTGATAGACGATATTTGTTCTGAATTAGATAAGGAAAATCAACATTTAATGTTAAAATATCTAAATAATATGAATACTCAGGCTATATTGACGTCCATAGAGAAAATAGCTTTAGATCCTAAATTTAACGTTAATCTGTTCCACGTAGAACAAAAAGGAGATATTTCAAATGTCAAAAGATAAATATGACTCATCAAGTATTAAAGTTTTAAAAGGCTTAGAAGCTGTTAAAAAAAGACCCGGCATGTATATTGGTGATACCGATGATGGTTCTGGTTTGCATCATATGGTTTTTGAAGTTCTGGACAATGCAATAGATGAGGGCTTAGCAGGGTTTTGTGACTACATTGAAGTTAAATTAATGAAAGATGGTTTTGTGTCTGTGTCTGATAATGGTAGAGGAATTCCTGTTGATATGCATGAGGAGGGTGTGCCTGCTGCACAGGTAATAATGACTTCTCTACATTCAGGTGGAAAATTCGATGAGAATAGTTATAAAGTTTCAGGTGGCTTACATGGGGTAGGGGTGTCAGTAGTAAATGCTTTAAGTAGCAAGTTGATTTTGGAAATTGAAAGAGATGGAAAGAAATATTATCAGGAATATGCTGAGGGTACACCTAAAACAGATTTAAAAGAAAACGGAAAAAGTGATAAAACTGGTACTAAAGTAAGCTTTCTACCATCTAAAGATACATTTGCCTTTACAGAATTTAATGTTGAGACACTTAAAAGAAGAATCAGAGAGCTTTCTTTTTTAAATTCTGGTATCGCAATAACAATAATTGATGAAAGAACTGATCAGAAATTTGATTTTAAGTCAGAGGGGGGCTTGGTTGAATTTGTTAATTATTTAACAGGAAAAAAAGAGCCAGTTGGCACTCCTTTTACAGCTCAGGCTAATATGAAGGGAATAGGGGTAGAAATTGCCATTCAATGGACAAATACATATTCAGAAAATGTTCAATGTTTCACAAATAACATTCCCCAAGTAGATGGTGGGACACATATGGCTGGTTTTCGAGGCGGACTTACTAGAGCGATAAAAACATTTATTAAAAAAGAAGACATGATGAAGAAAAAAGATATTGAACTTACTGGTGAAGATGTAAGAGAGGGGATGATGGCAGTAATTTCCTTAAAAATGCCAGACCCAAAATTCTCATCTCAAACTAAAGATAAGCTAGTTTCATCAGAAGCTAGACCAGCTGTAGAAACCTTAATAAATGATTACTTTATGGATTTCTTGTTAGCAAACAAACAACAAGCAAAAGAAATTCTGGGGAAAATACTTGAGGCAGCATATGCAAGGGAAGCTGCTAGAAAAGCTAAAGAAATGACTAGAAGGAAGGGAATTTTAGATCTTGGTGGGCTTCCAGGCAAATTGGCAGATTGCCAAGAGAAGGATCCTGAAAAGTCTGAAATATTTCTCGTTGAGGGAGATTCAGCTGGCGGTTCTGCTAAACAAGGTAGAGATAGAAGCTTTCAAGCAATACTTCCTTTAAAAGGAAAGATAATCAATGTTCAAAAACAACGCCTAGATAAAGTACTTGCATCAAATGAAATTGGCACACTAATAACTGCTTTGGGAACTGGGATAGGGCATGATGAATTTGATAGTGAAAAGCTTAGATACCATAGAATTATTTTTATGATGGATGCTGATGTTGATGGTTCTCATATCAGAACACTATTGCTTACCTTTTTTAATAGGCACATGCGGGATTTGATACTAAAGGGACATGTTTATATGGCGCTTCCTCCTTTATATAAAATTAAAAAGGGCGGCAAGACTCACTATGCTAAAGACGAAGAAGAAAAAGATGAGATTTTAAAAGACATAAGAAAGGATGATAATGAAAACTCAAGATCTCCTGAAATACAGAGATATAAAGGACTTGGGGAGATGAACCCAGAACAACTATGGGAAACAACATTTGATCCAACAAATAGAAGACTAGTTCAAATCACGATTGATGATGTTGGAGAAACTGACGACATTTTTGAAACTTTAATGGGTGATGAAGTTAAGCCTAGAAGGGAGTTCATTGATGAGAATGCCTTACGAGCAGAAAATGTTGACGTTTAAAATAAATTTTTAAAGACTTCTTCTACATCAGTAATTGAAACTCTTTTCTGAGACATTGTGTCTCTATCTCTAATTGTTACAGTTTCTTCTTCTAGGGTTTCAAAGTCTATGGTTATACATATCGGGGTTCCAATCTCATCATGTCTTCGATAGTTTTTTCCAATATTACCGCTGTTTTCAAATAAAACTCTTCCCAACCCTAGTGACTGTAATTTGTTTTTTATTTCTTTTGCTTTCGCTACTATTTTTTCGTCGTTTTTTTTCAAAGGAATAATAGCTGCTTTTATAGGAGAAAGATGTGGTTTTAATTTTAAAACAACTCTTTCCTTATCATCTATTTTTTCAAGATGATAAGCTTCATTCAATATGGCTAAAATAGCCCTATCAACACCTGCTGAAGGCTCAATAACAAAAGGGACCATCCAGTTATTATTTTCATCTTTTAGTGCTAATTTAGCATTTGATTCATTATTTTCTGATACTTTTGCTCTAAGGCTAAGTTCATCTTGATTCTTTGAGTGAGAACCCAAGTCAAAATCTGTTCGATTAGCAATTCCTTCCAACTCTTCTACTCCGTGTGGAAATTTATACATGATATCGATTGTAGCTTTAGAATAATGT
Source organism: SAR86 cluster bacterium (assembly GCA_023703535.1). Lineage (NCBI taxonomy): Bacteria > Pseudomonadati > Pseudomonadota > Gammaproteobacteria > SAR86 cluster bacterium. Next base: position 6,111 of record CP097967.1, read on the forward strand.
GCTAATTCATCTTTTGGCACGTCATAAAGTTCTAAGCTTTTTTTCGGCACTCCTTGTTTTTCCCACCAATTAACTCTTAACTCGACCCACTTCTTGTGCCAACCTTCATCTGTACCAGGCACGACAAAAAATTCTAATTCCATTTGTTCAAATTCTCTTACTCTGAAGATAAAACTTTTTAATGTAATTTCATTTCTAAAAGCCTTTCCAATTTGAGCAATACCGAATGGCACATTTCTAGAAGTTGAGTCAACAACATTTTTAAAGTTTGTAAAAATTTGTTGAGCTGTTTCAGGCCTCAAATAAGCAAATGTTTTGCCATCGTCAACTGGACCTATATTTGTTTTAAACATCAAATTAAATTGACGAGGTTCAGTTAAATCCTCTTTTTTACAGTAATCAGGAACTTGATCAGCTCTAAATCTTTCACCACAAGATTTACAATCTACTAATGGATCAGTAAAAGTTTCTTCATGGCCAGAATACTTTAATACTGATTGCTTTGTGAGTATTGCTGCATCAAGTCCTTCAACATCATCGCGCTCATACACGACTGACTTCCACCAAGAATTCTTTATGTTATTTTTTAATTCGACACCTAAAGGACCGTAGTCATACAAACCTTGAGTTCCGCCGTATATTTCACTGGATTGAAATATAAAGCCTCTTCTTTTACAAAGAGCTATAAGATCTTCAATATTCGTTGCAGGCATTTTTTTAATAAACTATTAAAGGTATTCTAGTATTTTAAGAATGTTTCTCATAATTTTTAAAACAATATCTATGTTTCCATTATTTTTAGTTAATGGAATCTCATTAGCTATTTCAACATTGCTTTTTAGACTAAACAGTTCGCAAAAAAAAGTTACTGAGAAAAATTTAATTCATTGTGGTTTTTCTTCAACTCAACTTTTAAGAGCATCCATAAACAAAACTGCAGAGAGCATGATGTATTATCCATACGTCTGGGGCAATCCAAAAAATTACTCAAAACTAGTAGAAAAATATAACTCTAATCAAGAATTTTTTTCCAAGAGTGAAAATAAATTAATTTTTACTCTTCATATGGGGTGTGTAGACGTGATGCTAAATCTACTTTCTGATGAAATTAAAGGACTAGATATTATCTATACTTCTGCAAAAAATAATGAGCTTGATAAAGTTATTAGATCATCAAGAACCTTTTTCGGAGCAAACATGGTCCCCGCAAATGAGAAGGGCATGATTCAGCTCTATAAGAATTTTTTAAATAAGAAAAGCTTAGCAATGGCATCAGATTTGGTGCCACATAATTTCAATGGAAAATACTCTAAATTCTTTGGTAAAAAATGTTTTAGCATTGACCTGATTGAAAAGCTTTCTAAAAAAGGTACACACAACATATATTTTGTTTACTTTTCAAAAGGTTTACAAAAAAAATATAAATTTAATGTTATAAATATCGGCAAGCAAATGACAACTGACGTCATGAATGAATATTTTGAGAAAGCTATAAAGGAGTCTCCAGAACTTTATGGATGGGAATATAAAAAGTTCAGAAAATTAGATAAAGAAAAAAGAAATATTTATTAACTTTTCCAAAAAGATGGAAATAGTAATAACAAAAAACCAAAAATCTCAAGCCGGCCAATAATCATTGCTAGAGAAAGCGTAATCTTTCCAGCTGATTCTAAACTAGAATAGTTATCTGAAAATTGTCCAAGACCAGGCCCAAGATTATTTAAGGTTGCACTTACAGCAGAGAAAGCAGAATAAAAGTCAATATCTTGAAGCATTAGAGCAAGCAAAAATAGAATTGCAATGAGAACATAGATTGCAACAAAAGAGAAGACAGACTCAATTTGCTTTTGCTCAATTTTTTCACCATTAAATTTTATCGTACTCACTGCAGTAGGGTGCATAATTTTAGTTATATTATCAAAGGCTAATCTTATAAGAATATTTATTCTCCATGCTTTAATGCCCCCTCCAACAGATCCTGAGCAAGCACCTACAAAGGCTAAAAGCATAATAAGGACAGGCAATAAAATACCCATGTTATCAAGTTCAGTAATAGTAAATCCTGTTGTTGTAATTATAGATATAGTCTGAAATATTCCATATCTGAATGATTCACTTATACCTATTTGTTCATTAAATAGTAAGACTAAGACAGAGAATGTTGTTGCAGCAAGAATAAGTAACAAAAAGAATTTAAATTCATCATTTTTAACATAAAATTTAAAGTCTTTTTTTAACAAAAATAAGAAATGTAATCCAAAATTTGTTGCAGATATTAATATGAAAAGAATTGCTATCCCCTCAATTAATGGACTATTAAAATGTCCAAAATTATCGTCATAAATAGAGAACCCACCTATCGAAACAGTACTAAATGAATGAGATATAGCTTCAAAATAATTCATCCCTGCAAGCCAATAAGAAATAGCGCAAAGAATTGTAATTCCTAAATAAAATCTAAGCAGTGATCTTGCTGTCTTTTTAAGCCTTGGAGAAAAACTATTCTCCGCAAAACCAGATGTTTCAGCTTGAAGTATCCTTATTCCACCAGAGGCTGCTGGTATTATTGCAAGAACAACAATTATTAAACCAACACCTCCTGCCCATTGAAGCAACTGTCTATAAATAAGAAGAGACTCCGACAATGAAGAAAGATTAGATATTGTTGTTGAGCCAGTGGTTGTTAGACCAGAGACAGCCTCAAATATCGAATCTGCATAATTCATTCCACTAAAGAAGAATGGAAGAGAAGCTAAAATAGAAATAAAAACCCAACCAAAAAATGTAATTAAAAAACCATCTCTGGGCGTATATATAAATTTTTTTCTTCTGAGAGTAATCTCAATTAAAATTCCATAGATCAAACAACTTATAAAAATTGATAAAAAAATTATTTCCACCCCTGATGCAAAAGCTTGCATAGTTAGAGGCGGCAAAATTACAAACGTTGCAAAAAACAACGTTAAAGGACCTAAGAATCTAAGAAATTTTAGAAAACTAATCATTTAAATTTGTTATAAAACTCATCAAAAGCTTTTTTATCCTTGTAAAAAATTATTAGATGGTCTCCCTCAAGAAGTTCTGTTTCTTTATGGGCTATAACCACACTTTCTCCTCTTTGTAGACAGGGAATTTCAATAGAGTCTCCCATCTCTAATTCACTTATTTTTTTTCCTTTTAGACCCTCAGCAAAATTATCAATAGTTATTTCTAAAACTTCTGCTTTTCCTTTTTTAACTTTATGAACATTTGAAACAGAACCTTTTCTTACATATTTTAGAATATATGAAACGGTTATTTGTACAGGCGAAATGATGATGTCTAATTCATTCTTGCCAATCAGGTCAAAGTAGGCGTCATTATTGATGATGGTAATAGTTTTTTTTGCTCCTAATTTTTTTGCCATTAATGAGCACAAAACATTTGTTTCATCATCTTGGGTAACAGCTACATAAACATCACAATCTGCAATACCTTCATTAGCTAAGAAATCTTTATCCGCTGCATCAGCATTTAAAATTAGAACATCATCTAGCAGATCAGAAGCAATCTTGCTTTGTTTTGGATCTTTTTCTATTACCTTTAAGTTAAAGTCATTATTTATTTTAGAAGCCAATGACATGCCAATATTGCCTGCACCGACAACATAAATATTTTTGTACTTGTCTTCAAGTTTCTGAAGTTCTTGGGTGACATCCTCGATATGTTTTTCATCGGCTATAAAAAAAACCTCATCTCCCTCCAATATAGTTGTATCACCTGTAGGTATTATGAGGTTTTCATCTCTGTAGAGAGCAGGAATGCGTGTTTCATAATCAGGTAAATCATTATTTAATTCTTTTATTTGGCGACCAACTAAGATACCGCTTTTTTTGGCGTAGACACTTACAAGCTTTATTTTTCCTTCAGCAAAATCTAAAATTTCAAGAGCACCTGGATGTTTCAAAAGACTCTTTATTTCATCGGTAATGAGATCCTCAGGGTTAATGAAAAAATCTACATGACTTGCAATCTGCTTAGCGATTTCTTTATATTCAGACCCTTTTAATCTGCAAATTATTTTCTTCACATCAAATTTTGCATGTGCAATGATTGATGCTAAAAGATTTATTTCTTCCGAATCTGTAAGGCAAAGAAGTAAACTTTTTTCATCTAAATTGCTTTTAGAAAGCGTTTTAGGAGAAGTTGCATCCCCAAGAACTGTTTTAATTCCTTCTTTTGATTTGAGTGGCTCAAGATTAGCTTCATTGTTATCTATTACAACAATGTCATTATCTTCGGTTGATAATTCTGTAGCAACACTGCCACCTATTGAACCACCACCAAGTATGATTATTTTCAAATCAAATTTTCCTTAAGAGGAATTATATCTCTTTTTGAATTAAAGAAATCATTTGATGAAATTACTTTTTTACCTGGAAACTGAACACTTTTTAAATTTATCGCTCCTTTTTGACAGCAAACTATCATGCCATCTTTATTGAAAGAGGAAATTTCCCCTGGATAACCTGTGATAGTTTTAATATTTTCTATGTTTATTACTCTTACCAATTCGTCATTTAATTTAAAATAGCATCCCGGCCACCTTTTGAATGCTAAAAAGTTTCTAAATATCTGAGACGAATCTATATTCCAATTTATCAACCCTTCTTCTTTTGCGATCTTATCTGCGTATGTTGCTTTTTCCTCTTCTTGAGTTTCAGGTATTATTTTTTCCGAACAAATTTCAATAATAGTATTACTCAAATCCATATTGGTAATTTCAACTAACTCTTCCTCTAGAGCATAAATATCTTGGCCATGATTATTTGTAGAAAAAGTTTTATATATTCCTCCTGCATCGAGTTTTTCCTCTATTTTCATAAAACTTACTCCAAAGCTTTTATCACCATTCGCGATAGCTCTTTGCATAGGTGCTGCACCTCGCCATTTCGGCAATAGAGAAAAATGAACATTTAAACAGCCATATTTAGGATGTTCCAAGAGCCAACTTGGTAAAATTTTGCCATAGGCCACAACAATTAGAAGATCTATATTCTGATTAAGAATATTTTTTTTAAAATCATCATCATTTAAGTTCTCAGGCTGGAGAACGTTATATATATCTTTTTTTTCCAAAAACTTAGAACTCTTGAGCTGAGCACCTCTACCAGACTTTTTGTCAGTTTGAGTGAGAATAAAGTTTATTTGGAAATCTTTGTTGGATAATTCCTCAAATATATCGAATGCAATTTCAGGGGTACCTGCAAAAGCTATATTGATCTTTCTATTTTTTTTCATCTTTAAGCTTCAAAAGCTTATCTCTAATTCTATTCCTCTTTAAAGACGATGAATAATCTACTAATAATTTTCCGTTTAGATGATCAATTTCATGTTGTATGCAAAAACCTAATAAACCCTCTGCAGTCAACTCTTTATCTAAGCCATTTAAGTCTTGATATTTTAATTTTATTTTCTTTGCTCTCTTAACTTCCTGCCTAAAAGAGGGAATGGATAAGCAGCCTTCTTCCGATAATTCAAGAGTATCATCTAAAATTTCATAATCAGGGTTGATTATATATAAAGGACTACTTTTGTCCTCAGATAAATCAATTACGATTAATCTTTTATGGATGTCTACTTGAGTTGCCGCTAGGCCTATCCCTTTATCTTCATACATTGTATGCAGCATATCGGATGCCATAGATTTTAATTCATCGTTAAAATCTACGACTGGTTCAGCAGTTTTTCTTAACCTTGGGTCAGGAAATGTTAATATATTTAACTTATTCATTTTTGTTATTATTAATATTATATGGACGAAATTAAAGTTTCTGTAATTCTTGGTTCTGATTCAGATGTTGAATTAGGAAAAGCTGCTATTAATTCCTTGAAAGATTTCTCAATTCCTTGTGAATTAAAAGTCATTTCTGCCCACCGCTCTCCTGATGTGTTAGTAGAGTATTTGAAAAATTCAAAAGATAGAGGCTGTAAGGTTTATATAGGAATTGCCGGTATGGCAGCACACTTGGCTGGTGCTATAGCCGCACATTCATCAAGTCCAGTTTTAGGAGTTCCATCAGCAAATAGTTCGTTGAATGGCTTGGATGCTATCTTATCAACATTACAAATGCCTGCAGGTGTACCAGTAGCAACTTTTGCAGCTGGCAAGGCTGGCGCAACAAATGCTGGAATTTTTGCTGCACAGATGTTGGCGGCCAGCGATGATGACTTAGCAGAAAAAATTAACTCTTTTAAAGCAGAGTTAAGAGAGAAAACTATTCTCAAAGATAAAAATCTTGATAGAGACTGACAAGATATCTTTAGCAGCCAGTTGGATTAAAGAGAAAAAAATCATTGCCTATCCAACAGAGGGAGTTTGGGGCATTGGCTGCATTAATAAGCAATCTGTAATCTCAAAATTAAGTGAAATTAAACAAAGACCTAAAGATAAAAAATATATCTTACTTTTCAGAAGTGTTGACGATTTAAGAAAAAAATTTGATGTGAAAAAAGATTACATCAAGCAAATTAAGGAACTATCAAATAGTTTCACAACAATCATCGTTCCTTTAAATAAAAATAACAGTATTGCAGTCAGAATTCCAAAAATTGAAATTCTTCAAGATTTACTTGAAGAAGTTGGTGAAGAAATTGTTTCTACATCAGCAAACATATCATCATTTAGTGTGTGTAAAAATGTAAATCAAATTAAAAAAGTTTTTTCTAATAAAATTTTTGGTATTCTTAACCTCCCTTTAGGCGGAGAAAATAGATCGTCAAGAATTTATGATTTAAAGACTAATGCATATGTTAGATAAAATAGCAGAAAACTTTCGAGAGATTCATCAATCACTAATAGATAACTTTTATCGTTATGAACAAAAAGAAAAAATTATTGTTGATAAATGGGAAAAAGAGTCTCTAGGTCGTGGTATTTCAGTTGTTGTAGATTGCGGCAAATTTTTTGATAAAGCTGGAATCAATTTCTCCCAAATCTCTGGCAATTCTTTACCTAGATCATCTGTTGGAGGCGAGGGGTATAAAGACGCTCCCTATTTTGCAACTGGAGTTTCAGTTGTCTTTCATCCCAAAAACCCAAACATACCAACTGCGCATTTAAATGTAAGGTACTTTGCGACTTTCAATGAGAAAAATGAAATTAACGAAGATTGGTTTGGAGGAGGTTTTGACCTAACACCTTACGTTCCATTTGAAGAAGACTGTAAATCTTGGCATCAGCAAGCCCAGACTGCATCAAAAAATAAATATCAAGAATGGAAAAATAATTGTGATGATTATTTCTTTTTAAAACACAGAAATGAGCACAGAGGTGTTGGCGGTATTTTCTATGAAAAACAAACATTTGAAAAACCTGAACAAGGATTAGAACTGTCCAAAAGTGTTGCAGAGTCCTTTTTAAATGGATACAACAATATTTTAGATAAAAGAAAAGATCTTGAATTTACAAAAAGACAAAAAGATTTTCAGATATTTAGAAGGGGAAGGTATGTAGAATTTAACCTTTTGTATGACAGAGGAACTTTATTTGGACTCCAATCTGGAGGAAGAATAGAGTCAATTTTGATGTCTCTCCCAAGCGAAGTTTCATGGCGCTATAAATTTGATCAAAATCTTAATAGTGAGGAGCAAAACCTTTACAACCTAATATCCAAAAAGCACCAATGGATATGAAATATAAACTTGGTGTGCTTGGCAAAGGAATTTCTTATTCATTGTCACCTGAAATTCATAATTTCTTCTCTAAACAATCCAATATTGATATTGAATATAAAATTTATGATGTAGAAAAAGACCCATTGTCTTTTATAGAAAATTTCTTTAAAAATGGTGGACATGGGTTAAATATAACCCAACCATTTAAGGAAGAAGTAGGAAAATTTTATAATGCGCCACCTTCAAACATTCTCTACAAAGCTGACAATGAGATTAGAGCTGACTCAGTCGATGCGGAGGGACTTTGCACTGATTTATCAAAAAAAAATATAAAGGTAAATCCTGGCACAAGAATTTTGTTGCTTGGACTAGGAGGTGCTGGAATCTCAATAATTAATTCTTCAATATTTAGAGAATGTAATTTTGTGGTATGGAATAGATCCAAGAATAAATACAAAAATATTCAGAGAGATTTTTTAGAATTTAAAAATAATTATGATAAGAAAATTGACCTTGTAATTTCATGCGTTTCAGAAATGAATAAGGAAATTTCTGAGATTATTTTGAACACAACCTTTCAAGAATTTGCACACATATATGATATTAATTATAGAAACGAAACAAATACGCATTACAAGAATATTTCTTTGAAAAAAAATGTTAGTTTTAATTCAGGTGAAGGCATGTTGGTTGAGCAAGCTGCACTTTCCTGGGGGAGATGGTTTGGTGATATACCTGATACTTCAGATGTTAAAGCAAGGATTGAAAATGGAAGGCTATAAATTTATTGCTGGGGCTATATGTCCCTCTTGTAAAGAGCAAGATAGCATAGTGCTTAAAGATGATGATTCCGAGGTTAAATGTATTTCTTGTAACTATTTTGAGCTTAAGAATGATAAAGATCTTGGATCTATTAAAATAATTGATGATTAGAAGTGACTATTAGTATGGTTTATTACTCGACATAAGGGATATTTATAGTAATATATGCGTAAATGAGGAACAAGTTAGGGCTTTTCTTATTATCTATAACATCTTTTTACACATCAGCTGACTGGCTAGATGTGAATATGCCCGTGGGCGTAACCGACATCAGCAAAGAGGTCTTTGACCTTCACATGGCAATATTTTTCGTTACAGTTGCTATAGGCGTAATTGTTTTCGGTTTTATGTTTTACTCCATGTGGCGCTATAGAAGAAGTAATAATAAAAAACCGGCCAAATTCAAAGAAAATCACAAACTTGAAATACTTTGGACAGTGATACCAACTTTAATTCTTGTTGCAATGGCTGTTCCAGCTTCTATTACGTTAAAGAAAATATACGACCATGAAGCTGAAGAAGGCGGCATGGACATTCAAGTAGTTGGCTGGCAATGGAAGTGGCAATATAAGTATTTAGATGAACAGGTAGGCAACAAGCCTTTAAGTTTCTTTGCTAACTTAACTACTCCTCCAGATCAGTATGAATATAACAGAGTTGAAAAAGGTGAGAATTATTTGCTTGAGGTTGACGAAGAAGTAGTAGTGCCAGTAAATACTCCAATAAGATTTTTAATCACAAGTAATGATGTTATCCATTCATGGTACATGAGTGACTTTGCTGTTAAGCAAGACGCTATACCAGGTTTTATAAATGTTGCAAAAACTACAATTAACGAACCTGGCATTTACAGAGGAAATTGCACAGAACTTTGTGGTGAAAGGCATGCCTATATGCCAATAGTGGTGCGTGCAGTTACAAAAGAAGAATATGATGAATGGGTTGCAGAAAAAAGAGAAGCAATGGAGCAACTAGCTTTCTTAACAGAAAAAGAATGGACTGCTGATGAGCTGTATGCTCAAGGCGAAGAAATATATAAAACTCGTTGTGCAGCATGTCATCAAGTAAATGGAGCAGGAATTACAGGTTTTTATCCTGCATTGGCTGGCAGTGAAGTTGTAATGAGTGATAAGACAGGTCAAATAGAAATCCTCATGGAAGGCATTAGAGGGAGTCAAATGCAATCTTTTGCGGAGCAGCTTAATGAAGTTGACATGGCAGCGGTAATAACTTTCACAAGATTAGCTTGGAATAATGATATACAAGGCGATGGGACAATTGTTGTTCCCAAAGACATTGTTGATTATAAAAAAGGAGATTTATAGGAGTAATTATGAGTGCAGTAATTGAGAATCACGAACATGACCATCATGGACCCCAAAAAGGGATCTTAAGGTGGCTTTTCACAACCAATCATAAAGATATTGGAACACTATACCTGTGGTTTAGTTTTCTTATGTTTTTAACAGGTGGTGCAATGGCTATGGGGATAAGAGCCGAGCTTTTTGAACCAGGTTTACAACTTATGGATCCTATCAGGTATAACCAATTAGTTACTATGCACGGACTAATAATGATATTCGGAGCAGTGATGCCAGCATTTGTAGGTTTAGCTAACTGGCTTATTCCTATGCAAATTGGAGCACCAGATATGGCATTGCCAAGAATGAACAATCTGAGTTTTTGGTTACTTCCTTCGGCATTTATAATTCTTCTTTCAACTGCTTTTATGGAAGGAGGTATGCCTGGTTTTGGTTGGACTTTTTACGCACCTTTATCAACAAATTACCCCAATATCGCTTACTTTGTGTTTGCCGTTCACATAATGGGAGTTTCTTCAATAATGGGTTCAATTAATGTAATTGTCACAATTATGAATATGAGGGCACCTGGAATGACATTAATGCAAATGCCGTTGTTCGTATGGTCTTGGTTAATAACAGCATATTTGCTTATAGCTGTTATGCCAGTTCTAGCTGGTGCAGTAACAATGCTATTAATGGATGCATATTTTGGAACATCATTCTTCGATGCTGCAGGTGGAGGAGATCCGGTTTTATTTCAGCACGTCTTTTGGTTTTTTGGCCATCCTGAAGTTTATATTATGATTCTTCCTGCATTTGGTATTACTTCTCATATTATTTCCACTTTCTCAAGAAAGCCTTTGTTTGGACACTCATCAATGGTTTATGCAATGGTTTCGATTGCTGTACTTTCATTTGTAGTTTGGGCTCACCATATGTTTACAGTTGGAATGCCACTCGCTGCAGAATTATTTTTTATGTGGGCAACAATGATCATTGCTATTCCTACCGGTGTTAAAGTTTTTAACTGGGTTGCAACTATTTTTAAAGGATCAATAACTTATGAAACACCTATGCTATTTGCAATAGCCTTTGTTGTTTTATTTACAATAGGTGGTTTATCTGGCCTCATGTTGGCGATCACACCTGCAGATTTTCAATATCATGATACTTATTTTGTTGTAGCGCACTTTCATTACGTATTGGTACCAGGTGCAATTTTCTCAATAATGGCTGCTGTTTACTATTGGCTTCCAAAATGGACAGGAAATATGTATGACGAGAAAATGGGTAAGCTTCATTTTTGGCTATCATTTATTGGTGTTAATGTAACTTTCTTCCCGCAACATTTTGTAGGTTTAGCTGGAATGCCTAGAAGGTATGCTGACTACGCTTTACAGTTTGCAGAATGGAATGCAGTTTCATCGATTGGAGCATTTCTGTTTGGTTTATCACAGCTACTTTTCCTTTACATTGTTATCAAGGCTGTTTTTGCAGGCAAAAAAGCAACTGCACAGGTTTGGGATGGCGCAGAAGGATTAGAGTGGACTGTAGATTCTCCTGCTCCGTATCATACATTTGAAACCCCACCAAAAGTAAATGGCTAAGAATAATTTTTCAAGCAAAATATTTCTTTATTTAGTTTCAGCTGTAATTTTTATGTTCTTTTTTTCTTTTATGCTGGTGCCTCTTTACAATGTTTTTTGTGAGGTTACAGGCCTAAATGGAAAGATATATGGTCCATCATCTTTTTTTGTAAAAGACGAGGTAGAAAAAAAAGATTCTAGAGAAATAAGAATAAAGTTTTTAAGTCAAGTTAATGAATCAGCGCCTGTTAATTTCTTCCCTTCTTCTAATGAGGTAAGGGTGTGGACCGATAAGGTGAGCAAAACGTCCTATATTGCAGAAAACACCACTGATAAACAATTAACCCTAACTATAATTCCATCAGTGTCACCTGGTTTAGCTGCAGAAAATGTAAAAAAAATTCAATGTTTTTGTTTTGAAGAGCAGGTTCTAATGCCTTATGAGAGGCAAGAATGGCCAGTTAGATTTTATGTTAGTTCTGAAGTAGGAGATAACGTAAATGATATATATCTATCCTATACACTCTTTGAAACAGATCGTGTTTTAACAGACAATATGAATCATGGAAAGTAAGACTGACAGTTTTCAAAAATATTATGTTCCTGAGAAAAGTGCTATTCCAATAATTTTTGCAGTTTCTGTTTTTTTTGCTGGGTTTGGCGCTGCTAACGCGATCACTGGCAATGGTTCCACAATGCTTCTTCTAGGCATGTTAGCTGTAGTTATTACTATGTCTTTCTGGTTTTCTGTTGTTATGAAAGAGTCAAAAGCCGGACTTGATACACCACAATTAAATAATTCTTATGTATTTGGAATGGGATGGTTTATTTTTTCAGAGGTAATGTTTTTCTTCGCTTTTTTTGGTGCATTATTCTACATAAGACAGTTTGCAGTACCATGGCTTGGAGGTGAGGGAGAAAAGGGCCTTGCTGGAGAATTATTATGGCCAGAATTTGAGGCAACATGGCCACCAATGATAACTCCTGAGCAGAGCATTATGGGTGATCAGGCAGTAACAAAAGGACCTGATGAATCTATGTATCTACACGGCATAAGTGGAATAATTAAGTGGCTTCCTTTATGGAATACAATCGTTCTTCTAAGTTCAAGCGGAACTGTTCACTTTGCACACATCGCACTTAAAGAGAACAACAGAAAAAGATTTAACTTTTGGTTAGGTATTACTGTGTGCTTAGCATTTATTTTCGTAATTCTCCAAGCAGCAGAATACTATGAGGCTTATGCTCATCTGGGATTAACTCTAAATTCTGGAGTATATGGGACAACTTTTTTTATGCTAACTGGATTTCACGGAATGCATGTTTTGATCGGTGGGATCTTTCTTTTAACTCAGCTATTTAGGTCAACAGGGTTCAAACATTTTACAGAAAAAGAACATTTTGGCTTTGAAGCAGCTTCTTGGTATTGGCATTTTGTTGATGTTGTTTGGGTTTGCCTATTTTTATTTGTTTATATTATTTAACCCCAAGGCGCATTATTGCCAAGTTGACCTGTAAAAATCCCATAAGTTATGAGAATTAATATGATGGCACCAAGAGTCACTCTAAACCCAAGCCCATACATTATGCGTTTCTTTTTAGGATTACCTTTATCAATAAAAAGGAAAACAAGACTCGAGAAGAGGCTTATTAGCACAAGAACAACTAGAATAATTATTACAGTTTTAAGCACACTATCATTTTAACAGATGCATAAATTTAAATTCAGAATACTATTCTTTTCTTTAGTTTTTTTTCCTATCACAATTTTGCTTGGAATTTGGCAGATAAATAGAGCGGACGAAAAAAATAACATCATGGATCAATACGCAGAGCTTATTAAAAAACCACCTATTCAACTGGCAAATTCTTACCAATATAGCAACTGGGAGCCCGTATACGGAGAAGGCGTTTATCTTGATGAGATTATTTATGAGGATAATGCAATAAGCAATGGTAAGGCCGGATATAAGGTTTACCATTTATTTGAACTAGTCACTGGAGAGAATATATTTGTTAACAGAGGATTTATTGAGAGAAAGCCAATGAAGAACGATCTTCCAGAGGTTTCAGTGCCCGAAGGGCTTTTCTTTATACAAGGCAACGTAATGCTTAAGCAAAAGAATGCCTTTGCGAAAGAAATAAATGAAAGCGATTCGAGAATTATTCAAGAATTTAATCTTGCAAATATTAAACGCAAAAGAGGACTAGAAAATAAAGAAATTTATGATTTCTTGTTTAATTTAGCTCCATCAGACCCATTTAAGCTTGTACCAATCGAAAAGCCAATAAGCATGAGTGCAAGCAAGCACATAGGATATGCAATTCAGTGGTTTGGCTTAAGTGTTGTTTTAGTTGTAATGACGCTAATTGCGTTTTTAAAAAAGAATGAATAAAGGAATAGGTTTAGCATTAGTTATTTTAATTACCCCTTTGGTGGTAATAACTGCTTCTACGCTTACCTTTTACTTGGGTTATAAACCTACAAGCACTTCAAACAATGGAGAATTGATTGTGCCACCCCTCGAAACAAATCTTTTTAAACTTGAAAATATTAATGGAGATTCTTTCAGCTTCAGAAAGGGAAAATGGTACCTAGTTTATTTTGATAACTTTAATGATTTAGAAGCCTCAGAAGAAAAATTGAAATTTGCCTTCAGTATAAATACAACTCTTGGCAGAAAAATGAATAGACTTAAACGAGTTGTTGTATTAAGAGAAGATTTCAATTCTAAATCAATTAATAATTTATCTGCAAAATTTCCAAATGTTTTTTTTGTTAAAGATATTGATCGAGAATTTGAGGATTTGCTTTTGAATGCTGGTATGAACCCTTTCGAAAATCAATCTCTATTTTTGTTAGATGATTTTTCTTTTGTAATGGAGGAGTTTAATAAAGAGCTTAATTTTAAAGAAGTATTTGAGGACATAAAAACTTTATTATGAATATTTTCACAACAAAAGTTTTATCAATTTTAGGAGTTTTTCTCGCTTTTATTGTTATTGGTCTTGGAGCCTGGACCCGTTTAGCAGATGCTGGACTTGGCTGTCCTGACTGGCCTGGATGTTATGGATTTATAACTTTTCCAACTACTAGTCAGGAAATTGAAATGGCAGAACAGTTGTATCCGGACTCTCCTGTTGAAATTGACAAAATAATTCCTGAAGTAGTGCATAGATATTTTGCTGCATCTCTAGGTCTTCTTGCTATTTTTCTACTTTTTATATCTATTAAAGAAAAAAAACATATCCTTACTTCATCTCTGTTGCTTGCAATAATCATAGGCCAAGGAATATTTGGTTATCTAACTGTGAGCTTAAAACTGCATCCTTTAATAGTCACCACACATCTTTTTGGAGCAATGATAACTACATCAATTTTTCTTGTTATTTTTTTAAGGTCACTCAAACTTCAGCACAACTTCGAAATTCTTAAAGCAAATAGACATTTAATAATGATTGGTTTTGTTTTAATTATTTTTCAAATTTTTTTAGGAGCATGGACATCAACAAATTATGCTGCGAGAGCCTGCTTAGATCTACCATATTGCCAAGGCGAATTAATACCTAATACAAATTTCAAAGAAGCTTTTAATCTATTTCAAACTATTGGTCCTAATTACTTATTTGGACAAATGAGCAATGAAGCTAGGGTTGCAATTCACATTACACATAGAATTGGTGCAATAGTTGTTTTTTTATATTCTCTTTTTCTTATATTTAAATTGAAATCAAAAGAAACCTTACCTGTGTTAGGAGCTTTTGGTGCAATTCTTTTTCTTCAAGTTTTCTTGGGCATAAACAACGTTTTAAGCCATTTACCTTTGTGGAATGCTGTAGCCCATAATATTTTTGGCGTTATGTTGTTTCTGTGCATGATTGTTATTATGTATTTGAGTTATAGAAAAGTTGATGCAGCTAAATAGATATCTTGATCTTTGTAAACCAAAGATTGTTCTTCTTTTAACACTAACAGCATTAGTGGGGATGATGCTCTCAACAAATTTCTATAATGACGTCATTTCAGGTCTTGCAAGCTTACTTGGATTTGCATTCTTAGCAGCCTCATCTGCAGCTTTAAATCAAATTTTTGATAAAGAAACTGATAAAAATATGCAGAGGACAAAAAATAGACCTTTAGCATCAGGAAACATTACTTTGTTAAATGCTTTAATTTTTACATCTATACTTTTATTTCTTGGTTCATCTCTTATGCTCTATTTCTCCAATATTTTGACATTATTAATAACTACTTTCGGTTTCATTTTTTACAGTTTGATTTACACAATTTATTTGAAATGGGCAACTCCGCAAAATATTGTTATAGGAGGATTATCAGGAGCATTACCTCCTTTAATAGGATGGACAGCAGTGACAAATGAAATTTCATTACTTCCACTAACACTCGTTTTAATTATTTTTCTTTGGACTCCTCCTCACTTTTGGCCTCTAGCAATAGATCGAATTGATGAATACAAAAAAGAGGGTGTTCCAATGATGCCAATTGCTAAAGGTGTGGCAAGAACAAAAATTGAAATGGTAATTTATGCTGTTCTACTATTTGGTGCATCGCTTGCTCCATTTCTTTATGGGCTTACTGGAATTTTCTACTTAGTTTCAACATCTTTACTGAACATTTATTTCATTTATTTATGTGTTGCGTACCTTAATGATCGAGAAAATGTACTTTCTATGAAAATTTTTAATTTTTCTGTTAAGTATATGTTTTTGTTTTTTTTAGCAACTTATATCGACTTCTTATTAATGCTGTATGTCTAAAAATAAACTTACAATTTTATTATTTGCCATTGTTATTTCACTAACCTCTTATTCATTTTGGCGAATAAGCTTACCTAGAGTGCTATCTATCGAAGAGATGAAAGTAAATGGGTTCTATAAGTATGGTGATTCGCAAGAAGTAAGAGAATTTGAGCTGAAAGATCACAATAATAATATTTTCACTAAAAAAAATTTAAAGAAGCATGACATCAACTTCATATATTTTGGATATACTACGTGCCCGACTGAGTGTCCGGTAATGATGTCTGTAATGAGACAGCTTTTCGAAAAAATTGACACAGATGATATTGCATTTTATTTAATAAGCTTTGATCCAGAAGTTGATACTATTGATCGGCTTAAGAGGTACGTAACTGCGTTTAATGAAGATTTTATTGGAGTGTCTGGTGAGCAGTCGGAAGTCTTGAAATTAGGCTATCAACTTGGAATAGAAAAATTAGAACCCATGCAAAATCATATGAGTCAAAGAGTAATTTCGCATACTAATCATTTAGTTCTTGTAGATGATAATGCAAATATTATGGGGATATTTAAGGGGCCATTTGACAGTAGAGCTATGTCGTTAGTAACTAAGTCTTTATTACAAACAAATTAAATTCACATTAAATTCACATTAATAATCTAAAAATTTTTAAAAATAGTTTTATTATTAAAAAAGGAGGAAATATGAGAATTATTTATTTATTTATTTTAACTTTTATTCTTTTTCCACTTTCAGCTGATGATCATAAAGTCAAGCCTGGTGGTGAGGTAGGAGAATTTCACTACATAAAAGCAAAAAATCCCTTAGCAATTGTTGCAGCAACTGATAAGTTCATTGCTTCTGATTGCGGGCAGAAATGGCAAGCAAAATCACGAGGGTTAGTGTTGATGCAGCTGGATGGTTCAGGTATGTCACACTTTTTTTATTCAGGTTTTGATGACTATGAAAGCATGAATGAAGCAATTCAGTTAGCAAGTAGTTGTGCCGCAGGTCTTGAATTTGTCCAAGCAATTGGTGATGCCTCACATGGAGAATATTATTTCAATAGAATTGGCGAACTTTCACTTCAAAAAGGTGATTGGACAAAAGATAGCGTTTTCTTGAAGTATGATCTTTTTGTTGATCCAATGAAAAGGGGAGATTATGCAAAGGCTTGGAGTTCATTAGTTGAAAGCCAAGATACTCCTGGTTCATCAGGACTTGTAACTCATGTTACTGGTAACGGGCGTGTATCACATTTTGCGTTTAATGGCGGCCCTTCAATACCAGAATTGATGTCAGGATCAGAGGATACCTTTAGCAGTAAAGAGTTTTTGGAATTTGCAGCTGAAGTTGATGAATACAGAACTGTTGTTAATGTAATGATGGTTACACCTGTAAAAGCTTGGGTTAAAGAGTAATTCTTAAAAGGCCCTGTTTAACGGGGCCTTTTATTCATTTGTAAGAACTACTTTTCCTATTACACCTCTATTTCCAATAAGATTTATTGCTTCAACGGCTCTCTCCATTGGAAATGTTTTTGAAACTAGGGGTTTAATTTCACCATCTTTAAGCATTTGATTAATTTCATTTAGATTTTTAGTATTTAAATCAGGTTCACGTCCAGTAAAAGAACCCCAAAAAACTCCAACTAATGAAGCTCCTTTCAAAAGTGAAAGATTTATTGGTAATTTAGGTATTTGTCCAGCTGCAAATCCAACCACTAAATATCTTCCTTTCCAACCAATGGACCTAAATGCTGGTTCCGTGTAGCAATCACCAATTGGGTCATAAATAATATCAAATCCACCTTTTAGACTTTTTGACTTAAGCTCTAATGATAGTTTTTTTGATTCATCTTTATCTTTGGGACCCTCTCCATATATAACAACATCGGCAGCACCGTAATCACGACAAATTTGAGCCTTTTCTTCGTTTGATACACCTGCAACAACTCTTGCTCCTTTCGCAACTGCAATATCTACAGCAGCTAATCCCACGCCACCAGACGCTCCTAATACTAGTAATTCATCATCTTTCTTGAGTTCACCTCTTTGCATAAGGGCATGATAGCTGGTGCCATATGCCATTTGGTATGATGCAGCCATTTCGAAAGATGTGTCTTCTTCAATTGCAAAAGTCCCAAGTTCATGCATACAAATCTCTTCAGCAAAAGCTCCATATGCAGACATAAAATAAACACGATCACCCTCTTTGAATTTTGTTACATTTTTTCCAATTTTTTTTATTACGCCTGCTCCCTCATTCCCTGGTGCAAAAGGAAATTCAGGCTTAAATTGATAAAGGCCTTGAACAATTAAATAGTCAGGGAAGTTAAGAGCTGCAGCCTTAACTGATATTAGTACTTCATCGTCCCCAGGCTCAGGAGAGTCAATATTTTCCCAAACAAGATTTTCAACCGGACCGAATTCTTTACAATGCAGAATTTTCAATTGATTTCCCCTCTATAGTTTTCTAAAAAAGTTTCAAAATCTATCTTATCTTTATTTTGCTGATCTAAGTATTCTTTTTTGGATGTTTTAGCCTCTAAGGACATCTTTTTTGAAAATTCTTTCGAAAGATTTAAATTCTGTTTTTTTGATTTGGAACTTATAAAATTCACGATTGAATTATTTGATAAATCATCAATAATCTGAGTGGATAGTGGCACTTCATTTCTTCTATAAAATTCTTTAAACATATTTTTATGGTTCTCTTTTAAACCAATTTCGTTTGATAGGCTTTCAAGTGATTCTAATAATTCTTGTGTTAATGCTTTGATATTTTTTTCTGCATCACCCTTTTCAAAACTGCAAATCAAATTACAGTCCTGACCAGATTCAGAGGCTCGCCTTATATTTTCTTTGATCTTGATTTCTTCGATAGGATCTATTTTCTCATTACCACATAAAATGCAATATATTGACAAAAGTTCAAGAAACTCAATTTCAATTTGAGATATTCCATAAGCTGTGTAAGGGTTTAAATCTATAGATCGCAACTCAAGATACTTTATTCCCCCTTTTTTTAACTGATTATATTGACGCTCATTTGTTGTAAATTCTCCCTTTGGCCTTATGTGATTATAGAGTTCACTCTCCATTTGAATTGTCCCATTATTTATTTGTTTTGGATTTGCTAGTTCAATTTCAATTTCTTTAAATCTTTTATTCGGAACATTTATGTAGTACTTAATTATTTCGAGATAATCTTTTAGTGAATTGAAATTAATAAATTTCTGCTCTTGCTCCTCTGAGTAATATCCTAATTTACTTACTCGCAAAGAAGTAGCTTTGGGTAAATAACAGTCTGTTTTATTAAGAAATTCTGCATTTATATCTCTATCCTTAATAAAAGATTTGTGAGCAACAGGAGATGCCCCTATGACTCTTAAAACCTGGGGAAAAATACGAAGAAAATTTCTGCATGCGCAGAGATAGATCTCATCTTTGTCTCCACCAAGAAAATCAATAACCGAGCTTGAGAAAGATATATTAAAATGAATGCCTGCTGTACTTTGCATCTTATCTCCATATCTATTTCTTAAACCCAACCTGTAAAGATAGGCCAATTTTGATTTATTTATATCACCAGAAGGTGGAAGAGTAATGTACTTTTTCTTAAACTTCGGCGGCATTGAATAATTCCACAAAAAATCATCCTCAATTTGCTGCTCTAAATACAAATGAAGATCTTTTAGAAATTTAAATAATTCCAGATTATCCTCAAAAGGAGGCGTAACAATTTCAAAGTGAGGCTCTGAATAATCAAGTGTAATGTATTTATTAAAATGATGACTGCCTAGATTACTAGGAAATTTGTTACCTGAAATTTTGCCTTCTATATCTGTTCGAAGATTTTCTTTTTCTAACCCTTTATATGTCTTTTTATCAGATGCTAAGAAAGCTTTAACTTTATCTCGGTTGATTGCAACCATGAAATAATAATACTTATTATTTTGGACCAGAAGCAAGAATCTCTTCGCTTACTTCAAATTTTTTGATGTTATCTTTAAATCTTTGTGCTAATTTTTCTGCTTCAGAGTCATACATATCTTTATCTTCCCATGCCTCTCTTGGGTTTAGATATTTTTCATCTACTCCAGATATTTTATTCGGAATTGTTAAATTCAAAGATTCCATATGATAAGTATCACTATGATCAATGGCATTGTCTTGTATTGCTGAAATAATTGCTCTAGTTACAGGAATAGGGAATCTTTTTCCTACTTCATATCCTCCTCCTGTCCAGCCAGTATTCACAAGATAAACTTTTGTATCCATTTTCTCTATTCTTTTGATCAGCAAATCTGCATATACACCAGCAGGTCTGGGAAAAAAAGGAGCTCCAAAGCAAGTTGAAAAAGTGAAATCCATGGACTTTGTACTTCCCACTTCGGTAGAGCCCACTTTAGCGGTATAGCCACTCAAGAAATGATAAGCAGCTGAAGTTTTGTTAAGTATGCTTACCGGCGGTAACACTCCTGATAAATCACAAGTTAAGAAAATAATATTATCTGGCTCTATTCCTTCATTTTCTGGAACGCTATTTTCAATAAATTCTCTTGGATAGCAGCATCTTGTATTTTCTGTATATTTATCACTATCATAGTCAGGGTTCCCTTGAGCATCGGTATCAACATTTTCTAAAACACTCCCAAACTTAATTGCATCCCAAATCAATGGTTCATTTTCTCTGGAAAGTTTTATGCACTTAGCATAACAACCACCCTCAAAATTAAAGACTGTTCCATCTCCCCATCCATGCTCATCATCTCCGATAAGTGAACACTTGGGATCTGCAGATAGTGTCGTTTTGCCTGTTCCAGATAAACCAAAAAATAATGTTGTACGTCCATCTGAGGTTTGATTTGCTGAGCAGTGCATAGGAAGAACATTTTTTTCAGGTAATAGAAAGTTTTGCACAGAAAACATAGACTTTTTAATTTCACCAGCATATTTCATACCAGCAATCAAAACTCTTCTTTTATGAAAATTGATTATCACACAACCATCAGAATTAGTTTTATCAACTTCAGGATCACAAACAAAATTAGGTGCTGAAATTAACTGCCAAACTTCTTTATTTTCGGAGTTATATTTATCAGGAACAATAAAGATTAATTTTGAAAAGAGAGAATGCCACGCTTTTTCACATTTTACTTCTACTGGAATATAGTGATCTTTATTTGAACCAACATGAACTTCTGTTTTATAGTGTTTTTTATTACTTAGATAATCTGAAACTTTATCCCATAGATTATTAAAATCATCTGAATTAAAAGGTTGGTTGACGTTACCCCATTCAATTTTATCTCTAGTGCTAGCTTCTTCTACAATAAATCTATCTTTTGGACTTCTTCCAGTCCTACTTCCAGTTAAGGCAAGAAATGCGCCGTTGCTGACAAGTTTTCCTTCATCATTAGCAACAGCCTCTTCAATAAGTTTAGAATTAGATAAAATTTGTTCTTTTGACATTAAAGGTAGCCCAATACTTATTTAGTCATGTTTGTAAAAATTAAAAGGTATCTTAACAGTATTAATAAAATCATTGAAGCAAAATAGATAGTCGACCATTCGGCAATATTTAAAGATAAAAACGTCCAAACTTCTTCTGCACACTTGCTGCTACCAATGAAGATTTTTTGAATACCTTCAAAAAATGGATAAATATTAAATATCACATCAAAGGGCATGTCACATAAGCCATCAGGCAGTTGATCCTTAGGCAAATTTTGTAGATATATTTGTCTACTTCCTGCTGATAGACCTATAGTCAAAGCTAAAATTCCAAGAATATCAAAATAAGTTTTTAATATCGGCGTTAACACCTTAATCAGAAAAATTACAAAAACAGTTCTAGCTGTGTAAGATTGAATTAAACATAGATTACACGGCGTAAGGCCCTCTATATTTTCAAGATAATATTGACTTAGAACAACAAATCCCGAGCAAAAAGTAATAAAAAAATCTAAATAGTTTTGAAAAAATGCTTTCACAATTAAGTATTATATATACTTCTATGGATTTTCAACCGAACGTTATTCTAATAGATGGAACCTCATACATTTATCGAGCATTCCATGCATTGCCACCTTTAACTACATCAGCTGGGAAACCTACTGGAGCAACTAGAGGATTTGCAGCAATGTTGAACAAATTAATAAAAACGTACCCTGAAATACCTATGGTTATGGTCTTTGATGCAAAGGGACAAAATTTTAGAAATGATTATTATGAAAAATATAAAGCAAATAGACCTCCAATGCCTAATGAACTTAGACATCAGATTGAGGATATAAAAAAATTATGTGGACTATTTAATTTTACTGTACAGGAAGTTGAGGACGTTGAAGCAGATGACGTTATCGCTACTTTAGTTTCTAATTTTTCTGAAGATAAAATTTTAATATCTTCTCCAGATAAAGATCTAACTCAACTAGTGAATGAAAATGTGATTCAACATAATTCAATGAGTGATATTTTCTTTGATGAAAATGGTGTTAAAGAAAAATTTGGAGTTTTCCCAAATAAGGTTGCTGAATTACTTGCTCTAGTAGGAGATAAATCAGATAACATCCCAGGAATTACAAAAGTGGGAGAAAAAACTGCCGCTAAATGGCTTAATGAATATGGAAGTTTAGATGAAGTTATTAAAAATGCTGAAAATATCACGGGAAAAGTTGGTGAAAATCTTAGAGAGGAAAAAAATGTTTTACAGAGAAATTTCTTTTTGGTCAGCTTAAAAAATGATATTAATTTAGGACTTCAAAAAAGTGATATCTCAATTCCAAAAGCAAATAGTAGCGGGCTACAAGAATTTTATAGGGGTTTAGAGTTCAATACATTTATTGAACATGAGGACAATAAAAGTGCAGGTGTAGAGTACAAGTCTGTAAAATCTCTTGAGGAGCTAGAGAGGCTTTCATCTCAATTTCATAATTGCGATTACTTTAGCTTTGATACTGAAACAACATCATTGGATGTAAATATTGCACAAATAGTTGGTTTTTCTTTTTGCTTTGAATCTGGAAAAGCTTTTTATGTACCTTTAGAACATAATGAGAGCACTGATCTTTCAAAGGATGTTGGAATAAAATGGTTAAAAGAAATCCTTCCTAAAAACTCATCAAAGCTTATAGGGCAGAATTTAAAATATGATTTAGCAGTTCTTTCAAAAGAAGGAATTTACCTAGAGTCCTTTCTTGCTGATACGATGCTTATGTCATACGTATTAAACAGCACTGCATCAAGACATAACCTAGATGCACTTTCTGAGTATTATCTCAATTTTAAAACTATTAAATATGAGGATGTAATAGGAAAAGGAGCAAAGAAATATAAATCATTTGCTGATGTGCCAATTAAAGAAGCAACAAATTATGCTGCTGAAGATGCTGATATAACTTTGCGGTTATATGAAAAATTGTCTGATCTGCTTGATGAAGGAGCTCAAGATATTTTAAAAAAAATGGAATACCCATTATTAACTGTTTTAATGCAAATGGAGAAAGATGGAGCACGTGTAGACACAGGACATCTAAAAAAATTATCAAATAATTTTGGTGATCAACTTATGAAATTAGCAAAAAAAATACATGATGCTTCCGGCTCCGTCTTTAATATTGATTCGCCAAAACAACTTAGCGAAGTACTTTTCGAAAAACTAAAAATTGAAACAAAAGGTCTTAAAAAAACTAGCACAGGATACTACTCAACATCAGAGAGCGTGTTACAAAAATTAGCCAACGAAAATCCTATTGTCAAAGATATTCTTAATTACAGGTCATTGGCAAAACTTAAAAGCACTTATACAGATAAGCTGTCCGAAATTTGTGATGCTTCTTCCAGAGTTCATACGTCCTACCAGCAAGCTGTAACATCAACAGGAAGACTATCATCTTCAGAACCTAATCTTCAAAATATACCTATTAGAACTCCAGAGGGAGTGACAATACGAGAAGCTTTTGTGGCTTCAGAGGGCAAAAAGATTCTAGCAATGGACTACTCACAAATCGAATTAAGACTAATGGCACATTATTCCAAAGATCAAATTATGCTGGATTCTTTTAAAAATAATGAGGACATTCATAAAAGAACAGCATCAGAGGTTTTCTCAGTTGAAATGGAAAATGTAACAGACGAAATGCGGAGAAGGGCTAAGACCATAAACTTTGGTTTGCTTTATGGAATGAGCGCATTTGGTCTTTCAAATCAATTATCAGTATCTAGGGCTGAAGCTGAGGAGTTCCTTCTAAATTACTTCGCCAAATACTCCTCCATAAAGGTATTTATGAAAGATGTTGTGGAACAAGCAAAAAAAGATAAATACGTCTCCACTCTCTACGGCAGAAAAATTCATGTTCCTAATATTGAGTCACCAAATTACATGCTAAGACAAGCTTCAGAAAGAGCAGCAGTTAACGGCCCTTTGCAAGGTAGTGCTGCCGATATTATTAAAAGAGCAATGATTAATATCTTTAAAGAATCTGGAGGCAATGAAAAGGATATAAAAATGATACTGCAAGTCCATGATGAGTTAGTTTTCGAAGTTCCAGAAGATTACGATGAAAAAAATATTTCTTACTTAATTGATTTGATGGAAGAGAGCTCTTCGATTGATGTGCCACTAAAAGTCGAGTATGGCTTTGGCTCAAATTGGCGAGAGGCTCATTAGATTAATTTATCGATTTTTTTTGCTAGGGTCGTTACCAATCCAATATCTTTGTTACTTAAAAGATAAAAGCTCTGAAAATTTTCTTCAAAGTTTTTTGAAACTTCAATTATTTGCCCATTCTTAAGCTTATCTATTTTTGTAAGAACTATATGAAATGGCAAATTGAGTTTGTTGAGATACTCAATCATTTGTATATCAGTTTCTTTAATTTTCTTTGATTTATAAAAGGAATTTGAGTCTATAAATAGAAAAGCATATTTTAAATTTTCTCTCTCTTCAAAATATCTGGGTAATTCCCTCTGCCATGACTTGATTTGAGATTTTGAAATATTTGCAAATCCGTATCCAGGAAAATCAACAATAAAATTATTATCTTTTTTAAAATAATTAAATAACTTTGTTTTCCCTGGCTTCTTACTGGTATAAGAGAGCTTTTTATTATTTGCCAATAAATTAATAGCTGTGGATTTGCCTGAGTTAGACGCTCCTACAAATGCAATTTCCTGACAATTGAGACTTGGTATTTGCTCAAAAAGTTCATAACTAGCAAAAAATTCTAAATTTATAGTATGACGGTCCATATTTCGAAAAAACTTGTTATATAATCATTTTCGCATGTTTAGATTGTTTTCAATAATTCTATTTGCCTTTCCATTATTGGCTCAACCAAAGCTAAATGTCGACTATATTGAAATACCCGAAGGATTAGTCAAAGAAAAGGGTGTAACTGAAATCTTTTGGTACGGTTGCCCAGCTTGTTTAGAGTATGAAAATACTCTTAAAAAGATCAAAGAAATAGATCCAACTATTGAAGTAAACAAAATTCCTCAATTTAGACTTCCAGCAGCAAAAACCTATTACACCATTGAGTCATTAAATCTTGGTGATGAAGTTCACGATAAAGTATTTAAAGACTGGCAGCTAAAAAGAAAACCACTTGGTAGTGACAAAGATGTCGAAAATTTTGCGAAAAGACATAATCTTGATGTTGAAAATTTCATGAGAGTGTACAACTCTTTTAGCATCAATATAAAAGCTAAAAATGCCATAGCTGTTCCTAGAAAACTTATTGAAAATGGAATAGATTTCAAAGGCACACCAACTGTTGTGGTTAATGGTAAATATATTGTGACAAGACAAAGAAACGTGAATAAAGAGATAGAGAATATAATCTTTCTTTTGAATAAATAACTTGAAATAAAAAAATTTAAATAAATAAAAGTAAGTATGAAAAATTTGATTTATCTTCCACTGTTAATATCAGGTCTTCTTTTAGCAGATGATTATGAAGATGAAGTAAGAGACAGACTCAATAAATATTCAGGCAGTACTATTGCTGTTGATAATGGTTCGCAAGAGAGTGAGGAAGTTGTTTCAAGGAGCGGTAAGGAAGTTTATGATATTGGCTGTGCTGCATGCCATACTGCTGGCCTAGCTGGCTCTCCATTATTGGGTGATCAATCTCAATGGGAAGCTAGACTTGTAAAAGGCGTAGAGACATTAACAAATAATGCATACAACGGCTATAATGCAATGCCTGCCAAAGGTCTTTGTATGGATTGTTCAAAAGAAGAAATTAGAGCTTCAGTAGATTACATGCTCGAGGCTTTAACAGTCGACTAAATTTTCTGCTCTAGTTCTTCAATTCTTTTTTCTAATTGATCAACCTTAGCAATTAGTTGTTCTAGCTCATCTTTTTTAACAAAACCAGAATCTTTCATAAATTTTTCAAGGGCAGGTTTCACCATTTTTTCCATGCCTTTTAAATCTTTGCCCATTCCAAAAGGATTAAACATTTTCTCTCTCCAAAATAAAATTTTTATTAACTAAATTGTAGACTTCTTTCCAGTTTTTAGCTTGCAATTCACATGGGAAAATCTCAGTCCACTTTTTCCCCTCAGAATTAAACCATATGGTGTTAAAGTTACAATTTCTAGCACCCCCTACATCATTTATTGGACAATCTCCAATATGAATGACTTCATCAGCTTCGCATTTTGTTAATTCCAATGCTTTCAAAAAATGGTCTGGTGATGGTTTGTTGCTTTGAACATCTTTCGAATTAATTGAGAAATCAAATATATGGTCTATACCAATAAGCTTAAGGTCTGCATTTCCATTTGAAAGAGAAGCAACCTTTGTTTTTCTAAAGAGCCTTTCAATAATAATTTTTGCATCTTTGTACAATTGAACTTTATTCCTAGATTTAAAAAATTCGTTAAAAGCTTCGTTGCTGTAGTAAGCAGCTTCACTTTCATCAGCCCCAACTTCTTGAAGAATATACTTTATGATTTCCTTACGGAAAGAAGTTAAATCAAATTTTAAATTTGGATTTTTTTCAACTAAAGTTACTCTAATTTCACTTATACGCTTATCGTCGTATTCATTGTATATTTCTGGAAATTTTGCAAATACAAAATCCCACATTGCTTTTTCTGCCTCAACAATAACCTTATTGTTAGGCCACACAGTATTATCCAAGTCTAATGTTATAAGTTTAATTTTCTTTCTTAGCATGTGGGTGTGAGGCATCATAAATTTTTGCCAGCTGTTGGAAATTAAGTTTAGTATAAATTTGAGTAGTTGTGAGGCTACTATGTCCTAACATTTCCTGAATCGATCTTAAATCTCCACTTGATTCAAGAAGGTGAGAGGCAAAACTATGTCTCAACATGTGAGGATGTACAGGTTGCATGCCTTGCGAAACTGAGATTTTATATAATCTTTGCTGGAAAGCTCTCACAGAAATTCTCTTACCATACTTATTAGTAAAAAAAGCATCAGTTTTGATTCCTTTGGTCTCTCTAAAATTAATCCAATCTTGAATTGCTATTTGCGCAAATTTGCCAACAGGTATAAGCCTCTCTTTTTTTCCTTTTCCAAAAACTTTTACAAAGGAATAATTTGACTCAAAAGAAGATAAATTCAATCCAACTGCTTCTGAAACCCTTAGTCCTGAAGAGTAGAGCAGTTCTAAAAAAGCTTTATCCCGAAAGTCTGACATTGTTTTTGGTTCAAATGATAATAGTTTTGCAACATCTTCGGGAGGTAAAGCCTTAGGCAAGGTTTCATTAAGTTTTGGACTTTGAATATTTTCAAAAACGTTCTCATCTACTTCTTCAATCTTTTTTAAATATCTAAAAAAATTTCTTAAAGAAGAAAGATTTCTAAGGATAGAGCGATTACCGAGTCCTTTTTTTCTTAAATCAAAAATCCAGGAAGTTACATCTTGCTGTTCTAGCGACTCAATGCTTGTTTTTGTTTTAGACGCAAAGGCTAGAAATCTCTTAACATCTCTCTCATAGTTTGAGATTGTATGATTGGAGTAATTTTTAACTCTCAAAAAAGTTTTTAAATTTTCAAAAATATTCTCTTTCATCAAATTTACTTTTATTTATTATTTCAGTATTTGCCTCTGAACATATTTTATTGTCATCTTTTTTATAACAGATCATTTGACCTCCGCTAGAATTTAAAAAAATTTTGTCCAACAAAGGATTCTTCTTAAAGATTACAAAAGCTGTTGCAGAACTTCCACTTCCACATGAAAGCGTTTCACCTACCCCTGCTTCAAAAGTCCTAATTAGAAACTTATTATCTGAATCATGCTTATAAATGCTTAAGTTGAAATTATCTGAATTAAAGAATTTCCCTGTTTTTTGATATTCATTTTCCAAATCATCATCTACTAAATTATCAGACTCCCAAACAATGTGATAATTTGTTGTGTCAACGTAAGTAAATCCATC
This sequence comes from SAR86 cluster bacterium, assembly GCA_023703535.1. Taxonomy (NCBI): domain Bacteria; kingdom Pseudomonadati; phylum Pseudomonadota; class Gammaproteobacteria; species SAR86 cluster bacterium. The sequence goes on from CP097967.1 coordinate 34,666, forward strand.
TAAAAGTTCTTTGTAAGCATTAATTTTCACAGTGGCCTTAATATTTTTAGCTATTGGTTTATCTCGATGCAATAAGGCCTTTATACATCTTTTCCCATTTATGCAGTTTAGGGCAGGAGTTCCATCTCGATTGAAAATTTTTAAATCCTTAAGAGAGGCGTCATCTTCTTTATGTATTAGTAACTGGTCAAATTTAAGATCTTTGTCTTGGTTGAGTTTTTCAAAAGAGCATTTTATGATTTTTTCATCGTTAGTAATGATAAAGGAGTTGCCATTACAGTGCATTTTTACAAATTCAATCATTTAATTTTTTAATACCCGTTTATTTTTAAATTTCAATTATATAATTGACCTGAGGTTTTTTTCTTAAATTGATCAAAAACAGGACTGTAAATGCATTAAGATTTCTGTCTGTAGACAGTGTGGAGAAGGCTGCTTCAGGACATCCAGGAATGCCACTTGGCATGGCAGACATAGCAGAGGTTTTATGGCGGAAACATCTTAGACATTCCCCAAAGAATCCAAAATGGTTTGATAGAGATAGATTTGTTTTATCAAATGGACATGGCTCTATGCTCTTATATAGTCTTTTGCATCTTACTGGCTATGACTTAACTATCCAAGATCTCAAAGATTTCAGACAATTAAAATCTAAAACACCTGGTCACCCAGAATTTGGAATCACTTCAGGTGTTGAAACTACAACAGGGCCTCTTGGGCAAGGAATTGCCAATGCTGTTGGAATGGCTTTGGCAGAGAAAATCCTAGCTAATCTCCTAAATAGCAAAAAAACAAATGTGATTGATCATTTTACTTACTGCTTTTTAGGTGATGGATGTCTTATGGAAGGGATTTCACATGAAGCTATGTCTTTTGCTGGCGTTCATGAGCTTAATAAATTAATTTGCTTTTATGATTCAAATGGAATTTCAATAGATGGTGAAATAAGTGATTGGTACAAAGACGACATTTCATTAAGGTGTAAGGCATATGGATGGAATGTTATTAATAATATAGATGGACATAATAGAGAAGAAATTGATGAAGCAATTTCTGTTGCAAAGAAGTCAAAAAAACCAACTATGATTGTATGTAAAACTCATATTGGTTACGGTGCAGGCAACAAACAAGATTCTGAATCCTCTCACGGAGCTGCACTTGGGTCTGAGATCGTAGCAGAGTTAAGAGAAAATCTTGATTGGCCATATTCTGAATTTGAAATCCCTAATGAAATTTATGCAGATTGGGATGCTTCGGACATAGGTCAAAAATATGAAGACGATTGGAATGAAAAAGTACAAACCCTCAAATCAGAAAACCCTGAGAAAGCAGAACTTCTAGAAAGGTTGTTAAACGAAAAGCTGCCTGAGAAATTTGATTCTAATTTTAGTGTCTTTTTAGAAGAGATTTTAAAGCACAATGAACCAATAGCAACTAGAAAAGCTTCTCAGAAAGTTCTTGAATTCTTGAAAAAAAACCTGCCAGAATTGATAGGCGGCTCAGCTGATTTAAGTGGCTCAAATAACACCAATACAAGTGTTTCAAACCCAATTACTAGCTCCCAAAACGGAAATTATATTTATTACGGCGTTAGAGAATTTGGTATGAATGCAATAATGAATGGCATTTCTCTTCATGGAGGTCTTATTCCTTATGCAGGTACATTTTTAGTATTTATGGATTACGGGAGAAATGCAGTGAGAATGGCTGCATTGATGGGGATAAAAGTAATTTTTGTTTATTCTCATGATAGTGTTGCTCTCGGAGAAGATGGGCCCACTCATCAACCAATTGAGCATCTTACAACTTTAAGATCTACACCGAATATGCATACCTGGAGAGCAGCTTCATTATTAGAGACAGCAGTTGCTTGGAAATCAGCTATTCAAAGAAATGATGGACCGTCTTCCCTAATACTTACAAGGCAGAATATAGATAACATTGAGAATAAAAGTTTTGATGAAGTATCAAGGGGTGGATACTTTTTAAGAAAATTTGATGATTCAAACATTCAACTTATAGCTACTGGATCAGAGGTTTCTTTATCACTTGAAGCTGCTGAAATTCTTGAGCAAGAAGGAGTCAAATGTAATGTAGTAAGCGTCCCTTGTATCGAAGTTTTAGAAACTAACAAACAAATTTATAAAGAAATTTTTTCCGAAAGCAAAATTAATATTGCTATTGAGTGTAGTCATCCAAATTCTTGGTATGCTCACACAAAGAATGTAATTGGAATTGAAGAATTTGGAGAATCAGGTAAAGGTCATATATTAATGGAGCATTTTGGTTTCACCCCAAAAAAAATAGTAGAAAAAATAAAAAGTTTTTTATGACAGATCTTCACTCAATCGATCTTAAGAATAAGTATGTCGGGCTGAGAGTGGATTTAAATGTTCCTTTAGAAAGTGGTGAAGTATTAAGCCCTGATAGATTGTCAGCTGCTTTGCCAACAATTTTATATATTCTTGAACACACAGAAAATCTCTGCCTAATAAGCCACCTTGGTCGTCCAAAAGAGGATGATTTTGACCCAAACCTTTCTTTGAAACCAATAAAAGAGTGGTTTGAGAAAAGATTAAACAAAAAAATATCTTTAGAGAACGAAATTAAAAAAAGCAAGGGAATAAAGATGCTTGAAAATATTCGTTTTTTCAAAGGAGAAAATGAAAACTCTGAAAACTTAGGACAAAAGCTTGCAGATATTTTTGATGTTTACATTATGGATGCCTTTGCAACAGCGCACCGTAAATCTGCTTCAACTTATGGAGCTATAATTAAATCAAAGATTAAATCACCCGGACTTTTATTTAGCAATGAGGTCAGAAATTTAAAAGAAATTCTTAATGAACCGAATCGATTAGTAAGCATAATTGGTGGTTCTAAGGTTTCAACTAAGCTTGAAGTGGTTGAAAATTTACTTCAAAAGTCTGAAAAGGTTATTGTTGGAGGTGGCATTGCTAATACTTTCCTTAAAGCAGTTGGATACGAAATTGGAGAATCAATTTATGAAGAAAACATGTTAAAAAAATGCTCACAGATGGTTAAAAGTGGAAAAGTTTTATTACCAGAGAGGGTTTATGTGGCAAGCTCTCCATCTGCTACAGAAGTTAATTTAGTTGATGTTGAAAAAGTGCCAAAAGAAATGATGATTCTAGATTTAGAATTTAAGAGTGAGTCTGTATCAAAATATTTTAATTTCTTATGGAATGGCCCATTAGGTATTTTTGAGATAGATCTTTTTTCGAATGGAACAAAGCAACTTATTGATTTTTTATCTCAATCAGATAGGAAAGTAATTGCAGGTGGTGGGGAGACAATTTTTGCGATTAACAAGTTTTCTGAGAAGAAAAATTTTCATTACGTTTCCACAGCTGGAGGTGCTTTTTTAGAGTATTTATCAGGTAAAAGCCTTCCATCCATTGAGGCATTAGAGTTAGAATAGCTACCAATGAATTTTTCAAATTTAAACTCCATAGCGAACTATATTGTTGAAAATGGAAAAGGTATTCTTGCAGCAGATGAAAGCAATCCTACTTGTAAAAAAAGGTTTGATACAATTTCTGTAGAATCTACAGAAGAAAATCGAAGAGATTACAGACAGCTTTTATTTCAGGCTGAGGGTATGTCAAATAATATAGGCGGGGTAATCCTTTTTGATGAAACTATTCGACAAAATACTAATGATGGAACTCCCCTTGTAGATTTAATAAAACAAAAGGAAGCACTTCCAGGAATAAAAGTTGATAAGGGCCTTGCTCCTTTTGAAAACTCAGATATAGAAAAAGTTACACAAGGTATAGAGGATCTTGACTCTAGGTGTGCGGAATATTTCAATATGGGTGCTCTTTTTACAAAATGGCGAGCTGTAATAAGCATTGGAAGTAACTTACCTTCACAAGGATGCATTGAAGAAAATGCAAAACTTCTTGCTAGATATGCAAAGATTGTTCAAAAAAATAATATGGTTCCTATAGTTGAACCTGAAGTCCTAATGGATGGTAGTCATGGTATCGAAGAATGTTATGACGCTACCTCAAGAACATTAAAGTCGCTTTTTCAAAATCTTGAAGAAGAAAATGTCGACATAACAGGAACTATACTTAAGCCAAATATGGTAACACCAGGATCGGAGTACCAAGAAAAGATCGGTGTTGAAACTGTTGCTAAGGAAACCTTAAGATGTCTGCATGAGTGTGTTCCAGACAACCTTCCAGCTATTACATTTCTTTCAGGTGGACAATCAGAAACTGTTTCAACTGAACACTTAGATGCAATGAATAAAATTGGAGGTTCTCCATGGAAGTTAAGCTTTTCATATGGAAGAGCTTTACAAGCTGGAGCTTTAAAAGCTTGGCTAGGTAAATCAGAAAATGTTGATGCAGCACAAAGTGCATTTTCTCATAGGGCTTTAATGAATAAAAAAGCAGCACTGGGCCAATGGTCAAAAGATTTAGAAGTTTAAGTTGAAAAAACTTGCAGTTTTTCTTTCTTCTGGTGAACCTAATTTCCATATAAAGTCAGATCTAGACCAAATAGCAAATTTTCTTGCCGAACAAAAAATATGCCTTTTATATGGAGGAGGTAAGCTTGGCTTGATGGGTTATCTCTCTCAAAAAACAAAAGAATATAACGGATATGTCGAAGGTGTAACAGTCGATATGTTTGACAAGAAAAAATATACTCCAGACTATATTGATTCTCTTGAAGTTGAAACAAATTTTTACGATAGGAAGAGAAAATTAAATGATCATTCAGATGCATTTCTTATATTGCCTGGTGGTATTGGAACAGCAGATGAATTCTTTGATGTCTTAAACCTAGCTAGTCTTGGGTTAATAACAAAAAAAATTATTGTCTACAATAAAAATGATTGTTGGACAGATTTACTTACATGGATAGATAAAGCTAAAAATATGGAAATGTTGCGTACTATTCCCAAAAACCTAGTAATAGCTGAAAATATAGATGATCTTATTTTTGCTTTAAAAAGTTATGTCTAAGTTTGATATTAAGAGTTTTGTTAATCCACATATCACTACACTCGAAAGCTTTAATTCACAATATAAAGAATCAATTCAAAATCCAAGTTCCTTTTTTCTTAAAAAAGCCATTTCTTATCTTTCTTGGTTTGAGGAGCCAACTATTGGATATAACGGAAGTTTTGAAGAGCCAAAATGGTTTGAAGATGGAATACTAAATATAAGTTATAACTGCATTGATAGACATGCACAAAAAAACCCAGAGAAAATTGCAATAATTTGGCAAGGGGATCAAGAGAACAACTCTAAAGAAATTTCTTATCAAGAACTTCTTGAAGAAGTTTCAAAATTAGCAAATGGTCTAAAGTCTTTAGGTGTAAAAAAGGGCGACAGAGTATGCATTTATATGCCTATGATCCCTGAAGCAGCATATTCAATGTTTGCTTGTATGAGAATAGGAGCAATTCATTCTGTTGTTTTTGGGGGTTTTTCACCAGAGGCAATTTCATCAAGAATTCTTGATGCTGATTGCGAATATGTAATTACTGCAGATGAAGGAATTAGAGGAGGCAAAACAATCCCACTTAAGTTCAGTGTAGATAAAGCATTAGAAAAATGTCCAAAAATTAAAAAAGTGATAGTTTTTCAATACACAAAAACAGATGTTAATTGGAATAATAAATTAGATATTACTTATGAGGAATTAGTTGCTAATCAGCCAACAGAATGTGAATGTGCTGAGTTAAAGGCTGAAGACCCTTCATTTATTCTTTATACTTCTGGCTCAACAGGAAAACCTAAAGGAGTGCTACATACAACTGCAGGCTACCTTTTAGGTGCAAATCTTTCATTTAAATATATTTTTGGAATTAGAGATGATGATATACATTGGTGCACTGCAGATGTAGGCTGGATAACGGGCCATACTTATATTCTTTACGGACCTCTATCAAATGGAATTACAACAGTCATGTTTGAAGGAGTTCCGACTTATCCAGATCCTTCAAGGTTTTGGAAAGTATGTGATCAACACAAAGTAAATATTTTTTATACTGCACCTACTGCAATAAGAGCACTCATTGCACAGGGCGACAGGTATCTTGAAAGTACATCTCGAGATTCAATAAGAGTTCTAGGGACAGTTGGGGAGCCAATAAATCCCGATGTTTGGGAATGGTATTACCAAAAAGTAGGTAAAAGTAATTGTGAAGTAGTAGATACTTGGTGGCAGACCGAAACTGGCTCAGTTTTGATATCACCTATTGCAGGCGTTACTCCAAAAAAACCAGGTTCAGCAACTTTACCATTTTTTGGCGTTAAACCTTCACTAGTAGATAGCGATGGAAAAGAGCTTAAAGGCGATGTAAAGGGCAATCTCTGCATAGATTCATCCTGGCCAAGTCAAATAAGAACTGTCTACGGCGATCATAAACGAATGACCGATACCTACTTTAGTCAGTACAAAGGAAAGTACTTTACTGGTGATGGGGCTAGAAGAGATGAAGAAGGTTACTACTGGGTAACTGGAAGAGTTGATGATGTCTTAAATGTCTCTGGACACAGAATTGGAACTGCAGAAGTTGAGAGTGCAATCGTAAATCATGAAGATGTTGCTGAAGCAGCAGTTGTTGGAATAGAGCACGAAATAAAAGGTCAGGCAATATACGCATATGTAATTTTAAAAGATAATGATAAAGATAAGAAAATAATTAATAATGAAATTCTTGAAGAGGTTTCTAAAATAATAGGGAAAATTGCTAAACCAGAGGTTATACAATTTACAAGAGACTTGCCTAAGACTAGATCGGGAAAAATTATGAGAAGAATTTTAAGAAAAATAGCAAATAATGAATTTGAAAATTTAGGTGATACAACAACACTCGCAGATCCCTCAATAGTAAAGGAGCTCATAAAGAATAGAAATGAATGATGACAAACTTGTTTTAATTTCTGGTTCAGGCAGAGGTCTTGGAGCATCTATTGCTGAATCTTTTGCAAATAGAGGCTATAAGGTTGCTATAAATTACTTTAAGAGTGAAAAAAAAGCACATGAATTAGCAGATAAATTAGGCTCCGATGTAATACCTTTTTATGCAGATGTTTCCTGTAAAGATGATGTTATTGAACTGAACAAAAATATATGTGATACATTCAAAAAAGGTCCAGATATCTTGGTGAACAATGCTATGACTGAATATTTGTTTAATGGTGATTTAAGAAAAAAGGCCCATGAGATCACTTGGGATGAGATTCAAAATCATCTGGATATAACAATCAAAGGATCATTTAATTTAATTCAAGAGCTTTTTAAAAATATGAAAAAAAATAATTTTGGAAGAATAATAAATGTTGGAACAAACTTATTTCAGAACCCAGTAGTCCCATATCATGATTATATTATTGCTAAATCTGGTTTATTAGGATTAACAAGAAGTTTTGCTAAAGATCTTGGTGAATTTGGTATAACAGTCAATATGGTATCTGGAGGTTTGCTTAAAGTTACTGATGCCAGCGCAGCAACACCAGACGAAGTTTTTGATGCAATTGCGTCAATGACTCCTTTACAGAGAGTTACTACAACAAAAGATTTCTCAGATGCACTAATATTTTTTGCTTCAGATGAAGCAAGATCAATAACTGGTCAAAACCTTACAGTTGATGGCGGATTAACTTTCAATTAAAAAGGCAGACCAGCGGTCTGCCAAATATAAACGCAATTAAATGCCTAAGAGATTTGTCTTAAATTTTTAAACCTACAGGTCATGAATCCATTCTGATGATTTATCAAGAATGAGTCATTGATTACATCTTTAGAATTGAAGGAAATCTTATATGGTTTTTTTATAGTGCAGGACTTAGGTGTAATAATGTCTCCTTTAAAATAAATATCATCTTTCAATTTAAAAATGATATCTTCATTTTTCATAATAAAAATTTGATCTATATCTTTTACAGAAAAATGGTTGTCTGAGTACAATACTGACCCAAACAATAATAAAAATAATAAATAAATAGTTTTCATATTTGCCAAATATAATTATGTCACAATAATGTCACATAAATGTAATATAAGTGTAACTAGTATTTTTGTCAATTAGATGATTAAAAATTAATCAATTTGATTTTGCTTATTCTTTCTAGAATATTTTTTCTTCAATGGTTTCACCCGCATTTTATATTTTGGAGTCTTTAGATCTTTAGCTATTGGATTTCTTTTTTTTCTCATTACTAAATAATAAGCCTAATTCAAATAACAAATACATGGGCACAGCAAGAAGTATTTGTGAAATTACATCTGGTGGGGTAAAAATCATGCCAAAAATAAAACACGAAACAAGAACTATACCCCTGTATTCCTTAATTTTATTCTTATTTAGAATATTCAAAGAGATTAATATATTTACAATCAATGGCACTTGAAAAGCTATTCCGAAAGCGAAGGATAGTGTCAGAACAAAAGAGTAAAATCTAGAAATATCAGTAGAAATTTCAAGATTACTTGGTCCAACTGATGAAAAAAATGCAAGTGCATTTGGAACTACAATGATCAAACAAAAAATAACTCCTGTATAAAATAAAAAAGTTGCTAAAAATGTTTTTGAAAAAATAGCCAGCTTTTCCGTCTTATATAAACCAGGCGCCATAAAGCTTAGAATTTGCCAAAGAAATATTGGAAGTGAGACTAAAAAAGCAATAAATAATACAAGTTTCAAAGGAATCAAAAATGGAGAAGTTACTTCAATAGCAATTAGAGTCTTTTGATCTACTAAATCTAAGAAGTACAAAAAACCATCAAATAAATAATTTGTAAAAGGCAGTAAAACAATGACTGAAATTATAAAAATAGCAATTGAAAATAAAATTCTATTTCTTAATTCTTCAAAGTGAGATGAAAGACTATTGCTCATCTTCTTTATCAAACTCTTTCATTTTTTTTTCGTTAAAGACTTCTTGCTTTAATTCTTGATAATTAAACTCTCTCTCTAAGTCTTCTTTTGCATTATCAAACGTAGAGCGGATCTTTATAAAAGACTTCATCAGATCCCTTAAGTATTTTGATATTTTTTCCGGTTTTGCAGCAACAAAAAAAACCAGAATAATAATTAAAAGTTCAGGAATTCCTATCTGAATCATTATCCTCTTTAATCTCTTTTTTGAAACCTTTCAAAGCTTTTCCTATATCACTTCCTAAAGACCTTAATCTTTTAGTTCCAAAAACTAAGATTATTATTGCTAGAACAACAATTATCTGCAGCCAACCAATGGTCATTTTATATCTCCATAGTTTTGATCAAATATTTCTTGTGTTTCCTCAAATCTTTTCACAATCATATATGTAAGTATATGTTTTTTTGATACAAGATACTTTACAAGTCCTTTAACACTATACTTATCTTTAAACCATGTTTTTAAGAATGGATTTGCTACACTCCAAAAATCCAATTCAGGATAAATTTGTCTTCCCATGCCCTCGATGTGAACTAGAGTTTTAATTAAAAGCAAAAGATCATTATCTAAGTAAAGATTAAATGGTCTCATAGCTTCAAGAAGATTTAATAAAAGCTCACCAAATAAAATTTGAGACAAAGGTTTATCTAGTAAGTGTTCACAATTAATTCTTAGAATATTTTCTAATTCCTCAGTTTTTGTATCCTCACTCACCCAATTAGCGAAAATAAAAAGTTGAGCCAAAGAATAAAAATCTTTTTTAAGTAAAGAAGATATCATCTGCGCAATTAATATTTGATTAGACTCGGACAATGAACCACATATCGCGTAATCGACAGCATAGTAAAAAGGTTTTTTTGGCGATGTTTTGGCAGCAAAAATATTTCCAGGATGCATATCAGCATGAAAAAAATTATCTTGAAAAACTTGTTTTAAAAAAATTTTTACCCCACTCTCTGCCAAAGCTTTAAGGTTCAACTTATATTTCTTTAACTCTTTTATATTTGTAACAGGAATTCCATCAATATATTCCATAACAATTATTTTTTTGGTTGTATATTTTTCTACAATTGAGGGCACATAAAGAAAACTACTATCCTGAAAATTTTCGTATGTCTTTTTTGCATTATTTGCTTCTAAACGAAAATCTAATTCGTTATTAATAACTCTTTCATAATCATTAATAATTTTCATTAAATCTATCCTCGGATATGATTTTATAAAAAATCTTAAAATCCTAATTCCAAATTTTACGAGGTTAATATCTTTGAGAATCTTTTCTTTAAGATGTGGCCTTTGAACTTTTACAACAAATTTTTTTTTATCCATAAAAAAAACATGTACCTGTGCAAGTGATGCAGACGAAAGTGGTATTTTATCTATGTTGCTCAGTATATTTTTTGATTTTTTTCCTAGTTCAGTTTCAATAGTGTTTCTTATGTAATCAAAAGACACTGCTTCACAATCATCAGTGAGCTTATTTAACTCTTTTGAGAGTTTTTTTGACACTAAATCTGTTCTTGTAGAGAGCAACTGACCTAATTTTATATAGACTGGGCCAAAATCCTCTAATTTCTCTTTAAAATTTTCTTCTGGATTTTTTTTATTTATAAATGGTACTAATAGAAAATTATATTTAATTCCAAATGTAGTAAATATTCCTGATGCCCGTATTTTGAAAAATATATAAAAAAGTCTAAAAATGTTCATTTAATACCAGAATGAATACACACTATTCCGTTTGTTAAGTCTTCAAATGAGACTTTTGAAAATTTATTTTTTTTCAACATTGATTTTAGTTCTTTCTGATTTTCATGAGTTCTAATTGATTTAACTAAATACTCATAACTTTTTTTATCGTCTGAGACTAATTCACCAATAGTTGGAATAATTCTATAACTATAAAAATCATAGAGCTTTGAAAAAGCCTTATTATTAACTTTCGAAAACTCAAGAATTCTTAAAGAGCCACCTTTTTTTAATATTCTAAAAATTTCTTTTAATGACATATCCTTATCTGAAAAGTTTCTAAATCCAAATGAGATAAAGACATGATCAAAAAAATTATCGTTAAATGGCAAAGACTCAGCCTCACTTATTTCAAATTTAGATTTATTTATAAAGCCTTCGTCTGCAGCTCGCTCTTTAGCTTTAAGTATCATTTCCTTATTTTGATCAACTAACCAAATATTTGATGAAGGGGAATGTTCATAAATTAATTTGGCAATATCTCCTGTACCTGAAGCTAAGTCAAGAATTTTAGACTTATCTTTGATATTTGTGTTTTTTACAAATTGCTTTTTCCAAACCCTATGCAGACCAAAGGACATTAAATCATTCATTAAGTCATAATTATCAGCAACTTGAGAGAAGATTTTATTTACTCCTTTCGTTTTAGCTTTTTTTTCAACCTTCTCGTCTCCAAAAAATACTTTTTGATTATCTTTACTGGTCATATAGAATTATTGTTTGAATAGAGAGTATAAATGACAAATACAAATTTTCTAGCTTGGATAGATTTAGAAATGACAGGCTTAGATCCTGAAAAACACCATATTATTGAAATTGGAAGTCTGATTACTGATGGGAATTTAAATATAGTTGAAGAGGGTCCAAATATTGCAATTTCTCAGCAACAAGATGTTCTCGATTTAATGGATGAGTGGAATGTAAACCAACACTCTAAAACTGGATTAATTGAATTAATTAAAAAAAGTGAAGTAAACATAAAAGAAGCAGAACTTAAAACGCTTGAATTTTTTAAAAAACATTTAACACAACATGCTTCACCACTTTGCGGTAGTAGCATTTCTCATGACAGACGTTTCTTAATCAAATATATGCCAAAACTAGCAAACCATTTTCATTATAGACATATAGATGTAACTTCTTTTAAAGAGTCACTAAAAAGATGGGATAAAGACTTTGTAGAGTATAAGAAAAAAGCATCTCATAGAGCAATGGATGATATAAGAGAATCTGTAGAAGAGCTTAGATATTACAAAGAAAAATATATTAAATAATTTTCTCCTTGGGATTGAGTGAAAATGTTCTAAGAACAAATCTTTCATAAATTTTATTTTTAACTGTATTTACACCTATAAATGAGACTTGCCCAGAATTTTGGTTAAGCTTAAGTGTTAAATAACCTCTATTTCTAAAATTTGTCCAAACCAAATCTTTATTAATTTTTGTTACAGCTTTTTCAAGTGGTCGGACATCAAGTTCTCCAAATTCTTCCGAACCACCTGGTGAAGAAACTGATGGTGTGCCAAACTCGACTCCTTTAAATATTCCAGAGTTATTAGCAATATTTCCGGCCCAACAATTATGAGTATCACCTGCTAAAAAAATATTGTTTGATGAAGTGTTAATAGAATTTAAAAATCTTTCTCTAGCTGCTGGGTAGCCATCCCATGCGTCAGTGTTATAAGGTAAATTTAAATTATTAATGTATTTCAGAAATGTTGCTTGTGGTGATAGATTATCTAGAACTTCAGATGGAAGAGTTGGTAATACAACTTTTGAAATTAAAACTTGTTGACCAAAAACATTCCAAAAAAATTTCTTCTTGGTTTCTTTAGCTATAAATCTCAGTTGTTCTTTACCTATGAGATTACGCTTTTCATTATTAAGATCCTCTATAAATTTATTTTTATCAAATTTCCCATCATTGATATAACTTACATAATTAACTTGTTTATCTCTGTTACTTAGTCTTGTGTCTAAGATGATTAAATTTATCAAGTTGCCAATCTCAAAATTCCTCCAACCTCTTTCTTTTGAATATTTTTCTCTAATAGGCATCCATTCATAATATGCTTTTAACGCTGTTCTTTTTCTTAAGTTAAATTTACCTTCAATTTTTTGATGATTTTCTGCCCCATATTTCCATGCATCATTTGTTACTTCATGATCATCCCAGATGGGTACCATAGGACGTGACTGATGTAATTTTTGAAGATTTTTGTCAGTTTTATACTGTGCGTGTCTAAGTCTATAGTCATGAAGTGTAAGAATTTCTTTTTCGGGGATTGGAATTCGCCCTAATTTATCTGCATTTTGTGTAGCATAACCACCATTTTCATATTCATAAATGTAATCTCCAAGATGTATGTTTAGATCAATGCTTTTATCTTCTGCAGCATCTTTATACACATTAAAAAAACCTGCAGGATGATTAGAGCAGCTAAAAATCGCAAGCTTATATTCTTCAACATTACCTTTTGGCAGTGTAGATGTTGTGCCAATTGGTGAAATTGTATCGTTACAAATAAAGCGATAATAAAACTTAGTTCCTGGAAAAAATTTAGCAAGATTCACATCAGCTTTCACCGTAAAATCTTTTTTGCTATTGGTATAAAGAGTTCCAGTTAGTGAGATTTTTGAAAAATTTTTATTTTTTGATACCTGATAAATTACTTTTTGTGACGAATTAAAGTTTTCTGGTGTAACTCTTGTCCAAATAATTACTTTCTTATTAGTTGGATCTCCACTTGCTACACCATGTAAAAATTTTACTTTGTTAATTTTTTTTTGAAATGCAGCTAAAGCTGGTATGAAAAATAAAAGAGATAATGATTTAAGAAATGATCTTCTGTTCATATTTTAAATTTTTATTTTGTTTTATCAGGCACAATATTTATAGGAAATTGAGCTAGATTCTTTGAATCAGCCTTAGAAATTTTCGACTTACCGATTTCATTAACAACATCAATTCTAACAATTGAATTTATAGGTAAAAGAGTTTTTTGCACATTTAGAAATTCAGCTTTTAACTTTTCTTCAGAAGTATCTACAACTAAATTATTTTTCGTATCAAAAATATAGCCATCAATTTCAAGAAAAGCGTAAAAATCGCTTTGGTATATATTTTTTGCGTAAATTTCGTATACTTCTCCAACTTGAAAAAATTTAATTTTGTAAATTTTTTGTTTCACTATAATAAGAATATGCCAAAGAAATTATACATCAAAACACATGGCTGTCAGATGAACGAGTACGATTCAGAAAAGATGGCAAAGATTCTTAAACATGAGGAAAATTTTGAGCTTACAAGTTCAGAACTTGATGCAGATCTTATTATTTTAAATACTTGCTCCATTCGTGAGAAAGCACAAGAGAGAGTATTTCATCAGATTGGTAGATGGAGAAAAATTAAAGAAAAAAAGCCAGGTCTTAAAATAGCAATTGGTGGATGTGTTGCATCACAAGAGGGTGAAAAAATTATGAAAAGAGCACCAGAGGTTGATATTGTTTTTGGCCCTCAATCGCTCCATCGCTTACCAGAACTTTACAAAAAAAAACAAAAAGTCAAAAAAGCACAAATTGATATATCTTTTCCAAAACTAGAAAAATTTTCTCATATGCCTGCTCCTGATAAAGGAGAACCATCATCTTTTGTCTCAATAATGGAAGGATGTAATAAATATTGCTCTTTCTGTGTGGTGCCTATGACAAGAGGGCATGAAGTATCAAGAACTGTTGAAGATATTCTTAAAGAAGTAAAGATATTATCTGAAAAGGGAACAGCCGAAATTCATTATTTAGGTCAAAATGTGAATAACTTTAAAGGAACATATAAAGGTGAAATTTCATCTCTTTCACAGCTTATTGAATTAACTGGAAAAATTGATGGTATAGAGAGAATTCGATTCACAACAAGCCATCCACATGAATTTAAAGATGACCTTGTTGAAGTTTATGCAAATGTTCCTGAATTGGTAAGTCATGTTCATCTTCCAATTCAAAGTGGCTCTGATCGAATCCTCAAGCTTATGAGAAGAAGATACGATACTAACAAGTACTTAAAATTAATAGAAAAAATTAAAAAAATAAGACCCGATATGAGTTTCTCTTCAGATTTTATTGTTGGCTTTCCTGGAGAAACTGAAGAAGATTTTCAGGCCACTATGGATATAGTTGAAAAAGTAAAATTTGATGCATCATACAGTTTTATATACAGCCAAAGACCAAATACGCCTGCATCTCAAATGGAAGACGATGTCTCAGAAAAAGTTAAGAAAGATAGGCTAGATCTGTTGCAAGATAGATTAAATCAAATAGCTTTTGGCTATAGTAGAAAGCTGGTGGGAACAATACAGAATTGTTTAGTTATGGGGTTATCTAAAAAAGATCCAGGTCAGCTTCAAGCAAGAACAATTTGCGACAGAGTAGTAAATTTTCAAGCAGATAACTATGATTTAGTTGGACAATTGGTTAATATTCAAATTAATGAAGCATTGCCTAACTCACTTAGAGGCGTATTAAATAATTAAATACTTGTATAGTCAGCAACTAAATTTTTCAAACCTCACTCCAGACAGATTAATTCTGCTTTGCGGAGAATTTAATAAAAATCTTAAACAGATTGAGAAAGCTCTGCGTATTAAGGTTCTTCAAAATGGGACAGAATTTGAATTAAAAGGAAAAAAAGAAGATGTTGGCATAGGGGTTTCTGCATTATTTAGTCTCAAAGAAAAACTAGAAACTAATTCAATCATAACTCCAGATGTTGTCCATTTAAGTTTACATTCAGCAAAATTTGAAGATAAAGAAAATGAAGAATCAAACTCATCAAAAATAAAAACTCCACGCACACTTGTATCACCAAGAGGAAAAAATCAAATTGCATATCTAGATAATATAAAAAATAGCGATTTAACTTTTGGGATTGGTCCGTCAGGTACAGGGAAAACTTTTTTGGCAGTTGCATGTGCAGTAGATGATTTAATTAAAGAAAAAATTAGAAAAATTGTTTTAGTTAGGCCAGCTGTTGAAGCTGGAGAAAAACTTGGCTTTCTACCAGGAGATTTATCATCAAAAATAGACCCATATCTCAGACCCTTATATGATGCCTTACATGACATGTTGGGAGCTGAAAGAGTAACCAGGTTAGTTGAAAGAGATGTCATAGAGATAGCCCCTCTTGCATATATGAGGGGCCGAACATTAAGAGAAGCTTTTATCATTATGGATGAAGGTCAGAATACAACTATAGAGCAAATGAAAATGTTTCTTACAAGGTTAGGTTTTGGATCTAAAGCTGTTGTTAATGGGGATTTAAGTCAAATTGACTTACCTAAAAATATTACATCTGGCCTTAAGCACTCAATTGAAGTTTTAAAGAATGTTGATTCAATAAAATTTACTAAATTTGGTGCTAAGGATGTTGTAAGGCACTCTTTAGTTCAAGAAATTGTACAGGCTTATGATAATTTCGAAGAATAATTTAAAATTCGAAATTTTCAATTTACCAACAAAATTTAACAATAAAAAGAAAGCTATTACTCAAGCAATTGAATTATTCACTGCTTTTTTTGATATAAATAAATTAAATGTTGAATTAAGTTTTTGTTCTTTAGAGGATATTCAAAAAATTAACTATAAATTTAGGAAAATAAATAAACCAACAAATGTACTTTCTTTCCCAAGTGAGGAGTTAGATCAGATAGATAAAAATTGTGAGGGAGAAATACTTATTTGTAATGATTTATTATTAGAAGAATCACTTGCCCAAAATAAAAATCATATAGATCATTTTTTACATCTACTGATACACTCACTTTTACATCTTAAGGGCTATGGGCATGATAATGAAAATGATGCTATATTAATGGAAGAAAAAGAAATTGAGTTTTTATCACAAATTGGAATATCTAATCCCTATAAATAATGTCTGAAGAGCCCTCGCAGAAAAGTTTTTTATCTTTTTTTTCGAATTTGTTTTCTAAAGAAAAAAATAATTCTAATAAAACAATAGAAACTCCGGATGATGAGCAGATTGAGGAGCTTATACAAAATGTATTAAAAATTAAAGATGCAATAGTTAGAGAAATTATGATTCCTAAAGTAAATATTTCTTATATAAATGAGGATAGTGATATGCAGGAAGTTTATAAAACTATACAAGATACAAGACACTCGAGATATCCCGTTTTTGATAAGACTTCAGAAAAAGCTGTTGGGATACTTCATGTAAAAGATTTAATAGATGAAGAAATAAATGATAAAAATTTTAAGATTAAAGACTTATTAAGAGAGGTCAAATATGTTCCTGAGACACAATCAGTTACATCTCTTCTTGAAGATTTTAAAAAAGATAGAGCTCATCTGGCTATGGTTTTAGATGAATACGGAATGTTGGCAGGACTTATTACTATCGAAGATATTCTTGAAGAAATTGTTGGTGAAATTGAGGATGAGTTTTACGAAGAAAAAACAGATGAGATTATCAAAATCAACCAGGATGAGTTTATAGTCTCTGCAACATTAGATATAGAAAAATTTGAAGAATTTTTTGAAATTAACTTAAACTCTGAAGAGGTAGAATCTATTGGAGGATTTGCTTTGAAGAAATTTGGACATCTTCCAAAAGTGGGTGAAAGTTTCGAAGATTATGATCTTCGATTTACTGTAACATCTGCGGATCAACGAAAAATAAAAAAAATAACAGTTCGAAAAATTGATTAAAGCATTTTTTCGAGGTCTAGTAATTGGTTTAATATTTTGGTCCATCTCAATAAATTGGATTTTTGATGCAATAAATTTTTATGGAGCAGGATATTTTTTAAGTTTTTGTATTACCTCTCTTTTAATTTTTTATCTTTCTCTTTATTTTGGCTTTTTTACTTTTTTAATAAAATTTTTTGAAGGAAATAAATTTTTTGTATTACTAGTACCCTCTTTAATATTCATTTTGGAATGGGTTCGTTCCTGGATGATATCAGGGTTTCCATGGTTAAATATTGGGATTTTTTCAGTTCCTATTAATTTCACAGGATATCTTCCTTTAATAGGTGTTTCTGGAACATCATTTATTTTTGGCCTAATAATTGTCTTAGCTTTAAAAATTAGTATTTTGAGAATTGGAAGTATATTTTTGTTATTACTAGTTGGTTTTTTAAGCCCTAATAAGAATTTATTTCTTGATGAAGACTCTAAACAATTAAAAATTGCAGTTGTTCAGCCAGTAGAAAATAACTACAAAATATTAAACAACCTTACTTTGCAGGCAAAAAACGATGGAGCTGAGGTAATAATATGGCCCGAGGCCGTAAGTAGTTATCAAAATTTTCAAGCAAGAACAGAATTTGCGGATATTGATATTATTGGTGGTTTCTTTGTTCAACAGGATGAAAAAATTTTTACCTCAATTATCAATACTTCAACGAATGATAGATACGATAAAAGAAACTTAGTACCTTTTGGAGAGTTTCAGCCTTTTGATAATTTATTAAAAAACTTCAATGAATTTTTTAATATTCCTAATTCATCACTGACAAGAGGGGAAAAAAAGCAAAAAAAAGTTTTAATTCAACAAATTCCCTTTTCTGGGTTAATTTGTTGGGAATTATCTTTTAATGATACTTTTGTTGATAGAACTAGGAATACAGGATTTATCATTCATATAAGTAATGACAGCTGGTATGGAAAAAATATGCCAGCCCAACATTTACTTCATGCAAAAGCACGTGCAATAGAGTCTCAAAAATGGGTTGTTAGATCTACTACAGATGGCATTTCAGACATTATTTCACCTTATAATCAGAAAAAATTATCAGAAAACATTCCAAAAGGTATAAAGAGTTTTAAAACAGAAACTATCTCTACTAATATGAAAAATACAACATATCTAATTTTTGGAGATTATCCATTACTAATCTTCTCATTTATTATTATCCTATTAGCTGTAATTGATAAAAAAAGAAATGAAAAATAATATCCTACTTTTTTTAATCATGTCTTTCCTGATGAAATCAACAGAGATTGAAATTTCTATTTCCGAGCAAAAATTATTTTTGCTTGATAATAAATCTGTTATAAAAACCTATTTAATATCTTCTTCAAAGTACGGAGAGGGTTCAAAAGTTAACTCGTTTAAAACACCACTTGGTAAACATGTTATCAAAAGAAAAATAGGAAAGGACATGCCATTAGGAGCAAGATTTATTGGAAGGAGCTTTTCAGGAGAAATTTATCCCATATATGATTCTGATCAGGTGCTTGTGGAAGATGATGTGGTTCAGTCAAGGATCCTTTGGCTTGATGGATTAGAGAATGGGATCAATAAAGGTGAGGGTGTAGATTCTTATAGCAGGTATATTTACATACATGGAACACCAGAAGAATGGCTGCTGGGAGAAAAAGCTTCAAAAGGCTGCATAAGAATGTCAAATAAAGATGTCATTGAGTTATTTAACCTCGTGGAAGAGGGAATACCAGTAACAATCAATAAATAGCTATTATTTTATAAAATAAGCATCATTTATTTATAATAAATATTGATATTACATAATAAATATGTATTATATTAGTTAAGTCAGTCTCTCCTCTCCCCCAAAGGCTGACAAACTCGGGGCTTCGGCCCCAAACTTTTTTTGAAATGAAAGAATACATGAACAACTTATTCTCTTTTTGCAAAGAATATCCTGTTTGGGCTGCAGTATTTTTTTCATTTGGTTATTTAATTGGAGAGATCTACGTAGTCTAAGATGGAAAAGTATTTTAATAACATAATGAATAAGTTTTCAGACTCCATAGAGTTAGCTACTCTATGTCTAATTTTTGTAGTTTTAATTGTAGGCATTTCTTAAATACTTCTGTATACTTTTTTTCGGTGTGAAATATGAAATTTAAAATTATAGGAACAATTTTTTTATATCTTTTTTCAAACAGTGTCCTTTCTGCGTGCGAAGGTCTGCTGGATGAGAAAGTAAAAATTCTAAATGAAAAAAAATATCAAAATCTTTGTGAGTATTCTGGCAAAACTATTCTTGTAGTTAACACCGCAAGTAAATGTGGATTTACTTACCAATACGAAGAACTTGAGCAGTTACAAAGACGATTTTCAAAAGATGAATTCACTGTTTTAGGGTTTCCATCAAGGAATTTTCTTTATCAAGAATTTACCGATGAAGAAGAAGTTGCAGAGTTCTGTAAGTCGACCTTTGATATAACATTTCCTCTATTCTCAATCACTAATGTTAATGCAGTAAATACACATCCTTTCTTTGAAAAGCTTTTCAAAATTACACAGAAAAGACCTAGTTGGAATTTTCACAAGTATTTAATTACTAGCGAAGGAGAGGTAAAAAGTTTTTCTCATAGAATGAATCCTTCAGATCCACAAATAGTTGAAGCAATTCAACAATCTATAGACTCGTAATATGAATTTCTTCCTATCTTTATTGAGGTAGGCTTATTTTTTGCAAATATACCTACTTCTACAATTCCTGGAACAGATATTAGTTCCGCCTCCATTTTTTCTGGATCAGAAATTAACATCCCATGCATGTCTAGAATAATATTTCCACTATCAGATGAAACACTTCTCTTTGTTATCTTTTCACTCATATTTCCTAAATTTCTTCTTACCGAATGTTCTGCAAATGGAATTACTTCTATTGGTAATGGAAAAGTGCCAAGAATTTCAACTTGTTTTGAATCATCAACAATACATATAAATTTTTTTGAAGCTGCAGCGAGTATTTTTTCTTTGGTATGTGCACCTCCGCCGCCTTTAATAAGACAATAATTTTTATCTATCTCATCCGCTCCATCAATGTAGTAATCTAATAAGAAGTTCTCTGGTGCTCCTTGTGAAACTTCAAATTGTAAATTTTCTAATAACTCTGTTGATTCATTTGAGCTTGAAAAAATAGTGTCTATTCTGTTTTTTAAATTTGGAAGAAATTCATTTATAAAAATAGTTGTTGTGGACCCTGTCCCTATACCTATATTTATCTTGTCATTTGAATCATTTATCTCATCAAATGCACCTTCAGCTGCAAAAAATTTCTTATTCATAGATTTCTTTTTCAGTAAAAATTTTATCTAACTTAGCATCATGCTTTTCTTGAAAGTCTAGATTTGTCTTTTGCATTTCAAAACCAACTCCCCATAAAACGGGTCTTTTTGTTTCACTCTTAATATTAACAAAAGTTTTGTCATAGAACCCTTTACCTCTTCCTAACCTATAAAGCTTCTCATTGAAACCGACAAATGGAACTAAAATGATATCTAACTCAAATATATTTACTTCTGTTTTAGATTTTGGCTCTAATATTCCATATGTACCTACTGAAACTCCTTTTGATATATTTCCATAGCCTAGAACTTCACCTTTTATAAAAGGGACATAAACTTTTTTCTCTTTTGATATTACAAGTTTGGGTTCAAATTCAATAGGCATAAACAAGCCGATTTTCTTTGCCTTATGAAACAGTTCTTGCTTATTTAGAAGTTTTTGAATTAGATGTGTTTTTTCGATTATTTCTTGTTGCGAAATTGAAAGGAATTTATTTTTAATTTCTAATCTTATTCCATTTTTAACAGACATCTGAATCATTGTTTCCAGTCACCCTGAACCCTTAGGTCAGGTGGGTAGCTCTTCTTTATAGTAAGGCTTCCTCTAAAGTAACGCACAGCTATAAAAAATCTGCTTCCCTTAATTTACATTATCGGTTCTAGAGTAAATTCTGAAAACCGATGATTCAGACAATTAAATATTAAACATTTTTTGCAAATGTATCTATTGGTTTATAAATAATTTAATTTTGTTTGTTAAATCATCTAAAGCTCTTTCATTTATTTCACTATCAGATGAAAGATCTTCATTTTTAATTTCATATTCGATGGCAAATTTAAGAGCAATTTGTACTAATGCATGATCAAGTTTTTCTTCTGGTGCATTAATTTCCTCAAGAAGTTTTTCAATCTTTTTTTTCGCCTTTCCAAAGGCTATGAATTCGTCAGCTGGTATACTAAATGAAAAAGTTCTTTCGCCTAATTTAATGTCTACTCTTTGTTCGTCATTCATCCTAAAGATTTTCCACCATCAACATTTATATTTCTTCCGGTCATATAGGAATTTTTTGTCACTAAATAATCAACCATCATTACAATATCTTCTACCGACCCCATTCGCCTAAGAGGTACTTTTTTTAATATCTCTTCCTTCTTTTCTTCATCTGGCTCATTTCCGACATCCCACAAAATAACACCTGGTGCTACTGAATTTACCAACACCTCAGGTGCTAATTCAGAGGCAAGTGATTTCGTCATATTCAATAACCCTGCTTTTGCTGCAGCATAGGTGGCATACCTTGCTAAGCCTGATTCAGCATAAATATCTGTAATATTAACTATTGAGCCTGTATTTTTCTTCAACCTTTCTCCCAAAAATTTACATATGAACATTGGAGCTTTTAGGTTTGAGGATAAAAGTGCACTCCAGTCTTCTTCTTCAATTTCAGATATTTCTTTCGGATAGAATGTTGAAGCATTATTTATTATTGCTTTTAAATTTGGTGAGATTTCTAATACTTTTTTGCATAAAACTTCTACTGAAGCACTATCATCAAGGTCTGCCTTTATAATTTCGAATGAATTTTCTCTCACCGAATTAAGTTTCTGCTTAAGCTCAATAGCTTCTTTTTCAGAATTCCTGTAGTGGATGATTACATTCCAATTATTATGATGAAAGTGCTCAGCAATAGCTTTACCTATTCTTTGGGCACCACCTGTAATAAAAATCCAATCACTCATATCTATTAATTATATTAATTATTTTTTTCTTTTTAATTTTCTCAATTTCATCATATTTATGTGATGTTAAGTCAGTAAAATCTATTTTTGTAATTTCATTTATAACATTGAAAAAATATTCATTCTTATCATCAAAATATTTGATTATATCTAGAAAAATGATTCTATTTTTATCATTTAAAAATGATGTGAAGAAAAGAAATTTATCATCAGGACTACTACTTTTGTCAAATTGTTGAATTTGTTTCCATATTTCTAGGTATTTTAGAAATTTCTTTGGCATATATTTTTTGAGCTTTAAACAAAAATTATATTTATTTGCTTGATCAACTTGAGAAAGAGCAATTTCAGGCCTTTGATCAATTATTTTTGGTATTTCAATTAACTTTGAAAACCAAGGTTCTTGAAGATTAAAATTTTTAATCACTTTTAAAAATCTTGAAAAATCAAAATTCAATGCCTTCAAAGTTTCTTCCCAAACTCTTTCACCACTAAGGTAATGAAGCTCATCAGATTGTGATATTTTTTTTAAAATTGTTTTTGTATCAGAATGAATCTCGAAGCCATCGAATTTTGCATAAAATCTTGCAAGTCTTAATACTCTGAGTGGATCCTCAATAAAAGCTGAAGAAACGTGTCTTATTACACCATTTTTTAAATCATCAATACCTCTATATGGATCAATTAAATTTCCATGTTCATCTTCTGCTATTGCATTAATAGTTATATCTCTTCGTTTTAGATCTTCTTCTAAAGACACCTCAGGTGAAAAATCAAAATTAAAAGCTTTATGTCCAGATCCTATATTTCTTTCCTTTCTTGCCAGCGCATATTCTTCGTTTGTTTCAGGATGTAAGAAAACTGGAAAATCCTTACCAACCTTTTTAAAACCTTTCTCAATCATTTCACTTTCTGTGCTTCCTACAACAACATAATCTGAATCTTTAGCTTTAAGCTTGAGAATTCTATCTCTTATTGCACCACCAACTCTATAAATTTTCATTTTTGCGAATCTACTGTAATAATTGATCTGTCGTTAATATTGATTGCGGCTAAAGAACCACCCCAGACACACCCAAGGTCAACACCTTTTATTTTATTATTATTTGTAACACCTTTTAGTGCGGCCCAATGGCCAAACACAATACTATCAACTTCTTTTAGAGCCTTGTGTTTGTAATTGAACCATGGCTGATATTTTTGTTTTGGTGACTTCTTAATTTTAGTATTTAAGTCTAGTTTATTTTCTTTAGTTATGAATCTCATTCTGGTGAAAACATTAACAAGGTATCTTCTTCTATTTTTCTTATTAGTTGATTTAGAGATTGCCTTCCTTCTGTCGCCATACATTTGATCAAGAAATTTTTCAGGGTTAGATTTTAAGGAAGAGGTTAATTCTTCATTTGCAGCTTTTACATCCTCAATAGACCAGGTGGGAAGAACACCTGCATGTACAACAAGTGTTTTTTTTGTCTCATTTGAGAGCACTTTGGCAAAAGGGAAATTTAAAAAATAATCTAAAATTTCAACAGACTTATTCTTGCTTATAATTTTTGTCATAGTATCTTTTTTGTCATTATGTTTACGTACTCCTGCTAGAATCGCCATTAGATGCAAATCATGGTTACCAAGTACACTTTTTACTTTATTCTCTAAAACATAATCAACTACCTTTTCAGATTCTGGACCTCTATTCACAAGATCACCTACACAGAAGAATTTATTTTCCTTATTTGGGTCTATAAGTTTTAGTAAATTTTTAAATTCTTTGTAACAACCTTGAATATCACCTATTACAAATTTAGATTTGTTGTTCATAAGCCCTTAGTATTTCAAAAAAATCTTCCAAGACAAGCTCCTCAGGACGTTTATTAATATCAAACGAAAAAAATTCCATTTCAAGATTTAATGCTTTTAATCCAGCCTTAATTTTTTTCCTTGGGTTTGCGAAGCACTTGGTTAAAACCATTTTAAAATTTTGATAATTTAGCCCTCTTTCTTTGTTGTTTTTAACTAATCTGATTAGTGTTGAAGTCACCTTTGGTTTTGGATGAAATGCCTCAGGTGGTATATCAAATATTCCATGAATTGTTCCAAAATATTCGGTTATTAATGAAAGTTTATTTTGTTTCTCTTTTTTTGAAATGAATCTCTCTGCCATTTCCTTTTGAACGAGAAAAATACATTCAAGAAAAACAAAGTCCTCTTCTAAAATCTTTAAAATAATTTGGGATGAAATGTTATAAGGCAGATTACCGAAGACTATAAGACTTTCTGAGGAAAATTTATGTAAATCAACTGCCAGAATATCTGCATTTATAAACTCCACATTATTATTATCAGAAAACTTATTATTTAAGATACTATGTAATTTACTATCTATTTCAATGCCCCTAAATTTTTTATTTGTATTGGCTAAATAATTTGTAAGAGCACCATCACCAGGTCCTATTTCAATAATTTCAGTGGCGTTTGGCAGATTGGTGCATGCAAGGATTTTTTCAATAAAAGTATTATCTCTTAAAAAGTTTTGGCCAAGAGATTTTTTAGGCTTTATTTTCATTCAAAGCAATTTTTATCGATTTTATCATGCTGCTAGGGTCTGCTTTAAAATCTGATGCTATATCTTCAGCTGTCCCGTGATCAACAGAGACACGCATAAAAGGTAGTCCAATAGTAATATTTACAGTGCCATGAAAATCTAGTGTTTTAATTACTGGCAAAGCTTGATCATGATACATAGAAAGATATCCATCACATTTTGATGAAACAAAAGCGGTATCCGCAGGCAATGGTCCGATCAGATTAAATTTATTACTTAGCTTGCGTACGGTAGGCTGAACAATATTTTTATCTTCTTGACCATATTCGCCCCTTTCACCTGCATGTGGATTTAATCCTAAAATACCCATCAAAGGATTTTGTATATTAAAAAGTTCTCTTAATCCTTTTTCTAAAAGGGTTATTTTATTCATTAATAGTTTTTCAGTAACAGTATTTGAAACTTCATTAAGAGGTATGTGGGTAGTTGCAAGACCAATTTTTAGCTGATCGTTCGCTAACAACATCAAAACATCATTACAAGAAAATTTATTCTTTAAGTATTCAGTATGCCCCTGAAAATTTTTAATTTTTGAAGAAATAACACTTTTATTAATAGGACCTGTAACAAGATTGAATCTATTTTCAAATGCCAAATCTGATGCAATATTAATGCAGTCGATAACATAATCTGCATTATTTTCATCTGATTTTCCTACTTTGTAGTTTGGGCAATTCTGAACATTAATAAAATTAATCTTATTCGGTTTAACATCTTTGATATTAAATAGCTCATTGAATCTAAAACCAAACTTGAGCTGGCTATTTACAAAATCTAAGACACTTAATGAACTTACAACAATAATTCTTTCAAAAATTTCTTTTGAATTTATTTTAGATAAAGCCTTTAAAAAAATTTCAGGTCCAATGCCCGCAGGATCACCTAAAGAAACGATAATTTTTTTATTTATCAATAGTCCTTTATTTCTATGAACGCTTCAGCTCGAAGTTCTTGTAGATCAGATTCAAGTTCTTCCTCAAATTTTCTACTGTAAAGATAATTAAATGCTTGATCTGCAATTCTTTCATTTGTCTTGTCTTCAATTCTTGTACCGGTAACTTCCAAAATATGCCATCCAAAGTCGGAGCGAAAAGGAAGAGAAACTTCATTGAGATTAGATCTCATCATTACTTCTTCAAAGGCCTCTGTGTACTTTCCTTCACCTGCCCAGCCAAGCCTTCCGCCTTCTTGTTTTGAGCCGGGATCATCGCTAAACTCTGCAGCCAATTGATCAAAACCTTCACCAGATAGTAATCTTTCTCTTATGGAAACCATTAATTCCTCAGATTCGTCATCTGGTCTTACTCTGTTAGGAATGAGGAGTATATGTCTAACTTCCCACTCTTTTTCAAAGGAAACTGCTGGACCTCTCTTGTCATTTAGATAAAGAATATGTGAGCCTGCACCACTTTTTATTACGTCTGAAACTTCTCCAATCTTAAGATTTTCAAGTGCACTCTGAAATAATTCTGGGAAACCAGTTATTTTTCTCCAACCTAAATCTCCCTTATTCTGATCTTCTGAAAAATTTTCTGATAGCTCTATGAAATTTTTTCCATCATTAATAGACTCAACAACTTCACTATACACATCATCAATATTTTTCTGAGAATTTGTTCTTATTAGAATTTGTCTAACATTTAGTTCTGGCCCTAACTGTGTTTTAGCTTCTTCTGTATTAAGAAAATTTACTAATTCTTCTTGAGTTATAGATATTCTATTTTGAACTCTTCCTTGTTGTACTCTATTAATTTTTAATGATCTTTTGATTTCATCTCTAACAAGTTCATAGGAATCGCCTTCATCTTCAATTGATTGGATAAACTCTTCAATTGTTAACTCATTTTGCTGAGCAACTCTTTTAACAGTAACATTAAGTTCTTCATCACTAATTTTTATACCTGCTTTATCAGCTATCTGCAGCTGAAGTTCCTCAATTATCAGAGCTTCGATTATTTCATCTCTTAAATCTTTTTCAGAAGGAACCCTCACTCCTGAAATAGCAGCTTCTTTCTTAAAATTTTTAATTTTAAGTTGTATATCTGACTCAAGAACAACGCCATCATTAACAATCACTGCAATCCTATCAACCGTCTGACTATAAGCACTAGCAGATAGTGAAAGTACAAAAATTAATTTAATTAAATAATCCATTTTCAATTATATTTTCTACTGGGTTTAAAATATTTGAAAGCCCTATCAGTTCAAATTCAAAGCTAAGGTTATTTTTTACCTGAGGATTAGTCAAATTTATTATCTGCATATAAGACAAATTTATGTTGTCAGGTTCTATATATGGAAAAAATCTAGCTCGTTCAAGACTTAATCTTAGTTTCAAACAATCTACAGACCATTCTCCACCAATAACACTTTCATTAATAATTTCATTTTCTTGTGAATATTGAGCTCTAGTAAATAAAGTTATATCGCCAAATTTTTGTTTTGCTTTTAAAACATAATTATTTATTCCAGATAAGGGAAAACTTGCCATAGCAAATTCATTTTTTTCTAATGAAAATAAACCCTCTTGGTCCGAATATTTTATGCCGAACCGTAGCCCCATAAATTTTTCTTTTTCAACACTATAGTTTCCATTTGTAAAATAAGAAAAGTTTCCAGCATTTTTTTGAATCTTAAAAAAAATTGGTTTCTTCTCATAAAACTTTTTGAAAATCATGCTTTCATCTGAAAAGTTATAGTCCTCATATAAGTTTGTTGATACAGAGTAATCAAAACTGCTCAATGATCCTGAGTGAAAAATAAATAACTTATTTTGATTAGGCCCTCTATCTTTCCCTGACCAAGGCTGTAAAGATATATTAGATTCTGGAGTAGGCATTCTTGGATAGGAATCAAGTATGGGAACTTCTGATTGATCTTCATATGAGGAAATAATCACACCTAGTTTGAGTCCTTTAATTTCAGGAAAAGAAAAATTCTGACTGAAAGCAAAGTCATTTTTTTGGATGCCTTCAATTGTTTTGTCCTTAAAAGAGTAGTCCCTTATCTGTACAAGAAAATCAGTATCAATTTTTATCTTATTGTTTTGATATTTATTAGAAGCTCTAAGTTCTGTAAAAAAACGCTCTACATTGTCGTAAACAGAATAAGGCAACTGAAAGATTTTGTTAGATTTATCTTTAAATTTTGCAAATTCTGTTACTAAATCTATACGAAATTGACCTATATCAAAAAATAAATCACTTGTTACGTAATCTTTTCTATGTGAAACAGGTCTAGCAATACCTAGCTGTTTGAAGTCATCACTTCCAAAACTCATAAATAAATTATCAAGCTCATAAGACAAATTTATAGATTGCCGCAGATCTAAACTTCTTCTACTTGCGTCTAGATATCTATATCCGTAGTTTTGTATTAATGATTGACCTGAAAAATCAGAATAATTCACTCCAAATGTAATATTTTCGCCAATTAAGGAGTTTCCAATTAGCTTGTACACCCAAGAGCCATCATCATCATTCAGAGCTAAGCTTGTAAATTTATAATTATTGTCATCATCCTTATGCTGGTATTTAAATGAAGCACCAAACTTAGATTTTGTGTAAACAGGCTCTAAGACAAATGAACTATTTTCATATTTTCTTTGAAATTTATAACTAATATCTATTTCATTATCTGTTAATCCGAGAGAGGGTATTGAAATAGATTCTTTATCATCGTAATTTACTTGATTTACCCAAAAAATTGGAATATCAAATAAAGTGACTTTCGCTTTTTTTAGTTGAATGCTTTTATCTTTTTTAAGAGAAGCTTCATCTGCTGAAAATTTCCATACAGCATCTTTATCACATGTATATATTTCAACATCAGTTAAAACTGTTTCATTATTTTTAAGTTCTGCACTCTTAAAACCCAATGAGGTTTTTTCGTCCAGTTTGATTTCACCATCAGCTAACTTTATTTGTGAGTTTTCGTCTTCATCAGAACACTCAGCCCATAAAAAACTTTGATAGGTTAATGTAAATAACAATAATAGTTTTTTAAATTTGTTCATATGCCTGTTATTATAGGACTTTTAAAATGTAAAAAAGTTTTATGAGTTTGAAAGATAAAGTGATTTTTATGACAGGCGGAAGTCGAGGCATAGGTCTGTCTATCGCATTAAAAGCAGCAGCCGATGGAGCGAAAATTGCGATTGCGGCAAAAACAGCTGATCCACATCCTAAACTACCTGGAACAATATTTACTGCAGTCGAAGAAATTGAAGCAGCAGGAGGGCATGGACTACCGATTCAATGTGATATCAGAGATGAGCATAATGTACATGAATCAGTAAAGAAAGCTGTAGATCATTTTGGTGGAATAGATATCTGCATTAATAACGCATCTGCAATAAGCCTTACACCTACGTTAGATACTGATATGAAAAGATACGACTTAATGCATAACATTAATGGTAGAGGTACATTCCTCACAAGTAAGGCATGCATACCACACCTTTTAAAATCAGATAATCCACACATTTTGAATATTTCACCGCCTTTAGATATGAATCCAATGTGGTTCCAGGGTCATGTTGCCTACACAATGGCTAAATATAATATGAGTCTATGTGTTTTAGGAATGGCAGCTGAATATAAAGGACAAATTGGAGTAAATGCTCTTTGGCCAAGAACAGCTATTAAGACAGCAGCAGTAAAAAATGTTTTAGGTGGAGATGAAATGATGAAAAAGTCTAGGGACCCACAGATAATGGCTGATGCTGCACATATAATTCTAAATAAAGACAAAGATAAATTTTCTGGCAATTTTGTTTTAGATGATTCTTTACTAGCAGAACATGGTGAAACAGACTTTAGTAAATATGCTGATTATCCATTCGCAGAGCTTATACCAGATTTTTTCGTACCCGAAGATGCTTATCCAGTTCCTCAGGTAGTAAAAGATAGTTGAAAAAAGACTTAAAAGAAGCAATCAGTTGGTTAGAAAAAATTCTAGGCAACCATTCATTTCAGATTAGCCCACTAAGACAAGAAGCAAGTGAGAGAAGTTATTTCAGAATAACTTTAAAAAACGATAGCTATGTTTTAATGAATAATTTCGGCTCCAAAGAAAACGCAGCGAATTTTATTAAAATACAAAAAATATTAAAAGATGAAAAAGTAAATGTTCCAGATATTTTTGGTTTTTCAGATGAATTGGATTACTTACTTCTTGAAGATTTAGGCGACATTACACTCGATGAATATGATGAATTATCTGAGGAAGATTTTTTGAATATTGCTTCAGTTGAATTAGAAAAAATACGATCAATTCCAAACTTCTCTATTGAGGAAAATATATCACCTGAAATACATCATTCTCAGACTGAGGAATTCTTAAATTTTTTTTACGATAAAAAAATAGACATATCTTCAGAAGAAAAATTATTAATTGAAGAATTAAGAAATTCAATTTCATCAAAGCTAGCAGAACAAGCCATTGTGCCAACTCATTTTGATTATGAAAGAAGGAACATGATTTTTTATAACGACAAAATTCATATCATTGATTTCCAAGATCTTAAATCTGGTCCGATAAGCATCGATGCTGCGTCTTTAATTTTTGAACATAAATTTAATTATTCTGAAGAATTAGTAAACAGATTTTCTAAGAGATTAATTGGTGACGATTTACAAACAGAAATTTATGTTGCGCTTGCTCATCGTTCAATGAGGATCATTGGAACATTTAACAGATACTTCAAAGAGGGTAAGCTTTTGAATCGTCAAAAAGATATAAGCCTCTTTGTCGACAGGCTTTTATTAGCTTTAAGATACTTAAATGAAAAAGATACGTTAAAGGTTGTTGAGAAATTAATATGAAAGCAATGATTCTCGCTGCAGGCTTTGGTAAAAGACTTGGACGTTTAACACAAAATATACCTAAACCTCTTATTCAAGTGAAAGGAAAAGCTTTGATTGACTATCATTTAGAAAAACTTATCAAATCAGGTTTTGAGACGGTGGTAATAAACCTTCACTATCTAGGCGAACAAATAGAAGAACATATAACTTCTAATTTCTCTGGAAAAATAAAAATTATATTTAGTCATGAGAAAGAAATTTTAGGCACTTGTGGTGGTATTTCAAATGCAATCAATCATTTTGGAAATGATGACTTCCTAGTATTAAATGCTGATATTTTTAGTGACATTGATTATGTGTATTTTAAAAAATTTAAAGCGCCAACAATTTTTGCAGTTAAGAATGATAAAAATGGAGATTTTTCAATTGAAAATGAAAAAGTTATTGTTCATGGTGAAAAGAATTTCACTTGGACAGGATTTAGCATAATCAATTCCTCTTTTTTTCAAGGAATGGAAACAAAATACTCACACTATTGGGAAGACTTAATGATGCATCTAGCCGCGGAGGGGAAAGTCGTTGCAGATATTCCAAATATAAATTGGTATGATGTTGGTATTAAGGATACCCTTGATTTTTTAAACAGTGAATAAGGTAATTGCTCCCTCTATTTTATCAGCAGACTTTGCTCGGCTAGGAGATGAGGTGAATGCAGTTTTAGATTCTGGCGCAGATTGGATACATTTTGATGTGATGGATAATCATTATGTGCCTAACCTTACAATCGGCCCAATGGTTTGTAAGTCTTTAAGAGATTTTGGAATAAAAGATTTTATCGATGTACATCTTATGGTGGAGCCAGTTGACGATTTAGTAAAAAAATTCGCTAAAGCTGGTGCTGATCTAATTTCATTTCACCCTGAAGCAAGTAATCATGTCGACAGAACTCTTGGAAAGATTAAAGATGCAGGCTGTCAGTCTGGTTTGGTTTTAAATCCAGCTAGCCCCTTGTCATTAATAGAGGATCTTTTAGAAGAAGTTGACTTAATTCTACTTATGTCGGTAAATCCAGGTTTTGGTGGACAAAAATTCATATCAAGGACTCTCCCAAAAATTAAAAAGCTTAGATCCTTGATCGATCAATCTGGCAAAGATATAAGGCTTGAGGTTGATGGAGGTATAAATGAGCAAAATATAAAAGAAATTTCTGACGCCGGCGCAGATACATTTGTAATGGGATCTGCAATTTTTAATTCTGATGATTATAAAAAAACAATTTCTACTGTTCGTAACCTTATTTCTTAACTTTTTACTACTTGCAGAAAAAATCAAGATAAATAATTCTGTATTAGAGGTCGTAATAGCTGATACCAAGCAATCTAGAAATCAAGGTCTAATGTTTATCGACTCTTTAGATAAAAATATGGGCATGTTTTTTGTATGGCCCGAGACTTCAAAAAAATGTATGTGGATGAGAAATACAAAAATTCCTTTATCAGTTGCTTTTATTGATGAAAATTATCTTATTAGAGAGATTAAAGAATTAAAGCCATTGAATCTAGATTCTGTTTGCTCAAGATCAGAGTCAATAAAATTTGCTTTGGAAGTGAATCAGGGATGGTTTGTTGAAAAAAATATTAAGATTTTTAACAAAATAATTGTTGAATAGTTAAATATATCTACTTAATGTTGTCATTGATTTAGCAGTGATTTTCATCAAACCTTTAACTACTGTAGGAAGCTCTTCTCCCCCATGATCTTTAGCTTCTTTGCCGTGTTCCTCCTCTTCATCAATCATTTTTTTGAGAATTTCACGACTTTTTGTATCACTTGGAGACATTTCATCAAGATGTCCTTCTAAGTGTTTAACAACTTGTTTTTCTGTTTCTTCTATAAAGCCCAGACTTTTTTCATCCCCAAAAAAGGCTGCTATCGATCCCAGTGTAAAAGAACCTGCGTAATAAAATGGGTCTAATAATGACTTTCTGCCTCCAAGTTCTTTCAATCTTTTATCACACCATTTTAAATGTCTAAATTCTTCTTCACCTGCTTTAAGGAGATGTTTTTTTACTTTCTTTGATTTAGCAAAAAATGCTTGTCCCCTATAAAGTGCTTGAGCAGCAACCTCACCTGAAGCATTGACCCTCATAAGTGAAATGGAGTGTCTCTTTTCATCTTCCGAAAGGGATTCATCTGGCTTTCCCTCTTCTTTATGATTCATAATTTTTAAAAAATGATTGAATTCGCCAGCAATTTTTTCTTCAAGACTCATAAATATCACCTATATCTTTTCTATAAACCATATTATTAAATTTTATATTCTTTATGTTTGTATAAATAGTTTTTTTACAAGCTTCTAAGTCTGGAGCTTTTGCATTGAGGCTAAAAACTCTTCCACCACTCGTGAGCAGTTCTCCATTCTCTTTTTTTGTACCTGCATGAAAAAGTTTCACTTCATTCAAATCTAAAATTTCTATATGCTGATCTTTTTTATAGCTTTCAGGATATCCACCTGATGCAATTACGACACCCATTGAGCTTTCTTTGCTCCATGAAATATTTTCCAGATTATCTGAAAGTGCATCCAATAGTACTTCAAGTATGTCAGATTCTAATTGAAGCATTAAACACTGTGTTTCTGGGTCACCCAATCTACAATTATATTCAAGAACTTTAGGCTGATTATCCTTAACCATGAGGCCAAAATACATAAAACCATAAAAATCTATTTTCGCCTTTCTCAATCCATGTGCAGTCGGTTCAACAACTTGTTCATTTATATTTTTTAAAAGCTCACTATTCATAAATGGCGATGGACTCATACAACCCATTCCACCAGTATTTGGCCCACTATTACCATCTAAAAGTGGTTTGTAATCTACACTTGTTTCAAAAGGGTAAAATCCTTTAGGTGTCATTATTCCCATATAGCTTAGCTCTGTACCAAACAAACACTCTTCGATTAACACTTCATTACCAGCATCACCAAACTTATTTTTTTCCATAACATCTTCAATCCATTGCATTGCCTCACCTAATTCTTTTGCAACTAAAACTCCTTTACCTGCAGCAAGGCCATCAGCTTTAAGAACAATTGGAAATTCGACTGTCTGAAGATAATTTTTGGCTAATTTTGATTCAGAAAAGAAATTAGCAGCACCCGTAGGAATATTATTTTCAAACATAAATTTTTTTGAAAATATTTTTGAACCCTCAAGCTGGGCGCCCTCTTTTGTGGGGCCAAATACTTTTACTCCTGAATCTTTGAAATAGTCATTGATGCCGTTTACAAGTGGATCTTCAGGTCCTACTACTATTAATTCAATTTTTTCACTATTAACAAGTTCTTCTAATGCAGAAAAATTATTTACGTTTATGCTTTTGTTAAAGCATTTTGCTTCATTAGCTGTTCCACCATTTCCAGGAGCAACAAAAATTTTGCTAACTTGTTTGGATTTAGATAATTTCCATGCCAATGCATGTTCTCTACCACCTTGACCTACAACTAAAACATTCATCTAATGCTTAAAGTGCCTATAGCCTGTCATAGTCATTGAAATACCATGTTCATCAGCTGCTGCAATTACTTCATCATCTTTTACCGAACCGCCAGGCTGAATGATATGTTTTACTCCTTCATTTGCAGCTATATCAATATTATCCCTAAAAGGAAAAAATGCATCAGAAGCTAAAACGCAATTCTTCACATCGAGTTTCTCTTCCTTAGCTTTCATAAATGCAATTTTGGTACTGATTACTCTACTCATTTGACCTGCGCCAATACCTAAAGTCATCTCGTTTTTAGCAATTACAATAGCGTTGGATTTTACATGTTTAGCAACTTTCATTGCGAATAATAAATCATTGATATCATTACTATCGGGTTTTGCTTTTGTATTTGACTCTAATTTAATTTTCTCAAAATTAAGATTGTCATCGGTTTGCTCTAAATAAACTCCTGAATTGTACTTGTAGCTTTCGGTTAAATGTTTAAATTTATCGCCCTTTAACACTCTTATATTCTCTTTCTTTTTAAGAAGATTAATTGCTTCTTGATCAAAATCTGGGGCAATTAGTACTTCTACAAATTGATTAGCCATGATTGATGATATTACTTTACTATTTACCTTTTGGTTTAACGCAATTACTCCTCCAAATGCCGAAGTAGGATCTGTTGAAAAAGCCTTTTTATAGGCATTCTCTAAGTCCTTATCTGATGCTACACCACATGGATTTGTATGTTTAACAATACATACTGAAGGTTTTTCAAATTCATTTACACAATTCCATGCTGCCATTGCATCCGCCACATTATTGTAAGAAATTTGTTTTCCTTGAAGTGGGTTTAAAAAGTCGATTGGTGAAGTAGTTTCGACCTTTAGTTTTGCAGTTTGATGTGGATTTTCGCCATATCTTAAATTTATTTCTTTGGTATCTTTTAACCAACTTGCAACATCTGAGTCATAAAGATTTGTTTTATTAAAAATATTTGATGCTAGCTTCCTTGATTGCAACTCACTCATTCCATCTAGGCTAATTTCACTGTAATCAGTTGGGTCTCCTACTGCAACAGTATATTTATAGTTTTTGGCGGCAGCTCTCAACATTGCTGGACCACCTATATCAATTTTTTCTATTATTTCATCATTGGATGAACCCTTTCGTACCTCTTCTTTAAAGGGATAAAGATTTACAACAACAAGATCTATTTTCTTAGCACCCATTTTCTTTAATTCTTCAGAGTCTTTCTCACCTCTTGCTAAAATACCAGCATGAATTTTAGGATGTAGAGTTTTTACTCTCCCATCAAATATTTCAGAAAAACCTGTGTAATCTTCAACCTCAGTTACTTTAATATTATTTTCTTTAAGATATTTTGATGTACCTCCAGAGGAGATTATTTCTATATTGTTATCAAAGAGTTTTTGAGCAAGCTCAAGTATTCCACTTTTATCATAAACACTTATTAGAGCTGTCTTTATTTTTATCACTACAACAAACCGTATTTGGCAAGTTTTTTTCTTAGAGTACCTCTATTAAGACCTAAAATTTTACTAGCTTCTGATTGATTGCCTCTACACTTCTTCATAACCACCTCTAGAAGTGGCGGCTCAATCTGGCTTAGAGTTAAATCGTAAAGTTCTATTGGGCTTTCTCCATCAAGATTTCGGTAGTATCTTTTTATGGCCCTTTTAACTTCACCTCTTAAACTTCTTTTGTCAGTGTTAAACTTGCTGGACATCAAAATGATATAATTTCGGTTCTCTATGAGAACCGCGTCAATATTCCTCAAAAAAAAGATGAGTAATGATATTGCTCATTTTTTAGACAATAGTCAAATACATTACTTAAAAAAAGTAATGAAAATTAAACATGACGAAAAGTTTTATACTTTTGATGGAAATGGATTAAGAGCGTTATGTAAACTGACTTCTGATTCAAAGTTAAAAGTTTTAGAAATAAATCAAGAAAAAAGAAAATACCATTGCAGTATGATAATTCCTTTATTAAAGAAAGCGAGATTTGAATATGCCCTTCAAAAATGTGTGGAGCTAGGCATTAAAAATGTGATTACATATATCTCTTATAAAGCTAGAGATAAATATGATTTTTCAAAAGAGCTCACTAGGCTTGATAGGTATAAGGAAATTATAAAATCAGCATTTCTTCAGTCTGAAAACTATTATTTACCTGATATAGAAATATCAGAATTTCTTTTCGATATTAATTTTGATAATTTTAAAAATCCTATTTTCTTAGATCAGAATGTAAGTTCAAATTTAAATGGAGATGAGGATGTTGATGCAATTGTTGTAGGCGGTGAATTTGGTTATCACGAAAAAGAAATTGAATTTTTAGAAAAACAAAAAAATATAAGAAGTTTTAGTATAAGTTCTAATATACTAAGAGTTGAGACTGCGCCTGTTGTTGCTCTTGCTAAATTAAATTAATAAATGAAAGTAGCCTTTATAATCAATGATTTTAACTCAATGAATCTTGAGAAAGATACATCAATTTTTCTTATGAATGAGGCTTATAACAGGGGATATGAAGTTTTTTCCTTTGGCGTTAATGAGGTTACGTATAAATCTAATAATCTCTACGCTGAATGTGAAAAAGTAAATTTTCCTGATCCAAGTTTACTTTCATTCACAAAAGAAAATGCTGATTTACAAAATCTTAAGGACTTTGATTATGTGATTAATAGAGTAACGCCTCCTTTTAATAAAGAATACCTTTATCTAACTCAGCTTTTAGATCTTGCAAAGATAAAATGTATTAACCCAACACAAGCTTTAAGAGAGGAAAATGAAAAGTTGGTCATTTTGAATTTTCCAGAACTTACACCAGTTACAAAAGTTACAAATTCTCTTGATGAAATAAAAAATATGTTTGATGAAGGATGCAAAAAAATTGTTATAAAACCATTAGATGGAATGGGTGGCAAATCTATCTTCACTTTGAACGAGTCTGACAAAAATATAAATGTAATTTGGGAGACAGTAACTCAAAACGGAAGAAAACATGTAATGCTTCAAGAGTATGTTGACGAGGCTAAAGAAGGAGATACAAGAATTGTCTTTATTAATTATGAAATGCTTAATAAAAAAGTTGTGAGAGTTCCATCAACTGATGATTTTAGAGGTAATTTAGCAGCTGGAGCTAAATATAAAGTCGAAGATACAACAGAGTTTGATAAAAAAATTGCTAAACAAATTATTCCCTTTTTAAAAAAGAGAAATATTTATTTTGCTGGTGCAGATTTTCTTGGAGAAAAGCTCTCTGAAATTAATATTACCTCTCCAACATGCTTACAAGAAATTCATAAAAATACTGATTTAAATCCCAGCAAGTTTTTCTGGGACAACATCGGAAATGAATAAAAATTACAATATGCTTCTTTGTTTTGATTTTGGTGTTAAGAAAATAGGAATTTGTTTTGGAGAAACAATAGCAGGAAGCTCCACACCTTTGCCAGTAATTAAAAATAATTCCGAGTCGATGAAAAAAATCAAATCATATGTTGATGAATGGGATCCAGATGCATTTTTAATTGGGTGTCCTTCAAAACCATCTGAAGACTTTTTTAGACAACTTAATATTTTTAAGGAAAATCTAAAAAATGAATTTAAATTAGAAGTAATCGAAAGCAATGAAGATTTTACAAGCCAAATAATTTCATCAGAATTTAAAAATAAAGAATACGATTCATTATCAGCACAAAAAATATTCGAAAGTTGGGTAAATACTAAAAATGAGTAAATCTATTCCAAGAGAGTTTATAGATAAACTAATTGAGATGTCCGATATAGTTGGAATAATTGGAACGTACGTTGATTTACGCCAATCATCTGGACAATACAGAAGTAAATGTCCTTTTCATGATGGCGACAATATAACTACATTTTCTGTCAGTCCTCAAAAGGGGATATATCATTGTTTTAAGTGTAATGAAGGAGGAAATGTAATAAGTTTCCTAATGAAATACCTTTCACTGGATTTTATTGAAGCAGTTGAAAAACTAGCAGAAATAAATCATGTTGAAATTCCAAGAACAGCAACTAAGCAAGGTCCTGATAATAGTAAATTTTTTGAAATAAATAAGTTAGTTGCAAATGAATATTTTTCTTATCTGAAGAATGAACCTGCATCAGTAGAATACCTAAAAAGACGAGGTCTTACTGGTGAGACTGCAAAAGATTTTTTAATTGGTTTTGCTCCTAAAGTGCAATCGCAATTAATAGAAAAGCTTAGAGAAAAGTTTGATGATGAATTGCTGATAAAAAGTGGCTCTTTTGGCAAAGGAGAAAATGGGTTATATCCATTTTTAAGAAATAGAATAACCTTTCCAATTTTTAATACTAAGGAGAATGTCATTGGATTTGGTGGAAGATCAATAGATGAACAGATGCCAAAGTACCTTAATTCTAAAGAAAGTAATTTTTTTCAAAAGAAAAGAGAACTTTATGGCTTCAACAAAGCTAGGCAAGATAAAGAATTAGATTTTTTCCTGGTGACAGAGGGGTATATGGATGTAATCATGCTAAATCAAAATGGAGTGAATAATGCTGTTGCTTCTTTAGGCACTGCCTTTACTTTGTATCATCTTGAAAATCTTTTTAAGTTTAAGAACAAGATAATTTTTTGTTTTGATTCGGATGAGGCTGGTCTTAAAGCGGCGTGGAGATCGCTTAATCAATGCATTAATAAAATTTACGCTGACAGAACCATTAGGTTTCTTTTTTTACCAGCCGGCGAGGATCCAGATTCTTTTATATTGAAAAATGGTAAAGAGGAATTTTTAAAAAAAGCTGCAAATGCTTTGGTGTTGGAGAATTTCGTATTTCAATATTTAAAAAGAGGGAAAAATTTAGAATCACCAGAAGATATAAGGCTAATTTCACATGAGTTGCAAAATTTAACAAAGAATATAGAAGCAGATATATTGAAAGAGACTCTGGTAAATAAAATTTCTAAAGAATTGGGAGTAAGTAAAGAAGCTCTAGTTGCACTAAAGAAAAGTGCCCCTAAAGCAAATGCTCAACTAGTAGAGGAACCTTCTAGAGCTAAAACTGATAAATCATTTCTATTGTTCATTTACATCTACTCAAATTTTAAAGATTTAATTACAGAAAAAGGGGCGCTTAATTTTGTAATTAATTCTAAAGAAGAAGTTTTGGCTGCTGTAAAAAAAGTTATTAATTCAATTTCAGATGGTAGCACTGAGCATACTGAATTAGCACTTTATACTGAAGCGGAGATGTTAAATCTCAAATTAAGTGAAGATGATGCATTGCAAGAATTTCAAAGAGTTTCTGATGAAATTCAACTTAAATATGATAAAAATTTCCTTAATGAGATGAAAAAACTGGCAAAAGATAAAAAATTAAGCTTTGAAAGGAAAGAAAATCTGCAAAAAACTTTAAATTTGAGTGATAATATCTCAACTCAGGAAGAGGAGCTGATTAAACTCTTAAATGACTATGCTTGAAAATAGTTAATTTAGAGGTATATAAAGAATAATGTCTGAAAAAATTAATCCAGAAGAGAAAAATGCAGCAAATGATATAGCTCAACTTATTCAGTTGGGCCGTGATCAAGGTTTCTTAACTCATGCAGATATAAATGATACTTTGCCTGAGGGCTCAACAGACGAAGATAATTTCCCAGAAATTCTTCAAGCACTTAAAGATATGGGGATTAAAGTTTTTGAAGAGACTCCTGATGAAGATGAGTTAATGCTTGGTGAAGACGAGGATACCGATGACCTAGCTGCAGAAGATGCAGTTGCAGCTCTTTCTCAAACAGAAATTGAATCAGGAAGAACAACCGATCCTGTACGAATGTATATGAGAGAAATGGGAAGTGTCGATCTTTTGACTAAAACAGGTGAAATAGATATAGCAAAGAGAATAGAAAAAGCTATGAAGGAAGTTCTTTCATTATGTGCTGAGTATCCTTTATGTATTGAATATATCCTAGATTTTTATGGAAGGATTAAGAATGAAGAAAAGAAAACACAAGATTTGATTTCTGGTTTTATGCTAGATGAACCCGAAGATGAAATAGTTGAAGAGGAGTTTAATGAACAAAATGAGGAAAATGAGGAGATTGAAGACGATGAGAATGAAGAATCTTCAGCTATATCTTTTGAAGAGTGCACAGAAGTTATTAAAAAAATAAAAAGAAACTACAACATTTATGTTAAATCTTTAAACAATGCCAAACTTGATCCAAAAGCTCAAAAAGCACTAGATAAACTAAAAGAAGAATTCCAAAAAATTAAGTTTAATTCCAAAGTTTTCGATACTCTTGTTTTAATTCCTGCTGAGAGGAAAGCACAAGTAGGCGCTTTTGAGAAAGAACTAAAAAAAATGCTGGTTAAAAACGTGGGCCTTCCAAATAAAGAAGCAAGAAGTTTAATTGATGAAAATCTTATTAATATACGACTTCTGACTAAACTATCTAAAGATAAAAAATTGAAGAAAAAGATTGAAGTTATAAAACCTACATTTATTAGGATTCAGAAAGATCTTATCAAAATTGATGAAAATAACTTAATGCCTGTAACCCAAATTTTGTCTCTGAATAAAAGAATTAACAAAGCATATAGAGGCTTATTAAGAGCCAAAAAAGAAATGATAGAGGCGAATTTAAGGTTAGTAATTTCGATAGCAAAAAAATATACAAATAGAGGACTACAGTTTCTAGACCTTATTCAAGAGGGCAATATTGGTCTCATGAAAGCAGTTGATAAGTTTGAATACAGAAGAGGATATAAATTTTCAACTTATGCTACTTGGTGGATAAGACAAGCGATAACTAGATCAATTGCTGACCAAGCCAGAAC
Source organism: SAR86 cluster bacterium (assembly GCA_023703535.1). Taxonomy (NCBI): domain Bacteria; kingdom Pseudomonadati; phylum Pseudomonadota; class Gammaproteobacteria; species SAR86 cluster bacterium. The sequence goes on from CP097967.1 coordinate 75,901, forward strand.
AATTAGAATTCCAGTCCACATGATTGAAACGATTAATAAGCTAAATAGACTCTCCAGACAAATGATGCAAGAAATTGGAAGAGAGCCCACTCCTGAAGAGATGTCAAAGAGATTAGATATTCCGGAAGATAAAATGAGAAAAGTAATGAAAATTGCAAAAGAGCCGATTTCAATGGAAACACCAATCGGTGATGATGAAGATTCAAATCTTGGTGATTTTCTTGAAGATAGTTCAATCAATTCGCCTATAGATGATGCATCAATAAGAGGTCTTAAAGATGCTACCGATGAAATATTGGGTTCATTAACTGCAAGAGAAGCTAAAGTCCTAAGAATGAGATTTGGTATTGGAATGAATAATGATCACACTCTTGAAGAGGTTGGAAAACAATTTGATGTGACAAGAGAAAGAATAAGACAAATCGAAGCTAAAGCACTTAGAAAACTACGTCATCCATCTCGTTCTGATGTGTTAAAAAGTTTCTTGCATGAATAAAACTTTAAGATACTATTAAATCTAACGTTTAACTCAAATAAAGCATTGTGGAATTCATAATTGAGAATTTTTATCTAATTATTGCGTCAGCATTAATTTTTGGTTTCTTTATGGCCTATGGTATTGGGGCAAATGATGTGGCGAATGCCATGGGTACTTCTGTTGGAAGTAGAGCTCTAACTCTCACACAAGCTTTGGTAATAGCAGCTATTTTTGAATTCCTTGGTGCATATTTAGCTGGAGCTGAAGTTACAACCACAATTAAAGAAAATATCGTATCTCCTAGTAACTTTGATGCAAATCCCTCGATATTCGTTTTAGGTATGCTTTCTAGTCTGCTAGCAGCAGGAGCATGGTTATTAATAGCAACAGTTTTTGGATTACCTGTCTCAACAACACATGCAATAATTGGGGCAATTGCAGGTTTTTCAGTATTTTATTTAGGCTGGTCATCAGTCAGCTGGGGATACATTGGGAGCATTACAATATCGTGGCTTATCACTCCTTTACTTGCAGCGTTATTATCTGGACTTCTTTATTACAGTGCAAAGAAACTAATTATTAAATCAGATACCCCAATTGAATCAGGAAGAAGATATATACCAATGTATGCTGGACTTGTAGGTTTCATAATATCTGCTATTACACTTAATAAGAGTTTAAAGAATACCGATGTCCCTGAATTAATAACAGCAACTTTCGGCGGATCTGATTTAATAGTCGTAAATATATTAATTTCGTTGTCTGTCGCTCTGGTCTGTTATGCGATTTCAAGATTAATTTTATCGCATTATATTTCCACTGCACCAAATCCAGATGTTGAAGGAAAGTTTGCAGTTCTAATGATTTTTACAGCTTGTTCAATTGCGTTTGCTCACGGTTCAAATGATGTGGCTAATGCTGTTGGCCCAATGGCTGCAGTTATTTCTACAATTGAAAACTTAGGTTCTATTGAAGCAAGTTCAACTGTACCAGAATGGGTGCTTTTAACTGGAGCTATTGGTATTGTTTTAGGGATGCTGACATTAGGTTTTAGAGTTATTAGAACAGTCGGTGAGAAGATAACAAAACTGAAGCCAAGTAAAGGTTTTGCAGCAGAAATGTCTACAGCTATCGTAGTTCTTTTAGGAAGTATTTCTGGGATTCCTCTATCTACAACTCATACCCTAGTGGGTGCTGTTATAGGTATAGGTATATTTAGTAAAAATGAGGTCAATTATAGATCTGTTTTACAAATCTTAGGTTCATGGTTTATAACAATTCCTGGTGGTGCTGTTTTAGCGATAATGTTCTTTGTTATACTCAAAAATCTCTTTGGAGTTATGTAATGGATTTTGAATACTGGATAGAGTTAGTCAATAAAGTTGTAAATATTATTACAGGACCAGCAGTTATTTTTAGTGTCTGGTTTCTTGTAGCTCAAATAAGAACGCAGATTAAAGTGGGAAAAGCTGCCTCGAGACAATCTATTGCAGAAGCTCATCAAGAGGTAACTCTTGCAGGTCTAGATCCTCTTTTAATGAAAGCCAAAAAAAAATTAATTCAGAAAAAAGAGTTAGATATTGAAGAGGAAGTTGCTTTAAGAATTCATATGACAGCAATATTGAGAGCAAGAGAAAATCATTTTTATCAACACCAAATGGGAATGTTAGATATTGAAGAGTGGAAAACTATGAGAAAAGCATTAGGAACACTTTTTATTGATAATCAGTTAAATTTAGATATCTGGAATAAAAGTAAATCTACCTTTAATCCAGATTTTGTGAAAATAGTTGATGAAGAAATCCAAATGAGGAAAGATACATTTAAAAAATGACCAACAAAGAAGATAATTTGAAGTTTTTATCACAGTCTTTGAAGATGCATCAAAGGCCTTTCATTATTACCTCCACTACTGGTGAGGTACTTTGGCTTAATAACGCCAGTAAATATATTTTCTCACTAAAAGACAATGACAAACCAAATCTTTTGTTCATTGATGAGAAAGATTTAGAGAAGGCTCAGTTTGACTCAGAGATAGCCGATTCATTCGATGTATTTATGAAAATCAATCTTAGAGAGAAAGATTTTGTTATGAGAGTTTTATTGCATGTAATTCCTGTCGATGATCAAAAATATTTTTTGATTGAAATTGTTTCAAATTCAAAAGAAAACCTGTTTGCGTTAAAAACTGTCTTGTCTTGTTTAGAGCACGATAGAATTGGGATGAATTATCAAAAACAATACAGACTTACTGGTAATAAAGAGCTTACTGGGATAGAAGCTTTAATAAGATTCTATGACGAGAATAATAAAGTTATTCCAAATGATAAGGTCATACCATTCATTGAAGGTGAAAATGTTTTTTCATTGGTAGTTATATCTTCAATGGATATCGTGAAAGAGTATTTTGATGCCAGAAAAGAAAAAGGATTAGAGGATGTCACATTATTCTTTAATGTTTCAGCACATACAATTTTACATAAAGATTTTCTTGCGATATTTAAAGACTTTATTCAAAGACTAGACATTAAACCTGGTGATTTTGGAATAGAGGTCACTGAAACAGCTGAACTTAATAACCTATCAACAGCATCACTAAGGCTTTCCAGTATAAAAAATTTAGGTGTATCAATAGCACTTGATGATTTTGGTGCTGGATACTCAGCCTTAAGGTATCTTAAGGATCTGCCAGTTGATGTTCTTAAATTGGATAAAAGTTTCACATTTGAATTAGAGGAAACTCATAATCAAAGTCTAGTCCAAATAGCAAAATTAATGGCAGATTCACTATCTATGGAATTCATTTGTGAAGGACTAGAAGAGGAGTGGCAAGTAAAAAGGGCTATAAGCTTGGGATGTGAGATGGGACAGGGTTACTATCTTCATAAGCCATGTTCATTAGAAGACCTGAATAATGAGTGATAAAAAAGAGAGAATATTACTTACTCAAATAAAACAAGATTTCACTACACCTGTAGATGCTATTTCAGACTATATAAATCTAATTATTGATTCTAGCGATATATATGATGAAGAAATAAGTGATGAATTTGAAAACATCAAAAAATCAGCAAAAACACTTAGACTGAATTTTATAGATGCATTTAAAGAATATGCAGAACAAAAAAATAAATCCATAAAAAATGATGAAGAGGCCTCGGTTCTGAGACACGATTTACGAACGCCTTTAAATGGAATAATTGGCTACAGTGAAATTCTTATTGAAGATTATGAAGATGATATTAGCGATAATCATAAAGAAGATCTCGGCAATATCATAAATCTTGCAAAAGAGGTAGAGAATGCTATTTCTAATTTTGTAGATTTTTTAAAAGGAGGATCAAAGGTTGATTTATCTAAACAAGATAATGAAGGAAGTGCAGAGAGTCTCTTTAGTTCCTTAGGAAAAATTGAAGCAGAAATAAAAATTAATGATGAAATTAAAAAATCAAAAATTTTAATTGTTGACGATATCAAAACAAACTGTGATGTACTTCAAAGAAGGCTAGAATCTTCAGGATTTAAAACTGAGGTAGCGATGTCTGGTAAGGAAGCATTAGCAGCAGTTGATAAAAAAAATTATGACCTTGTACTTCTTGATGTTCTAATGCCAGAAATCAATGGATTAGAGGTTCTTATTAAGGCAAGAGAAAAATTTGATTTAGATAAACTTCCAATAATAATGGTTTCATCATTTGATGATGTCGAAAGTATTTCGAAGTGTTTGCAATTAGGCGCTAATGAGTATCTTCCAAAACCACTTAATTCAACAATACTGCTTGCTAAGGTTGCAGCTACCCTTGAAAGAAAAATGCTAAGAGAAAGAGAAAAAGAGCTTCTCTCAGAGCTACATCACCAAGCAATAACAGATGAGATGACAGGAATCCCAAATAGAAGGTTTGTATTTGAAGAGCTTGAGAAAAATTTTAATGAAATAAAAGATAAAAATAAGGAAAACTTTGCGGTTGTTATATTTGATATTGATCATTTTAAAAATGTAAACGATACCTATGGCCACGCGGCAGGAGATGAGATCATCAAAAAGGTATGTGATTTAGCAAAAGATAATATTGAAAGTCCAAGTATTTTTGGCAGAATTGGTGGTGAAGAGTTCTTGGCAATAATTTACAACAGTTCAATGAATTATTTGCATGATTTATGTGAAAAAATTCGTCAGGTGGTTGAGAAAGAAACAACTTTATTCGATAATCAAAAAATAAAGGTAACTATCAGTGGTGGTGGAGCCTTTACAAGTGAAAGCCTAAATATTTCTGATTTGGTGAATAAAGCCGATGAAAGGCTCTATCTTTCAAAGAAGAATGGGCGAAATAAATTTTACTTAAAAGAGGATTAACGATGGCTTACATACTAATTGTAGAAGACAATGAAATGAACCGAGATATGCTTGGAAGAAGGCTTGAGCGTAGAGGTTATGAAATTAAGTTTGCTCTTGATGGCCAAGAAGGACTTGATATGATGAAGTCAACAAAGCCTGATTTGGTTCTAATGGATATGGGACTACCTGTTTTAGACGGTTGGCAAGCGACTACTCAAGCAAAAGAAGATCCAGAACTAAAAGATATACCAATAATTGCTTTGACAGCTCATGCTCTTGAAACAGACAGACAAAAAGCTCTTGCAGCTGGTGCTGATGACTTTGATACAAAGCCTGTTGATATAAAAAGACTTTTAGAAAAGATAGGTAAATTTATTTAGTTTTAAGTATCTGATTTACTTCTTTAACAAGTGATTCAACTTTTGATTCTTTTTTAACTATTCCCTCGGTATATTTGCTGAGCATTTTTTCTTCCACTGCGGTTATATCCTTTCCAGAGAAGACAACAATTGGTATTTTCATTCCTTCAGTTCTAGACCTTTCAATAAATTCAAATCCATCCATGCGAGGCATGTCTAAATCTAAAACAATTAAATCAGGTTTTTCTTTTACTCTTTCTAAAGCGTCTTCACCATTTTTTGCATCTATTGACATATAGCCTTCATTGTTAAGAATTTTTGTGAGTAGATCCCTAGTATTCTCATCATCATCGACTACAAGAACTTTCTGATCTTTCTCAGTAATATATCTTTTCACAATGTTAAGGAAGAAAGTCCTATCTATAGGTTTTTTCATATAATCATCAGCGCCAAGTGAAGAAGCAAGACTTTCTTCATTGAGAACCGAAGTAATAACTACAGGAACATCTTTAAGGTTTTTATCATTTTTAATCTCTTTTAGAACTGACCAACCATCTCTGCCAGGCATTAAAACATCGAGAAGAATAAGTTTTGGTTTAAATTTTCTTGCTTGATCAACACCTTCATCGCCATCAAAGGCACTATAAACTGTATGACCCTCTTTTCTTATTGCTCTTTTTACAACATCGTGCGTTGCTTTATCATCGTCAACTAACAGGATGTACTCATCACCTTCTTTTAATTCTGGATTCTCAATATCTGTTTCCTCATCAACATTTTCTTCTTCTGATTGCTTCGGAACAAAAATTGAGAATGTACTTCCTTTGCCAACTTCACTTGAAACTTCGACACCTCCTCCCATCATTTCTGCAAAATGTTTAGAAATTGACAGACCAAGACCTGTTCCACCATATTTCGCGCTAGTCGATCTCTCAGCTTGAGTGTAAGTGTCAAAAAGTTTCCCTAATTGTTCCTCAGTCATTCCTATACCAGTATCTTTAATATCAAAGTTGATATATTCCTTTCCTTCTATTTCTTTTTGATCAATAACTAATGCAACTTGGCCATTTTCTGTAAATTTAAATGCATTACTTAAAAAGTTAACAATACACTGCCTTAACTTGGTCTCATCACTTGTCATTTCTCCTTTAACATTATTTTTAATGATGAATTCATTATTATTTTTTGTAGCAAGAGGACCAGAAACATCCTTGATGGTTTCTATCATGGTATCAATCGAGAATGGAGTGAAGTACATATCCATTTTTCCTGCCTCAATTTTTGATAAATCAAGAACGTTGTTTATAAGTGATAATAGATGTTTACTTGAGTTGGTAATTCTCTTCAGGTCTGGGATCATGTCATCATTGCCAAGATCTTCACAATCTTCAAGAAGCATTTCACTGTACCCAATGATCGCATTAAGTGGTGTTCTCAACTCATGACTCATATTCGCAAAGAATCTAGATTTTGCACTACTTGCTTCCCTAGCTTCATCTCTAGCAGTAGCCATCTCTTTTGTTTTTAAATCTATAAGTGCATTTACCTCGTCAGACATTCTTGAAAAAGCAATTTCCATCATTTCGACTGAGGCTTCTTCAGCGTTCTCATCTGAAGTCTCTGACACAAGCTTTTTCATATTGGTAATATCTTTTGTGATAAGACTTTTCGCATCACCTTCCAATTTTCCGGCAAGACCACTCATCTTTTTGATAATTACTTCATCTCTTTGTTTTCTTCTCTCAGCTCTATCTTTACGGACCTCATCCATCTCAAGAAGGTGATTTCTATATCTGCCTAAAGCATTTGATAATTGTCCAACTTCGTTTGTTTCTGATGATAAAAAGCCTTTATTTTGTGGTATCTGTTTCGTTGTGTCTCCTTTAGTAAGTGCTTCAAGAACTTCGATTGCTTTTGCAATTCTTGAAAAGGCTCCGTCTTGAATCCACCATATTGCCAACACAATTAATATAATTACGGCAAAAGTAAAAATGATTGAATTCAGTGTAGAGTCTCTTAATTCCTTGAGATCATCTGCAACGTTCTTTATCACAAAGAAAAGAGCAGTATTTGGATTTACTGTTGATGCAACAGGTACAGAAGTTAGAGATAAACCTAGAGCTTCAAAGTTTTTGCTATCAAGATTGGTTAAACCATTTTCTAGAATATCAGTTTTAATATGATTAAAACTATAATTTGTGACACCTATAGATTCATCTACAGATAATTCATCAGAGTAAACAGCATCAATAATTTGATTGTTCGAGACTATGCCTGTTCGAACGCCCAAATCACTCTCAAAAATTGTCATGGATTGCCTTAAATCTCTTCCAATAATGACCGAGCCTAATAATTCACCTGTGCTGACACCAAATTCGTTACTCATGTAAACTGGAAAGCCAACAATTTGATGTAGATTAGTATTGCCATCAGGCTCTTGGGCAAAAATTACTTCATTTGTTACGCTTAATCTATTTTTTATTTTGCCGAGGAAAGCAGAGACAGAGTCGTCTCGAAGAAAATTAATTTTATTATTAGCATCACAAACATCAATTGAATTTCCGACATCTGCCCAGTCAAATGCGTAAAGACAGGTAAGCTCTGTATTATTTTCGTTATAAATTTTTATGAAACTTATATTTCCTAAATCAACCTCATCAAGAAACATCTCATCGATCATTATAAATAAGTCACTTTCTATTTCTTGATCTAAAGCCTCAATAAGAGGATTTGCATAATCAAAACCCTCAAAGCCAATATCTATAAATAATGGGATTTCAGAGTAGGGGTTCCAATATTGTTGACCCTTTTCTCCAGATGTACCCCAAGAATTTAGGTTTGAGAAACTATTATCAATGGACTGTACCCACGCAGATTCAACGATGCTCGTATACTGACTATTTGCTGATTTGGTTTGTATATTCTGATTCTGAACATTCATGTATAAGAGAATGCCAGCAATAATAACATTGCCGATAAGACCAAATATCAGAATCTGGGTACGAACGAGCATTTGTTTGAATTAATCAGCTAATTGAAAAGTAAATCTTGCTGTAACACCCTCAACTCTAACTGCTATTCCGTTTAGTACGTATGGTTCATATGCCCATCTTCTAACTGCTCTCATAGAAGCTCTTTCAAATGATCCAGGCTTATCAGTATCAACAACATAAGGATCAAGCACTTCTCCTTCTGGTGAAACATCAAATTCAACAACAACAAACCCTTCAATTCCACGCCTTAAAGCAGATCTTGGGTAAGCTGCCCCAGGTGCGTAGACTCTTTGAACTTCTACTTCTAAGGTTTGTCCATTAACTGATACAGAACCTTTATCACTTGCAGCGAATGTACTTATAGAAATTGCTAACAATAGTAGAGATAAATATTTCATAAATCGCATTATACATTAAAATCGGTGTTTTTTAAGTGACGTAATTGCAAAAAAATTATAGACTACATAACTCTTTGGGCCTGTAGCTCAGTTGGTTAGAGCAGTGGACTCATAATCCATTGGTCGGAGGTTCGAGTCCTCCCGGGCCCACCATTCTAAGAGCAAAAGTTTTTATAATTTTCTGGTTTAGGCTTAGTTTTAACTTGTTTCACGTCGGGAACTTCAGGATAAGTTGGGTTACCTAATAAAATATTATCTATCTCAATTCTTTCCTCTTTTGGTGTGAGCCAGTACGGTAAACGTGCGATTTTTAAACCTTTAATTTTTACAAGATTTGTTTTAATAGCATCATTATTCTGTTGTTTTTTTAAGTAATTTTTATCATTTGCACCAAAGAAACAATCTTTATAATGTTGTTCACCATCTCTCTCAATAATTAGTTTATGTTTAGGTAAGTAAAAATCATAAAACCTAGTGATTCCATTATTTGAAATTTTATATTGACGGAAAATTTCATTTTTTTTCATTAAATATTCGGCAATTCTTCCCTCAGCTTTGTTATGACACCTATTGCAACCTTGACCTATTAAATGCTTTGAGGGCACTTGTTTAAATGGACCATGGATAGGGCAAATAATTTCAATTTTATGTTTATTGGATTGGTACTTAACGTTCGTATAGTCATATTTTTCCCCATGAACTTTCTTAAAATCATTTATCAAATTTTTTTGAGATTTCCTTTTAAGATTACCTATCTTTTCTAATCCACACTTATAACAATCACTTCTTAAATGCGCAGTTGGGACAGCTTTAAATTTACCATGCTTAGGACAAATAATTGTTACTTTGGTGCGTTGATTTTTATATTTAACTTCCGAATAATCATATTTATTTCCATGAAAAGCTTTAGCTTGTTTTATAAATGAGTTTGTACTGAGGGAAATTTTTCTTGCACCAATTTCTGTAGAGCATTTATTACAATTTCTACCATCAAGATGTACTGAAGGCAATGTCAAAAAAGGACCATGTTTACGACATATTATTGATATTTTCTTTTGTGAACCCTGGTAGTCAACATTTTTATAAATATATCTGTTTCCATGTACTTTTTTTGCTTCTTTAATAAAATCTGCTTTGCTTCTTCTATTTTTTAAAATCACTCCATTTTCTGCACAAATTTTACATGCATACTTAGTTGATAAGTGGCTATTAGGTGTCTGAAAAAAAAATCCATGCTTTGAACATTTAATTTTGACCTTTGAGTGCGAATTAATATATTTAACCTTTGAATAATCAAATTTATTTTTATGCTTTATTTTGGCTTTTTTAATAAAATCTTCAGTACTTAATCTTAAAGGCATCGATATATTCTAAGTATTTGGAGAATATAAAAAAAGGGCTCCAGAAGGAGCCCACTTTTTTAAAACTAATTCTTAGACGTCAAGATCAAATCTATCAGCATTCATAACTTTATTCCAAGCTGAAATAAAGTCTTTGATAAATTTATCATTTGAATCATCCATTGCATATACTTCTGCAATTGATCTTAATTGTGAATTAGATCCGAAGACTAAGTCCACTCTTGAAGCTGACCTAATTTTTTCTCCTGATACGCGATCAAATGCATCGTAAGCATTAGTGCCTGATGGCTTCCATTCTACACTCATATCAAGAAGTGTTTTAAAGAAATGATTATCAAGCTTATCGGCATTGTCAGAGAATAAGCCCAGTCCACTATGGCTGATACCAAGTGATCTCATGCCTCCAACTAAGACTGTCATCTCGGGAGCAGTCAGGCCTAAAAGTTGAGCTTTATCAACTAACATTTCCTCAGGACTTACTGAATATTCAGTTTTTTGATAGTTTCTAAATCCATCAGCTAATGGTTCTAAGACTCTAAATGATTCAGGATCTGTTTGTTCCTCAAGTGCATCACCTCTACCAGGTGAAAAAGGAACTTCAACTCCTGATGCTTTTTCGATTGCTACATTTCCAGCAAGAACAATAACATCAGCTAGTGACGCCCCAGTCTCATCAGCAATAGGCTGAAGCGTATCAAGAACTTTAGTAAGCTGTTCAGGTTTGTTGACATCCCAATCTTTAAGTGGAGCAAATCTAATTCTTGCACCATTTGCACCACCTCTTAGGTCTGAACCTCTAAATGTTGAAGCACTAGCCCAAGCAGTTTCTATCATCTCTTGTGAACTTAAACCGCTTTCAGAAATTTTAGTTTTCACCGCATCAACATCATAGTCAGTTTTTCCTGCAGGCACTGGATCTTGCCAGATCAAATCTTCCTCAGGAACTTCAGGTCCAAGGTATCTAACTTTTGGACCCATATCTCTATGAAGAAGTTTAAACCATGCTCTTGCAAATGCATCTGCAAATTCTTCAGGGTTATCTTTAAAGTGAAGTGAGACTTTTCTGTATTCAGGATCCTCTTTAAGAGCCAAATCTGAAGTAAGCATGATTGTAGTTACTTTTTGATTTGGATCCTCAACATCAGGAGCATAATTTTCTTCTTCCAAATCTTTAGGATGCCACTGAAAAGCTCCAGCAGGACTTTTAACTAGTTCATAGTTATACTTGAAGAGGTTTTCAAAATAACCGTTATCCCACTGTGCAGGATTCTTTGTCCATGGTCCTTCTAGACCACTTGTAATGGTATCTCTTCCCATTCCTTTGCCGTAACCATTCTTCCAACCAAATTGTTGTTGTTCCATTGGAGCGTCTTCTGGACCAACACCAACTAGACCGTCATCACCAGCTCCATGACACTTACCAAAAGTATGTCCTCCAGCGATTAATGCTACAGTTTCATAATCATTCATAGCCATTCTTCCAAATGTCTCTCTAATGTCGTGTGCACTAAGTTTTGGATCTGGATTTCCATCAGGACCTTGTGGATTTACATAAATTAGACCCATTTGAACTGCTGCAAGCGGATTGTTTAATAATCTTTCACCTACATATCTGTTGTTTCCTAACATTTCTTCTTCAGGACCCCAATAAATATCTTCTTCAGGTTCCCAAATATCTGGTCTGCCTCCACCAAAACCAAAAGTTTTACCTCCCATAGATTCTATCGCTGCATTACCTGCAAGAACCAAGAGGTCAGCCCAGCTTAATTGCTTGCCATATTTTTGTTTGATAGGCCATAGAAGTCTTCTCGCTTTATCAAGGTTTCCGTTATCAGGCCAAGAATTTAAAGGTGAAAATCTTTGTGCACCAGTCCCAGCTCCACCTCTACCATCGCCAATTCTATAGGTTCCAGCAGCATGCCAGGTCAATCTCACAAAGAATGGCCCATAATGACCATAGTCTGCTGGCCACCATTCTTTTGAATCGGTCATTAGATCATATAAGTCTTGTTTTAAAGCCTTATAATCTATTTTTTTAAATTCTTCTTTGTAATCAAAATCCTCTTCTAATGGATTAGATTTTGAATCATGTTGATGCAAGATATTTAAATTAAGCTGATTAGGCCACCAATTTACATTTGAATGACTACCAGCTGTTTTAGTATTAGCCCCATGAATAACAGGACATTTATTTTCTTCACTCATAATTGATTACGTTTATTACACTCCAGATATAATTGTAGATTCACTTAATGCTTTTTCAATAACGTTATAAGAAAAAAACAAAATGTTACAAAAATGTCTTAAATATAGTGCTAGGATTAAATTGTGAAAAAAATAGGCATGTATCCAGGTTCATTTGATCCAATGACAAAAGGTCATATGGATATTGTGAAAAAAGCTCTCACTATTTTTGATGAAGTCGTTATTGCGGTGTTAGAAAACAGCGCTAAAACTATGTTATTTACACCTGATGAAAGAAAAAAAATGATTGAAGAAATTTATATGAATGATGAAAGGGTGAGGTGCATATCATTAGGTTCAAAATTAACTATCAACCTTGCTGAAGAAATATCAGCTAAAGGAATAATCAGAGGTCTTCGAGCTATGTCAGATTTTGAGTACGAATTTCAGATCGCAAATATTAATAGATCTCAAAATGAAAAAATAGAAAGTATCTTTTTTACTGCTACTGATAAATTTACTTATGTTTCATCTTCAATGGTAAAGGAAATTGCGCTTTATAAAGGTAAGGTCGACGAATTTGTTGACCCAGTTGTAAAAAAAGAATTGGAAAAAAAATTTAACTAACTCTGGCAGTTTTTGCAAAAGTAAGTACTTCTATTGTTTTGCCTTATTTGAAAGATTTTTGATTTGCATTCCTTGCAGTCTTCTCCCTCTCTGTCATAAACAAAAAGCTTTATTTTAAAATAGCCGGGTTTATTCTCTGCATTGTGATAATCATTGAGTGTGGTACCACCAAATTTTATAGCTCTATTTAAAACAATCTTACTAAACTTAATGATTTCATCGCACTGGATTTTAGTAACTTTATTGCCCCTTTTTTTTGGGGACAGCTTGCTTAAGAAAAGAATTTCAGATGCATAAATATTGCCAATTCCAGAGATAATTTTGTTATTTAATAACAGCGCCTTTAAGGTTGATTTAGAATTCTTAATTTTGTTATAAAAATAATTACCATTTTTTTGAGAAAGTGGGTCAGGGCCATTATTTTCAAACATAGAAAACTCTTCATTTTTTAATACAAGATGAAATAATCCAAATCTTCTTGTGTCGTTAAAAATTAATGATTGTCCTGTTTCAAGCTTAAGAATGACATGATCGTGTTTTAATTTTTGGAACTTATTGTGTACTCGCAATGTTCCTGACATGCCAAGATGGATAATTATTTTTGACTCATCGTTAAGTTGTAAAAAAATATACTTTCCTTTTCTACCTACTTCGATGATTTTTTTATTGATGGTTTTCTTTAATTTAGTTTTATTTACAGGGACTCTTAAACTTGAATTTCTTACTTCTATTTTCTTAATTATTTTATTTTTTAAGAAAGGCTCAACACCTCTTCTGGTAGTTTCAACTTCAGGTAATTCTGGCACTTAGTCTAAAAAATTATTTACATCAATTATATCCTGAGGTTTTAAGCTTCCTGTAGCTTGTTTAAACTCAAGACTTCTAATAATGAAATCATATTTTGCTTGAGATAACCTATTCTGAGCATCAAAAAAATTTCTCTCAGCTCGTAATAGGTCAACTAGGTTTCTTGCTTTAAGCTCATATCCAAGTCTTGTTGCTTCTAAAGCATCTTCAGAACTTTCATAAGAAGCCTCTAGTGATTCAATATTTAATTGCCCAGTTTTTAAAGATGTGTAAAGGGATCTAATGCGTTGAGTTACATTTCTTTGAATTAGTAAAAGCTGCTCCTCTGTTCTAACTTCTTCGAGCATGGCTTGCCTTCTTTGTGAGCTGTTTAATCCCGAAGTAAAAAGTGGCATGGAAAATTGAACAGAAAAACTCCTATTTTCAGTTTCCTCGGGTATAAAAAAAGGTAAATCTAAATCCGAGTCCACGCCATCAAAAGTGTATTGTTTAGAGGTTCTCCTGTTGGCATTTGCATTTAAATCTATTTTTGGAAGAAAGTTTGATGTTCTTGCTCTTGTTTTAGACTCGGCTGCTTCAAGTCTACTTTCTGCTTCTGAAATTAAGAAATTATTTTCAATTCCTTTTTCTACTTCGTCAGAAACACCTTCTAGATCAACAACAGATTTAAAATTATCTTTCAAGGGACTTATTAATTTAACTTCCCTTCCAACAATGGCATTTAATTCCTCAAATGCAATATCCACATTACCTTCTGCAAGAACTCTATCTGAAATAGCTCTATTTAAGGCTGCTTTTGCTTCTGCCAACTCAATTCTTGAGGCAGCACCTGCTTCAAATTTATCATTAATTTCTTCAAATTGATTTTCCAAAGTTCTTTCATTAGCGCCTCTTGTTTTAAAGAGTGACCTTGCTGACAAAACATTAAAATAAGCTCTTGTCACTCTTATCATTAAATTCTGTTGTTGATAGGCAAATTGAGCTTCAGCTGCACGATAGTTCTTTTGCGCTTGCCGTGAAGTAAACCAGGAATCAAGTCTGAAGAGTGGTTGGTTAAAATTTAGGTTATAAGTAAAAGTGTTGTAATCGTTTTGCAATATTCTCTCTTGATAATATTCATTCCAATTAGTGGATGCAGATAGATTCAATCGAGGCAACAATGCAGAAATTGATTGGTTTCTAAATTCTTTGGAAATTTTTAAATCAGCTTTTTTTGAATTAAATTCTGGGTCTCTTTCTAAAGCCTCATTATAAATTGAAAGCAAATCATCAGCTGTAAAAACTGTGGAGACGAATATTAATGTTAAAAATAATTTTTTCATGGTAAAAATATGTTTGTATTCTGCATTAAAACCTTTTATTTAACAATTTAATCTTAATATCTTAGTATTCTGTAATTAGTTTCAAATTAGTATGAATAAAATTCCTAAAATTCTTTCAATTGCTGGCTCAGATTCAGGTGGTGGAGCAGGAATTCAAGCTGATATTAAAGCTATTTCTTTCCATAAAGGTTATGCAATGACAGTTTTAACAGCAGTTACAGCACAAAATACCCTTGGAGTTCAAGAAATTTTTCCACTACCCAAAGAGATAATAAAAAAACAACTCGAATCAGTAATGGATGATCTGGCTCCAGATGTAATTAAGACTGGGATGTTAGCAGATCACGAGACTATAGAGTTAATATCAGAATTTATAAAAAATAAAAAAATTGTTGTTGATCCTGTAATGGTTGCAACTTCAGGTGACAGGTTAATTGAGTCTTCTGCGGTAGAAGCTATTATGAATTTTCTAATTCCTAATGCATATCTTGTAACACCCAACATTTATGAGGCTGAAATTCTATCGAATATAAAAATTATTGATTTAAAGACTCAAATAGAAGCAGGTAAAAAAATCCTTGAACATGGTGCAGAGAATGTTTTAATTAAAGGCGGCCATAGTAACAGTGAAATTATTCATGATTGTCTTATTCAAAAAGATTTAAAAGAAACAATATTTAAAAGCAAGAGACTTGATAGTAAAAATACTCATGGTACTGGCTGTTCATTAGCAAGTTCAATTGCTACCCTCTTGGGAAGGGGTTTTGATATCGAAGCAGCAACTAGTAGTTCAATAGAGTACGTGCAAAATGGCATAAAGAGAGCCCCTAACTTTGGACAAGGTAACGGACCTATATTACATTTCGATGATTAAGTTTTATGACAGAAAGAACTATTCTTTAATAAATATTAAGCCAAATAATTCTTCCACGATAAATGAAAATATTATTTTTTTTGGGTTTTTAGGTTTGCTTTGTCTTACTTTTGGTATTGGATTTTTTTTCATTGGAGCTACGCTAATATTGCCGTTTGCTGGCATTGAAATAATTGCTTTGATTATAGTCTTAAGGCTCAATAGAAATTGGTCTTCCCAATGGCAAAAAATTAAAATCGATAAACTCTATGTTGAGATTGAAGAACAAAAAGGAAAAAAAACTAAAAATAAATTTGATAGGTTTTTATCGAAATTTATTGTTGAAAGTAAGATTGTAAGAAAAATATATTTTGTAAACAAAACTACCAAGATTGAGCTTGGCTCTTTTTTAACTGAAGAGGAAAAGGATAAATTAATTAATTTTTTAGAGAGGAAAGTTCAACAATTTAACTTTTCTTAAAAATGAAGATCAAGCTGTTCATAAGCAGGCAATCCATTTTTATATTTTGGGTAGCTCTCACCTTGTATAAGTGGACTTAAATAGGAAATGCCTTCATCAGTTATTCTAAAACCACAGTTTGAAATAAAATTATTTGGCAGTACTTTTTCTTTATTTGCAATTTCATTTAAGTCACCGACATCTATTTCCCATTTGTAAGGTTCATTTCCTAATCTTTTAATTATTGGCATATATCCACTTTTGGAATCTGCTGCCATATTTGCTGCGACTTCACCAACTGCGATAGCTTGCTCAACATCTGTTTTTGATGAAATATGTCTAGCGCTTCTTTGAAGATAATCAGATACAGACCAATGATATTTAATATTGAGGTTTTTATTAACAAGTTCTGCCAATTTAGGCGCAAGTCCACCAAGTTGGGTATGTCCAAATGAGTCCTTCTCTTTCGACGCTGAATAAAGTTCACCGGAAGAATTTTTTAGACCCTCTGATGCAATTACTACTGAGAATCCATCTTTATCAACATCATTTGAGATTCCATTGAGAAATTTTGTTTCATCAAAAGGAACTTCAGGCAATAAAATTTTGTGTACGTGACTCCCATTTTGATTAGCCAATTCTCCTGCAGCTGCAATCCAGCCAGCATGTCTTCCCATTACCTCAAGAATGAAAACTTTTGTGGATGTTTTACACATTGACTTGATGTCGAGTGAAGCTTCTTTTGCGGAAATTGCAATATATTTAGCAACAGAACCAAAACCAGGACAATTATCTGTAACTGCAAGATCATTATCTATAGTTTTTGGAATAGCAATAGCACACAAATCAAATTTTAAAATTTGTGCTGCTTGATGTATTTTGAGACAGGTGTCAGCAGAATCATTGCCCCCGTTGTAAAAAAAATAACCAATATTTCTATCTTCAAATTTTTTAAATATTTTTTCATAAAAAGATGAATCAGATTCAGGGTCGGGCAACTTATATCTACAAGAGCCAAACATCCCACCAGGACTTTCTAGTAAAAGATCCAAACTTTTTTGCGTCTTATTCAAATCATAGATTTCATCTTCAATAAGCCCAACAATTCCATTTTTCCCCACAAAAATGTTCGAATTTGAGAAATGTTTTTTAAAACCATTAAAAAGTCCATATGCTGAGCAATTTATTACAGAAGTTACTCCACCAGATTGAGCATAAAATGCATTTTTCATGAGACTTATCTTATACTCCATTTAGAGCAACATAAAGAATGAAGATTTTTTTTCTAGGTATATCCGGAACTTTTATGGGCAATCTGGCTCAAATTGCAAAGAAAAAAGGTTTTGAAGTTTTTGGAGTAGATCAAAAATTTTACCCACCAATGTCGGATGAGCTTTTAAATGCAGGTATTAAATTTCAAGAAGGCTACGAAGAAAAAAATTTTGTAGATACTGATATTTATGTAATTGGAAACAGTATATCAAGAGGTAATCCGCTTCTTGAGGTCATCATAAATAAAAATAAAAAAATAATTTCCGCTCCGGATTGGCTCTATCAATATGTTTTAAAGGAAAAAAAAGTAATTGCTGTTTCAGGTACACATGGTAAGACAACAGTTACCTCAATGATTGCTCATGCTTTTAAAGAAGATGGTAAAAATAATTTTGGTCATCTCATTGCAGGTGTTCCAGAAGAAATTCATTCTTGGTCCTTGGGCGATGATGACTACTTCGTAATCGAAAGTGATGAATATGATACGGCCTATTTCGATAAAGAGCCTAAATTTTTTCACTATAGACCCAACATTTTAATGATTAATAATATTGAATTTGATCATGCAGATATTTATTCATCTCTAGACGAAATAGAGAGCAAATTTATAAAGCTTCTTCAGCAAATGAAAAAAAGATCAAAAGCATATATAAATGCAGGCGCTGTCAGGAGTTCGTTTAAAGATAAAGTTCAGAAATTAGAAACGAATTGTGAGATTGAATTTTTCAATGCTCAGGGAGAAACTATTTCTGAAACAAATACTAATTTAGCATCAAAGATTCTTATAAACTTTTTTGAAGAAGATACTACAAAAAAATTACTTAAATCTTTTAAAGGCGTTAAAAGAAGATTTCAAATTTTATTTGAGAGCGAAAAAATCATACTCATAAATGATTTTGCTCACCATCCAACAGCTATTCAAGGAACTATAGAATTAACTCAAAAAGAATTTGTTGATGCAAAAATCATCCCTATTATTGAATTTGGTTCAAATACAATGCGAAATGGCCAGCATGATATTTCTCTTATGGCCATATTGGAAAATTTTAACTGCTATACAATTAATACCTCTGAAAAACAGCAGCAGTTATTTAAATCGTTTTCTTCAACATTCTCAGAAAATAAGTTTGAAGAAATATTAAACTCCAAAGAAAAAAAAATCGTTGTTTTGATGTGTGGGAATAGAGATTTTAATGGCTTGCAGATACAATTTTTAAATAAACTAAAATCATTAAAGTCTAAATGAAATAACTAACTATTTATGGTTTATAAAGACAGTTCTGAAAAAATAAAAAAAATATGTTTAAAAACTTTTGACGAATTAAAAGCGAATGATATTAAAGAACTAAACATAGAAAAAATCTCATCTTTTGCTTCATATTTGCTTATTGCCACTGGAACATCAAATAGACACATCAAGTCAATTGCAGATAAAGTGGTGGATGATTTAAAGGAGGGTAAAATTGATATTCTTGGTAAAGAAGGCTTTGAATCACAGGAATGGGTACTAATTGATGCAGGGGATGTTCTTATAAATGTAATGTCAAAAGACTCACGCGAACATTATGATCTTGAATCACTTTGGACAATGATCAAGAAATGAAATTAAACCTCCTATACGTAAGTTCACAAAAAAATAAAAGTGCACTTTTTTTGGAAGATGATTTGGTAAAGAGAATTAAAAGTCCGTTGAAACTAGAGCTAAAGAAAATTTTTTGCAAAACAGAATCTAACAATATTGAGCAACAAAAAAATATTGAATCAGAACAAATAAAAAAATTCCTTAACAAAAATAATTTTTTATTTTGTTTTGATAAAAATGGAGATAAATTCAGTTCTGAAAATTTTTCAGACTTACTTTTTAAACAAACTAAAGATATAGATTTTGTAATTGGAGGTTCATTTGGAATTAGTAAAAAACTTCTAGACTCTTCAAACAAAGTAATTTCTTTCTCAGATATGGAATTTTCTCATGATATATTCAGGTTAATGGCAATAGAACAAATATATAGAGCACAGTGTATTTTTAATAATCATCCTTATCATCAAAAATAATTATGGATAACAGATCATTTTTTAGAGGAAGAACAATTTTTCTAACATTTATTTTTCTTGCACTGATAGTAATCGTTCTTTTCAGATTTTTTTATCTACAAGTAATAAATGGAGATGAACTGAAAGAACTCAGAGAAAAAAATATTAATACTTTTGAGTATGTATATCCAAAAAGAGGGAGAATTATTTCAAAGGATGGTTTTGTACTTGCCGAAGACAGAAAAATATTTTCGATTGCAGTAAATTTAAATGTAAAACCAAATGAGCAGGCAATTGAAAAATTAATTTCTATTTTTCCAAATAAAATTGAAAATCAATATGTCAAAGATATTGTTGAGAAATCTATAAAAACGGGAAATCAAGAGGTTGTAGTTTCAAAATTAAATCAACAAGAATTGTCAAAGTTTTTAGTTAGGAGTAATGAGCTTGAAGGGTTTTCTGTAATTGAAAATTATGAGCGAATTTATGATCCTCATCCATCAATATTTCATGTTCTTGGCCATATGGGCTACTTATCTGAAAGAGATAAAACTTA
Source organism: SAR86 cluster bacterium (assembly GCA_023703535.1). Lineage (NCBI taxonomy): Bacteria > Pseudomonadati > Pseudomonadota > Gammaproteobacteria > SAR86 cluster bacterium. The sequence continues at coordinate 95,941 of CP097967.1, forward strand.
TTTCAAATCAAGAATAGATCAATATACACCGTCATTGTGGAGAAGAGTTGGTAAATCAGGAGTCGAAAGGATATATGAAGAGCAATTAAGAGGCAAACATGGAAAAAGATTTTTTTTAAGAAATGCAAGAGGGCAAAAAAAAGTTGAAATAGGTAAAGAGGATTTTATTGAGGGGAGTGATTTAAATATTTCAATTAATTTTAATGCCCAAAAAAAGGCATATGATCTATTAAATGGTAGAAAAGGCTCAATTGTAGTTATAGATTTAAGGGATTTTAGTATTCCTGTAGCAGTAAGCGCACCATCAATAAGCGCTAATGATTTAAGAGATATCTCTTCAAAAGAGTACCAGGCTTTACTTAATGATACAAAGAGACCACTTTTTAATAGAGCTTTTATGGGTCTCTATCCCCCAGGCTCAACAATAAAACCATTTTTTACTATTTTTGCTTTAAGCAATTCTTATACAAATTGGCAAGAGCAAATTTATGATGATGGATTTTTTAGATTTGCGGAGAGCGGTAGGGTTTTCAACGCGTGGCGTGAGGGCGGCCATGGTTTAACTAATTTAAATAAAGCTTTAGTAGAAAGTTCAAATCCATTTTTTATGAATCTTGCCACAAGATATGAAAAAGATTCTTTTACAGATTTTTTAGACTCTGGCTCATTCGGTAAAAGGTTATGTATTGATTGTTGGCCACACCAGTTCAGCCCTCTGATTTCAGATCAGTGGAAAACAAAAAATTTTGGTTCAAGATTATTTAGAGGTGATTTGGTTAACATGGGAGTAGGTCAGGGGTATTTAAGTGTTACGCCATTACATTTAGCTCTAATCTCCGCAATGATTGCTAAAAAGGGAGATTATGAAATTCCATATTTAGTGCAAAAAGAACAAGATATTCAACAGTTAAATTTTGATTTGACCGAAGAGGATTGGAAACAATTACACGAATCTCTTACCCAGGTAATTTATTCAAGAAATGGGACAGGTATAAGAATTCAGCCGGGCGACATGAAACTTGCAGGTAAAACTGGTACTGCTCAAGTAAAGAGCATCAACTCAAAAGAGGAATATGATGATTTAAGAGAAAATGAAGAATTTAGAGATCATGCAATGTTTATCGGATTCGCTCCGTATGACGAACCAAGATATGCAATATCCGTTGTTATTGAGAACGGCGAATGGGGAGGTTCAGTTGCTGGTCCTGTTGCAAGAGATGTTTTATTAGAGGTATTTGATGCTGATTGACCTAAGAAGCTTTCTTATAATTTTTTCTTTATTGGGAATAATTATAGCTGGCTCTTTAACTGTTTATTCTGTGACATCAATCGATGCTTTTTATTTTATTCGTTTTCTTCTAATTACATTAATTTCAATAATTTTGGTAAGTCTCTTCTTTAACTATGTGAATTTGAATCGGGTTTTATCTGCAGGTTGGTTATTGTTAGTTTTAAATTTAGCTTTAGTTTTATCAGTTGAGATTTTTGGAAAAGAAATAAATGGTTCAAAAAGATGGTTAGATTTTGGTTTTTTAAGTTTACAGCCTTCAGAATTTATGAAGATATCCTATGCACTATTTGTTATTCAGTACTTAAGATTTTTCAATTTTAAATTCAATATTTTTAGATCTTTTCTTTTACTTTCTATTTTGTTTATAACAGCTGCTCCCATAATTATTCAACCTGACCTTGGCACAGGGCTGATATATATTCTCTCAGGATTGATGCTCTTATTTATTTGTGGCATGAGGAGGGTTTATTTCATTTTAATGGGACTATCTGCAATCCTCTTATCTCCAGTAATTTATAATTTTTTTCTTACTGATTATCAAAGAGGAAGAATAATAAGTTGGTTTTCAACAAATCAATCTCTTTCAGAAAAATGGAATATTTTACAATCAGAAATAAGTATTGGTTCTGGTGGGCTTTTTGGTGATGGATTTCTTAATAGCAAACAAAATGAATTTAATTTTCTTCCAGAAGCAGATACAGACTTCATCTTTTCAATTTTTGCAGAACAGTTTGGATATTTAGGGGTTGTTATAGTCCTATTTCTACTTACCGTGTTTGTGATTCTATCCATGATTGTAGTAATGCAACAAAAACGGCTTACAACTGATATGTCTCCATATTATCTTGGCACATACTTTACTTTTATTATTGGATTTAGCTTTTTAATGAATGTTCTGATGGTAAGTGGTCTTATTCCGGTAGTTGGACTACCATTGCCATTTTTCACCAAAGGGGGATCATCTCTATTATGCTTTTCAATAATGTTAGGTTTAATTTTTTCATCAAGAGGATTTTTAAGAGGATGAGATTTTTTCTATTTTTGCTTTTATCACTTTATATTGAATCAAACATTACAGAAAGAGATGATGTTAAGGAATTTATTAAATTTGCAATTTCTAATTCAGATCTAGATAGGGATGAAGTATTAGCATTTATTAAAGATGCAAAACCTTCAAAAAAAGCTGTTGTTTTAAAAAATAATCAACCAGAAGTAAAAGCCACTTGGGATTCCTATCGCAATACAAGAGTATCTGCAACAAGAATTATAAATGGATTGAAATTTTTACTTGATCACAAAATATTGCTTGAAAACGTAGAGAAAGATTTTGGAGTTTCAAAATTTTATATTGTTTCAATAATTGGAATTGAAACAAATTATGGAAGAAATTATGGTTCTTTTAATCCTCTTGATGCTATCTTTACAAGAGCATTTGATCCTAAAAGTAAATATTGGCAAAACGAACTTTTAGAACTCTTTAAAATTGCAAAACGATATAATCTTCAACCAAAAAATATGCGTAGTTCCTGGTCAGGAGCCATGGGACTGGGACAATTCATTCCTTCAAGTTATAACTCTTATGGGGTTGATTACAATTACGATGGAGTAGTTGATTTGATGGATTCTAGAGAAGACGGAATTGCCAGTGTGGCAAACTACCTAAAGGTTCATGGATGGATCAATGATGCTCGCACAGTTGAAGAAGTTGAAATTGAAAATAGAATATCTTCATTATCAGAATTTCAGATTGACGAACTTTTATTACCTTACAGAATAAATAATTTCCGCACAAAAATTTCGGCTGATGAAATAAAAAAAGGAGGCTTAAAATTTAATGAAAACTTTTCAGGTAAAATAACGCCGTTATTAATGCATCAAAACGGAAAAACAAGATTATTTCTTGGATTTGACAATTTTAGGGTAATAACTAAATATAATCGAAGTAGTAAATATGCATTAGCAGTGCATCAATTGGCTGAAGAAATTGAAAAAAAATATTATGAAACAATTTAGTTTTCTATTGCTTATTTCACTAAGTATCAATTTATTTTCATCACCTATTCCAAAACCACCAGATTTAGGTGTTGGAAGTTATATTTTATATGAACCAACTACAGATACTGTTATTGCTTCCTTTAATGAAAATGAATCTGTTGAGGTTGCTAGTCTTACCAAACTGATGACAAGTTATGTAGTTGCTGATCAAATCAAGCAAGGCTACATATCAATGGAAGATGAGCCGACAATTTCTGTAAAAGCATGGCAAACACCAGGATCACAAATGTTTATAAGAGAGGGAACTAAAGTAAAAGTTTCAGACTTAGTTAAAGGAATGGTGATAATTTCTGGTAATGATGCAAGTGTAGCTTTAGCCGAACATATAGCAGGAAGTGAAGAAAATTTCGTCTATTTAATGGATCAATACGCTGTAGATTTAGGTTTGAGTAATTCTGATTTTAATAATTCGAGTGGATTGCCGGATCCAAATAATGTTAGCTCAGCCCTTGATCTTGCAAAATTAACTGGAGCTATAATTAGAGACTTTCCAGATCATTATCAAATTTATAAGGAAAAAGAATTTTCCTATAGCGCTCCTGGAGAATATGTAGCACCTCAACCAAATAGGAATAGATTATTACATTTAGATGATATGTTTGATGGGGTTAAAACAGGTTATACAAGAGCAGCGGGCCATTGTTTGGTTGGTTCATCAACCAGAGATGATATGAGATTAATTGCAGTTGTTTTAGGAAGTGGTATTGATAAACGATTTGCTGATGTGAGAGCTTTAGTAGGTTATGGTTATCAATATTTTAAAACAAGAGAAATTGTCTCTTCTGGAGATGTGATTGATTCTTTAAGTGTTATAGCTGGAAATAAAGATAGTGTTTCCGTAGGTGTGGATAAAAGTGTAGTAATGACTTTAAAGAAAAATATTGACTTAGAGTTACAAATATTAGCCCAAGAAAGAATAGTTGCTCCTGTTATTGGAGGAACAACAGCAGGAACATTAAAGATCATAGATGAAGATGGCAATATAATTAATGAATCTGAATTAGTTTTTCTTGAAGACGTTGAAAAATTAGGTTTTTTTCAATACTGGTTTGCACTTATTTGGGATTGGATAAAATCTCTGTTTATCTAAATTAAACAAATTTAAAAACTACTTCTCTTAAAGAGTCCCATGGACTGCCTTTTAAGAAACCTTTGAATTTCTTATCTGACTCATCGAGCAAAGAAAGAGCACTCTGAATTTTCTTTTTAGTAAATCTTTTTGCGATCATGTTATATGGCTGAGAGTCCCAAATTCCTAATTTTCTTACTGAGCCACTTCTACTTAATATCATATTTATGGCTTGCAAATCTCTATTTAATAACCAAATGAGCAATGGAATAATTCCTGGCTCATTTTTCTCGTAGTAATTTATGATCTCAATTGCTGAATCTATTTTACTTGCCGACAATTGATTAATTATTAGATTGTGATTTTTAACAGAGTTTTCAGAAAAAATATTTTCGATATATTTTGAATCATTAACTATTTTTAATAATTCCATATCATTTAAAAGAAGAGAAAAGTTTCCTTCATATTGACGTTGCTGAATTAGAATTTGCTCATCAGTAACAAGCTTTTTTGGAAGAATAAATCTTAAGAAATTAAAAATTTCTGTTGGAGGCGGCTCTGAACAGTTTACAAAAATACCTTTCTTAAAATTTGTAAGTATTTCCTTTTTTGCTGTTTCTATTTTCAATTCAGTCATTTCTAATACTACTATTACATTTCCAGAAATATTTTTATCCTTTCGTCTAATTGTCTCTGCAAAAGGGTTCTTTTCTTCGGTCAAAGTCTTTGATATATACTCAATTTTTTCTTTGACATCCTTGTTGAGACGATTTTTTATAAAATTAATAAAAAGTACTTTGCTTGATGAAAACATATCTTGGGAAGCAAGTGATCCATTGAAATTTAGAATAAAATCTTCTTCCTCAATATCAAGTTTAATTTTTTTGTATTCAGAATCTAAAAAAGAATTCTCAATAATGTGTTCTTTTGACTTAAAAATGCAGGCTGGTTCTTTGCCGTAAATTACGAATAAATTCTCTTCTAAGTTCTTTTTCTGTAAAAAATCTAGACAACTGATATTCATTGTTGAATATTTTTTTTAATTTTCTCGCAGATATCTAGAATCATAAATTCTCTGTATTGTTTCTCTAATTCAAGTGACATATTTGAAGAAATATAATTTGTTGGACCCATCTGCATTGATTTAATTTTAATTTTTTCGTTTTGAAATTTAATATCTACAGTCATTGATGTTTTCGAATTAAACTCCAGCCCCTCTGAATTTATATTATTTGCTAAATTTATTACTTTTAGTCCAGATATCTCTAAATCTTGACCAATATTTGAAAGGCATCTTTTAAATAAAAATCTATCCTTACCCTCAAATGAACTATCAAAAATTAAATTATTTTTTTCAATTGATGAGCAACTACTAAGAAAAAAAATTATAAGAAATCTAATCATTTACAAAATTTATTAATTTATCTTTTATAAATATTACTTTTTTTATTTCATTCCCTTCCAGATATTTAGAAATATTTGGATGTTTTGATACGGCTTTTTCAACGTCACTTTGATTCAGATTGACACGCAGAACTATATTTGCCCTTACTTTACCGTTTACTTGAACTAGATAATTTACTTCACTCCTTTTTTGTTGAAAAAAATCTTCTTTTGGCCAACAAGCGCTACTAAAATTCTTTTCTAACACATCTTCGTAAAGATACTCACAAATATGTGGTGCAATAGGAGATAAAGAAATAAGTAAAAATTCATATACTTTTAAAAATTCATTTTCGTCAGCTGTGATTTTATTTTTATCTATTCTTCTATTTAATTTATTAAATATTTCCATACATGATGAAACTACAGTATTAAGATTCAATCTTTTTTCGTAGTCATCATTAATTTTAATGGACAACTCTTTAATTTCTTCCTCTATGGAAGTATTTGAATCCTTAAAAGCATCCTCAGAACGATTTTTTAATCTTTTCAGAAAGTGCATATAACCTTTTTAAAAACCTATGACATCCTTCTAAACCATTATCTGACCACTCTAGTGATTGCTCTGGTGGGCTTGCAAAGATCATAAAGGTCCTTATTGAATCTGCTCCATACAATTCAATGTATTTTTCCGGATCAACAACATTTCCCTTCGATTTCGACATCTTTGCACCATCCTTTAGAACCATGCCTTGAGTAAGTAATTTTTTAAATGGTTCATCTCCTTCAACTAACTTCATATCTCTAAGCACTTTATGAAAAAAACGAGCATATAGAAGATGCAATATTGCATGTTCAACTCCACCTATATATAGATCAACGGGCAGCCAATAGTTAGTATTCTCATCAAAAATTTTGTTTTTATTATCTGCAGATGTGTATCGAGCAAAATACCAAGAGGATTCAAAAAATGTGTCAAAAGTATCTGTTTCTCTTATTTCTCCGTTAGCAATATTTTTAAAGTCTTCATTTTGATCTAGTGGTTTATGATCTTTATCACCTAAAGGTAATTCAACGGGCAGATTTTGAACGGGTCTTGGTTCTCCATTTTTATAGACAATTGGAATTGGACATCCCCAGTATCTTTGTCTGCTAACACCCCAATCTCTTAGTCTGTATTGATAGAGTTCTTTTCCCACATGATTATCACTCAACATTTTCGATATTTTTTTAAAAGCTTCATCAACATTTAAATTATTTAATTCTTGAGAATTAACTAACCTGCCATCTCCAGAATAAGGAAGTGGTTCTTCAGATTCAATTACACGTTTGATTTGAATTTTATATTTTTCAGCAAATTCAAAATCCCGCTCGTCATGTCCAGGGACTCCCATAATAGCTCCCGTTCCATAATCCATTAGGACATAATTTATTATCCATATAGGAATATTTTCATTTGTAATTGGATTGAAAACATTAAATGAAGTTTTGTAACCTAACTTTTCTGCCTTAGTTATGTCTGATTCAGCTGTAGAGCCTTTACTTTGTTCTTTGATAAAAGCGGCCAGCTTTACATCTTTTTTTGATAATTGTTCTGCTAGTGGATGTTTAGGAGATAATCCAAAGAATGTAACTCCAAATAATGTATCAGGCCTAGTAGTAAATGCTTTCAAAGTTTTATTTTCAAAATCAGTTTTAAAATCAATTTCTATACCTTTTGACTTCCCAATCCAGTTTTTTTGCATGTTGACTACATTTTCTGGCCAATCTATATCTTCAAGACCAGACTCAAGCTCATCTACATATTCGGTAATTTTTAAGAACCATGTGTCAATTTCCTTCCTTACAACATCTGCCCCAGTTCTCCATCCTTTGCCATCTATTACTTGTTCATTAGCTAATACTGTTTTATCTATTGGATCCCAATTGACCATTGATTTTTTTCTATAAGCTAAACCTTTCTCAAACATCTTTATAAATATCTCTTGTTCAAATTTGTAGTAAGAAACATCAGAGGTATTTACTTCTTTTGACCAGTCATAGCTAAATCCTAATGACTTTAATTGTTTCGTCATGTGTTTAATATTTTCATCTGTCCATTTTTTAGGATGTATTTTTTTATCTAATGCCGCATTTTCTGCTGGTAAACCAAATGCATCCCAGCCCATTGGTTGCAAAACATTGAATCCTTTAAGTCTTTTATACCTTGAAATAGCATCACCAATTGTATAGTTCCTGACATGACCCATGTGAAGATTTCCTGAAGGATATGGCAACATTGATAAGCAATAAAATTTTGGTTTGTTTTGATCTATTTCAGCTTTGTAAGTATTTTGCTGATGCCATTTTTTCTGAGCTTCCAACTCAATTTGTTTAAAGTTATAAATATCACTCATTTAATAATTTTCTCCTCAAGATATTTAATATAATAATCAAGGTTTAAAAAGCCTTTATCTTCTAAAATTCTTTGATGTAGATTTTGATTGGTTTTAATCCCTTCAACAACTAACTCTTGTAAGGCAACCCGCATTTTATTAATCACCCTATCTCTATCCTTATCTTTGACAATTACTTCAGCTATAAGAGAATCATAGTTTGCTGGCACTTGATATCCAGAATAGATTTGTGACTCAAATCTTACATGATAACCTCCTGGTCTGTGCACTCTCTCTATTCGGCCTGGAGAGGGAACAAATGTTTCTGGATCTTCAGCGTTTATTCTGCATTGCATAGCATGTCCGTTAACTTTTAAATCCTCTTGTTTGAAATCATATTTATTTTCAAGTGCAAGAAGTAATTGAGCTTGAACTAAATCTACACCCGTAATCATCTCAGTAACTGTATGTTCCACTTGAATTCTTGTGTTCATTTCAATGAAATAAAAATCATTATTTTCATACAGGAATTCAATGGTTCCTGCACCCTCATAATTTAGTTTTTTACAAGCTTCTACTGATAGGTTTTGAATTTCCTCTAATTTTTGATTATCTATATTGAGGGCAGGGGCTTCTTCAACAATTTTTTGATATTTTCTTTGCAAAGAGCAATCTCTAGTAAATAAATGTACTGCCTCACCCTTACCATTACCAAAAATTTGTACTTCAATGTGCCTTGGTTTTTTTAAATATTTTTCAATAAAAATTTTTCCATCTCCAAAAGCTAATTCAGCTTCATTTTGTGCAGATTGGATTGATTGCCATAACTCATCCGATGAATTAACAACTCTCATACCTCTTCCTCCTCCACCTGCAGAAGCTTTAATGATTACTGGATAGCCAATCTCTTCAACAATTTTAATTGCTTCATTTTCAGTAGAAATTTCTCCCTCATATCCAGGTACTACAGGTATATTCAAAGATTTTGCTAATTCTTTAGCTTTAATTTTGTCGCCCATAATTGCTATTACTTCTGGGTCAGGTCCAATAAACTTAAAACCACTTTCTCTGCACTTTTCAGCAAAAGAAGCATTTTCTGCTAGAAAACCAAAACCAGGATAAATTGCATCAGCACCTGATAATTCTGCGGCTGAAATTATTGCTGCTTCATTAAGATAGCTATCTTTAGTCTCAGGAGGGCCAATACAGATTGCCTCATCCGATAGCTTTAAGTGTTTTTGGTCTCGGTCTATCGTAGAGTAAACAGATGCAACTGAGTATCCCAACTCTCTTGCGGCACGTAGTGCTCTTATTGCAATAACGCCTCGGTTAGCAATTAGAATTTTTTTAGATTGTTTCAATTGATACTAATGATTCGTTGAATTCTACTGGTTGTCCATTTTCAACTTTTATATCCACTATTTTTCCATCAAATTCAGATTTAACTTGGTTCATCATTTTCATGGCTTCAATTATGCAGATAGTGTCTCCTTTTTTTACCCTTTGTCCAATTTCAACAAATGGCGGTTTACCCGGTGCTGGACTTCTATAAAAAGTACCAACCATTGGAGATTGAATAAAAGATAAATTTTCTTCAGGTTCGTCTACATTATCCACTATCTCCTTGCTTTGCACCTGCGGTGCAACTATCTGTTGAGGAATTTCAACATCACCTTTTTTTCTATTTATTCGAACACTTTCTTCACCCTCTTTAACTTCAATTTCATTTAAATCAGATTCTTGAAGCATTTCGATGAGTTTTTTAATTTTTCTAAGATCCATCTTTACCTCTCATAATTTTATCTAGAGCAAATTCATACCCATCAAAACCAAAACCTACAATTGAACCTACAGCTATGTCATTAAAAAAAGATTTATGCCTAAATTCTTCTCGAGCATAAACATTTGATATGTGTACTTCATAAAATGGTAGCTTTACTGAAAGTATCGCATCTCTTATAGCAATACTAGTATGAGTAAAAGCACCAAAATTAAAAATACCATAGCTGTAATTTTCAGTTTTTTGTGAGTGAATCTTTTCAATAATCTCTTTTTCAGAATTACTTTGAAAAAATTCTAAATTTACATCATGTTTTTTCCCAACTAACATGCTCTCTAAATCGCTTAATGATTTGTTTCCATAAACATCAGTCTCACGACTTCCAAGCATATTTAAGTTAGGTCCATTTATTATCAAAATTTTCATTTAAATGATTTTAAAAGATTTTAATGACATTTTCAAAGAAAATAAAGACTTTTAATAATATGATTTTTTATTTTTTTTGTTTATTTGTGCTTAAAAATGAAATTTATTTAGTTTTTATAGCTTGGAAATTACAATCTAGGCTATAATTACCCTCCTTAAATGATAACAAGAAACTTTCCAAAAACCAGAGCTAGAAGACTCAGAAAAAATTCTGTGATTAGAGATTTAATTTCAGAAACATCTTTAAATAATAAAAAACTAATTCAACCATTGTTTGTTTCTGACACAGTTAAAGGAGTGGAAGAAATTAGTTCGATGCCAAATCAATTTAGATTTGATCAGAATTCAGTTTTAAAAGAAATTGAAGAACTGAAAGGACTTGGTATAAACTCAATTGCTTTGTTTCCACATCTCAAGTCTATTGAAAAGGATAATGAGGGTTCTGAGGCACTAAATCCAGAAAATTTTTTATGCGACACACTCAAAAAAATAAAACAACATTTTCCTGATTTAGTTGTGATTGTTGACGTCGCATTAGATCCCTATACAACTTCAGGGCATGATGGAATTTTAAAAGACGGAAAAGTTGATAATGACCTCACTCTTGATGCGCTTTCTAAGATGTCAATTACACTCACTCATTCTGGAGCTGATATTCTTGCACCATCGGATATGATGGACGGTAGAATTGGATATATTAGAGATGAGTTAGAGAAGAATGATTTCAAAGATACTGTTATTCTTAGTTACGCCGTAAAATACGCCTCTAGTTATTACGGGCCATTCAGAGATGCAGTAGGCTCTAAGCAGAAAGAGGGGATATCAAAAAAAACCTATCAAATGGATTTTAGAAATTCAAAAGAAGCAAGAAAAGAAGTTGAATTAGACATACAAGAGGGTGCTGACATATTGATGGTTAAACCCGCACTTCCAAATTTAGATGTTATCAAAGTTGTTTCAGAGGAATACGATTTACCTGTATTTGCATATCAAGTGAGTGGAGAGTATTCAATGCTGATGAATGGTATTGACAAAAATTTATTCGACTCTAATGTAATACCTGAAACTCTAGTGAGTATATTTAGAGCTGGTAGTTCATCAGTATTAACATACTTCGCTAAGTGGATCGCAGAAAATAATGGCTAACGATATTAATAAAGATAATTTTTCCTCGGAGGTCTTGGAAAACGATAAATTAGTCCTAGTAGATTTTTGGGCTGAATGGTGTGGACCATGCAAACAAATTTCTCCAAGACTTGAAGAATTAGCTAATAAATACTCAGAAAATCTAACGGTATGTAAAGTAAATGTTGATGAGAATAGAGAATTAGCTATTGAATATAATATTAGAAGTATCCCTGCTTTGATTATTTTTAAGAGTGGTGAGATGGTTGATAGTCTAATTGGGGCAGTGAGTTTAGAAGAGTTGGAAGATCTTGTAACTAGAAATCTATAAAACTTTACAAAAAAATTTAAACTGTTATCTTATACGAATCTTCACATCTCAAATTCCAATTTTTAGAAAATGAATGCATTAGAATTAAAACAAAAAAACACTAAAGAACTGTTAGAAATTGCTGAAGGTCATGGTTTAAAGCACGTCTCCAGACAGAAAAAAGCAGACATAATTTTTAATATTCTTAAAACAATCTCTTCTGATGGGAAAGAGTTATTAGGAGGTGGAATCCTAGAAACCTTACCTGATGGGTTTGGTTTTTTGAGATCTCCTTGGGGCTCTTATCTTGCAGGGCCAGATGATGTTTATGTTTCACCAAGTCAAATAAGAAAATTTAACTTAAGAACAGGTGATTTTGTAGTAGGAAATATAAGACCACCAAGAGAGCAAGAAAGATATTTTGCCTTAGTACAGGTAGAGACAATTAATGATAATGAGCCTAAGAAAAGTCAAGAAAAAATAGCTTTTGAAAATTTAACTCCTTTGTTTCCAGACTCTAGACTAAAACTTGAAACTGGTTCAGGAAGTTCTGAAGATATTTCACCAAGAATAATTGATCTTGTAGCACCAATTGGAAAAGGGCAGAGAGGTTTGATTGTGTCTCCTCCTAAAGCTGGTAAGACATTACTTTTACAAAATCTTGCTCAGTCAATTATTAAAAATAGTCCTGATGTGCATGTGATAGTTTTACTTATTGATGAGAGGCCTGAAGAAGTTACAGATATGCAAAGGTCTGTAGATGCAGAAGTTGTAGCGAGCACTTTTGATGAATCTCCACAAAGACATGTTCAAGTTGCAGATCTTGTTATAGAGAAAGCAAAAAGACTTGTTGAGCATAAAAAAGATGTAGTGATTTTGCTCGACTCAATTACTAGACTTGGTCGTGCATACAACACAGTTCAGCCTGCTAGTGGAAAGATTTTAACAGGTGGTGTTGATTCAAACGCTTTAGAAAGACCAAAAAGATTTTACGGTGCAGCAAGAAATGTTGAAGAGGGAGGTAGCTTAACAATTTTAGCTACAGCTCTTGTTGAAACAGGTTCAAAAATGGATGAAGTTATTTATGAGGAATTTAAAGGCACAGGAAATATGGAAGTTCATTTAGAACGGAAAATTGCTGAAAGAAGAATCTTCCCTGCTATAAATATTCTTCGATCAGGTACAAGAAGAGAAGACCTATTAACAGAAGAAACAGAATTACAAAGAATGGTAGCTTTAAGAAAGGTCGTAAGCGATATGGAAGAAGTTGCTGCCACTGAATTTTTGATTTCTAAACTTAAAAACACAAAAACTAATGAAGAATTCTTTTCTTCAATGACAAAACCAAAAGCTAAATAATTTCTTTTATTTTTTTCTCTAAGTTATCAGAAAAATAATCTAACAATTTTATTTTGAATCCAAGTGACTCAACATAATTATTGATACGAGGCGATATACCTAAGAAGGTTTTTTGATGGGTGAAATTTATCTCCTTGAAATAAATTTCAGCAGAGAATTTACTTGGAAAAATAATAATATTTGCACTTTCAAAATCTTCTTTTAAATGCTCATAATTCTGGAATTTTTCTCTTTTATAACAACAAATTTGTTTTACATTTTTACCCATTTCTTCAAGCTCATTTTCAATTTGGTCTAACCCACCCTCTCCTTTAACAATTAAATAATCATCTCCTTTAGAATTCTCTTTTATTGTTTCCATCAATCCATCAGAGCCAGGGGAAGTTGGTATTTTTGCCACTAAATTGCTTTGAAGAAGAGTTGCTTCAGTGCCTTTACCCATAGCAAAAATTTGTTTATCTTGCAGTGAACTTAGATCTCTGAAATTTTCAACAGCTGGACTACTTTGAAAAATAATATTTTGAAAATTTTTATCTTCAAAGGAATATTCAATCGGAACTAACTTGAATAATGGAATATTTTTAATTGAATTCATTTCTACGAATTCAAAATTTCCTTTAGCTCTTGTATCAATTATGTTCATCTAATAATTTTTTTGCATTATTTCTATTAAACTCTTCAGTAGCAAGTTCAATTAATTTTTGAGGGTCTGAATGTGTTTTTTCTGCAGAAAAAAATTCATTTTTACCGAATACTTGAAAAGTTAGTTTATGCTCTCCATTCGCTATTCTGCCATTGCTTACTGACCTTACAGAAATTGCTGAATTGCAATCAGCATTAATATTCCTTAAAAAACTTTTATATATGTCCATACCTAGCTTATGTATTTTATATTTATCTTTATCAAAAAAATTGTTAAGCATTTTAGAAATATCTGTTCCTTTCAGGCACTGAAGACAAATTAAGCCTTGTGCGCTTGGAGTAAGAAAATCAAGATTGTAAGAATTAAGATTAAAACCAAGTCTAGTGCAGCCGGCATTTGCCAGAATGATACAGTCATACTCACCGGAATTAAGTTTCCAAATTCTAGTATCAATATTTCCATTTAAAGAAAAAATTTTTTCAGCGCCTAACAAAAATTTAGCTTGCATCTTTCGTCTTAAACTCGAGGTTCCAAGAATCATTTCTGAAGAAAATTTTTTTTTATTTTTATCTCTGAAAATAATCCTATCAGATGACCACGTAGAGATATCATCTGTGCTTTCTCTTAGATAAAAATAATCAAATTCTTTACTCTCTGTAGCTGGCAGATCTTTTGCAGAGTGTACAGCAATGTCGATATCTCCAGAGGAGATTTTTTCTTCGATATCTTGAACAAAATTCAATTTATCAAACTGCGTTCTACCTTTTGCACTCTCTTTATCTCCTTTAGTGACAATTTTTTCTGTTACATAATCTTCAATTCCAATTTCTTCCATTGAAATTTCAACTTGCTTTAAAGCTAAACTAGAACTTCTCGATCCAATCCTAATATTCATTTATTCACAGTAAATATTGATCCTAAAGCGTCACCAGTTTTTGATGTTTTAAGCATTTTTAAATTTTGATTTTTAAGCACTTTATCATGTGCTGATTGTTCCACATAAATTATTGTTCCTGATAGAGAAACTCTATCTATAACTTTACATAAAAAATCACCATAATAGTCCCTTGCATAAGGTGGATCAAAGAAAATAATGTTAAATCCTTTTTCTTTAAATCTTCTTACAAAATCTTCTGCTCTAGTTCTATGAAGCTTTGATTTATCTACAACATTTAAGGAAGAAATATTATCTTTTAAATTTTTATAGAGACTAGGGTTTTGTTCAATAAAAGTACAAGATTTTGCTCCATTAGAAATGGCCTCAATGCCTAAAGAACCTGAACCTGCAAAAAGATCTAAACATTCAGAATTTTCAATATTAGGTTTAAGCCATGAAAAAATTTTTTCTCTAAGTTTTTCTGGAGTGGGCTTTAGATTAGCGTTCTTCGATGTTTTGATTCTTCTACTACCTAGAGTGCCTGAGATGATTCTTAATTTACTGCTCATTTCGAGCAATTATTTTTACAGATAAAGGTATTGTCTTTTTCAGTTAAGTCATCAATGGATTTAAATACTCCACACTTTTGACACTCTTGCACTTCTGCAACCTTACTATTTTTTTTGGCATTAAGGATAAAATTCTGAACAAGGCGTTTTACAAGCATTCTTATAAGGAAATAAGCGATAGGTGCAATTACACCCACAACGATAAAATTCATATTAGTTTACTTCTTCAAGAGCTTTTACTTTGTCAGCGTAGTCTTTATAGCCAAGTTTTGTATAAGCCTCTCTCATTATTTTAAGAGCACGTTTTTTTTCTGAAGTATTGGGCATATTCTTGATAATATAGGTAGCTCTATTTAGTGCAGCAACATAAGCCCCTCTTTTCAAGTAATATTCAGCACTATCAAGTTCATTGCTAGCTATTAGATTCCTTAAAAAAACTAATCTTGATCTAGCTTCATCTACATAATCACTTTCAGGATATCTAATTAAGAATTCTGTAAGATCAGCAAAAGATTTTTTTGCACCCGTCACATCTCTTTTTGCTAGATTTAATGTTAAAAAATCACTAAATAGACCATCATCAGCATAGTATCCAGTCATTCCTTTCATAAAATAGGCATAATCTATATTTGTATTCCTAGGATAGAGACGAATGAATTTTTCAGCTGCTGCATAAGAGGCATCAAAATTGCCTGTCATGTAGTGTACATAAATTAAATCTGCTCTTGCTTGCTCAGCATAAACACCAAATGGATAAGATCTTTCGATTCTAAATAGGGCTTCAGCAGCACCAGTATAATTTCTGGAACTGATTCTACTTTGCGCAAGATTATAGAGACTCACTTCAGGTGTGTCTGCTTCTTCTTTCTTATCATTTGAGGAGCAGCCTCCAAGCCAGAGACCTGCCAAAATCAATAAAAGGTATTTATATCTCATTTAAAATTTTTTGCTTTAAACTAAAAAGTAATGATAACAAAAACTTTTAATATTGACGAAGCCAATATTAACAAGAGGCTTGATTCATTTCTTTCTGATATTTTGGACGATATTTCAAGAGGATTAGTTCAACAATTAATTGAACAAGGTAATGTATTGGTAAATGATCTTGAAGTTAAAAAAAATTATAAACTGCGGTTAAATGATCAAATTCAAGTCATTTTACAATTTCCAGAAGTTATTGAAGATGAGTCTCAAAACATTCCTTTAGATATAGTTTTCGAAAATGAAGATTTTTACATCATCAATAAACAAGCAGGGCTTACAGTTCATCCAGGAGCTGGCCAAAAAGATAACACTTTGCTAAATGGGCTTTTGCATTTAAATAAAAAAGCTTGTGAACTTTCAAGATGTGGCATAGTTCATAGATTGGACAAAGAGACAAGTGGTTTAATGGTTGTAGCAAAAAATCATAGTTCTCAAACAATACTTACCAATTTAATAAAAGACAGAGCTATTGAAAGAAAATATTATGCACTGGTCCACGGAAATGTAATTTCTGGCGGGACTATTGATGAGCCCATTGAAAGACATCCAAAAAATAGATTGATTTTTACTGTTGATCAGGAGGGAAAAGAATCAAAAACTCACTACCTTGTAAAAGAGAGGTATGAAAATTTTTCCCTACTTGATGTGAAATTAGAGACTGGCAGAACACATCAAATAAGAGTTCATCTAAAACACATCGGTTTTCCTATTGCAGGTGATAAGCAATATACAAAGATTTCTAACTGGAAGGGAAGTTCAGAAAAAGAACTTAATGTTATCAATTCTCTTAAAGGGCAATTTTTACATGCTTACAGCTTGGCCTTTTTATTTAAAAATGAGAGCTTTTCATTTTCTGCAGAATTGCCAGATTACCTTACAACAGTATTAAAAGACCTCTAAAAATGGAAGAAAAAATAATTAACTACAACGAATTAAAATTTGAGATTCTTAACGAAAAACCAAAAATTGTTATTGCCTTAAAAAGTAAAAAAATTTTTTCTAAAGTGAATGAAACTAATAAAAAGAAAATATTAAATAACTTATTCAGCCTAAATGGTTACAAAGATTTTAATCAAAATCATGGAACAAATATTTTTAATCACGATGAAAAGGGTCAAAAAAATTATGATGGTTTCTTCTTGGCTGAAAAGAAAAAAGCGATGGGGTTAAAAACAGCAGACTGCATACCACTTTTTCTATGGAATAAAAAAGTTGATAAAGTCTTCGGACTTCACTGCGGTTGGAAAGGAATTGTTAGTGGTATTATTGAGAAGGTCTTAAGTTCTGATAATGGCAAAGATCTAGCTTTTGCATTCTTGGGTCCACATGTCTCTCAAGCAAATTTTGAAGTTCAAAAGGATCTTATTTCTGCATTAGAAAGAGCAAACTTTGATACTTCCAAGGCTTTAGTTGAGAAAAAACAGGGTTTTTATCTGTCTTTGCGTGAATTATGTCGCCAAAAATTAGAGAATTTTTCAGTTGAAATTATTAACAAAGAATCAGAGTGTTCTTATGAAAAAAAAGATAAACTTTTCTCTTTCCGAAGAGCGAAAGCAAAAACTTCTAATAACATTACTTTTACTTGGTTATAAAGGTGTTAAAAACTTAAAAAAAAGCTTTATTTTTTTGTTTAAAAAACTACAATGGGGGTTTCCCCACAATGATGGGGTTGGTCTGATTGAGAAAAATTTAGTCACTCATATGTGGGTGCCCAAAAAAAAATCGCCACTTTTAGTGGCAAAACAGTTTATTTGAAGAGTTTGATCATGGCTCAGATTGAACGCTGGCGGCAGGCCTCATACATGCAAGTTGAACGAGAAAGTATCTTCGGATGCGAGTACAGTGGCGGACGGGTGAGTAATACATAGGAATCTACCCAATGGAGGGGGATAGCTCGAGGAAACTCGAATTAATACCGCATAATCTCCACGGAGTAAAGAGGGCTTCGGCTCTCGCCATCGGATGAGCCTATGCAAGATTAGCTTGTTGGTAAGGTAATGGCTTACCAAGGCTACGATCTTTAGCTGGTTTGAGAGGACGACCAGCCACATCGGGACTGAGACACGGCCCGGACTTCTACGGAAGGCAGCAGTAGGGAATATTGGACAATGAGCGAAAGCTTGATCCAGCCATGCCGCGTGTGCGATGAAGACCTTAGGGTTGTAAAGCACTTTAGGTTATGAGAAAAGATTTGGTATTAATACCACCAAATTTTGATGTTAATTTCAGAATAAGCACCGGCTAAATCCGTGCCAGCAGCCGCGGTAATACGGATGGTGCAAGCGTTAATCGGAATTACTGGGCGTAAAGCGCGCGTAGGTGGCCTATCAAGTTAGATGTGAAATCCCGGGGCTTAACCTCGGAACTGCATCTAAAACTGATAAGCTAGAGTACTAGAGAGGAAAGTAGAATTCTTAGTGTAGCGGTGGAATGCGTAGATATTAAGAGGAATACCAATGGCGAAGGCAACTTTCTGGATAGATACTGACACTGAGGTGCGAAAGCGTGGGGAGCAAACAGGATTAGATACCCTGGTAGTCCACGCCGTAAACGATGATAACTAGCCGTTGGAATTTTCAGTGGCGCAGCTAACGCAATAAGTTATCCGCCTGGGGAGTACGGCCGCAAGGCTAAAACTCAAATGAATTGACGGGGACCCGCACAAGCGGTGGAGCATGTGGTTTAATTCGATGCAACGCGAAAAACCTTACCTACACTTGACATACTTTGAATTTTTTAGAGATAAAAAAGTGCCTTCGGGAACGAAGATACAGGTGCTGCATGGCTGTCGTCAGCTCGTGTCGTGAGATGTTGGGTTAAGTCCTATAACGAGCGCAACCCTTACCCTTATTTGCCAGCGGTTCGGCCGGGAACTATAAGGGAACTGCCGGTAATAAGCCGGAGGAAGGTGGGGACGACGTCAAGTCATCATGGCCCTTACGTGTAGGGCTACACACGTGCTACAATGGGAGATACAGACGGTTGCGAAAGCGCGAGCTGGAGCTAATCTGAGAAAGTCTCTCGTAGTCCGAATTGCAGTCTGGAACTCGACTGCATGAAGCCGGAATCGCTAGTAATCGCGGATCAGCATGCCGCGGTGAATACGTTCTCGGGTCTTGTACACACCGCCCGTCACACCATGGGAGTGAATTGCACCAGAAGTAGATAGCTTAACCTTCGGGATGGCGTTTACCACGGTGTGGTCCATGACTGGGGTGAAGTCGTAACAAGGTAGCACTAGGGGAACCTGGGGCTGGATCACCTCCTTACGGAAGGGCGCCCACAAGGGTGACTAAATTTTCAGACGATCATAAGATCTATAAAAGAACAATTTGCGAAACTGCAATAAAATTATTTCAAAGAACAAAGAGTTAACTTTGAGGTTACTTATTCAAGTAATTAAGTGCTAAAGGCGGATGCCTTGGCATCTAGAGGCGATGAAGGACGTTGTAACTTGCGATAAGCCCCGGTGAGCCAGTACACAGGCTACGATCCGAGGATTTCCGAATGGGGAAACCCGACATTTATGTCACCACTTTTGTGGAGCAAACCCGGAGAACTGAAACATCTTAGTACCCGGAGGAAAAGAAATCAATTGAGATTCCGTTAGTAGTGGCGAGCGAAAGCGGACCAGCCCTTAAGCTAATTTTTGTCTAGTAGAATGTTATGGAAAGAACAGCCATAGTGGGTGATAGCCCCGTATACGAAAGGCATTAATTAGTGAAATCGAGTAGGTCGGAACACGTGAAATTTTGACTGAATATGGGAGGACCATCTTCCAAGGCTAAATACTCCTAGATGACCGATAGTGAACAAGTACCGTGAGGGAAAGGTGAAAAGTCCCCCTGTTAGGGGAGTGAAATAGTACCTGAAACCTTTAGCATACAATCAGTCAGAGCCCTTCGGGGTGATGGCGTACCTTTTGTATAATGGGTCAGCGACTTAATTTCAGTAGCAAGCTTAACGTTAGGTAGGCGTAGGGAAACCGAGTCTTAAATGGGCGATTTAGTTTCTGGAATTAGACCCGAAACCAAGCGATCTATCCATGGTCAGGTTGAAGTGTGAGTAACATCACATGGAGGACCGAACCCACTTATGTTGAAAAATGAGGGGATGAACTGTGGATAGGGGTGAAAGGCCAATCAAGCTTGGAGATAGCTGGTTCTCTTCGAAAACTATTTAGGTAGTGCCTCTTGTATTACCAATGGGGGTAGAGCACTGTTTCGGCTAGGGGGTCATCCCGACTTACCAAACCGATGCAAACTCCGAATACCATTGAGTATAAGCAAGGGAGACAGACAGCGGGTGATAACGTCCGTTGTCGAGAGGGAAACAACCCAGACCAACAGCTAAGGTCCCTAATCGTGGTTAAGTGGAAAACGATGTGAATAGACTTATACAGCTAGGAGGTTGGCTTAGAAGCAGCCATCCTTTAAAGAAAGCGTAATAGCTCACTAGTCTAGTTTGTCTGCGCGGAAGATTTAACGGGGCTAAATCACGAACCGAAGCTTTGGATCATCTTCGGATGATGGTAGAAGAGCGTTCTGTAAGCCTGTGAAGGTGAACCGAGAGGTTTGCTGGAGGTATCAGAAGTGCGAATGCTGACATGAGTAACGAATAAGGAGGTGAAAAACCTCCTCGCCGGAAGACTAAGGATTCCTGTCCAACGCTTTTCGTGGCAGGGTTAGTCGGCCCCTAAGGCGTACCCGAAAGGGGAAGTCGATGGGAAACAGGTTAATATTCCTGTACCAGTTGGAAGTGACGGATCTGGTAAATTGTATGCACTTATTGGATTGTGCATGCAGTGAACAGGTTCCAAGAAATAGCTCCAACATAGACCGTACCACAAACCGACACAGGTGGTCAGGTAGAGAATACCGAGGCGGATGAGATAACTCTGGTGAAGGAACTAGGCAAAATGTAACCGTAACTTCGGGAGAAGGTTAGCCAATTTTAAGGCAACTTTAAATTGGTCGAAGATACCAGGTGGCTGCGACTGTTTACTAAAAACACAGCACTCTGCTAACACGAAAGTGGACGTATAGGGTGTGACGCCTGCCCGGTGCCGGAAGGTTAAATGATGGGGTTAGCTTCGGCAAAGCTCTTGATTGAAGCCCCGGTAAACGGCGGCCGTAACTATAACGGTCCTAAGGTAGCGAAATTCCTTGTCGGGTAAGTTCCGACCTGCACGAATGGCGTAACGATGGCCACACTGTCTCCACCAGAGGCTCAGTGAAATTGAAATAGCTGTTAAGATGCAGTTTACCCGCAGCTAGACGGAAAGACCCCGTGCACCTTTACTACAGGTTCACACTGAATTTCGGTCATATTTGTGTAGGATAGGTGGGAGACTTTGAAACTATGACGCCAGTTGTAGTGGAGTCGTCCTTGAAATACCACCCTTGTAAGATTGACATTCTAACTTTGATTTAGTCAAGGACAGTGTGTGCTGGGTAGTTTGACTGGGGCGGTCTCCTCCTAAAGAGTAACGGAGGAGCACGAAGGTATCCTCAACACGGTCGGACATCGTGTGTAGAGTGCAAAAGCAAAAGGATGCTTGACTGCGAGATCGACGGATCGAGCAGGTAGGAAACTAGGTTTTAGTGATCCGGTGGTTCTGAATGGAAGGGCCATCGCTCAACGGATAAAAGGTACGCCGGGGATAACAGGCTGATAGCGCCCAAGAGTTCATATCGACGGCGCTGTTTGGCACCTCGATGTCGGCTCATCTCATCCTGGGGCTGGAGCAGGTCCCAAGGGTATGGCTGTTCGCCATTTAAAGAGGTACGCGAGCTGGGTTTAGAACGTCGTGAGACAGTTCGGTCCCTATCTGCTGTGGGCGTTGGAGATTTGAAGGAAGCTGCTTCTAGTACGAGAGGACCGAAGTGGACGAACCCCTGGTGGGCCGGTTGTTGCGCCAGTAGCATTGCCGGGTAGCTATGTTCGGAAAGGATAACCGCTGAAAGCATATAAGCGGGAAGCCTCACCTAAGATGAGATCTCCCTTGAGAGCCGTTGAAGACGACAACGTTGATAGGCTAGATGTGTAAGTCCTGTAAAGGATTCAGCTTACTAGTACTAATTGCTCGATCGGCTTGAATAAACCTCAAAGTAAATTCTTTTATTAAGTTTCGCAAATCACGGTTGCCCGATAACAATAGCTCACTGGAACCACCTAATCCATCTCGAACTTAGAAGTGAAACGGTGTAGCGCCAATGGTAGTGCGTAAGTGCGAGAGTAGGTATTATCGGGCTTTTTTTTGTTCTTTTTATTACTTGAATTCATCTCATTTTTCCTTTTTAATCAATAGTTCAACTTGGAGAAATTATGAGATATCTATTTACATTATTAATACTAAATTCTTTTATTCTGCTATCGCATACTAAAGATAGCTCACATGCTAGTGCCGAATGGCAAATTGAAGCCTATGGTTCTGCTGCACCTGATTTTATTGGCAATTACGCAACAATAATTGGTGGCAATGGAGAAGTTTTGCACGAAGGAAGTAACGGTTGGACTTGTCAGTCAGGTAACAACAGACCTTTTCCTAAAATGGGTTGGTCAAGTGCTCACGAAGCAATGCCATTATGCATGGATGAAAATGCTTTCAAATTTATGAATGGTAAACAGAGCGAAATGACAGCTGATGGTTGGGCTTGGATGCTGCATGGTGATGTTGGTGAAGATAACTCCAAACCAGGAGTACTCAATAAGAAAGATAGTGCACCTGGGCAATGGATTGAATCGGGGCCTCATATGATGTTAATGCCTAAAGATCCGGCAACTATTAAGAATATGTCATCAGATTTCACTACTGGTGCACCTTATGTGATGATGCCTAATACACCAATAGCACATTTAATGATTCCATTAACTGGCTATTATGTATATCAGCCAGAATCTAATCCAAAAAATTAATTTTTTTGATGGGGGAAAAACACAGCGATTTAATAAATAAATCTAGAGCTGCTTTTTTAAAATGGAGAGCTTTACCAGCTCCTGAGCGTGGCAATTACATCAGGTTGTTTGGAGAAGCTCTTCGAGAGCAAAAAAAAGAAGTTGCAAATCAAATAACATTTGAAGCAAAAAAAATTATTTCAGAATCTGAAGGTGAGGTTCAAGAAGTCATTGATATGTGTGACTTTGCTACTGGTTTAAGTAGGCAGCTCTATGGTCTCACCATGCCAAGTGAAAGACCTAATCATCGATTGCAGGAGATTTGGCAACCTTTAGGTATTGTTGGTTGTATTACAGCTTTCAATTTTCCTGTAGCTGTGTTCGGTTGGAATTTTTGTTTAGCTGCTGTTTGCGGCAATAGTATTATTTGGAAACCATCACCTCATAGTGAGGGATGTGCAGACTTAACAAAAAAAATATGGGATTCTGTCGCAGGTGAATATAAGGATTTGGTTTTAATCAAAAAAGGAGCAAATGAGGCTTCAGTAGAATTTGCTGAAGATGAAAATATTGCCCTACTTTCTGCCACTGGAAGTTGTGCTATGGGCAAGGCTATTGCGCCAATAGTTTCAGCCAGATTAGGAAGAAACTTACTCGAACTTGGTGGGAATAACGCAGCTATTATTTGTCCAACTGCAGATCTGGATTTGACAATTAAAGGTGTGACTTTTTCTGCAGCAGGTACAACTGGTCAAAGATGCACAACATTAAGAAGACTCTTCGTACATGAAGACATTTATGAGGAGGTAATAAACAAACTTATACCTTCGTTTGAGAGTTTAAAAATTGGAGATCCTTTTGATAGAAATATTCAGGTGGGACCTTTAATTTCTGAGCAAAGTTACGATGCTATGAAAAAAACATTAGATGCTTGTTCGAGTAAAGCAAAGAAAATACATGGTGGTCAAAAATTAGATATCGAGGGCGGCACATATGTGCAGCCGGCAATTGTTGAAGTTGACAGCCATATCGATGAAATGAAAGATGAGACCTTTGCGCCAATTCTTTTTGTAATGCCATTTAATAAATTAACTGATGCTATTGAATTGCAAAACTCTGTTAAGCAAGGTTTAAGCAGCTCTATCTTTACTAATGATTTTCGAGAGTCAGAACTTTTCCTTGGTCCTGAGGGATCAGATTGTGGTATTGCAAATGTGAATATTGGCACAAGCGGCGCAGAAATTGGTGGTGCTTTTGGAGGAGAAAAAGAAACTGGAGGCGGCCGTGAATCAGGTTCAGATGCATGGAAAGCTTATATGAGAAGAACAACTGCAACTCTTAACTACGGAACAGAATTGCCCCTTGCTCAAGGAGTAGAGTTTGGAGATAAAGGGAAAATCATGTATGAAGGCATGACATTTGTAAGGACAGAAAATGAATTAATCCCACAAGTAGCAATTCATAATCGTCAAAGAATTGAATGG
Organism: SAR86 cluster bacterium; assembly: GCA_023703535.1. Classification (NCBI taxonomy): domain Bacteria; kingdom Pseudomonadati; phylum Pseudomonadota; class Gammaproteobacteria; species SAR86 cluster bacterium. The sequence goes on from CP097967.1 coordinate 120,568, forward strand.
ATCGCAGAGGCTGGTGAAGATGGTAGAACTTATGAGGAAATAAATGCACCAAATTCTTACTACAGAAAATGTATTAAAAGGCGAACTTACCATGGCAATCATTCAAGTATTCTTCAGGACCTAAGGTATGATGTAGCAAGAGGTTGGATAAGATTAAAACATGAATAACGACAAGAAGTTTCAATTTTTCAAAGAGGAAATAGAAGCACTTTATAAGAATCAGGAGTTCCTCAACAAAAAATTAAACTTAATTGATAAAAAATTAAATCTCACAAGAAAACAACTAAATATTCTTGCTAAAGGCGCAGAAGCTGAAGATCAAATATAGATGTTTTTGGTTGGTATAACAGGAGGTATTGCTACAGGTAAAACCCTTGCTTGTGATTTTTTTAAAAAGAAAAAAATTGAGATAGTCGATGCTGATGAAATTTCTCGAAGCTTGCAAGAGGTAGGAGAGAAAGGTTATGAAGAGGTAGTAAAAGCCTTTGGTAAAGATATTCTAAAACCTAATAAAGAATTAGATAAAGCAAAACTAAGAAAGATAATTTTTTCTGATCAAAAAAAGAAGGAAAAACTAGAGGCCATAATGCATCCAATTATTGGTGAAAAGACTATAAAGGATGTAGCAAAAATTAAATCAAAATGGGGTATTTACTCTGCCCCAATTTGGGGAAAGTACGATAATTTTAATAGAACTCTTGTCATAGACGCTCCAGAAAATACTCAAATTGAAAGAATTGTTAAAAGAGATAAAGTTAGTGAGGAGGAAGCTAAAATAATTATAGATAAACAAATGTCTAGGCATGACAGAATATCTTATGCTACAGATTTTATTCTAAACGATTCAAGTATTGAGGATTTTGAACGTAAACTAGAGTTCTACTTTAATTTTTTTGAGAGTCAATTATGAATGAAAAGGTAAACATGAAATGTCCGCAGTGCAAAAATATTGTAGAAATCAGTTCAGAGTTCAAACCTTTTTGTTCGAAGACATGTAAAAATTTAGACTTTTTAAATTGGGCTAATGAAGAAAAATCTATACCTATGCCTGATGATTCCACCAGTGACTAATACCCGCAAAAGCCTCGACTATTGCATTAGACTCATTAATACCACCCAAGGGCACAATTGTGATTTGTGGATATTTATCCTTTAAAGCAAAAAAAGAATCCCAACCCATACCTTCAATACCATTCTTTCTTATAACAGGCGAGAGAAAGGCATATGAACAGCCAATATCAATTGCTTGAATAATATCTTGATCATTATGGCATGAAGCTCCAAGTACTAAATTCTTACTATTTTTGTATTCATAAATTTCTTTGGAGGTAAGATGATAGCCCTTCGCTTTGTATGAAAATTTATTTGGAGAATTAAGCAACAAAGGTACATTTTCTTTTTTACAAAATTTTTTGACCTCTAAAATAATTTCATCAAGCTGGCCTGTATCCTCTTTTATTCGAAGTATTAGAATTTTTTTATTAAATCTTTTTGTATTTAGTAATTTTTTTTTAAGAGTTGAAATTTTTTTAAATTCACCAGTAATCAAAAAAAAGGTTTCTGGATCTTTGATGAGGTCTCTAATATTTTCAGCCAAGGTTAAGTAGTATTTTTTCTAGCTTCGAATTCAGCTTGTGACATTTTTTGAATTTTTATATTAAAAAGTATTTTCACAGAATCATCTTTAAAAGATTCAATCATGCTATCAAAAAGTTCAAATGATTCTTTTTTAAATTCATTAATTGGGTTTCTCTGAGCATAAGCTCTTAGACCTATATTCCCCCTCAAAGAGTCAATATTTTGAAGATGTCTTTTCCAACAGGCATCTAAAACCTGAATCGAAACCTGTCGCTCCAATTCTTTTTTCTTTTCTTTAAGTGGCTCAAATTTATTTAAATATTCTTCTTTATAGAAATCGTTTAGCACATCCATAATTTCTGCGAAAGTTTGATTTTTATTAAATTCTTTTGGTTCTGGAGCACTCCCCAAAGACTGACTTAAGCTTTTTGTAAAGTCGTCAAAACTCCAATACTCATTTTGATCCTCAGGCAATGCTTTATCTGCAATTTTTTCTAGCAGATTATCAAGATATTCAAAAATAAGTTTTTCATTATCATTGTCTTCAAGAAAAAAGTTTCTGAGCTCATACACAGTTAATCTTTGATCATTTGATACATCATCGTATTCAAGAATTTGTTTTCTTATTTCGAAGTTACGATTTTCTATTTTCTTCTGCGCATTTGCTATCGCACCATTTAGAAGAGGATGCTCAATGCTTGAATCATCCATTCCTTCACTTAATCTTGAGAATAATTGCTTTCTATTTTCATCAATAAAAAGCCTAAGCACTGTATCATCAAGACTTAAAAAGAACTTTGAGTAACCTGGGTCACCTTGTCTTCCAGATCTTCCTCGCAGCTGATTGTCTATTCTTCTTGATTCATGGCGCTCTGTTCCAATAACATGCAAACCCCCGGCATCAATCACTTTTTGATGGTTTTGATTCCATTCTTTATCGTCTTCTTTTTTTCCACCCAAAACAATATCAGTTCCACGCCCAGCCATGTTGGTAGCAATGGTAATAGCACCTGGTCTTCCAGCCTCCTCAATAATCATTGCCTCTTTCTCGTGATATTTTGCATTTAGAACCTGATGTTTAATGCCAGCTTTTTTCAGAATAGAAGAAACCTTCTCTGAACTTTCAATTGAAGCCGTTCCCACTAAAATAGGGGCTTCTTTTTTATTTATTTCCTTAATTTCTGTAAGTAATGCGCTGTATTTATCCTCTTCATTTACGTAGACGACATCATTAACATCCTCTCTTACCATTGTTTGGTTTGTAGGAATGACAACAACACTCATATTATAAATTTGCTTAAACTCAGCTGCTTCGGTGTCTGCAGTGCCTGTCATACCTGAGATTTGATCAAATAATCTAAAGTAATTTTGGAATGTAGTTGAAGCAAGAGTCTGCGTTTCTTGTTGAATGGGTACTTTCTCTTTACATTCTAATGCTTGATGAACACCTTCCGAAATTCTTCTGCCAGGCAACTTTCTTCCAGTATTATCATCGATTAAAACAACTTTATTCCCCTCTTTTACATAATGAACATCTTTTTCAAAAAGATAATTAGCTTTTAAAGTAGCTTGAATGTATTTAAGGAATTTCAAATTATTAGTTGTGTAGAGACTTTCATCTTCCTTAATCATATTTCTGTTGACTAAAAAATTTTCAACTTTTTCAAACCCATTTTCTGTAAGTTCCACTGAGCGACCTTTTTCATCTATCAGAAAATCTCCCTTTTCTTCTTCAGATAAAGGTTCTTCATCAGTACCTTCCCTCAATTGCTGTTTTAAATTTGGAATCAATTTAAGGAAAACAGGGTAAGCAGATGCATCATCATCAGTGGCTCCAGAAATAATCAAAGGAGTTCTTGCCTCATCAATCAAGATTGAGTCTACTTCATCGATAATGGCAAAATTTAAATCTGCTTGTGATTTTTGATTTCTAAATAAGACCATGTTGTCTCTAAGATAATCAAATCCTAACTCACTGCTAGTGCAGTAAATAATATTTGATTCGTAGCTAGATTTTTTTTCTTCAAAACTTTGAGTAGAAGTAAGCGCTGAGACTTTAAGTCCGAAGTACTCATATATTGGAGCCATCCAGGCTGCATCACGTTCAGCCAAGTAGTCATTTACCGTCACGACATAAACTTTTTTTCCATTTAAAGCGTTTAATACTGCAGGCAATGTTGCAACAAGTGTCTTTCCTTCACCTGTTTTCATTTCAGCGATATTTCCATCTTTTAAAACTAGACCTCCTATCATCTGACAGTCAAAATGTCTTAATCCTAGTGTTCTTACCGAAGCTTCACGCACAGATGCAAAAATATGAGAAAATTTTTCTTCATCTGGCTTTTCATCAAAATGAAGTTCTTTAAAAAAATTTTCATCCTTTGATGACATTTCTTCTTCTAAAGCGTTTATTTTATTTACAATTTTGGTGTATTCAGAGATTCTCCTTTGATTGGCTGAAGGAAAAATTTTTCTAAGGATATCTAGCATTAGATAGCTTCTTCAATAAGAGGCTTAAGATAGTTTATAGGCGCATCTTTTATTTCATCGATTTCAATAATTTTGTATGCGTTCTCGCTCTCAATCTTTCTTAATAATTGATTGTTTAATGCATGCCCGGTTTTAAAACCAAAAAATTCACCTATTAAATTATGTCCAAGTAAATAAAGATCACCAATAGCGTCAAGAATCTTATGTTTAACAAATTCATCAGCAAATCTGAGTCCACCCTCATTTAAAACATCTTCATCACCTATTCCAATAGCATTATTTAAATTAGCTCCAAGTGCTAAGTTCATCTTTTTAAGTTTCTCTAAGTCATCCATTAAGCCAAAAGTTCGTGCTCTGCTTACTTCTCTTATAAAAGAAGTTTGTGAAAAGTCTATTGAGGCACTATGGGGATATTTGTTATAAACGGGATGATCAAATTCAAGAGTAAAAGTTACTCTAAAACCATCATATGGTTTAATCCTAGCCACAGCATCATCTCTTTGAACTTGAACAGACTTTGTTACATACACAAATTTTTTCACTGCATTTTGTTCAACAATACCAGCTGTCTGGATTAGGAAAACAAATTGAGTTGAGCTGCCATCCATAATTGGAATTTCAGGCCCATCGCAATCAATAATGCAGTTATCAACGCCAGTGCCTGCTAATGCAGAAAGTAAATGCTCAATAGTTGAGATTTTATAATCTCCATAGACAAGCGTAGTTGAAAGAGTTGTCTCTCCAACGTTTTTAGCAGTGGCTGGAATATCGACAACTTTATCTCCATCAATTCTTCTAAAAAGTATTCCAGTATTTGGCTCAGCGGGATGAAAAGTTAGTTTAACTTTTTTGCCGGTGTGCAAACCTACTCCTGAGCAAGTAATTTTATTTTTTATTGTTCTTTGTGAGAGCATTTGGCTATTTTAGTTTATAAATATCTTTTTTTATATTTTATTTGTTAACGTGTAAGTCGCTATAGCAGCTGCTATAGAAATATTTAATGATGATGTCTGTCCAATTTGCTTGATTTTCAATACTTCATCACAGTTTTTTAAAACTAATTGTTTTATGCCCTTTTGCTCATTGCCAAAAACGAATACATTTTTTTCAGAGGGCACTAATGTATTTATATCTTTTTTAGCATGCTCAGAAAAACCAGTTACCCAATAATTATTTTCTTTAAGTTTGTTTATGGTCTGACTTATGTTTGCAACTTTGTATAAATCTAAATCGTAGACACCTCCTGTTGAGGTCTCTATAACAGCCGTGTTATTAAAATCTGCGGAATTATTTTTAGGAATAATGACTGAATTAATGCCAAAAAATGATGCAGTCCTTAAACAAGATCCTAAATTTCTTGTATCCTGAACCTCATCAAAAATAAGAACTGATTTCCCTATTTCATAATTTGCCGATTTTATATCCCTAACTGCAGGCTCTTTACATGCTGCGTAAAAGTCTTTCGATTTATTTAAAATTTTTATACCAGATTGTTTCGCATTAACAGCTAATTCAGAAATCTTTTTATCTTTAGGGTTAGGGATATTAATGAATTCAATAATCTCGGGATTAGATTCAATCAGAGTCTCAATACAGTAAAAGTTTTTTATATTTATTTTCATACATAAAACAGCGATATTTTGCCTTCAAGCTCCATAACATTATCTATACCAACTGAAATCTTGTCACCCAAACAAAAAGTATTAGCCCTTCGTTTACCTGATAATATTTTATCTCTTGCATTGTATTTATAGTTATCTTTTGGCAACTCAGTTATATGTAGAAGGCCTGAGGTATATAATTTTGGCATATCTACGAAAACTCCAAAGTCTTTTACGCCAGTTATAAAACCATCAAAAATTTGACCCCTAAAATTTGCAGCATAAGAGCACAACATGTTCTGTTGTACTTGTTTAGATGCAAACTCTGATGATCTTTCACGTTCAGAGCAATGCATTAATAAATCGTCCAAATCCTCTATTTCACAATTAAGCTTATTTAATTTTGCAATTATCATGCGATGAACAATAAGGTCTGGATACCTTCTTATTGGAGAAGTAAAGTGTGTATATTTTTTATATTTCAAACCAAAGTGACCAATTTCTTTTGTTGAATATTCAGCTCTTTGCATAGACTGCAATACAACTGCGTTTAGAATGCTTTTATCACTTCTTTTTGAAAGATTTTTTATAAAAATATTGAGATTATCAACATCTTCAATACTGCCCTCCCAATTAATATTTCTTCTTTTTAGAATCTGGCTAAGTCTATCAATTTTATAATTCTCAGGATAATCATGAACTCTGTATATTCCTTGACTGTAATTTTTATTTAAAAAATCAGCTGCACAAATATTTGCAGAGAGCATAAATTCTTCGATTAATTTATGCGACATTAATCTTGTCCTATTTTTTAATTCTTGAATTTTTCCTTCTCTATCAAAACTCATATAAGGCTCATCAAGTTCAAAGTCTAATGCACCTCTTTCTGCTCTACGCTCTAAAAGCTTTGACATTAAAATTTTTGCTGAATCGAGTGACTCCTTGTATTTTTCTCCATTGAGATTGATTTTATTTTCTAAAAAATCTTCAACTTTGTTGTAAGTGAGGCGTGCACAAGATTTAATTTCACTTCTGTGGAATGTATATTTTTCAATATTGCCTGCCTTATCAAAATTAATCTTAACTATTAAAGTTTTTCTTAAGACTCCCTCTTTGAGCGAGCAAAGATCATTTGATAGTTTTTCTGGAAGCATAGGTAGAACTTTTCGAAACATATAAGTTGAAGTGGCCCTTGCTCTCGCCTCCATGTCTATAGCCGAATTTTCTTTCACATAAAAAGATACATCTGCAATAGCAACATAGAGCTTAAATCCATCGGGAATTAACTTACAAAATATTGCATCGTCAAAATCCTTAGCATCCTCACCATCAATTGTTACAAAGGGCAATTCATTAAAGTCTTCCGAATTGACCTTTTCATCACTCAGAAGTTTTGATTCAGTCAATACCTCCTGAGGCCAAATTTCTCTGAGAGAGTAGTCGTAAATGGCTTTATTGTGAAATTTTTGTAAATTATTTTCGTTTTTCATTTTTTTTTAAAAACAATCCTTAAATTAGCCATTATGAATAAATTGATTTTTAGTTTATTTGTGGTCATTTTATTAACCAGCATCTTATTTGTTATGAATTTTAAAAAACCAATTTCAAATCTTTCACAAGATGATATCCCAAAAACTGTTGTTAAGCCCTATAAGCCAGATTTAAATTATCCAGATTTAGTGATCGAGGGTATTGAAAAAGCATTGAAGGAAAATAAGCAACCACTCATTATTTTTGGAGCAAATTGGTGCCCAGATTGCATTATTCTTCATCAAATTACACTTATTCCTCAAATGGCAAAATTTATAAATGAAAACTTTGAGCTAATTTATGTAGATGTTGGGGATTATCGTGATGGCTCAGAACCAAAGAACAAGCAGATATTGCTTAATTACGGAATTGCTGAATTGGAAGGAGTGCCAACAATAGTTGTTTTATCAAAAGATTTGAAAGTGCTAAATAAAGATAGTTCGACACAATGGCGCAATGCAAGAGAAAGACAGCCTTCTGAGTTTTACTTCTATCTAAATAACTTTCTAGGTTGATTTAAAAATCTCATCATCACTTTTGAAAGATTTAAACTCTAAGGAGTTTCCGAAAGGATCTTGAAAAAACATTGTTTTTTGTTCGCCTGGTTTTCCCTCAAATCTCAAATAAGGCTCAATAACAAACTCAAGCTTACTTTCTTTAATTTTTTCAGAGAGCAAGTCAAAATCTTGCCAGTCAAGAATTACACCAAAATGTGGTATTGGAACCATCTTTCCATCAACTTCTTTACTTACTTTTTTTGGCACATCGCCAATATGGCAAACTAATTGGTGACCAAAAAAATTATAATCTACCCAATTTTCTGAAGAGCGACCCTCATTGAAACCAAGAAGATTTCCATAAAAGTTTTTTGCCTTTTCAATACAGTCTACGGGAATGGCTAGGTGAAATGGTCTAAGTTTTTGCATTATCTTTTATTCTTTGTTTTTTCTTCTCATATGTATCTTCCCATGATTTTCTAAAAGAGTCTGACATTCTACTTTTTATATCTTCAAGGTTAGAGTTTTTCCATGCATCTGTAGTTTCATCTTTTTTCCATTTAATTCTTTCATCTTTTGTACGCATACAACCTAGACATTTATTTTGAGAATCATACTGACAAATAGAAATACATGGCGAAACTATTTTGTTGAACTTTTTTTTCATTTTAGAAGTATTATATTTTATTAATGAAATACAGACTTTCAATTATTCTTTTTTTTCTAACATGCTCTTTATGGGCAGATGATTTAAGGAATGAAATGTCTGCATCATTAAAATCTTTAATGCCTAAAGTAATTGAGTGGAGACATGATATTCATGAGTTTCCAGAACTATCAAACAGAGAATTTAGGACTTCAAAAAAAGTTGCAGATCATTTAGAGAGTTTGGGAATTGAGATAGAGACAGGAATAGCATATACAGGTGTTGTTGGAATAATTAAAGGAGGAAAACCTGGACCAACAGTTGCACTTAGAGCTGACATGGATGCCTTACCTGTAGAGGAAAAGACTGGACTTCCCTATGCATCAAAAGTAAGAACAACTTATCTTGGAAACGATGTAGGTGTCATGCATGCATGTGGTCATGATGCACATGTTGCAATTTTGATGGGGGCTGCAGAGTTTTTAGCAAAACATAAAGAGCAACTTGAAGGCAATATCATGCTTATCTTTCAACCTGCTGAAGAAGGTCCACCTGAAGACGAAGGAGGTGGAGCTAAGATGATGCTTGAAGAGGGAATATTTGAAAGATATCAGCCTGAAGCAATTTTTGGCTTACATGTAACTAATATGCCTAATGGACTAATTGCTGTAAAGCCTGGACCAGCAATGGCAGCAGCATCTGCTTATAGAATTTCAATCAAAGGCAAACAAGCTCATGGCTCTGCTCCATGGGCGGGAATTGACCCAATAATGGCAACTGCAGAATTAATTCAGTCTTTAAATACAGTTGTAAGTCGAAGAATAAATATTATTAATAATCCTGCGGTTATTTCAGTTGGCATAGTCGAGGCAGGCACAAGAAATAATATTATTCCAGAAGATGCCATGATAATGGGAACCATTAGAACTTTTGATCCAGAATTAAGAAGTGAAATCTACAGTGAAATTGAACAACTTGCAGAAGGTGTTGCAGTTGGAACTGGTACAACAATAAATGTCGAATTTGATGTAGGTGGCTTCTTTCCAGTTACTTATAATCAAGAAGATCTAGTCAAGAAATATTCATCAACTCTAAAAGAAGCTTCTAACGGAAAATTCATGATTTCTGATGTTCCGACTACAGGCGCAGAAGATTTTTCATATTTTTCCCAAGAAATACCTGGCATGTACTTTTATTTAGGTGTAAACAGACCAGGCAAGGGAGAGGCATCTGGCGAATTCAACAGAAGGTCTGATGTTGCAGGAAATCATTCACCTTATTTCATTGTTGATGATGAAGCATTAGACGAAGGCGTTAGAGCAATGAGTTTTCTTGCAATTGATTACCTTAAGAATAATTAAGTAAAACATTATCTACAAAATTGAGCATTAATTTATGTGAATCTGGTGTTTCTACAAGAGAGTCTAAGACTTTATTAAATTCTTCTTCACCAGAAGTGTACTTTGCCTTATAGATTGCAAGTCTTTCAAAAACTGTAGCTCGATCTACTTCAGGATGAAATTGGAATGCCCAGAGTGGTTTATCTCTTAATTTAAAACTATGTAAACATTGTTGTGTGTATGCTAAAAGATCAAGATTTTCTGGTAAGTCATCTGCATATTGTTGATGAACCGAAAGAGCATAGAATCCTGATTTAACCCCTTTAAAAACAGGATCAATATTTGCTAAATTTGTTGTTTTAATAGGTATGCTTCCCATCTCATAATCAGCATCTTTGCTTTTTATTACTCCATCAAAAGCTAGTACAGCTAATTGAAACCCAAAACATGAAGCAAAAGTTGGTATTGCATTTTCTCCAGCAAATTTTATTAGTCCTACAGAGTCTTTTATGAATGGATATATTTCAGGTTCAAGTACATTAGCTTCACTAGCTCCACCAACATACAAAGCATCATAACCATTCAATACATCTGTAGAAAAATTTGGCTTATCAAAAACATTAAGTATATCTATTTGGTTAAGTTCCAATTCACTGTATTTTGCGAAGCTTTCATGCTCTTCTTTGCGCACTTTCTGATCATCCCTTATCTGTAAAAGGAGTATTTTTAATTGATCTCTTGTTTTATTAACCATTTCGCAAATTTATTTTTTACCATAAATGATATAGAATACAACTATGATTCAATACTTAATCGTGGGGGCGCTTGGGTTAATATCTCTCACAACAATGTGCTTGTTCCTTTTAGTTAAAGAAGGAACTAAAGGTATTAAATCAAAACCATACAAAACTAAAAGTGGAATTGTTCATACCGCTGAAAAATTTCGAGAAAATCATTTAGTTTAAATTTACATAATGAGAGCCATTCTTTTTTTACTTTTAACCTCTTATGTATTTGCAGAGAGTAATTTTGATTTTTCAAAAAAATTTTCGGGCACTTTCAATGGGAAAAAGCTGGAATACACTGCAAAAGTTTATGAAAAAGTAATTTTTGAACGAGATGACTCAACAAAACCTTTAGCTTCTTTTGTCGTCACTGAATACAGTGTTGATAATCAAAAAAATAGACCAGTCATGTTTAGTTTTAATGGAGGTCCTGGATCTGCATCATTGTGGTTGCATATGGGAGTTTTAGGTCCAAAAGTGGTGAAAGTTCCAAGCGACGCAGGTGATGATGGTTCTCCTCCATATAATTTAACAAACAACAAATTATCGCCCTTAGATAAAGCTGATTTAGTTTTCATTGATCCAATTGGGACTGGCTATAGCAGACCATTGGGTGAACATGAAGGAAAAGAATTTTGGGGAGTAAAACAAGATGCCGTAGTAATAGCAGAGTTTATTCGAAGATGGATTAACGACAATAAAAGATGGAATTCTCCAAGATATATTTTAGGTGAGAGTTATGGTGGAATAAGAGGACCATTATTGGTATCAGAGTTGAGAAGTGGCGTTTTAACAAACATCGAAGTCAACGGCCTTCTCTTAGTTTCACCTGCTGCTGATATGCAATATATAAGATTTGCTCCAGGAAACAATTCCCCACATTATGGCTATCTTCCAACTTATGCAGTAACTGCCTATTATCATGGAAAGGTAGATACAGATTTGACTTTGCTCGAATTTTACGAAAACTCAAAAAAATTTAGTCTAGAAAAATATGGTCCAGCTTTATTAAAAGGTACAAGAATTTCTCAAGAAGAATACGACGAAATAGTTAAAGAATATTCTTTTTATACTGGTTTAAGTGAAGAGTTTGTTAGGAATTCAGATTTAAGAGTTGAAGCGTCTGATTTTAGAAAAGAGTTATTACGTGATGAGGGTTTTTCTGTTGGAAGAGCAGACTCAAGATACAAAATGAAAGATTATGTAGCTGCTGGTCAGTATCCTGATACGGATGCTTCAATGGAGGGTTTCTCTTCTGCATATGTATCTGCATTACATACATGGTTTTCTGAGATTGGTGTTGAAACTGTGATGCTGTACCAGAGTAGTGATAGAGATTTATATAATAACTGGGATTGGAACTCCACCCAAGATCAAAAATGGCCTAGATATGTAAACCCAACACCACATATTGGTTATGCTCAACGTGGAAATGAAGAATTTAAAGTTTACGTTTCTTGTGGAATTTATGATTTAGCTACACCTTGTTTTACTGCTGAAAATTTTCTTTATGACAATGGGGTCGATATGGAAAGAGTTATTTTTTCTGAATTTGAAGCAGGACATATGATGTACAATCATCAACCTTCATTTGATCGTTTTTTAAAGGAAGTAAATAATTTCTTAAAAGAATAAGTCACAATTCTGCAAATTAATTCTATTTTTCTTCAAAGTTCTTATTAATTGTTTTAAATTGTAATTATGAATATTCAAAAGTTTTTTATTGGACTACTTGTAGTCACATTCTCGTTATCAATATTTGCAGATCATCACAAAGGTGATGGTATGAAAGACAAAGGAGCTAAAAAAGGGATGATTGCCAAGAAAATGGTTGAATCAGGTTATAAAGGTAAAGATCCATTTCTAAAGATGGTGAAAAAACATATGGCAGATGATGGATATCAATACCCAAGTCGTTTTGTTGGTTTTGGATTCTATTATGACCCAAATGGAGACCAGCCTGATGTTGTAATTTCAACTGTTGAGGGAAGCTCAGCATCAGAGGCAATGAAAGTTGGAGACGAAGTATTGTCAATTAATGGAGTTAAAGACTGGAGAAATACTGATCCAGAGGCAACAAAAGTTGGTGATGTATGGAATGTGAAAGTCAAAAGGGACGGCAAAGAAGTAGACCTTGAAATGGCAAGAACAGTCGTGCAGCCAAGAACTGATAAGGCCACTTTTGTGGAAAATATTGAAGGAGCTGATGCAGAACAATGGGGATCAAGCTTGATCGAATACAGAATGATTGATGTTGCTGTAGGTAAAGAAGTAGCTTATGTACTTCATTGGAGAAAAGATTTAGATGAGGAGTCTGGAGTAGAAGCAGAAACCTATATTGTTACAAGAGTTGGATTTGATGAAAGTGGCAAAGTTAATTTTATTGGTGCTCTTTCAGAGGATGAACTTTTGTTAAGGCAGACTGGTTGGTCTATAACTAGATAATAAAATTCATTTCTTAAGGCGCTATTTTTATGGCGCCTTTTTTTCTTTTAAAAAAAATCATTTTGTTTTATGGTTTTAGGATGGATATTAAAAAAATTATTGTTGGACTCTCAGTAGTCCTAATTTCGTTATCAATTTTTGCAGACCACCACAGAGGTGGAATGAAGTCTATGGCAGCTGTAGCTGAAAGCTGGGTAAAAGCACAATATACCAGTAAAGAAAAAACATTAGCTATGGTTAAAAATCATATGGCTGAAGATGGAGTAAGTTTTTCTGGCAGATTTGTAGGTTTCGGTTTTAACTGGGATCCGCAAAATGAAGAAGGAATGATTGTTACAAGAGTAATTCCTGGTTCACCTTCAGAAGGAGTTTTAGAGGTAGGAGATAAATTTGTTTCTGTTAAAGGTGTAAAGGTTACTGAAGATAATATTAATACAGGGAAGCTTAGCTTTTCTGGATTACCTGGTGAGCCCGTTGATGCTGTTGTTATGAGAAATAATAAAAGGGTAAAAGTATCTGTAACTAGAGGAATTGTAAATCCAACTTGGTCCAAAGCTCAGGTATTGGAAAATATTGAATCTGCAGATGCAGAGGAATGGGCAAGTAATTTAGTTGATTACCAAATTGGAGATGTAGTAGTAGATAGAGGAAAAAATATTGCATATGTCTGGCATTGGTCAAAATCTAAAGATGAAGTTTCTGGAAAGGAAGCAGAATCACATAACTTCACTAGAATGCGATTCAATGAAAATGGTATGGTACAAGGCTATTGGAGCTTATCTGAAGAAGAGCTAGTTTTAAGGCAAACTGGCTGGACAATTACTAGATAATTATGTAATATAAAAAATGTAGAAATAAGGATTGGAAACAAAACTTAGATCTGCAAAAAAGACACCAAGAAATTGGTGTCTTTTTTTTTGTGATGGCTTTAATTTTTTTTATAAATGTATAGACAATTATTAGAAGATTATGTAATATAGAAAATGTAGAAATAAGGTTTGGAAACAAAACTTAGATCTGCAAAAAAGACACCAAGAAATTGGTGTCTTTTTTTTTGTGTTGGAGCCACCTGTCAGAGTCGAACTGACGACCTACTGATTACAAATCAGTTGCTCTACCAGCTGAGCTAAGGTGGCTAGAAGACTGAATTCTACAACATAATATTTTCATAGTGAAGTTGACTTTAACTTTCTAGAATTTTATAAAAAGCAACCTGTGCCTTTTAGGTTGCAATACCCATCTGGATTTTTTGCTAAATATTGTTGATGATAATCTTCTGCTGGAAATGTTTTAGTTTCAATCTTAATTTCGGTAGTTATTGGACCAAATCCTTTTTCATCTAATTTAGTTTGAAACACTTTTTTTGAAATATTTGCTGCATCTAATTGGTGGCTGTCTTTGCAAAAAATTACTGATCTATATTGCTCCCCAATATCATTACCTTGTCTCATCCCTTGTGTTGGATCATGACATTCCCAAAAGGTTTTAAGAATTGTTTCAAATTTGATCTGCTTTTGGTCATAAAAAACATTTACTGTCTCAACATGCCCAGTTACTCCCATACATACTTCCTCATAAGTTGGATTATCTCTTCTTCCTCCTGAGTAGGATACATAAGTTGTCCATACTCCCGGAAGTTCCCAAAAAAGCCTTTCAACACCCCAAAAACATCCAGCTCCTAAAATTATTTCTTTTACTGATTCTGGATAGGATTTAAATAACTCTCTATCAGTGACATAGTGTTTCATTAAGATAATTATATATGTATTGACTAACAAAAATGGAAGTTGATAATAACTACTTCAACTCGGAGGGGTTGGGGAGCGGTCAAACCCAGCAGACTGTAAATCTGCCGCCTCGTGCTTCGAAGGTTCGAATCCTTCCCCCTCCACCATTTTTTAGTTTTTTTTAAAACTAATATAATGGTTGAAGCTTTGCTTTTTAGGGTTTATGATATGCGCTCATATAGCTCAGCAGGTAGAGCACTTCCTTGGTAAGGAAGAGGTCACCGGTTCAAATCCGGTTATGAGCTCCAAACATAGAGGTAATTATGGCTAGAGAAAAATTTGATAGAAGCTTGCCACACATAAACGTGGGTACAATTGGACACGTTGATCATGGTAAGACAACGTTAACAGCAGCACTTACAAAGGTGTGTGCTGATACATTTGGTGGTGAAGCAGTCGCTTTCGAGGGTATTGATAATGCACCTGAAGAGAAAGAAAGAGGCATAACTATTGCAACATCACACGTAGAATATAGTAGTGATCAAAGACATTATGCTCACGTTGACTGTCCAGGTCACGCTGACTATGTCAAAAATATGATTACTGGTGCCGCTCAGATGGACGGCGCTATATTAGTAGTTAGTGCGGCGGATGGCCCAATGCCACAAACAAGAGAACACATACTTCTGGCTAAACAGGTTGGGGTTCCTAATATTGTTGTTTATCTAAATAAAGCAGATATGGTTGATGATGAAGAACTCATTGAACTTGTAGAAATGGAAGTTCGTGAATTGCTTAACAAATACGATTTTCCTGGCGATGATACTCCAATCATAAAAGGAAGTGCGCTTAAAGCTTTAGAAGGTGACGCTAAGTACGTAGAAAGTGTTGTTGAATTAGTAAAATCTCTTGATTCTTACTTCCCAGAACCTGAAAGACCTATTGATAAGCCTTTCTTAATGCCTATCGAGGATGTCTTTACTATTTCAGGTAGAGGTACTGTTGTGACAGGTAGAGTTGAAAGAGGAATCGTCAAGACAGGTGACGAGTTGGAGATTGTTGGGATTAAAGATACCGCAAAAACAACTTGTACTGGTGTTGAAATGTTCAGAAAAACACTTGATGAGGGTCGAGCAGGAGAGAACTGTGGTGTGTTACTTAGAGGAACAGAAAGAGATGACGTTGAAAGAGGTCAAGTTCTTGCTATTCCAGGTTCAGTGAAGCCACATACAAAATTTACTGCAAAGATCACTGTTTTAAGTAAAGAAGAAGGTGGAAGACATACACCATTCTTTAAAGGTTATAGACCACAATTTTATTTCAGAACTACTGATGTTACTGGTGAAGTTAATTTACCTGACGGTGTTGAAATGGTTATGCCAGGGGATACCGTTGACGAACTTAACTGTGAACTTATCGCTCCAATTGCTATGGAAGAGGGATTGAGCTTTGCTGTAAGAGAAGGTGGTAGAACTGTAGGCGCAGGAATTGTGCTTAAGATTGTTGCCTAAATTTTTAAAGGTTTCTTTAGAAGGTTATAATAGGAGATCGCAAAGGCCTGTAGCTCAATTGGCAGAGCGGCGGTCTCCAAAACCGCAGGTTGTGGGTTCGATTCCCTCCAGGCCTGCCATTTAAAACAATGAACAGCACTCTTAATAATATTCTCTGGATTTCTTCCCTGATATTAGGGTTTGCAGCTGTTATATTATTCACTTACTTAGAGGATCTCGGTTTGCTATATCGAGTGCTTATATTAAGTGGTTTATTATTTGCTTCCTTGGGGCTACTTTCTAGAACTGAATTTGGGAAAAATGCAATGAAGCTTATAGTTGACGCAAGAACAGAGGTTTCTAAGGTTGTCTGGCCTGGAAGAGGTGAAACAACTCAAATGACTGTTGTGGTTTTAATAATGATTTTGATTTTAGCTTTAGTTTTCTGGGGCCTAGACTCATTGTTATCATTTCTCTCGAAATTTATTCTGAGTTAAATTATGGACTGGTATATCATTCAAGCTTATTCTAACTGTGAAAAAAAAGTAAAAGCAGCACTAGAAGAGCGCATAGATATTTCGGGGTTATCTTCAAAGTTTGGTGAAATTATGATCCCTACCGAACAGGTAACAGAGTTAAAAAAAGGTCAAAAAAGACAAATCGAAAGAAAGTTTTTTCCTGGATATATGCTTGTACAGATGGAATTAGATGATGATACATGGCACTTAGTTAGAAAGACACCGAATGTAATGGGTTTTCTAGGTGGAAATAAAACAAGACCAAGTCCACTCACTGAAAATGAATTAAATAAAATAGTAAATAGAGTTGATGAAGCTGTAGAGCAGCCAAAATTCAAAACAGTATTTGAATCCGGAGAAACTGTGAGAATAAACGATGGGCCATTTAATGATTTTAATGGTGTTGTTGAGGAAGTTGACTATGAGAAAAATCTTATTAAGGTTTCTGTAAGTATTTTTGGTAAATCTACTCCTGTAGAATTAAATTTCTCGCAAGTAGAAAAGGTATAAGAATGGCAAAAGAAGTGATGACAATAATAAAACTGCAAGTTCCTGCAGGAGGTGCAAATCCAAGCCCACCAGTTGGTCCAGCTTTGGGCCAGCATGGACTAAATATAATGGATTTTTGTAACGCCTTTAACGAAAAAACTAAGGAAGTTGAAAAAGGTCTGAAAGTTCCTGTTGAGATTACAGTTTTTGAAGACAGAACATTTACATTCATAACAAAATCACCTCCAGCATCAATTTTATTGAAAAAAGCTGCTTCAATTCCTAAAGGAAGTGGAGAGCCAAATAGAACAAAAGTGGCAAGAATTTCTTTAGAAAAAGTTAAAGAAATAGCTGAGATGAAGATGGAAGATTTAAATTCAAATGATATTGAATCTGCTATAAAAGTAATAAGTGGTACGGCTAGAAGTATGGGTATCGAAATTAAAGGAGTTTCAGATTCTGGTCAAGAAATAGTAGCGCCAGAGGAAGCAGCACCAGCAGACGCTACAGCAGAAGAAGAAGTGCCAGCAGAAGATGCAGCACCAGCAGAAGATGCTCCAGCTGATGTGAAAGAAGAAGAGTCAAAATAATTATGAAAGAAACAAAATACAAAAAAGCCTTAGGTGCTCTAGACGAAGATAAAAGTTATAGCACTGAAGAAGCGCTGGAATTAATTCTAAAACAGCCAAAAAGAAAATTTCAAGAAACTGTTGATATTTCAGTATGGTTAGGAATAGATCCAAAGAAATCTGAGCAAAACATACGAGGTTCTCTAACTCTTCCAAACTCATTGGGTAAAGAAGTTAAAGTTGCTGCTTTTGTAGATTCAGATAAAGCTGATGAGGCAAAAAAAGGCGGAGCAGATTTTATTGGATTAGATGATTTGATAGAAAAATATAAAGATGGAAATATAGACTTTGATGTTGCTATCACTACTCCAGCTCAAATGAAGAATGTATCTAAACTTGCAAAAGTTTTGGGTCCTAAAGGTTTAATGCCGAGCCCTAAATCTGGGACTGTTACGGAAAATATAGATAAAGCTGTCAAGGAAATAAAACATGGACAAGTAAGGTTTAAAGCAGAACAAGAAGGTATAGTGCAAGGCACTATTGCAAATGTAAGTATGAAAAAAGTTCAACTTAAAGAAAATTTTGATTCTTTTATTAATGAACTTAAAAGATTGAAACCTGCTTCTTCAAAAGGAATATATTTTAAAAGTGTTTTTCTCTCGACAACTATGGGTCCAGGGTATAGAATTGACACTTCTCAATTTTGAGATATCAAAGACTGTAGGTGCCTTGCTTAATTTCCTACATAGATAAATCAAATGATTATCTATTAATGTCTTTAGTAAAAATATAAAAATGGCTTTAAGTGTAGATGATAAAAAAAGAATTGTAGCCGACATTAGCAGCTTTGCTAATGATTCAAGCTCATTAGTCCTTGCAGATGCAAGGGGTTTAAATGTTTCCGAAGCCAATCAACTAAGATCGGAAGGACATAAATCAAACGTAAAATTTGTTGTAGTTAAAAATACATTGGTCAAGCTAGCATTTAAAGGAACAACATACGAAGGTTTAGATGACTATCTAACAGGACCCACAATGTTAGGTTTTTCTTATGATGAACCAGGTGCAGCAGCAAAAATTCTTAGAAAATATTCAAAGTCGAACGAAAACCTAACAATAAAAGGTTTATCGGTTGATGGAGTGCATCTCGAAGGCTCAGAAATAGACAAATTAGCCTCATTACCAACATTTAATGAAGCTATTTCAAAAATTGCTGGACTTTTGAAGGCACCTTTGGGTAAAATTGCATCTCTCATGAATGAGATTCCTTCAAAGTTTGCAAGAACCCTTCATGGTGTAAAAGAGCAAAAAGGTTAAGGAGATATAATGGCAACGAAAGAAGAAATATTAGAATCTATATCCAAAATGTCTGTAATGGACCTTGTGGATCTTATTAAAGAAATCGAAGAAAAATTTGATGTATCAGCTGCGGCAGTAGCAGCTCCAGTTGCAGTCGCTGCAGGCGGTGCAAGTGCGGAAGCTGGTGGTGAGGCCGCTGAAGAAAAAAGTTCATTTGACGTCGTATTAACTGCTTCAGGAGATAAGAAGGTAGCAGTTATTAAAGCCGTTAGAGCGGCTACAGATCTTGGACTAAAAGAAGCTAAAGATTTAGTCGATGGTGCTCCCAAAACTGTGAAAGAAGGAGCAAAAAAAGATGAAGCTGAAGCTTTGGTTGCTGCTTTACAAGAAGCAGGAGCTCAAGCAGAAATGAAATAATCTTATATAATAAAAATTGTAAGGCCCTATAAATAATTAATGACATACTCTTTTACTGAGAAAAAACGAATTAGAAGACAATTCGGTACACTCCCTGACGTCATGGAGTTGCCATATCTTGTTAAAACACAAACTGATTCATATCGTGATTTTCTTCAAGCTTCAAGCGATCCTGATAAAAGAGATAATAAAGGCTTAGAAGAAGTCTTCAGATCAATCTTTCCTATAAATAGTGCTTCTCAAAATGCTGCGCTTGATTATGTCAGTTATGAGCTTGAAGATTGTTTATATACTCCAGAGGAATGCAGGCTAAAAAGTATATCTTACGCAGCAAAATTGCATGTAAACCTTCAACTAAGGCTAATGGATAAAAATACACAATATAAAACTGTTAAAGAAAAGGGAATAAGCCCTGACCGAGTTTTTCTTGGTGAAATTCCTCTCATGACAAAAGATGGAAGTTTTGTTGTTAATGGAACTGAAAGAGTTGTGGTATCCCAATTACATAGATCACCTGGCGTGTTTTTTGATCATGACAAGGGCAAAACTCATGCCTCTGGAAAAGTACTGTATGCAGCAAGAATTATCCCTTACAGAGGCTCTTGGCTGGATTATGAATTTGATGCAAAAGATTTAATTTATGCTCGTATAGATAGAAAAAGAAAATTTCCTGCAACTGCAATATTAAAGGCTCTAGACCTTTCAGATATAGAAATTTTAAATGCTTTTTATGAGTCTCTAGATGTGGAAATAAATAATAAGAAAATTTATCTAAATGTTGACCCTAAAAATTTCAAAGGAAAGGCTTTTGACTTTGACCTTAAAGTAGGAAATTTAGAAGTTGTATCGGGGAAAAGAATAAATGCAAAAGTTGCAAATGAACTAGAAAAACAAAAAAACAAAAGCCTTGAAATAGACTTTGATAATTTTATAGATCAAACAATTGCGGAAGACATCATTGACAAAGAATCAGGAGAGGTCCTCGTTACAGCAAATACAAAACTCGATAAAACAATATTAAAGAAATTAATTGAAAGTGATTTTAGCTTCAAAATTCTCTATATAAATAGTATCGATAGTGGGTCATATATTGCTGATACATTAAGAAATGATCCAAGCACTAATAGACTTGAAGCGCTAGTTGATATTTACAGAATGTTGAGACCTGGAGAGCCTCCAACAAAAGAATCAACTGAAGTTTTATTTAATAACCTTTTCTTTTCCGAGGATAGATATGACTTATCAGATGTTGGAAGGATGAAATTAAATTGGAGATTAAAAATTGAGGATAGAACAGATGTTCACGTTCTAACAAAAGAGGATATTATTGCCGTTCTAAAGAAACTAGTTGATATAAGAAATGGTAAAGATACTGTCGATGACATTGATCATTTAGGTAACAGAAGAATTAGATCTGTTGGAGAGATGACAGCTAATCAATTAAGAATTGCCCTTGTAAGAGTTGAGAGGGCTGTAAAAGATAGATTAGGAATGGCTGAAACTGAGGGTTATAAACCTTCAGATCTTATAAATGCTAAACCTATAACTGCTGCATTTAAGGAATTTTTTGGTTCAAGTCAGCTATCACAATTTATGGATCAGAATAATCCTTTATCAGAAATTACACACAAAAGAAGAGTTTCAGCTTTAGGCCCCGGTGGATTATCAAGAGAAAGAGCGGGTTTTGAGGTACGAGATGTTCATCCCACACATTATGGTAGAGTTTGTCCGATTGAAACTCCTGAAGGTCCTAATATTGGACTAATTAATTCTTTATCATCTTACGCAAGGACTGATAGATATGGTTTTATTGAAACTCCATATAGAGTTGTAAAAGAGGGAAAGGTTACTGATGAGATAATTTATCTCTCTCCAATAATGGAGAGTAATCACTATATTGCGCAGGCAAATGTTGAGCTCGACAAAAAAGGAAAATTTACATCAGATTTTGTAACAGCAAGACATCAAGGTGAAACAAGTTTAACAAGCGTTGGAATGATTACATTAATGGATGTATCACCAAAACAAGTCCTATCTGTTGCTGCATCACTTATACCATTTTTAGAAAATAACGATGCCAACAGAGCACTCATGGGATCAAACATGATGAGACAGGCAGTACCTACACTTATTCCTCAAAAACCTTTGGTGGGAACTGGTTTAGAAAGACAAGTTGCAAGAGACTCAGGTGTATGTGTTGTTGCAAATAACTCTGGAGTTGTTGATTCAGTTGATGGTGGAAGAATAGTTATAAAAGTTTCTAGTGGGGATAGTGTAAGTGTTGATATATATAATCTCGTTAAATATACAAGATCGAACCAAAACACATGCATAAATCAAAGACCGCTTGTTAAAAAAGGAGATGTTGTAAAAGCAGGTGACATTATAGCTGACGGGCCATCAATAGATCTTGGAGAGTTAGCAATTGGACAGAATATGAGAATAGCTTTTATGCCATGGAACGGATTTAATTATGAAGATTCTATTCTAGTTTCAGAAAGGGTTGTTCAAGAGGATAGACTTACAAGCATTCATATCCAAGAACTCACTTGCACAACAAGAGATACAAAACTTGGTATGGAAGAAATTACTTCAGACATCCCAGGTGTAAGCGAATCAGCTTTATCAAAATTAGATGAAAATGGAATTGTTTATGTTGGAGCAAAAGTAGAGGCTGGAGATATTTTAGTTGGGAAAGTTACGCCAAAAGGTGAAACACAACTGTCACCTGAAGAAAAATTACTTAAAGCTATATTTGGAGAGAAGGCATCAGATATTAAAGACACTTCATTGAGAGTGCCGTCAAGTGTAAGTGGAACAGTCATTGATGTTCAAATCTTTACACGAGATGGAGTTGATAAAAATCCGCGTGCTAAAAGTAATGAAGATCTAATGATGTCTGAATTTAGCAAAGATTTAGATGATGAAATGCGAATTGTTACTAATTCACTTAAAAATACAATCATTCAAGCTTTAAAGAAAGAGAATTTAATAAAAGCAAAAGGGAAATTAACTCAAGAGTCTTTGGAAGAAATGGATTTAGCAGCCGTTCTTAAAATAAAAATAACCAATAAAAAAATTACAGAACTTCAAAAAAATGTTTCAGATCAATTCAAAAAATACCAAGCTGAAAATAAAGAAAAAATGAATATTTTTAAGCAAAAAGTTGCTGGTGGAAATGATTTGGCTCCAGGTGTACTTTCTGTTATTAAAGTTTATTTAGCTGTAAAAAGAAAAATACAAGCAGGCGATAAGCTTGCTGGAAGACATGGTAATAAAGGTGTTATTTCAAGCATTGTTCCAGTTGAGGATATGCCCTACGATGAAAATGGTGAACCAGTAGATATAATTCTAAATCCTCTTGGTGTACCGTCAAGAATGAATGTAGGTCAGATTTTAGAGACGCACTTAGGGCTTGCTTCAAAAGGTCTTGGTAACCTGATTGATAAGATGCTAAAAAATAAAGAAAAATTAGATAAAGTTAAAAAAGTTTTAAATGATATATATTCTTTTGGACCTAGAACTAAAGATGATGTTGGTTCAATGAAAGATATTGAGCTTAAGGAACTTTCAGAAAACTTGAAAGATGGTGTTCCATTTGCAACGCCAGTTTTTGATGGAGCAAATGAACACCAAATAAAAGAACTTCTTAAATATGCTGGACTACCTGAAAGCGGCCAATTTGATTTATATGACGGACGAACAGGTGAAAAATTTGATAGGCCAGTTACGGTTGGTTATATGTATATGTTAAAACTTAATCACTTAATCGATGACAAGATGCACGCCAGATCTACAGGTTCATATAGTCTTGTTACACAACAGCCTTTGGGAGGAAAAGCTCAATTTGGTGGACAAAGGTTTGGGGAAATGGAAGTTTGGGCTCTTGAGGCTTATGGTGCTGCCTATACTCTGCAAGAAATGTTAACAGTTAAATCGGATGACATAATTGGAAGATCAAAAGTTTATAAAAATATCGTAGACGGTAACTATGAGGTTGATTCAGGTGTACCAGAATCATTTAACGTTTTAAGTAAAGAAATTAAGGCTCTTGGCCTTAATCTTGAGTTGGAGGACTCATCAGAGGAATAACATGCAAGACATAATTAAAAATATTAATAAAAGTTCAAAAAGAAATTTTGATCTAATATCTTGTGGTTTAGCTTCACCGCAAATGATCAGATCTTGGTCTTGGGGTGAAGTAAAAAAACCAGAGACCATAAATTATAGAACCTTCAAACCTGAAAGAGATGGTCTTTTCTGTGCAAGGATATTTGGACCTGTCAAAGATTTTGAATGTCTTTGTGGAAAATATAAAAGAAGAAAACATAGAGGTGTTATTTGTGAAAAATGTGGTGTAGAAGTAACAGCAACAAAAGTAAGACGTGAGAGAATGGGGCATATTGAGCTAGCCTCTCCTGTTGCTCATATTTGGTTCTTAAAATCTCTCCCATCTCGAATAGGTCTCTTCCTTGATATGACTCTAAGAGAAATAGAAAGAGTTCTTTATTACGAAAGTTACGTTGTTGTTGAGGCAGGGATAACTGATCTCACAAAAGGACAACTTCTCACTGAAGAGGAATACTCCGAAGCTTTAGATGAATATGATGACGACTTTACAGCACTCATGGGTGCAGAAGCTATTCAAATTCTACTCACTGATGTAGATATGGAAAAAGAAACACAATTTATTAAAGAAGAATTAAATACTAGTGGTTCCGAGACAAAAATTAAAAAACTTCAAAAAAGACTGAAATTGATGGAGGCCTTTAAAGAAAGCGGTCAAAAACCTGAATGGATGATAATGAATGTTTTGCCAATTTTACCTCCAGACCTAAGACCATTAGTTCCATTAGATGGTGGAAGATTTGCAACATCTGACTTAAATGATTTATACAGAAGAGTAATAAATAGAAATAACAGGTTAAAGAGACTTCTTGAACTAGGAGCTCCAGAAATCATTGTTAGAAATGAAAAAAGAATGCTGCAAGAGTCAGTTGATGCTTTGCTTGACAATGGAAGAAGAGGTAGAGCTATTCTTGGAACAAACAAAAGACCATTAAAATCCCTTGCAGATATGATTAAAGGCAAACAAGGAAGATTTCGTCAGAATCTATTAGGTAAGAGAGTTGATTATTCTGGACGTTCAGTAATTGTTTCTGGGCCAACCTTAAAATTACATCAATGTGGGCTGCCAAAAAAAATGGCACTTGAGCTCTTCAAGCCTTTCATATTAAACAGATTAGAACAAAAGGGTATAACGGTCACAATAAAAGCTTCAAAACAATTAGTAGAAGAGGAAGCACCAGAGGTTTGGGATTGTTTAGATGAGGTGATAAGGGAACATCCTGTGCTATTAAACAGAGCTCCAACTTTACATAGGCTTGGCATTCAGGCATTTGAGCCAATTCTTATTGAGGGCAAGGCAATTCAATTGCATCCTCTAGTATGTGTTGCATTTAATGCAGACTTTGATGGAGATCAAATGGCTGTACACGTTCCTTTATCCTTAGAAGCTCAATTGGAGGCAAGGGCATTAATGATGTCAACAAACAACATACTTTCACCTGCAAGTGGAGAGCCAATAATACAACCAAATCAAGATGTAGTTTTAGGGGTTTATTACTTAACTAAAGAGGATAAAGATGTAGAAGAAAAGACAAGGACATTTGTTGATGTTCATGAGGTTAAAAGAGCATATTTAGAGAAACAAGTAAGCCTTCATTCAAAAGTAAATGTACGAATTAAAAAAGCTGAGGGTTTAAAAATTGTCTCAACTACAGTTGGAAGATGCTTATTTTTTGAAATCATGCCGCAGGAATTAGATTTTGAAGAAGTAAATAAAACATTTAAGAAAAAAGATATTCTTAAACTTATTTACAAAGTTTACAGAGATTTTGGTCTAAAAGAATCTGTTCTATTTGCAGATAAGTTGATGTATCTAGGGTTTGAATATTCAACTACTTCTGGAGCTTCAATTGGTGTAAATGACTTTGAGATCCCTGATGACAAAAATGAAATTATCTCTAAAGCAGAATCAGAAGTTAAAAATATTGAGCAACAGTTTGAATCAGGACTTCTAACAAAAGGAGAGAAATACAATAAAATTATTGATATCTGGTCAAGGACTAATGAAAAGGTTGCATCTTCAATGATGAAAGCTCTTGGCGATAAAGTAGAAGTTGATAAAAATGGTAATGAGGAAGTAATTCCATCATTTAACAGTGTATTTATGTATGCAGATTCCGGAGCAAGAGGTTCCGCGGCACAAATACGACAGTTAGCTGGAATGAGAGGTCTTATGTCCAAACCTGATGGGAGTATTATTGAGAGTGCAATTACATCAAACTTCAGAGAAGGCCTATCGATGCTTGAATACTTTACTTCAACCCATGGTGCACGAAAAGGTCTCGCAGATACTGCTCTTAAAACAGCAAACTCTGGATATCTTACAAGAAGACTAGTAGACGTATCGCAGGATGTCGTAATAACTACTGACGATTGTGAAACTACTGAAGGAATAACAGTTGAGGCCATTATTGATGGTGCTTCTGTGATTCAAACCATTTCAGAAAGAATTCTTGGCAGGGTTTTACAAGAGGATATTAAAAAAGATGGGAAAGTTTTATTTGAAAAAGGACATTTA
This sequence comes from SAR86 cluster bacterium, assembly GCA_023703535.1. Classification (NCBI taxonomy): domain Bacteria; kingdom Pseudomonadati; phylum Pseudomonadota; class Gammaproteobacteria; species SAR86 cluster bacterium. Next base: position 146,635 of record CP097967.1, read on the forward strand.
TTTGATGAAGAGTCAGCAGAGGTAGTACAAAATTCAGGGATCAAAAAAGTAAAAATTCGCTCACCAATTACATGCGAGGCATCTCTTGGTTTGTGCGCAAAATGTTATGGGAGAGATTTAGCTCGTGGACACTTAGTTCATGTAGGTGAGTCTGTAGGAGTTGTAGCAGCACAATCAATTGGAGAGCCTGGTACACAACTTACAATGAGGACATTCCATATAGGTGGTGCCGCTTCAGGTTCAGCTGAAGACGATTCAATAACAACGCTTCGTGGTGGAAAAATAGTTTTTGATGCATCACTAAAGACGGTTGAAAAGAAAAATGGAGAAGCAATTGTTATCTCTAGAAACGCTTATTTAACTATACAAGATGACGATGAAAATCTTCTTGAAAAATACTCAATTCCTTATGGAGCAGAAATTCTTCATACAAACAATACAAAGGTCGACCCTGGAACACTTATTGCAAAGTGGGATCCTCTTACTCTACCTATTATTTCGGAACAAGAGGGAACAATTGTTTTTGCTGATCTAACAGAGGATGTAACTATGAAAGTTGATATTGACGAATTGACAGGATCAACTAAGAGAGAAGTTATTGATGTTAATGAAAGGCCACTAAAAGGAAAAGGAATGACACCAACAATTAGCGTTCTGAATGATAAGAAAAAAGCTCTTGCAACTTATACACTTCCTTCAAAATCAATTTTGATGAAAAACAATAGTAATAAGGTTTCTAAGGGAGAATTTATAGCTAGAGTACCTGTCGAAGGAACAAAAACAAAAGACATTACAGGTGGTTTACCAAGAGTTGCAGATTTATTTGAGGCAAGAAAACCTAAAGATGGTGCAATTTATTCTGAACTTTCTGGAGTGCTTTCATATGGAAAAGAAACTAAGGGACGTAAAAGACTTGTGATTACACCAGAAAAAGGTGAGCCGTGGGAAGTTATGGTTCATAAATACAGAGCTGTTTCCTTCTTAGAAGGAGACACTGTTCAAAGAGGTGATATTCTTTGTTACGGACCTACCGATACACACAGCTTATTGCATTTACATGGTGTTGAAGAATTAGCTAAACACTTAATATCTGAAGTTCAGGATGTATATAGATTGCAAGGCGTTGTTATTAACGACAAACATATAGAAGTAATAACAAGACAAATGCTGAAGAAAGTTACAGTTATTGATTCAGGAGATAGCGGCTTCATTGAAGGGGATGTCTTAGAAATTGCAAAAGTAAGAGCTGAAAATAAAACTTTAGAGGATTCAGGTAAAAAGCCTGTTAAATTTGAGAGAATGCTGCTAGGGATAACAAAAGCAGCGTTATCGACTGATTCATTTATATCGGCAGCTTCTTTCCAAGAAACTACAAGGGTTTTAACTGAAGCGGCTGTCACAAGCAGAAAAGACATCTTAAAAGGTTTAAAAGAAAATGTAGTTGTTGGTAGATTAATTCCTGCTGGAACAGGGTTTGCAGCAAATCAAAAAGCAAGTGTATCTTCAGAAGAAATACAAGATATTGAAGAGGCATTGAAAAAAGAACTTCTAGAGAGCTTTCAGTAAATATTGACCGATGATATTCACTGCTATATTATTCTCCTTTTGATATGGCTACGATAAATCAATTAGTAAGGAAACCACGAAAAACTAAGCGTGCTAAGAGTGATGTTCCTGCACTTAAAAATTGCCCACAAAGAAGAGGGGTTTGCACACGTGTTTATACAACAACCCCAAAGAAACCTAATTCTGCTTTAAGAAAAGTTTGCAGAGTTAAACTTACCTCGAAATTTGAAGTTACATCTTACATTGGAGGTGAAGGTCATAATCTTCAAGAACACTCAGTAGTTCTTATAAGGGGTGGAAGAGTAAAAGATTTACCAGGTGTTAGATATCACACCGTGCGAGGCGCTCTAGATACTTCAGGAGTTGCAGATAGAAAGCAAGGTAGATCTAAATATGGAGCTAAGAAAGCTAAAAAATGAGAAGAAGAGCAGCTCCAAAAAGAAAAATAATTCCAGATTCAAAATACGAGAGTGAGCTTGTAGCTAAATTTATGAATCAACTTATGGTTGATGGGAAGAAGTCAATTGCTGAAAAAATTGTATACGGTGCATTTGATGAGTTAGAAAAGTCAGTACAAAAAGAAAGCCCAGTTGACGTATTTAAAAAAGTTTTAGACCAAGTAGCACCGGTTGTTGAAGTTAGATCTAGAAGAATTGGAGGAGCTACATATCAAGTTCCTGTTGAAGTTAGAGCAAAAAGAAGAACTGCATTAGCGATGAGATGGTTGGTTGAAGCAGCTAGAAAAAGAAAAGAAAAATCAATGCCTGCAAGATTAGCTGCTGAGTTAAAAGAAGCAATGGATGGAAAAGGAGCAGCAGTAAAAAAGAAAGAGGATATGCATAAAATGGCTGAAGCAAATAAAGCTTTTTCACATTTCAGATTTTAAAAATGGCAAGAAAAACACCTTTAAACCGTTACAGAAATATAGGAATTTGTGCCCATGTTGATGCTGGTAAGACAACTACAACTGAAAGAGTTCTTTTCTATACTGGGATTTCACACAAAATTGGGGAAGTGCATGACGGAGCTGCAGTTATGGACTGGATGGAACAAGAACAAGAACGAGGAATAACCATTACATCTGCTGCAACAACATGCTTTTGGAAAGGTATGGATCAACAGTTTGAAGAACACAGAGTAAATATTATCGATACTCCTGGGCACGTAGATTTTACTATTGAGGTAGAGAGGTCATTAAGAGTTCTTGATGGAGCAGTTGTTGTTTTTTGTGGTTCCTCCGGTGTTCAACCACAATCTGAAACGGTTTGGAGACAGGCAAACAGATATGAGGTTCCACGAATTGTTTTTGTAAACAAAATGGATAGAGCTGGAGCTGACTTTGAAAGGGTTATAGGACAAATTAGAGAAAGATTAGGTGCGACTGTCGTTCCTATACAATATAACATTGGAGCTGAAGACGATTTTAAAGGTGTTATTGATCTTATAAAAATGAAAACAATCACTTGGAATGAAGCTGATAAAGGATCTACTTTCGAATATACAGATATACCTGAAGAGCTTAATTCAAAATGCCAGTCTCTAAGAGAGGAATTAGTTGAAGCGGCTGCAGAAGCAAATGAAGATTTAATGGAAAAATATTTAGAAACATCAGACCTATCAGAGGAAGAAATAAAAAAAGGCCTAAGAGAAAGAGTTTTATCAAACGAAATAACTTTAGCATTATGCGGTTCAGCATTCAAAAATAAGGGCGTTCAAGCAGTTTTAGATGCAGTTATAGAATTTTTACCAGCTCCAGATGAAGTTAAGGCTATCGAGGGAGTCAACCCTAAAACAGAGGAAAGCACCTCAAGAAGTTCAAGTGATGAAGAGCCTTTTTCAGCACTTGCATTCAAAATAGCTACAGATCCTTTTGTAGGCAATCTTACTTTCGTAAGAGTTTATTCTGGCGTTCTGTCTCAAGGTGATGGCGTTATCAATACAGTTAAAGATGATAAAGAAAGAATTGGAAGAATGGTACAAATGCACTCTAACAACAGAGAGGAAATAAAAGAGGTTAGAGCAGGCGATATTGCTGCTTGTATAGGACTTAAGAACGTAACTACTGGGGATACACTTTCAGATGAGAAAAACTTAGTTGTTCTAGAAAGGATGGAATTTCCTGAACCGGTTATATCTCTGGCAGTGGAGCCAAAATCAAAACCTGACCAAGAAAAGATGTCAATAGCACTTGGTAAGCTTGCACAAGAAGATCCCTCTTTTAGGGTGAGTTCAGATGAGGAATCAGGTCAAACAATAATATCTGGAATGGGAGAATTGCATTTAGAGGTTCTGGTTGAAAGGATGAAAAGAGAATTCAGTGTGGAGGCAAATGTAGGGAAACCTCAAGTTGCATATAGAGAAGCAATTACACAAAACGTTGAAGTTGAAGCTAAATATGCAAAACAGTCAGGTGGTAGAGGCCAATATGGACATGTTCTAATGAGAATGGAACCTAGCGAAGAGGAATTTGAATTTATTGATGAAATCAAAGGGGGAGTCATACCAAAAGAGTATATTCCTGCAGTTTCTAAAGGTGTTAAAGAACAACTTCAAAATGGTGTTATAGCAGGATATCCACTACAAGGAGTAAAGGTGACACTATATGATGGCTCATATCATGATGTCGATTCAAGTGAAATGGCTTTTAAATTAGCTGGGTCAATGGCAGCTAAAGATGGTGCTATGAAGGCAAAACCTATACTACTAGAGCCAATGATGGATGTAGAAGTTGTAACTCCTGAAGATTATATGGGTGATGTAGTAGGAGATTTAAATAGACGAAGAGGACAGGTTCAAAATATGGAAGATATCCCTTCAGGAAAGGCTATTAAAGCACTTGTTCCCCTTGCAGAAATGTTCGGTTATGCAACAGATTTGAGATCTGCAACACAAGGAAGAGCAACATACACTATGGAGTTTCAAAAATATCTAGAAGTTCCTTCAAATTTAACCGAAGAAATAATCAATAAGAATTAGTCAAATCCTTTGACAGCACATATCTAAAGCCCTAAAATTGTGGTCTTTCGGTATGAATTGATAGTATGGAACAGCAAAAAATTAGAATTAAATTAAAGGCTTTTGACCACAAATTAGTTGATAAATCTACTAAGGAAATAGTCGAGACCGTGACAAAGACTGGGGCCAAAGTTATTGGACCTATTCCACTGCCTGTAAAAAAAGAAAGACTGACAATTCTAATTTCTCCACATAAAGATAAAGATGCAAGAGATCAATATGAGACTAGGACTCATAAACGTCTTTTCGATATCATTAACCCAACAGAACAAACTGTTGACGCACTTATGCGATTAGATATTGCAGCAGGTGTTGATGTAAAAATTACCCTTAATTAAAATGCTTGGTCTGGTTGGTTTAAAAAAGGGTATGTCGCGCGTCTTTAAAGATGATGGTAACTCTATTCCTGTAACAGTAATTAAAATCGAAGATAGTAAAATAGTCCAAAGAAAATCCCAAGAAAAAGATGGTTACTTTGCTGTGCAAGTAAATTATGGGTCTAAGAAAAAAGTATCAAAAAGTTTAGAAAAAAAATTCACAACAAAGAATAAGGGATACTTAACCGAATTCAGTGTTTCAGAAACTGAATTTAATGAATTAAAAGAAGCCAAAAAACTCTCTTTAAAAGGGTTTACAGTAAATTCTAAGGTTGATGTGTCAGGAATATCAAAAGGAAAAGGTTTTTCTGGAGTAGTTAAAAGGCATAATTTTAAGACACAAGATGCTACACATGGAAATTCATTATCACACAGAGCACCAGGTTCGATTGGTCAATGTCAATTTCCTGGAAGAGTTTTTAAAGGAAAGAAAATGGCAGGACAATATGGAAATACTAAAGTTACTATTCAAAATTTAGAAATCGAAAAAATAGATTATGACGAAAATCTTATTTTGGTAAAAGGGTCAGTACCTGGACCAATAGGAACTTTTTTAAAGATTACACCATCTATAAAAGAAAAACCAGAGGCAAAAGCTAAACCAGAAGAAAAATCAGAAGAAGTAGAGGATAAAAAAGATGCCTAAGTCTGAAACTAGTAAAAGCACTAAAACTGCATCACCAAAATTACCTTCTGAAATTTTCTCAGTAGACTTTAATGAATCTTTAGTACATCAGGTTCTTACAAGCTATATGAGCTCTGAAAGACAAGGATCAGTGTTATTAAAAAATCGTTCAGATGTAAGAGGCGGAGGAAAAAAACCTTTTAGACAAAAAGGGACTGGTCGAGCAAGAGCTGGAACTATAAGAAGTCCTATTTGGGTAGGAGGTGGAGTTACTTTTGCAAATGTAAAGAACTATAAAAAGAAAACAAACAAAAAAATGGCAAAAAAAGCTATTGCATCAATTCTTTCAAAATTCAAGACTGAAAAAAGATTAGATCTCGTAAAGGATATTAAATTTAAGGAGGGTAAAACTAAAGAAGCTAAATTATTCTTCGAAAAAATGAAATTAGATTCAGCACTTTTAATTTCCGATGAATTTGATCAGAAATCTATTCTAGCTATGAGAAATCTGAAGAATTTCTCTTTTTTAGAGGTATCAGATTTAAATCCCTACGATCTTATTAAAGCCAAATATATTTTAATAACACATTCATCTGTACCAAAAATAAAGGAGCTTTTAAATGTTAAGTGAAAAAACATATAAACAAATTCTTTCTCCTTTAATAAGTGAAAAATCTGCTATTCAAAAAAGTGTTTCAAATACTTATGTTTTTAAAGTTAATAAAGATGCTACAAAGACGGAGATTAAAAAAGCGACTGAAGAAATTTTTGGTGTCGTTGTGAAATCAATAAGAGTTTTGAATACTAAATTTAAAAATAAAAGAACAAGATTTGGCAAATACAAAACTAAAACCTTTAAAAAAGCTTATATAAAACTGGAGGAAGGGAAAGAAATTAATCTAGAAAACCCTTTTAAATAATGGCAATTATTAAGGCAAAACCAACATCACCAGGTAGAAGGTTCAGAGTAAATATTAAACAAGATCTTTACAAAGGAAGACCAGAAAAGACTCTCGTAGAGTCAAAAAAAAGAACTTCTGGAAGAAATAATAATGGAAATATTACAGTGCGCCATAGGGGTGGAGGCCATAAAAGACTGTATAGAATAATTGATTTTAAAAGAAACAAATTTGATATTGAAGGTGTTGTAAAAACAATCGAATATGATCCTAATAGATCAGCAAATATTGCATTAATTGAGTATAAAGATGGAGATAAGTCTTACATAATTGCTCCTAAAAAATTAAAGGTTAAAGCAAAAATTTTATCTGGAGAAAATGCTCCAATAAAAGATGGGAATTCGCTGCCATTAGCTAAGATTCCACAAGGAACTGAAGTTCATTGTATTGAAATGCGTCCAGGAAAAGGCGCTCAAATAGCTAGAGCTGCCGGCACAACTGCTAGATTGGTTGCAAAGGAAGGTAAGTATGCAACATTGAGACTAAGTTCTGGTGAAATGAGAAAAATACTCCTGAGTTGTCGAGCTACTGTAGGCGTAATATCGAATGAACAACATAATTTACAATCGATTGGTAAAGCAGGTGCAATGAGATGGAGAGGAATTAGACCAACAGTCAGAGGTGTTGCAATGAACCCAGTTGATCATCCACATGGTGGAGGTGAAGGAAAGACTTCTGGCGGAAGAAATCCAGTATCTCCTTGGGGCACACCTACCAAAGGATATAGAACAAGAAAACCAAAAGCGAGCGATAAACTCATAGTGAAAAGGAGATATAAATAATGGCTAGGTCAAGTAAAAAAGGACCATTTGTTGATCATTCTCTTGAGAAAAAAGTTCTAAAAGCGATTGAGACAAAAGATAAAAAACCAATAAAAACTTGGTCAAGATCATCCATGATAACTCCTGACATGGTTGGATTGACTATTGCTGTTCACAATGGAAGGCAGCATATTCCTGTATTTGTTAGAGAGGATATGGTTGGCCAAAAATTAGGAGAGTTTTCCATGACAAGAACATTTAAATTACATTCAGGAGATAGAAAAGTAAAAACATAATGGAAGTAAGAGCATATCTAAGAGGAGCAAGACTCTCACCACAAAAAGCTGGGTTGGTTGCAGACCAAATCAGAGGATTGGGCGTGGAAAAAGCCTTAGATATATTAAATTTTTCAAAGAAAAAAGGAGCAGATTTAATTAAAAAGCTACTTAACTCAGCAATTTCAAATGCAGAAAATAATGAAGAAGCAAACATAGATGAATTAGCAATTAAATCCATAATAGTTAACAAAGGATTCGTTATGAAGAGAATAAAAATTAGAGCAAGAGGTAGAGCAGATAGAATCAGAAAACCTTTTTGCAACATTGAAATAATGCTTACAGACAACAAGGAGGCTAAAGATGGGTCAGAAAGTTAATCCAGTAGGCTTCAGATTAGGAACATCTAGAGATCACGATTCTATTTGGTTTGCAAAATCAAAAGATTATTCAAAGCTTGTTTTACAAGATTTGAAAATTAGAAAAAGAGTAAAAGAAATTCTTCCTCAAGCACCGATTAGCTCTGTAGTAATTAAAAGGACAATGGAAGAGGTAATTATAGATATCAAGACTTCAAGACCAGGAATAGTAATAGGAAAGAAAGGTGAAGAGATTGAGAAAATCAAATCTGAGTTAAAGAAAGTAGTTAAACAAGATGTGAAATTAAATGTTGTTGAAGTTAAGCAGCCTGATTTAGATGCTCAATTAGTGGCAGATTCAGTAACACAACAACTAGAAAAGAGAATTATGTTTAGAAAAGCAATGAAAAGAGCTGTGCAAAATACTATGCGTCAGGGCGCTAAGGGCATAAGGATAGAGGTTTCTGGAAGGCTAAATGGAGCTGAAATAGCAAGATCTGAGTGGTATAGAGAAGGTAGAGTCCCTCTTCATACGCTAAAAGCAGATATTGATTATGCAACAAGTGAAGCGTTAACAACTTATGGGATTTTAGGCGTTAAGGTTTGGATTTACAGGGGAGATGCAAATGCTTCAGCCTAAAAAAACAAAATATAGAAAACAAATGAAGGGCAGAAATACTGGTTTTGCTTCAGCTGGGAATCAAGTTTCTTTTGGCGATTTTGGACTGAAGGCTGTGGGCCATGCAATGGTTACTTCTCGTCAGATAGAGGCTGCTAGGAGAGCGCTGGTTAGATATATAAAAAGAGGTGGAAAAGTATGGATAAGAGTATTCCCTGATAAGCCAATTACCAAAAAACCCTTAGAAACCAGACAAGGTAAAGGAAAAGGGAATGTTGAGTATTGGGCTAGTCCTGTAAGGCCTGGAAAAATTTTATATGAAGTAGCTGGTGTATCTGAGAAAGATGCACAAAAAGCTTTTGAACTTGCAAGTGCAAAACTTCCTATGGCTACAACTTTTACAAAGAGAGGAGCAAATGGCTAAGAAGAAAGTTAAAGACTATGAGTCGATGAAATTAGAGGCTCTGCAGAAAGAATTAATTTCAGAGAGGAAAGAGTTGTTTGAGAGCAATTTCAAGCATAAAATGGGCCAGCTTAAAGAAAGTCATCTTCTGAAAGAGAAGAAAAAAAATATAGCAAGAATTAAAACAGAAATGAGGAATAAAAATGCCAGTTAGAACTCTGCAAGGAAAAGTGGTTAGCCATAAAATGTCAAAAACTAGAACAATTTTAGTCAATAGAAGGCAAAAACATCCAAAGTATGGCAAATACATAAATCTTTCAACTAAATATCATGCACATGATGAAAAAGATGTTTCAAAAGAAGGCGATGAGGTTCTAATTCAGGAGTGTCGTCCAATTTCTAAGACAAAAAGTTGGAAAATTTTAGAAGTTTTAGGTGGAAAAAAAGCAGTGAAAAAGAAAGCCGAAAAAAAGGTTAAAGAAGAAATAAAAGCTGAGGAACAAAAAGAATGATTCAAACACAAAGCATGTTAAATGTTGCAGACAATAGTGGTGCACGTGAAGTTATGTGCATTAAAGTTTTGGGTGGATCAAAAAGAAGAACTGCAAATATAGGCGATGTAATCAAGGTAGCAGTGAAAGATGCGCTGCCACAAAGCAAGATTAAGAAAGGTTCTGTCATGAACGCATTAATTGTGAGGTCAAGATCAGGTGTAAGAAGAAATGACGGATCCAAAATTGGTTTTGATGAGAACGCAGTAGTTCTTTTAAATAATAATAAGGAACCTATTGCTACAAGAATCTTTGGCCCTGTTACACGTGAGTTGAGATCAGCTAAATTCATGAAAATTGTATCACTCGCTCCGGAGGTCCTTTAATGAAACAAAAAAGTACAAAACTAAGAGAGGGCGATGAAGTGATTGTTATCTCAGGTAAAGATAAAGGAAAGAGAGGGAATATATCAAGAATTATTGGCCAAAGATGTATTGTGAACGATATGAATCTTGTTAAAAGACATACTAAGCCTAACCCACAATTAGGTATCACTGGAGGAATAGTTGAAAAAGAAATGTCGATCCATCTATCAAATTTAATGATATGGAATGGCTCTTCTAATAAAAGAGACAAGATTTCGTTTGGGGAATTAAAGGATAAAAAAGTAAGGCTTTTTAGATCAAATAAAAAAGAGGTGAAAAAGTGAATTTAAAAAATCATTATCAAAAAGAAATAGTTCCAAACCTCAAAGAGAAACTTGGTTATAAGTCTGTTATGGAGGTCCCTAAGCTTGAAAAAATTACAATAAATATGGGTGTAGGTGAAGCTTCAAAAGACAAAAAAATTCTAGAAAATGCTTTAAATGACTTAGAGGCTATATCAGGACAAAAACCTGTTGTAACTAAGGCTAAACAAGCTGTTTCAACTTTTAAAATTAGAGAACAATATCCTATTGGCTGCAAAGTAACTTTAAGAGGCAATAAAATGTACGATTTTTTTGAAAGGCTTATTAATCTTGCAATACCAAGAGAAAAAGATTTTAGAGGTTTAAATCAAAAATCTTTCGATGGGATGGGAAATTATAATCTTGGCATTAAGGAACAGATAATTTTTCCAGAGATTGATTATGACAAAATAGATAAGTTGAGAGGAATGGATATAGCAATTACGACTTCTGCTAAAACAGATAATGAGGCAAAAGAACTTCTAGAGAGTTTTAACTTTCCATTCAGGGGGAAAAATGGCTAGAAAATCAATCATAGAGAGAGAAAAAAAGAAACTGAAGTTAACTTCTCAATATTTAGAGAAAAGAAAAAGTATTAAAGAAGAAATGAGAAAAGCTGAGACATTTGAGGAAAAAATGGAAGCACAAAAAAAACTTCAAAAACTTCCTAGAAATTCAAATCCTAATAGAGTTGTCCGTAGATGTGAATTGACTGGTCGACCAAAAGGGGTTTATAGAAAATTTGGGCTTAGTAGAGCAAAGCTTAGAGAGCTTGCAATGGCAGGGAAGCTGCCTGGAGTAAAAAAATCAAGTTGGTAACATTATGACAGATCCTATAGCAGACCTTTTAACAAGAATAAGAAATGCTTTAATGCGTGGGAAGAAAAACGTAAACGCACCCTATTCAAAGTTAAAACATGAATTGGTGAAGGCTCTGGTAAAAGAGGGCTTTTTAGAGGGTGTTAAAAAAGTTAAAAAAGACTTTGACGAACTTGAAATTACACTGAAATATCATGAAGAAAAACCTGTGATAAAAGAAATATCAAGAGAATCAAAACCAGGTTTGAGGAAATACGTTAACTATAAAGATATTAAACCTTACAAAGGAGGTTTAGGTATAAAGCTGTTAACAACAAGTAAAGGAATTTTAACTGACAGCCAAGCAATAAAAAATCAAGTGGGCGGAGAGATAATCTGCAGAGTGTTTTAATGTCAAGAATAGCGAAAGATCCAGTAATCATCCCTGAGGGAGTAACAATAAATATTGTTGATAACTTGCTCGAATTTAAAGGTTCTAAAGGAGAGCTTTCTCTTCATATTCACAATTCTATAAGTTTTGAAATGAAAGATAATCAAATTGCTGTAAAGTGGTCCAAAGACGAACACAGAGCAATGGCCGGAACAATGAGGTCGTTAATTAATAATTGTGTCATTGGAGTGAGTGAGGGCTACACCAAAAATATAAAACTCAATGGTGTTGGTTATCGTGCAAATGTGCAAGGAAAAAAAATTACCTTAACCCTAGGATTTTCTCACCCAGTAGAATATCAACTACCCGAAAATGTTGAAGCTAAGTCTGAGGGGCAGACTGAATTTAATTTAACATCTGCCGATAAACAACTACTAGGTCAGGTATGTGCTGAGATAAGAGCTTTTAGACCTCCAGAACCTTACAAAGGTAAAGGAGTGTTCATTGACAATGAAACTATTATAAGAAAAGAGAGAAAGAAGGCAGCAACAGCGTAAAAAATGAATAAGAAAGAAACAAGAATAAGAAGAACTAAGAAACTGAGAGCTTCTCTAAAAAAGAAAGAGTCTTTGAGATTATGTGTGAGCAGATCTCTTAAAAATATCTCAGTGCAGTTAATTGACTCTAATAATGGAGCAGTGCTTGCATCAGCCTCGACTAATCAGAAGGAATTTAAAGGAAAAAACGGAGGAAATATTGACGCTGCTAAAAAAATTGGCGAAACAATTGCGGCTAAAACAATTAAATTAGGACATAAAAAAGTTTCGTTCGATAGATCTGGATTCAAATATCATGGAAGAGTAAAAGCATTAGCTGAAGGAGCTAGAGAAGGAGGGCTAGAATTTTAATGGAAAATTTAGATCCACAAAATAATCAACAAGATGCTCTTGAAGAGAAGCTTGTTCAAGTTAATAGAGTTGCAAAAACAGTTAAAGGAGGAAGAGTAATGTCCTTTACTGCTCTTACTGTTGTGGGAGATGGAAATGGAAGAGTTGGTTACGGTAGAGGGAAAGCTAAAGAAGTTCCAGTTGCAATTCAAAAAGCTCTAGATGAGGCAAAAAAGAGTTTAGTAAATGTAGAATTAAACGGAAATACACTCTGGTACCCTGTTACAGAAAAAAGTTCAGCAACCAAAGTCTACATGCAGCCAGCATCTGAAGGTACTGGGATTATTGCTGGCGGTGCAATGAGAGCTGTGCTTGAGTTGGTTGGAATAAAAAACGTTCTTGCAAAGTGTTACGGATCTACAAACCCAATAAATGTTGTAAGAGCAACAATTAATGGATTAGCAAAAATGGAGTCTCCAGATAATGTAAAAGAGAGGCGTGGAAAATGAGCAAAGTCAGAGTGAAGCAATTAAAAAGCCTTATAGGTAGAAAAAAAGATCACAAGCTTTGTATATCAGGTTTAGGCCTTAAAAGAATTGGTGATGAAAAAATTCTTGAAGATACCCCTTCCATTAGAGGAATGATCAACAAAGTTGCATACATGCTAGAAGTTGAAGAGGTCAAAAAATAATGGAAAAAATATCTTTAAATAATTTAAGTGATAGTAAGTCTAGATCAAACAGAAAGAGAGTTGGTAGAGGTACCGGCTCAGGTGTCGGAAAAACTGCAGGCAGAGGACATAAGGGTCAAAAATCAAGATCAGGTGGGAATATTAGACTTGGATTTGAAGGCGGACAAATGCCATTGCAGATGCGTGTACCAAAATTTGGTTTTAGCTCAAGAGTCTCTCGAGTAACACAGGAATTAAACGTAAAAGTTCTGGAGAAAGTGAAAGATGTAAGCATACAAAACCTTAAAAAATTAGGTCTTATTAAAAAAAATATCAAAAAAGTAAAAATCTTCGGGGTAGGTAAGCTCTCGAAGAAACCTACAGATGAAAATATTAAATGTTCAAAAGGAGTGAAGTTTGAATAATTCAATGTCTGAGTTGTGGAGTAGGTTAGGATTTCTTGCAATAGCTCTTGTTGTATATAGAATCGGTACTCACATACCAATACCTGGCATAAATCCTGAACAGGTTGCTGCTTTGTTTCAGCAGAGTCAAGGAACAATCCTTCAGTACTTTAATTTGTTTTCAGGTGGTGCATTGGAAAGAATGAGTATATTTGCATTAAGTGTTGTACCTTACATTTCTTCAGCTATTGTGATGCAACTTTTTTCAAACTCAGTACCTTATCTTCAGGAATTAAAAAAAGATGGTCAAGCTGGTAGAAATAAAATTACCCAATACACTCGTTATGGCACTGTTATATTTGCTTTAATTCAATCTTCTGCTTTAACAGTTACACTTCAAACAGCAGGTTTGATAGATGCTGGCAGTATTTTCAGCGCGTTTGTGGCAGTTATATCGATTGTTACCGGAACAATGTTTTTAATGTGGTTAGGTGAACAAATCTCTGAGAGAGGTATTGGTAATGGAATTTCTATTATTATCGCTACAAGTATTATTACAGGTGTACCTAGGGCCTTTGGTCAAGCGTTAGAGCAAACACAGCAGGGAGATCTGAATTATTTATTGCTAATAGTTTTAGCAGTACTTACCCTTCTTGTTGTTGCATTTGTAGTTTTTGTCGAAAATGCACAAAGAAAAATTACTGTAAATTACGCTCAAAGAAATCAAGTTAGAGGTATGATTCAGGCTCCATCAAGCTTTCTTCCGCTAAAATTAAATATGTCTGGTGTAATACCAGCTATATTTGCAAGTACATTCTTACTTTTTCCCGCATCGCTATCATCATGGTTTGGAAACATTGATGGACTTGGCGGTTTACAAGAATTTTCGCTTTATTTAAATCCAGGACAGCCTCTTTACATTCTTTTATTTGTTATTTTAATTGTTTCATTTTGTTACATTTGGCTTGCATTGACCTTTAGCTCTAACGATATTGCTGAAAATTTAAAGAAAGGTGGTGCCTTCATTCCTGGAATAAGACCTGGCGAGCAAACTGCCTCATTTATTGATTTAATTCTTTCAAGACTAACAGTTTTTGGCTCATTTTACTTATCACTTGTTTGTATTTTGCCTCTAGTCCTTATCAACAGTTTTGGTGTCTCCTTTTATTTAGGAGGAACTTCTGTATTAATTGTTGTTGTAGTTATGCTTGATTTACAAAGACAAATCCAGTCATACATTATGAGCCAACAATATCAATCTATCCTGAAAAATGCTAATATTTCGGGCTCAAAAAAGAGTAAAAGAAGATGAAAGTTAGATCGTCAGTAAAGAGAATTTGTAAAAATTGCAAAATAGTAAAAAGGACAGGAACGCTTTATGTTATTTGTAAGAATAAAAGACATAAACAAAGACAAGGATAACTATGGCAAGAGTTGGTGGAATTAATATACCTGACAATAAACATGTTGATGTTTCCTTAACTAGTATATTTGGGATTGGCAGAAAAACAGCACAGGATATTTGCGATAAGTTTAAAATACCTTATTCAAAAAAAGTATCAGAACTTAGTGACGGAGAGCTTGATAAAATCAGAGATGAGCTTAAAAATTACCAAGTTGAAGGTGACTTAAGACGAGACATTAATTACAACATAAAAAGATTAATGGACTTAGGTTGCTATAGAGGGATTAGGCATAGAAAAGGCCTACCCCTAAGAGGGCAAAGAACTAAGACTAATGCAAGGACAAGAAAAGGTCCAAAAAAAGCAATTAAGGCATAATGGCAGTAAAAAAGAAAACAAAAAAAATAGTCACTGATGGTATAGCTCATATAAATGCTAGCTTTAACAACACAATCATTACTATTACTGATATGGGTGGTAATGCTGTTTGTTGGGCAACATCAGGTGGATCAGGATTTAAGGGGTCAAGAAAAAGTACTCCTTTTGCTGCACAGATTGCTGCTGAGAGAGCTGGAACAATGGCAAAAGACATGGGAATGGTAAATGTTGAAGTTAGGGTTAAAGGTCCTGGTGCAGGTAGAGAATCTTCAATTAGAGCCTTAAATGGTTGCGGGTTGCGAATAAATAAAATAACTGATGTTACACCACTGCCACACAACGGGTGCAGACCACCAAAGAAAAGGAGAGTTTAGTTGGCAAGATATAGAGGACCAAGACTAAGACTATCTAGAAGAGAAGGAACAGATTTAATGTTGACTTCTGGAACAAGAGCTATTGAGTCAAAGTGTAAATTTGAGAATAAACCAGGGAATGCTATGTCTCGAGGAAGATTGTCAGATTATGGCACTCAACTAAGGGAAAAACAAAAAGTTAAAAGAATGTATGGCGTCTTGGAGAAACAGTTTAGA
Source organism: SAR86 cluster bacterium (assembly GCA_023703535.1). Lineage (NCBI taxonomy): Bacteria > Pseudomonadati > Pseudomonadota > Gammaproteobacteria > SAR86 cluster bacterium. The sequence goes on from CP097967.1 coordinate 162,333, forward strand.
AATTACTACTTAAAATCAGCAAGAATGAAAGGTAATACAGGTGAAAATTTATTAAATCTTTTGGAATCAAGGCTCGATAATGTAGTTTATAGAATGGGCTTTGCAACAACTAGAGCTGAAGCAAGACAAGTAGTAAATCATAAATCTGTAGAGGTAAATGGAAAAGTTGTAAATATCCCATCTTATGACTTAAAACCTGGAGATGAAGTTACAGTTAGAGAAAAAAATAAAGAACAACTAAGAATTAAAGCTGCTGTTGAATTGGCTAAATCCAAAGATGGACTCAGCTGGCTTGAGGTGAGCTTTGATGATATGAAAGGGAAGTTTGTTACTTACCCTGACAGATCCGAATTAAGTTCTGAAATTAATGAGAATTTAATTATTGAGTTGTACTCAAAGTAATAGAGGGAAAAATGGAAGAAAAATTGAATGTGCTTGCACCAGAAGTTGCAAAAGTCGAAGAAGTTGATAAGAACAACTTAAAAGTTGTTTTAGAGCCGTTTGAAAGAGGGTTTGGTTATACCATCGGACATAGTTTAAGAAGAATCTTACTGTCCTACATGCCGGGGGCAGCTGTCACTGAAGTGAAAATTGAAGGTGTTGCTCATGAATACGGAACAATAGAGGGAGTTAAAGAAGATATTTTAGATATTTTGTTAAATCTAAAAGATATGGCAATTAAACTTGATGGTTCAAATGAGGCAGAACTAAAGCTAGATATTAAAACACCAAAAACAATTCTTGCATCAGATTTAGAAGTGCCTGCAGGTGTAGAAATAATTGATCCAAATCATGTTATTGCAACACTCGTGGAACCAAAAAAACTTGTTATGACTTTAAAAGTTTGTACAGGAGTGGGATATGAGCCTGCCGAAAATAATCAGAATAAAGGTGTTGACTCACTTCATCTTGATGCAATTTTTTCTCCAGTCAAAAGAGTAAATTATAAAGTCGAGAATACCAGAGTAGAAAATAGAACAGATTTAGATAAATTAATTTTAGAGCTTGAAACTGATGGAACTATCGATGCAAAGCAAGCAATTAAATTTGCTGCAACAATTCTACAACATCAGCTAGCAGTTTTTGTCGACGAGGAACTTGTTTCAAGAAAAGAAAAAAGAAAGGATAAATACGACTTTGATCCACTTTTACTGAGGTCTATTGAAGAGCTTGAATTAACAGTGAGATCAACAAATTGTTTGAAAGCAGAAAGTATTTTTCTAATAGGAGACTTAATACAAAGGTCTGAAATGGATTTACTAAAAACACCAAACCTAGGAAAAAAATCATTAAATGAAATCAAAGACGAACTTGGTTCAAGAGGTTTATCTCTCGGAACTGTGCTGAAAAACTGGCCACCAATGTAAAATGAGACATAGAAAGCTTAGTAGAAGATTTAGCAGAACATCATCACATAGAACAGCTATGATGAGGAATCTAGCTATCTCTCTTATAGAGCATGAAATTGTAAAAACTACAGTCGAAAAAGGAAAATATCTTCGTACATTTTTAGAGCCTCTTATAACTAAATCAAAAAAAGATACTCTTCATAATAGAAGGAAAGTTATTTCATCACTTAATTCTCAAACTGCCGCATCTAAACTTTTTTCTGATATATCTCCAAAATTATCTGAAACAAATGGAGGTTATTTAAGAATTATTAAGGCTGGATTTAGACCAGGAGATAAAGCAGACATGTGTTTTGTTGAATTGACTTGCAGAGATCCTGAAAAAAGTCTGTCTGATACAACTTTAGAAGATAATGCTATTACCTCACCTGAAATAGCTCCAGTTCCAGAACAAACCCAAATTAAAAGTACATCTGAGACTGTTGCTGTAGAAAAAGAAGCTAAAAAACCTGCTTCAAAGAAAGAAGAAGAGAAAAAACCAGTTCCTAAGAAAGAAGCTGCTAAAAAAGAAGAAGAGAAAAAACCAGCTCCTAAGAAAGAAGCTACCCAAAAAGTAGAGGCTAAAAAACCAGCTCCTAAGAAAGAAGAAAAGAAAGAAAGTTGGTGGAAAAGATTTGTTAAAAATCCTTTTAGGTAATTTTTAACATTTGACCGGTAAAGGACTTTTTATTTTTTAAGATAGCCTTTAGATCACCTTCAGCAACTACCGTCCCCCCGCCATCTCCACCTTCTGGGCCAAGATCGATTATCCAATCTGAAAGTCGAATTACGTCTAAATTATGCTCTATAACTAATACAGAATTGCCTTTGCTTACTAACTGGTTTAATACATTCATCAGCATTTGAATATCATGAAAATGAAGTCCAGTAGTAGGTTCATCTAAAATATAAAGAGTTTTTCCAGTATCTCTTTTAGAAAGTTCTTTCGATAATTTTACCCTTTGAGCTTCACCACCAGATAAAGTGTTTGCAGCTTGGCCAAGTTTTACATAAGACAGTCCTACGTCCTGCAGTGTAACTAATTTTTTAAGAATTTGAGGTATTGAACTAAAGAACTCTGCTGCCTCTTCAACTGTCATTTCAAGAATTTCATGTATGTTTTTTTTCTTAAATTTAATTTGCAATGTATCGTCTCTAAATCTTTTACCTTTACAAACATCACATTCAACATATAAATCTGGAAGAAAATGCATTTCAACTTTTACCCAACCTTCTCCTCTACAATTTTCACATCTTCCGCCTTCAACATTAAAACTAAATCTACCTGGTTTATACCCTCTAGCACGTGCTTCTTTAGTATTTGAGAAGATTTCTCTTATATATGTAAATAAGCCTGTATAAGTTGCAGGATTAGATCGAGGTGTTTTGCCTATAGGACTTTGGTCGATCGATATAAGTTTATCAATATGTTCTTCTCCCATAACTTTTTTAAATTCTGTTGAGTCTGGAACTTTATGTCCATGCAGTTTTTCATTTAGTGCGGGTATCAAAGTATGATTTATAAGTGATGATTTTCCAGAACCAGAAACTCCCGTAATAGAAACTAATTTATTTAATGGAATATCAACACTTACATTTTTTAAATTATTAGTATTTGCTCCAGAAATTAATATAGATTTATTAGAAGTAACTCTTTGATCTTTTGAGATGCTTATTTCTTTTTCTCCTCTCAGATATTTTGCTGTAAGTGATTTTTTATTTTTTTTGATTTCTTCTAAATTACCCTCAGCAATAATTTCTCCACCATGAATTCCAGCACCAATACCAAGATCTATTACATGATCAGCAGACTTTATCATTTCCTCATCATGCTCAACTACAATTACTGTGTTTCCAAGATCTCTTAATTTTATAAGAGTATTTATAAGTTTTTGGTTATCTCTTTGATGCAAACCAATTGAAGGCTCATCAAGCACATAGATTACCCCAACAAGACCTGAACCAATTTGGCTAGCTAGTCTAATTCTTTGTGCTTCACCGCCTGAAAGTGTTTGCGCACCTCTTGAGAGATTTAAATAATTAAGTCCAACATCTTTCAAAAAAGAAAGTCTTAGGCTAATTTCTTTACAAATTTTCTCAGCAATCTCTAATTTATTCCCAGTAAGATTTAAGTTATTTACTATTTCAAGAGCATCATCAATCTTTAAGTCACTAATTTCAGGAAGATTAAAACCATCAACAAAAACATTTCTTGAAATAGCATTCAGTCTTTTTCCGCCGCAACTTTCACATTTTTTCTCTGAAATATAGCCACTAATTTTTTCTCTTATAAAAAATGAGTCTGTACGGTTATATTGTCTCTGAAGTGATGGAATTACACCTTCAAAATTTTCCTTTTTAGTTTCTTGATTAGTGAGATCTTTAAATGTAATTTTCTCATTTATTCCCCATAAGATTTTTTTTCTAGTTTTTTCAGACAAACTTTGCCAATTTTTATTTATGTCTTCTTTAAGATGATCAAAAATTCCTATTAATTTTGACTGGTAATAAGGGGTATTCCATGGCTCTATACATCCCTGCATTACACTAAGGTTTTTATATTTAACTATTTTATCTTCATCGAAATAAGTATTTGTTCCAAGGCCATCACATTCTTCACAAGCACCACTAGGATTATTAAAAGAAAATATTTTTGGCTCTAACTCTTGTAAAGAAAAATTGCACTTTGGACACGAATGTTTATTTGATAATCGAAAATTTACGTCTCCAGATTGTATGTCAACTGATCCTTCTGAAAATCTCAATGCAGTTTCTATAGATTCTGTAAGTCTTTGTCTGCAATCATCTTCATCTTCAATCATAAGCTGATCAACCAAAACAGATATATTATGTTTTATATTTTTTTCCAAGATTGGAACTTTATTTATTTGATAAATTTCTCCATCAATACTTACTTTTGTGAATCCCTCTGCCATAAGTTGAGAAAGAAGTTCAACATGTTCTCCCTTACCATCCATAACTATGGGAGCAAATACAGAAATTTTATTTCCTAATTCCTTTTGAATTACATTGGCTACCATAATAGTAACTGGTTTAGCATCTAGCTCAAGCCCATGATCTGGACATTTTGGTATACCTACTCTTGCGAAAAGCAGTCGTAAATAGTCATGAATCTCAGTAATAGTCCCAACTGTTGACCTTGGATTATGAGAGGTTGATTTTTGTTGAATTGAAATCGATGGCGATAATCCCTCTATTGATTCTATATCTGCCTTATCCATTACAGATAAAAACTGCCTAGCATATGTTGAGAGTGATTCAACGTATCTTCTTTGCCCTTCAGCATATATAGTGTCAAAAGCTAGAGAGGATTTCCCAGATCCAGAGAGCCCTGTTATTACAGTGAGCTTATCTCTTGGAATTTTCAGAGATACATTTTTTAAGTTATGAGCCTTAGCTCCTTTTACTTCTATAAATTTCAATTTGATACAATCGAGTAGAAGTTTTATTATAGATTACTTATATGTCTAACGGTCTAAATAAAGTATTAATTATTGGAAATTTAGGAGCTGATCCAGATGTAAAATTTACACAGGCTGGTAGTCCTGTCGCAAATTTGTCTATAGCTACTACCGAAAGATGGAAAGATAAAAGTTCTGGAGAGCAAAAAGAAAAGGTTGAATGGCATAGAGTTGTTCTTTTTAATCGCTTAGCTGAAATTGCCCAAGAGTACTTGAAAAAAGGTTCGCAAATTTATGTTGAAGGTAAACTTCAAACAAGATCTTGGGAAAATGATAAGGGTGAAAAGAAGTATACAACTGAAGTCATAGCAAAAGAACTAACAATGCTAGGTTCTAAATCATCATCAAACGATACGGGAGCGGCACCTCAAATGGATGAACAGAAGCCACCTCCAATTGATGACGAGATTCCTTTCTAAATTTTTTTAATAATTATCGAACCATTTGTTCCACCAAAACCAAATGAATTCGACATGAAAGAATTAATTTCTTTTTCTATATTTTCTTTAAGAATCGGAAAGGGTTTTGCCTTAGGGTCAAGTTCTTCTATATTGTGACTGCCGCACAAGAAATTATTTTTCATCATTAAAAGAGAATAAATAATCTCATGAACACCTGCAGCACCTAAAGAGTGCCCTGTTAATGATTTTGTGGACGATATTGGCGGCACTTCACTTCCAAAAGCTTTTGCAATTGCCTCTATTTCAGATATATCTCCTGCTGGCGTGCTTGTTCCATGCGCATTAATATAATCCACAGTCTCAAGTCCTGATAATTTTTTCATACAATTATAGGCCCCATCCCCTGAAGGGCTAACAAGGCTATAACCATCACTTGATTCAGCACATGAGACTATTTCACCATAAATTTTTGCACCTCTTTTTTTGGCGTTATTAAAGTCTTCAAGAATTAAAATCCCACCACCACCTGAGGGTATAAAGCCATCTCTATCTATATCATATGGTCTAGAGGCTTTTGTAGGAGTTTCATTATATTTTGTACTTAATGCTCCCATTGCATCGAACATCATTGCTCCAGTCCAATGATCATCTTCTGAACCTCCAGCAATAACTATTTTTTGTCCTCCATTTTTTATTAAGTTAAATCCATGTGAAACACAATGAAGGCTTGTGGAGCAAGCAGAGGATATTGAAAGTGAAATTCCTTTTGTTTGAAAAAAAGTAGAAATTACAGCAGAAGTCGTATTGCCCATTGTTCTGGTGACAGAATAAGGTCCAATTTTTTTTATGCCGTTTTCTGAAGCTTCAAATACACGTTTAATTTCTCTGCTTGAACCAGTTCCAGACCCTACAATTACCCCAGTCTCATTATTTGCAATGTCATCAATATCTAAACCAGAATCCTTTATAGCTTCCTCAGCAGCAACAAAACTATATGCTGATGTTTCACTCATAAATCTTCCCATCTTCCTGTCGATTTCATCTATAGAAAATTCCATTTTCCCAGAAACATGGCATCTCATTCCATTATCTTTAAACTCCTGGTTCAATTCGAGCCCTGATCTTGCATTTATAAGGGCATCTAAGACCTCATTCTGCCCTCTTCCCAGACAAGATATTATTCCAATTCCTGTTATGACAACTCTATTCATGCTTTTAAACTAGTTTTTAAAAAACTTTCCATTAATTCTACGTTATCTAGTTTAAATAAAGTTTTTGTGTATTCAATGCAGTTATTAATTGCCTTATCTCTCTCCAGTCTAGTCAAGTTAAAGCCGTCATTCTTCTCAATTTCATCAAATACTGCATCGAATTTTTTTTCTTCTATTAGTTTCGAAATGTTATTTTTTGAATCTTTGTCTGCACGACTCATAGTTATGATGATCGGATAAGTTATTTTTCCTTCATTTAAGTCTTTAAATTTTTCTTTTCCAGAATTTAACTGATCAAAAAAATCAGCAAGATCATCATTTAGTTGAAAAGCATTTCCAAAATTTAATCCCAATTTTTTTAAAGATGAAATTTTTTCTTTTACTAGCTTGCCATGAATACCTAAACACTCCAAAATTCCAGAAAATAGAATAGCTGTCTTTTTCTCAATTACCTTAAAATAATCTTCTTTGCTTTTATCTGATATATTTTGTAATTGAATAAACTCTCCTTCTATCAATTGCTCTGCACAACTTATAAGCACTTCTGCAATTTGTGTATTCTCAAGTGAATTTAGAGCTTGAAAGGTTTTAGTATATAAAAAGTCACCATATAAGATTGCTTTTTTTAGCCCCCATTTTGCTATGACTGTAGGTTTATTCCTTCTAATTTTTGCCTCATCAATTATATCATCATGTATTAGAGTCGATAGATGGATTAATTCAGCCGCAGCTGCAAGTTCAATTAATTTCTTTTTTTCAATATCAATAACAGAGCCATAAATAAATACAAGCTGTGTCCTAATAAATTTTCCAGGATTGGCAAGAACATAATCAGAAATTTCTATAATATTCTTGTTACTAGAACCTGTAATATTCAGCATTTTTAGCTTTACTTCATCTAAAAATTCAGTTAAATTTTCAACCTCATGAAATGACATAACTATATTTTAAGAAATGTACGCAATTATAGACACAGGCAATAATCAAGAAAAAGTAGAAATCGGGTCCAAAATCGAGGTTGACTTCATTTCTGATAAGAAAAAAGGGGATACAGTGAAGTTTGACAAGGTTCTGTTGCTTTCAGACGGCAAAACACCAAAAATTGGTAAGCCATATGTCGCTAAAGCATTTGTTTCAGGAAAAGTGTTAGATCATGCAAAAAAAGATAAAGTTTATGCTATACAATTTAGAAGAAGAAAAGACTCTAAAAGGATAGTAGGACACAGAAGAAAAGTTACTATGATTGATATTAAGGAAATAAACAATGGCACATAAAAAAGCAGGTGGCTCTAGTAAAAATGGTAGAGATTCAAACCCAAATTTTCTTGGAGTTAAAAGATTTGGCGGTCAAAATGTCAACGCAGGTGAAATTCTTGTAAGACAAAGAGGAACAAAATTTCATCCTGGTCAAAATGTCGGTATTGGAAAAGATGATACTCTTTTTGCTTTGAAAAGCGGTTCGGTTGAATTTAAAGTAAAAGGTGAAAACAAAAGAAAATTCGTTAATATCGTCCCTCAAAAATAACTCAAATGGCTTATTTCGATGAAGCCAAAATCACTGTAATTTCTGGCAAAGGTGGTGATGGCTGTTTAAGTTTTCGCCGTGAGAAATATATTGAAAGAGGTGGTCCGGATGGCGGTGATGGCGGTGATGGCGGCGATATAATTTTAGAAATAGATCTTAACTTAAATTCATTATCAAGTTTTAAAGGAAAAAGAAACTTTCAAGCAGTTTCTGGAAAGAATGGCAGTGGTAGAAACAAAAAAGGAAAATCAGGAGAAGATTTAGTGATTAAAGTTCCCATAGGTACTCAAATCTATGCTACTCAGACGAAGGAATTAATTGGTGAAATAAATGAATCTAACTCAAAAATTATAGTTGCAAAAGGTGGCAAAGGTGGTTTGGGGAATGCACGTTTTAAATCTTCAACAAATCAAGCTCCAAAAAAAACTACCAAGGGCGAACAATCAGACAGCAGAGAGATTTTTTTAGAGATGCGTCTTATTGCAGATATTGGGTTGTTAGGTCTGCCAAATGCTGGGAAATCTACACTTATTAACGCTCTTACAAACAGTAAATCAAAAGTGGGAAATTTTCCTTTTACTACATTAATACCAACATTAGGAGTATTAGAAAATTCGGAAAAATCACTAACTATTGCCGATATGCCAGGAATTATTGAGGGAGCTTCAGATGGACATGGTTTAGGGTTTAAATTTTTAAGACATTTACATAGAACAAAATTTTTACTTCATTTAGTTGACTGCAGCATTTCAGCTGATGAGGCATTAGACTCTTTTTCAATTATAGAAAACGAATTGAAAGAGTTTCATTTAGATTTTTCCAAACAAAAAAGATGGGTATGCTTAACAAAAGTAGATTTACTTACAGATCAGAAAATTTCTAACATAGTTAGTCAGTTTTCAAAAAAATTAAAGGATATTCCATTAATACTTATTTCATCAAAGGATGGTACTGGCCTAGAAGAACTTAAAAAAGAATTATTTAAGAGGCTTTGATTTTTTTACTAAGTCTACTTTTTAAACGCGCAGCCTTATTTTTATGAATGACACCTTTATTTGCTAAGTTATCAAGTACTGCTTGAGTAGTTTTAAATGTTTCTTTCTTATTTTTATCTTTAGTCTCAACAGCTTTTTCAACTTTTTTTACAGCTGTTCTCATCATTGATCTTTGAGCATGCTTCAGCTCATATCTTTTTTTATTTTGTCTAGCTCTTTTTTCAGCTGATTTTGAATTTGCCATATATTTCTCTCTAATTGGTGGAGGCGGCGGGATTCGAACCCACGTCCGTCATCACTTTCCCCTAGCATCTACATACATAGATTCATCAATTAATCTCGCATTAGTATAACCTGATGATCAAGACATACTAAGCAAAGCCAGTAAATTCTTCCCATTTCTTGGCAAAAATGAGATATATCCTACATTAATGACTATTTAAACCCGTAGTAGGCTACAGTTTTAAACAGGTTGGCTTTAAGCAGCCAATCTATAGTTGTAATTATCTGCAACTAATTTTTTGAACAATTTTTACGAGGTGTGTCCATTCTCGGTATGCACTTCGGGTTCCATGGTAGACGTCAAAGCCAAATACGCCCCCGAGCGAGAGATAATAATACCTATTTAAAGTTTTTTAAAGCCCTTTCTTTATCTCTGTTTATATCTGCAATTTTTTTAGAAGCCTTTTTATCGTAATTTTTCTTACCTCTTGCTAGTGCTAGTTCAAGCTTAGCCAAAGTTCCCTTCCAAAAAAGTTTAACCGGAACACATGTTTGTCCTTTTGCAGAAATAGCAAAAAGTATTTTTTTTACCTCTTTTTTATTAAGGAGAAGTTTTCTAAACCTCAAAGGATCAACACCTTCTTTTTGGTTAATAAATTTAAGCGGATCTATTCTTGAACCAACTAGCCATAATTCATTTTTAATATCTTTTATGTATGACTCTTTAAGATTTAATTTCCCTTCTCGTAGGGATTTAACCTCCCAGCCCTCTAAAAGCAACCCAGCTACAAAAGTTTCATCTAAAAAATAATCAAACCTTGCTTTCTTATTGGATGCTATAGTTTTACTATTCATAAATATGATTTTACAAGATAAGGCTAAACTTTTTTCTTATCTAGGACTTTTGCCATTTATTTTCATTCCAATAATAGTTTGGATAAATCCTTCAATGCCTGGGTTTTTTATTACGTCATTCATGCTTTGGTCGCAATATATGGCAATTTTTTTATCAGGTACCTTATGGGCATACGCTTTAATGCAAAAAAAAGGAATTATTCCATCCGTATTTTTATTTAGCCTCGCAACATTTGTAGTATTAACTTTAAAGGTATTCCCCATTAATAACCTTATTCAAATTAATATTGTTTTAATCACTTTATTATTAGTTTATGAGGGAATATATTTTTTTGAAAAAAAATTAATCAAATCAGAAAAGTGGTATCAAGACTTAAGATTTTTTTTAACTTTTGCAGTTAGGATTTGCCATTTAGTTATGATTGCGTTTATATTTACATATCAATAATTATCTGAAACATGCAAAGTAATACTAGGTGGAACAATAATTTAGCATTCTTACTAGCTGCAACAGGTTCTGCTGTCGGACTTGGAAATATTTGGGGATTCCCTTATAAGGCTGGAGAAAACGGTGGAGGACTTTTTGTCTTGCTTTACATTTTCTTTGTTATTTTGCTTGGATTGCCCGTATTTATGGCAGAAGTCGCTATAGGAAAGATTGGAAAAAAAGACCCAGTGTCGGCAATGATAAATACTGCAGAAAAAACAAACTCGACTAAGAATTGGAGAGTTGTAGGTTACTTGGGAATTTTATCGAACCTATTTATAGGTGGTTATTACGCTGTTATTGCTGGATTAGTAATAAATTATGGTTTTATATCAGCATCAGGTTTCATTGGCAAAGATCCAACAGTCATTTATGACACTGAAATTTCAAGTTTTTTAGAAATGACATTTTGGTTTCTTTTATTCCTTGCTTTAACAGGATTTGTGCTAGCTAGAGGAATAGAAAAAGGTATAGAGTCATCAATGCGTATTCTTATGCCTACTTTATTTTTCTTAATAATTTTAATGGTAGGTTATGGGGCGTACAGAGGTGATATGAGTGCTGCACTTTCTTATTTATTCTCTTGGAAAGCTGAACAATTTTCTGCTGCAACGATGCAAGCCGCTATAGGACAGGCATTCTTTTCATTAAGTATAGGTATGGGAACACTCATGGCATTTGGATATTACATGCCTAAAGAGCAAAAAGTACCTGGCGCGTCATCCATTGTTGTAACAGCAGATACTTCAGTAGCTCTTCTTGCAGGACTTGCAATTTTCCCATTGGTATTTGCATTTCCTTTTCTAGATCCTAATGCAGGAACAGAGCTCGTTTTTAAAACAATGTCCACAGCTTTTGCCGAGTTAGGTGCAATCGGCCAATTTGTGGGGCCGCTTTTTTATCTTTTGCTTGCAGTTGCAGCATTAAGTTCAATGATTTCAATTCTTGAACCTAGTGTTCTATGGGTTCAAGAGCGAATGCCAACTACAAGAACTCGCGCAACATTTATAGTAATAGCAATTTGTATAATTCTATGTCTCATAAGTGTATCTGGATTTAATGTTTTAAAGGATTTTAAAGTTGGAAGTCTTGAGAATCCTTTTGAAATGATGAAATACATAGCCGATGACTTCTTGCTTCTACTTGGAGGAACAGGTATCTCCGCATTTGTTGGGTGGAGACTGAGCAAAATCATTGATATGGAAAAATTAGGGTTTAAAAGCAAGCTTTTATTTTCCGCCTGGATTTTCATATTGAGGTGGGTGAGCCCATTATTCCTAATGGTAATTTGGGTACTTGGAAATCTTGAGAGAATATTCTTTATAAAGTTTTTCTAAATCTTAATCACTTTAATTTCTTTTAGTTCACCATTTTCATCAAATAACAGCTTTAGTTTTTTTTCAGATTGAATTTTTGTGCCGTTTTTTACTTGAAAATAATAATCCCATATATTTTCATCAAAAATATTTTGAAAACTTGGTTGACCCATGATAAAAGAAACTTGATCTTTACTCATGCCTATTTCAAGTCTATCAATATCGTCTTGTTTAAAAACAGTACCTTGAGTAACTGTTCTATTATAAATACTTGTATTAGAGCAAGAAGCCACTACTAAGAATATAATTACGTAGATGAAAAACCTCATTTGACATAGAATAAATTGTATGGACGATAAAACCAACAAAAATTTACAAGAAGCTGGCTTAAAAGCCACTTTACCAAGAATAAAAATTCTTGAAATAATGCAGAGAACTGCAGGAACAGAGGATCATTACACAGCTGAAGATATATATAAAGAATTAGTAATGAATAGCTATGATATTGGATTAGCAACTGTATACAGAGTTTTAACACAATTCGAAAACGCAGGAATGGTCGTAAAACATAAGTTTGAAGAAAATAAAGCTGTTTATGAATTAAATGATCCCCAACATCATGATCATATGGTGTGCGTAGAAACAGGTGCTATTACAGAGTTCCATGATGAGACAATTAAAAAGAAACAAAGAGAAATAGCTGAGAAGCATGGCTACGATCTTCTAGATCAAAGTGTCATCTTATATGTTAGAAAGAAAAAGAACTAATAATTATTAATGACAAAAAAAGATAATCAATCGCCTGAAGATAGTAAATCTACAGAAAATAATACTGAAGAGAATAAAGATTTAAATACTCTAAGTTACGAAGAGCTACTACAAAAAGTTGCTGATTTAGAAGATGAAATCTTAAGGTATAGAGCTGAATTAGAGAATTTTAAAAAACGTACATCTTCTGAAATTACAAATGCATTAAAATATGCTAACTCTGAATTATTATCCTCATTAATTCCAATCATTACCTCTCTTGAAAAAGCTATAGAAAATTCAAAAGAAGAAAAAAATATAGACAAAGAGGGAATTTTGTTAATTTTAAATTCCTTTGAAAAAACCCTTGAAGATTTCAACATAGTACCCATTAATCCTACTGGTAAAGAGTTTGACCCTGAGAAACATGAAGCTGTTTCAACGGTCAATAACCAGGGGGAAAAAGATAATATTGTTATAGAAACTCTAGAACGGGGTTGGGAACTTAACGAAAGAGTTGTCAAACCTGCTTTAGTTGTAGTTAACAAAAAGTAGAATTTTAAAAAAATGGGAAAAGTAATAGGTATAGACTTAGGCACAACCAATTCATGCGTAGCTGTTATGGAGGGTTCAGAGCCTGAAGTTATTTCGAATTCAGAGGGCAATAGGACTACTCCATCAGCAGTTGCATATACGTCTGATAATCAAATTCTTGTGGGTCAAGCAGCAAAAAGACAGGCTGTAACAAATCCAAAAAATACTTTGTTTGCAGTAAAAAGACTAGTTGGAAGAAAATTTAAAGATAAAGAAGTTCAAAAAGATATTAAATCTTGTCCATTTGGGATAGTTGAAGCAGAAAATGGTGATGCGTGGGTAGAAATTGAAGGCAAAAAGATTGCACCACCACAAGTTTCAGCTGAGATTTTGAAAAAAATGAAAAAAACTGCCGAAGATTATCTTGGTTCAAAAGTTGATGGTGCAGTTGTAACTGTACCAGCTTATTTTAACGATTCACAAAGAAAGGCAACTGAAGCTGCTGGGAAAATTGCAGGATTGGAAGTTAAAAGGATTATTAATGAGCCAACTGCAGCTGCACTAGCCTTTGGATTAGACAAACTAAAAAAAGATGGAGTTATAGCTGTTTATGATTTAGGTGGAGGTACTTTTGATATTTCTATAATAGAAATGACTAATGTTGATGGAGAGTATCAATTTGAGGTTGTATCAACATCAGGCGATACTCATTTAGGGGGAGAAGACTTTGACTCCATTTTAATTGAACATCTTGCTAGTGAATTCAAAAAAGAATCTGGCTTTGATCTCAATACAGACCCAATGGCATTACAAAGGCTTAAAGAGGGTGCTGAAAAAGCAAAAATTGAACTTTCAACATCAGAGCAAACAGAAATAAATCTTCCGTACATAACAGCAGATGCCTCTGGGCCAAAACATTTAGTGCAGAAATTAACTAGGGCAAAGCTCGAATCATTGGTTGGAGATTTGGTAAAGAAAAGTCTCGAACCTGTAAAAACTGCTCTGAAAGATGCGAAATTAAGTCCTAAAGATATAGATGAAGTAATTCTAGTAGGTGGCCAAACTAGAATGCCCATGGTACAGAAAACTGTAACAGATTTCTTTGGGAAAGAGCCAAGAAAAGATATAAACCCTGACGAAGCTGTTGCTTTAGGTGCTGCAACACAAGGAGCTGTTCTTAGTGGAGAGAGATCTGATGTTCTATTATTGGATGTTACACCCTTAACACTTGGAATAGAGACACTGGGAGGGGTAATGACGCCATTAATTGAGAAGAACACAACTATTCCCACTAATAAATCTCAGGTATTTTCCACTGCAGAAGACAATCAAACAGCAGTCACAGTTCACGTTCTGCAGGGAGAAAGGAAGAAAGCAACAGATAACAAATCTTTAGGTCAATTCAATCTTACAGATATTCCTGCTGCACCAAGGGGAACACCACAAATTGAGGTGACTTTTGATATTGATGCAAATGGAAAGATTGATGTTTCTGCAAAAGATAAATCTTCAAACAAGGAACAATCTATCACAATACAAGGTGGCAGCGGTTTATCAGACGATGAAATCGAAAAAATGGTAAAAGATGCTGAAGCTAATGCAGAGGAAGACAAAAAATTTGAGGAACTTGTTGCTTCAAGAAATATGGCTGATAGCTTGGCAAGTGCCACAAAGAAAGCCATGGATGAAAATGCTGACGAACTTTCAGATGATGAGAAAAAATCATTGACCGAATCAATATCAGCTGTAGAAGAAGCATGTAAAAAAGATGATAAATCCGTAATTGATAAGTCAGTTGAAGAATTATCTAAAGTAGCTCAACCTTTGTCCTCAAAGTTATACAAAACTGATCAACCGGAATCTGAACCTGATAAAGGTGAAGGAAAATCTGATGAAGCAGTAGATGCGGAATTTAAAGAAGTTGATGAAGAAAAAGACAAAAGCTAAAAGTGAAAAGGGATTATTACGAAGTTCTTGGTGTATCAAAGAGCGCAACTCCCGAAGAATTAAAAAAAGCTTTTAAAAGACTCGCAATAAAATATCATCCAGATAAAAACCCAGGAAATAAAGAGGCTGAAGACAAGTTTAAAGAAGCAGCTGAAGCCTATGAAGTTTTAAATGATCCACAAAAAAGAACAACTTATGATCAGTTTGGTCATCAAGGTGTTAACTCAAACTTTGGTCATACTGGCTTTAATGACGTAAATATAAATGATATTTTCAATAATATTTTTGGTGGTGATGAAATATTTGGTGATATATTCGGTGACATTTTTGGCTCAAGTAGAAGAAGGCCACCGAGAGGTAGAAATATTCAGATAGCTTTGGAATTAACACTTGAAGAGGCAGTTTTTGGAAAATCAATAGAAATAAAACTTCCTAATAATGGAAAAAAAGTTGAAGTTAACATACCACCAGGGGTAGATATAGGGAACAAAATTAGACTCTCTGGCGAGGGAGAGCAAAGTCAATATGGAGGAGAAAATGGAGATCTCTATATTGTAATAAACCTCAAAAAACATTCTTTTTTTGAGAGAGAAGGAAATAATTTATATTGTGAAGTTCCGTTGAGACTAGATCAGGCGCTAATAGGCGATGATATTGAAATACCAACCCTTACTAAGAAAATATTATTAAAAATTCCACCCGAAACACAAACCGGAAAAGTATTTAAGATCAAAGATAAAGGAGCAGGTTCACTGCATGGCAGAACGCAAGGAGATTTATTTGTAAGAGTTGTAGTTGAAACTCCAACTAATCTTTCTAGCAAAGACAAGAAAGAAATGATAAATATTTTTTCAAATATTAAAGAGAACTATCCAGAGCATAAAAGCTATTTAGATCAGCTAAATAAAAAGTTTGATGATTAATATTTCTTTACTTGGCTCATCTGGAAAAATGGGCAAAGCAATTTTAAATGAATCAAAAAAATTTAAGGATATCTCTGTAATAGATGCTTTGGTTCACAGCAAATCAAAAAACTTAGGAAAAGATTCAGGAAAATTTCATTTCAATAAAAAAAATGGGCTGATATTTAAAAAAGATCTATCTGAAAATACTGACTTAATAATAGATTTTTCTAATTCAAAACAGTTAAACAGTAAAATTAAATTTTTTAAAGAATATAAGAAGCCTGTAATTTTTTGCTCAACAGGAATTGATAAAAAAGGTGAGAAACAACTGCATGCTCTATCAAAATTAATGCCAATTTTTATTGCACCAAATACATCAAAAAATATTTTTGTTCTTGCAACTCTTTTGAGAGACATTTACACATCAAGTGCAGGATACATTTCCATATCGGAGGCTCATCACAAATCAAAAATTGATAGGCCTTCTGGGACAGCGATATTTTTGGCAAATCAAGTTGGAATTCCAAAAAATAAAATTAAGGTTACAAGAAATACATCGAATAAAAGTATTCATAAAATTAAATTTATCTTGAATGGCGAAACAATTGAAATTAAACATACAATTAACGACAGAAAGGTTTTTGCAGAAGGTGCACTTAAAATTGCAAAATGGTTTTACCAAAAGCCTAAAAAACTTTATCATATGCAAACCTTTGTTGAGGAATTAAATGGAAAAAAATAGTTTAACAGTTGAAAAGCTTTTTGAACTTGGTGCACATTTTGGCCATAGAAAAAGATTTTGGAATCCAAATATGGAAGAATTTATCTTTTGTGAAAAAAATAATATTCACATTATCAATCTTTTTAAAACACAGGAAAAGTTACTAGAGTTTTACGATATATTCAAAAATTTGTCTGCTGTGGGAAATAAAATAATGATTGTTGGTACAAAAAGAGCTGCAAATACTTATGTAGAGTCTTTCGGAAAAGAAACAGAAATGCCTTACATATCCCATAGATGGCTCGGTGGAATGCTTACAAATTGGAAAACCATTAGAGTTCCTATCAATAAACTTTTAGAGTATGAGGAAAATAAAGCTTCTGGACAGTTGGAAGGGATGATAAAAAAAGAGGCAGTCCAACTTGAAAAGGAAATGAAGAAGCTTCTTTTAAATTTCGATGGAGTAAAAGATATGAAGGGTCTGCCGGATGCTCTTTTTGTAATTGATGTTGAGAATGAAAAAATAGCGGTTCAAGAGGCCTTAAAAATGGGAATTCCTGTATATGGATTAGTTGACACTAACAGTAATCCAAATAATCTAACAAATTTTATTCCTATAAATGATGATTCTTCGAAAACAATTAAGTTTGTTTTAAATTACTTAGCTCAAGCAGTAAACGAAGGCCAAGAATCAGCTAGAAAGCAAGGACTTGTTCAGAAACTAGAAGGTGAAGGAGGACCAAAGGTATTTTCTTTAAATTCTACAAATCAAAAGGTTTCAGCTAAAGCAGACAGCAGATCTCAACAAGAAGAGAATAATTCAAAACCAACTGTCGTTGGATCGGAGGAGACAGTCAAAAAAGTTTCAAAACCAGCAGCCAAAGCAGCTCCAAAAAAACCAGCAGCCAAAGCAGCTCCTAAAAAACCAGCAGCCAAAGCAGCTCCTAAAAAACCAGCAGCCAAAGCAGCTCCAAAAAAACCAGCAGCTAAAGCTGCTCCAAAAAAACCAGCAGCTAAGAAAAAATAATGATAACTGCTCAACAGGTCAAAGAACTTAGAGATAGAACAGGCATTTCAATGATGGACTGTAAAGATGCTTTAAGTGAGGCGAAGGGTGATATAGATAAAGCAATAGAGATACTCAGAAAAAAAAGTATTATTAAGGCCGAAAAAAAATCTTCCAGAACAACTAATGAGGGAGCTGTAGTTGCCGGAGGCGGCTCAAGTAATTATTTCTTAATAGAAGTAAATACAGAAACTGATTTCGCAGCAAATGATCAAGAATTCAAAAAATTTCTTACAGAACTAAAAGAGTTTTGTGAAAGTAAAATGATAATTGATCTAGAGGATTTACAAAAAAAGTTTAATGATAAAATCTTGGAAATTATTCAAAAAATTGGAGAAAACATAAAAATTTCATATTTTGAAAAAATCACCTCAGATAATGATTCTGTTTACATATATGTTCACTCTGATAATAAGCTTGCTTCTTTAGTACATCTTGAAAAAAATGATGATGAACTTGGAAAAGACATTGCTATGCAAGTTTCAGCGAATGCTCCCCTTGCTATCTATCCTGATGAGATTGATCAACAAATCTTAGATAAAGAAAAAGAAATTGCTTTAGCCACAATAGAAAACGAAAAAAAGCCCGATGAAATTAAAGAAAAAATTGTGATGGGTAAGCTCAAAAAATTTAAAGATGAAAATTCTCTTACCGAGCAGGCTTTTATTAAAAACCCTGACTTCAAAATAAAAGATCTTCCCCGTCTCCGTGATAACAAAATTTTAGGTTTTCTCAGAAAAAAGGTTGGTGAGTGAGCTCCCAAACATATCAAAGGATACTTCTTAAATATAGCGGTGAAGCAGTAGCGGGAGACGAGGATCAAGGAATTGATCCAAAGGTTCTTCATTTTATGTCTAAGGAAATAAAAAGCATTGTTGACAAAGGCGTATGCGTTGGACTGGTGATAGGTGGAGGAAACCTTTTCAGAGGCGAAAAGCTTAATCAGGATGGAATGGATAGAGTTGCTGGAGATCATATGGGGATGTTGGCAACAGTTATGAATGGCATTGCTTTAAGAGACGCATTAGAGAGAGATGGAATAAAAACTAGAGTTATGTCTGCTATTCCTATGCCTGGAATAGTTGAACATTTCGATAGGAGGATAGCAACTCAACTTCTTGAAGCTGGTTTTGTTGTAATTTTTACTGCTGGAACTGGAAATCCTTTTTTCACAACTGATACTGCTGCTTGTCTTAGGGGTATTGAGATTGGAGCTGACTTAATGTTAAAAGCAACAAAAGTTGATGGAGTATATTCTGATGATCCAAATTTAAATAAAGATGCAGAGTTTTACCCATCTTTAACTTTCGATGACGCAATAGATAAAAAATTAAAAGTTATGGATACAACAGCATTAACTTTAGCTAGAGTAAACAATTTAAAAATTAAGGTATTCAACTTTAAGAAAGAAGGCGGTTTACTTGATATAGTAAATGGAAAGAAATTAGGTACATTAATTAGCAATGGATAAATACGAAAACATTTTAAATGACTGTGAGGCACGTATGGCTTCATCCCTAAAGAATTTCAAAGAATCCATACAAAAAATCAGAACTGGAAGGGCTAATCCAAATATGTTGGATGGCATTATGATGGATTACTATGGAGTAGACACACCGTTAAATCAATGCTGTTCAATTACAGTTGAAGATTCAAAAACTCTTTCTTTAACACCATGGGATAAGGGGCTTGTTCAAGAAATTGATAAAGCAATACAAAAGTCTGATCTAGGTATAAATCCAACTGTTGCAGGTGAGGTAATAAGAATTATCATGCCACCGCTTACAGAAGAATCAAGAAAAGATTTAATCAAGAAAGCAAAAGGAGAAGCAGAAAACGGAAGAGTAGCTATAAGAAACATTAGAAGAGATGCAATGACCTCGATGAAGAATTTAGAAAAAGGAGGAGAGTTAACTGAGGATGATATATCTGATTCAGAGAAAGATATTCAAGAAATAACTGAAAAATATATTAATTTAGTCGATCAGTCATTGGAGTCAAAAGAAAAAGATCTCCTTACAATTTAGTTGTGTCAGTAAAAACCGTAGCTATCGTAATGGATGGTAACAGAAGATGGGCTAGGCAGAATAATTTACCATTCTCATTGGGACATCGCAAAGGTGTTGAAACTCTTGTAGAAATAACAAAAGAAGCCAAAAAAAAGAAAGTAAAAAAACTAATTGTTTACGCATTTTCATCAGAAAACTGGTCCAGAGAAAAATTTGAAGTTAACTCACTGATGAACTTAATAAGCTTTGGTACTGAGGTGAAGTTAGATGAAATTATTAAAAATGAGGTTCGTATGGAGTTTATTGGAGACCTTGATTCAATACCGAAAAAAGCAAAAGAAGAGGTTGATAGGTGCGTAAGATCTACAAAAAATTTCTCTGATTTTACTCTTGTGATTGCTCTAAATTATGGAGGTGTATGGGATATTGTAAATGCATTAAAAAAAATATCTGAAAAGGGTGAAACTATTAATGCTAAAAACTTTTTAAAATTTACAGAACTTAAAGGTGAGGAAGTAGAAATTTTTATCAGAACAGGAGGAGAAAAAAGAGTGAGTAACTTTTTGTTACCTAACATTGGATATTCTGAGCTTTTCTTTTCTGATAAATTATGGCCTGATTTCAATGCCGAAGACTTTAATGCTGTTCTTGATGATTTTAAAACACGACAAAGAAGGTTCGGCAAATGAAGAAAATTTCAATTTTTGGTTTTACAGGCAATTTAGGAACTCAAGCCTTAGATATCCTTAAATCTTATAAAAACCAATTTGAATTTGATATTTTTGTTTGTGATAAAAACCTTAATCTTGCAAAAAGTGTTGTAAGGGAATTTAATCCAAAATCTATTTTTTTCTCTTGCAAGGAAGTCAAAAAAGAGTTTAAAAATCTCGAACTAAATGTCGAGGTTCTTGATTGTATTGAAAATGTTGCTGAGAGAATAGAGAACAACCCAAGTGATATTTTCTTATCAGCTATAAGTTCTTATGAGGCTCTTGAACTTACAATTGCGGCAGCAAAATCAGGAAAAAAACTCTTACTAGCAAATAAGGAATCATTAGTTGTTTTAGGTAAATTTATAATGGATAAAGTTTCCTCATCTGGAACAGAATTAATTCCAATTGATTCAGAACATTTTTCACTTTTTTCGTCTCTTAGGAGTCTAAATAAAAATGATATAAAAAAGATCTTCATAACAGCTTCAGGCGGGCCTTTTTTAGGACAAAATCTAGAACAAATAAAAAACAAAAAAGCAGTTGATGCTCTCAAGCACCCAACGTGGAAGATGGGCGACAAAATTACAATTGATTCTGCTACTCTCATAAATAAATGCTTTGAACTTATTGAGGCAAAATTTCTTTTTAATTTAGATCCTGAAAAATTAGACATATTGATTCAGCCCCAAAGCATTATTCATTCATTGATTGAATTAAATGATGGTTCAGTAGAGGCCCAATTATCAAAGCCAAGTATGATTATTCCACTTTCGTATGGACTGCTGGATAGTAGATCAGATGAAGTAAGAAATAAATTTTCTTTAAATATGTTTGAGGACGAAATAAATTTACAATTAAAGTTCTTTCCTGAAGATAGAAAAGAATTATTAAAAATTACTAGGGAGATTATGAATCTTGGAGGCAATAGAGGGCTCATTTTTGCAACACTGAATCAAATAGCTGTAAATAAATTTTTAAAAGATCAAATTAAATTTGGAGAAATTTATGAATTTATTTATAAAAACTATTTTAATTTTGAAAAAAAAGAATTAGATACATTAGAGGATCTCAGGTCCGCTCATAAGGATATACTTGAGAAATTAAATAAATCATGACAACAATTTTTGGGGCAATAATTCTCTTCTTAATACTAGTAACATTCCATGAGTATGGCCATTATTCCGTAGCGCGATTCTTTAAAATTAAAATTTTAAAATTTAGCATAGGCTTTGGTCCTGATATTTTTACCTGGAAAAACAAAGATAATGTTCGCTTTTCACTTTCTTCAATTCCTTTTGGTGGGTATGTTGCATTTCATGACCCTCATGACGTAGAGAATTACAAAAAACTATCAGAATCAGAAAAAAAATATGTTTTGGCAAATCGTCCAGCACTAGAAAAAATGTTAGTTACATTGGCTGGTCCAATATTTAATTTCATACTCTCATTTGTAATTTTTTCGTTTGTTGCACTTTTTATACCTAAACAACCAGATGTATTAACTGCAAAATTTAATAAGATAGACGGCGAACAATATTTTAAAGTTATTTCAGTAAATGAAAGGTCTATTAAAAATGTACAAGATTTTGAAATAAGTCTTCTGAACTTATCTGGTTTTACAGGGAACGTAGTATTTAACGTTTATGACTATTCAAGTGGTTCTTATAAAACTTTTCAAGAGGAGGTCAAGGACTTAGCATTTTCAGAGGAACAGGCTCCATCAGCACATTTTTCAATAGAAGCTTTTAATGATTACTCTCCAATAATAGGATCAATTACACAAGGAAGTATCGCTGAAGAATATGGTTTAAAAGACGGTGATAAAATTAATGCTTTAAATAATATCGAAGTGCTTTCTCTATCACAACTTAACAATCTTTTACAAAATAAAAAGCAAAAATCATTAGAAATAGAAAGAGATGGAGAAATTTTGTTTCTTTCTCTACCAAGTATTGGACAAGAAGAATTCTATGGCATAGCTTTAAGTCCTGAAAGTAATAATTTTATAGATTCTTTAAGATATGGATGGGATCAAACTTTATTTTGGATAGTAAATACCTTTAAGTTTCTTGCAAAAATGATCACTGGCAATTTGGGTGTAGAAAATTTAAGTGGGCCAGTTGGAATTGCTAAAGTTGCTGGTGATTCTTTAAGTTCTGGTTTAATACCTTTTCTGCTTTTAACAGCTATTTTAAGTATTAGTCTTGGGGCATTTAATCTATTACCGCTTCCAATGCTTGACGGTGGTCAATTTTTGTTTATCTTATTTGAGGAAGTGATAGGTACACCAATAAATATGAAACTAAAAGTTGCTCTTTTCAATCTAAGCTATATGTTTATCCTTGCTTTGTTTATATTTGTTGTTTACAACGATTTAATGAGAATATTTTGAATAAACTGAGATTTTTAATTCTTTTCTTATCCAGCTTTTGTTTTGGAGCTCCAATAGTTGTAGAGGATATCAGATTAGTTGGGCTTCAAAGAGTTTCCTTAGGGAGTGTATTAGATACCATCCCTGTAACTATTGGAGATAAAGTTGATGAAACAGATTATAAAAGAGTTATAAAGACACTCTTTGATACCGGTCAATTCGACGACGTACAAATTTCTGTAGAGGGAAAGATTATTTTTATTAAAGTTCAAGAAAGACCAACGATATCGGGTATCGAAATAGAGGGAAATTCTGCTATTAAGACTGAAGATTTATTGGCTGCTCTTGCATCTGAAGGCGTATCTGAAGGTTCGGTTTTAAAGAGAGTTACTCTTGATTTGATAATAAAAGGATTGCAAGCACAGTACTCACAGCAAGGAAGATATGGAGCTTCTGTTGAAGTAAATCAAGTAGAGAGACCTCGAAACCGAGTTGATGTAGATATAGATGTTGATGAAGGTTCGCCTACAACTATAACTTCTATAGAAATAATTGGGAATCAAGAATTTTCAGACAATGATTTAAAAGATATTTTTGAACTTTCAGAGGGAAATATCATATCTGTTTTTACTGGAGACAATAAATACACCAGAGAAAAATTAAGAACAGATTTAGAAAATCTTGAAGCTTATTATAAAGATAGAGGATTCCTTCAATTTAGCATTGATTCATCGCAGGTATCAATAAGTAGCGATTTGGAAGAACTTTACATCACTTTAATTCTCGCTGAAGGTGAACAATATAAAGTTGGCGAAGTAAATATTTCAGGTGAGTTGCCGCTTGAGAGAGAATTTTTTGAAAAATTAATAAATATTCCTGAGGGATCTACATACTCAGAATCAATAATTACAAGCTATGAGGAATTTTTTGCAAACATTCTTGGTAATGAAGGTTATACATTTGCTGAAATAGATGGTGTGCCTACTATAAGCTCAGAAGACAAAATCACAGATATTACCTTTGTATTTAATCCTGGCAGAAAAAATTACACAAGAAGAGTGATATTCCGAGGGAATGATTTTACAACTGACGAGGTTTTAAGAAGAGAAATGAGACAGTTTGAAGGAGCACCTGCTTCAAATCAATTAATTGAGCAATCTAAGCTTTTTTTGGAAAGAACTGGTTATTTTAAAACTGTTAGCGTTGAGACAGTTCCAGTTCCCGGGGAAGAAGACAAAGTTGATGTGGTATTTGATGTTGAAGAGCAACAATACGGAAATATTATAGGTGGTTTTAGTTACTCTCAGTTTGGCTTTTCATTTAATTTCAATATTCAGCAAAATAACTTTTTGGGGAGTGGAAATACTGTGGGTATTGGACTACAGACCAGTGATTACTCCAATAATATCTTTCTTCAATATGAGAATCCTTACTATACAGTTGATGGCGTAAGTAGAGGATACTCGCTAAATTATCGTGAATTTGACTATGGATCATTTGGTCTATCAGAATATAACACTGAGTCATATGGATTAGGATTAAATTTAGGATATCCAATTTCTGATATTCAAAGACTAGGTTTAAATATTTCAGCAGATCATACAGAATTACAAAGCGGATCTTTAACATCTAGAGAAGTTTTAGATTTTGTCGAAACAGAAGGGACTGTTTTTGATACTTTGAAATTGCAGGGTTACTGGACAAGGGTAACTCTTAATAGGGGAATATTTCCTACCAAAGGTTCTTCAAACTCTATATCTTTTCAAACTACTGTTCCTGGTTCAACTTTAAACTATTATCGTGTTGATTATAGAAATGAGTTCTACCAACCTCTAGGGGGAGATTTTGTCTTTAAAATCACATCAAGGCTTGGCTATACAGGTATTTATGGTGATACTGAGATTCCTCCTTACTTTGAAAATTTCTATGCAGGTGGTCCATACTCAATTAAAGGCTACGAAACAAATAGTCTTGGTCCAAGAATAACTCAGGTGCCATGTTATGAATACGTATCAGCGGAGGATTATTGTCCGCCACTAATTGATAATGATTTTGATGGAGAGCCAGATACGCCATACTACAATCAGTACAGCACATATAACATAAATAGACCAATTGGAGGTAATGTACTTACTGAGACAAGTCTCAATCTTATTTTTAAAGTCCCATTTGTTGAAGATCAGTCTCAATTTCGTTCTGCATTTTTTATTGATTTAGGAAATGTTTTTTCAACATATTGTTACCCTTATCAAAATCAGTGTTTTGAACCTAGTGTTGAAGAGTTAAGAGGTTCTTATGGATTAGGAGGAAGTGCAATAACTCCATTTGGTCCGGTAAGTGTATATTTTGCTGTTCCATTCAACAATGATCCTTTTGACAGGACAAAAAGATTTGAATTCACTGTAGGAAATAAGTTCTAAAATTCCTCGATTATTCAAAAAAAGTCATATAAAATAGCGAACTTATATGAACAAACTATTAATTGCATTTATCTTAACCTTATCACTTGGAGCTTATGCCGAGGGCACATTCGTTTTAAATGCTGAAGGTGCAATGCTCAATACACAATACGCTAAAGACGCATTCAAAGAATTGGAAGAAGACTCAGATTTTGTTGCGGACAAAGAGAGATTAGAGCTACTTCAATCTGAGGGCCAAGATTTAGTTGAAAAGTTTCAGAAAGACAATGAAACACTGTCTGATGAACAAAAACTTGATATGCAAAAGAAAATTCAAGATAAGCAAAATGAGATTCAATTTTTAGCAAATAAATTACAGACAAAACAGCAAGAAGCAGCACAAGCAATAGTTGCTGCTCTAGCACAAGACTTCCAAGCTGTTTTAAGTGAATTAATAAATGCAAAGAAAATAGAATTAGTAGTTACACCTCAATCACTTTTTTATGCTAAACCAGAATTAGATATCACAGATGATGTTACTTCAGGTCTTGATGTCAGGTTAGCTAAAAAATCAGAAGAATAATCTAATTAATGCCCACTCTTACCTTAAGAGATATCGCATCATCAATCGACGGTGAAGCAAAAGGCAATGTTGACTTTACTATTAGCTATCTCTCAGAGGCGCAAAGATGCAATAATGACCAAATCTGTTTTATTAAAGATGAAAGTTTCATCTCTAAACTTTCAGAAGATGCAGGCGCTGTAATACTTTCTCCAGAAATAGCTAAAAAAGTAAAAATTAAAAATCAGATAATCGTTGATGACCCGTATCTTGGTTATGCAAAGGCATCAAAATTATTTTTTGACCTCTCCCAAAGTTATGAAAAAACCAAGCCTGAAATTGGCAAAAATTTTATTAGTGGAGAGAATGTCTCCATTGGTCATAATTGTGAAATTGGAAAGAATGTAAAAATTCATGACAATGTCTCGATATATCCAAATACTAAAATTGGTGATGATGTAGAAATACACTCAGGGAGTGTTATTGGTTCTGATGGTTTTGGTTTTGCAAAAGACAAAAATTTAGATAAATGGATAAAAATTTATCAACTTGGTTCAACTATTATTGGAAATGACGTAGAGATAGGCGCAAATTGCACAATAGATAGAGGAGCTATAGGAAATACTCATCTTGCAAATGGAGTAAAATTAGATAACCAGATTCATATTGCTCATAATGTAATTATTGGCAAAAATACTGCTATTGCTGCACAAACTGCTATAGCTGGGAGCACAAAAATTGGGAATAATTGCCAAATAGCCGGGCACGTTTCTATAGTTGGCCACATTGAAATTTGTGATGATGTTGTTATTTTGGCAAAATCATTTGTAACAAAATCTCTTTTCAAGTCAGCAGTATATAGTGGGGTTTTGAAAGTACAGGAACATACGAAAACACTTAAATTAATTGCGAAGTTGAATAGATGAAAGTAGAAGCTTTTTTACCACATAGAGAACCTTTTTTATTTATTGACGAGGTTATTGAAGTATCTAATGAAAAAATAGTAGCAAAAAGATTTGTTTCGCCTGAAGAGGAATTTTTCAAAGGACATTTTCCAGACTTTCCAATCATGCCAGGAGTTTTAATTCTCGAAGCAATGGCACAAAGTTGTGGATTATTGGGTTCACATATAATGAAGCAAGAAGCTACTAAAGATTCAGTTTATCTACTTTGTGGAGTGGAAAAGGTAAGATTTAGACAAAAAGTGCTACCAAACGATACTTTAAAATTTGAATCGAAGGTTATAAGCTCTAAAAGAGGTATCTGGAAATTTGAATCATCTGCCTTCAAAGAGGATAAATTAGTTTGTTCTGCAGTGATTATTTGTGCCGATAGAAGTTTAAATGAGTAATATCCATCGAACAGCAGTAATAGACAAAAATGCTAAAATTCATGAAAGTGTAAAAGTTGGACCATATTGCGTTATTGGACCCGAAGTATCAATTGGTAAAGATTGCATTTTAAAATCTCATGTTGTTGTAAATGGCCCAACTAAGATTGGTTCTAATAACGAGTTTTTTTCTTTTTCTGTAGTTGGAGAAGATACTCCAGACTTAAAGTATCATGGGGAAAAGACATATTTAGAGATTGGTAATGGAAATACATTCCGAGAATTTTGTAAAGTTCATAGAGGTACTGCAGCTGACTTAGGTTTTACAAAAGTTGGCAACAAAAATCTTATCATGCCTGGGGTAATGATTGCCCATGACTGTGTTTTAGGAGATCACAACATTTTAGTTGATAATTGTGCATTAGCTGGACACGTAAAGATTGGTGATTACGTAACCTTAGGGGGGTATACTTTGATACACCAATTCTGTCAGTTGGGCTCTTATAGCTTTACTGGAATGGGTTCTCAAATAACAATGGATGTTGCTGCTTATACACGTGTTGCAGGCAACCCTTTGAAATTGCTTGGAATCAATACAATTGGTTTAGAGAGAAAATCTTTTTCTAAAAATCAAATTTCTAATATCAAAGACGCATTTAAGATTTTCTTTAAGAGCAAATTAAAATCTGAAGATGCAATTGCTGAATTAGAGAAAAAATTCTCGAAAGATGAAGATGTAAAAATATTCATCACATCCGTAAAAAAATCTTCAAGAGGAATTCATAGATAGTTGAGCATTAAAGTTGGAATTGTTTCTGCAGAACCTTCAGGAGACCTTCTAGGAAGTAGATTAATTGCACAAATAAAAGATAAATTTGGGGACATTGAAGTTATTGGTGTCGGTGATGGAGAACTTTTACAGTATGGCACATCAAATAATAGAAAAATAATCGAAGTCATGGGATTTATTGATCCTTTGAAAAATTTTTTTAACATTAAAAAGTTTCAAAAAAAACTAATTAAACAATTTAAAGACGAACAAATAGATATTTTTATTGGTATAGATGCTCCTGATTTTAATTTTGAAATTCATAAACAATTAAACAGAGAAAATATCTTAACAGTCCACGTAGTATGTCCATCTGTTTGGGCATGGCGTAAAGGTAGAGCAAAAAAATTCAAATTCGTTGACTACATGCTCTGTTTATTTCCTTTTGAGCTTGATTACTGTAAAGAAGTGAATAAAGGAGCACTATGCATTGGACATCCTCTTTTAACCAATAAAAATCTTTACACTGGTGGCAAGGAAGATGATTTGATATGTCTTTTGCCAGGAAGTAGAAAGTCAGAAATAGAACACCATTTACCAGTGATGATAAAAAGCTTTAAGTTATTTTCAGAAAACACAAAATTTAAAGCAATTATTCCTGCATACGACCAAGCAACACTTGAGTTAATTAATGCTTATATAAAAAATGAGGTTAGTATTAGCGCAAAAGTAGTAAAAGCTAGAGAGATAATGAGAGAGGCCTCTCTTGCAATATGTTGTTCTGGAACTGCTACATTAGAATGCATGCTTGCTGAAATTCCAACAACTGTAATTTATAAAACTAATTTAATTAATTATTGGATTTATAAAATTTTGGTGAATGCTAAATTCGTAGCATTACCTAACCTAATAGCGGGAAAACAAGTTATGAAAGAGCTTCTGCAGAATAAAATGACTGTAGAAAACATTGTTGAGGATCTGAAAAATAATTTTAAAAATAAAGATAAAATTTCAACTGAACTTAAAAAGGCTTCGAACTTATTAACAGAACCAAATTTTTCAGGATTTCTTGATCAAATTAATGATTATTGCAGGCGTTGATGAGGTAGGAGTTGGTTGCCTTGCTGGGCCAGTTGTTGCGAGTTGTGTAATTCTTCCTGAGAAAATAAATGAAATATTTAAAGATTCTAAAAGTACTTCAGAATCTTTGAGATCTAAACAATTTCAATTTCTGAGAAGAAATACTTATGCATCTATAGGACTTTGCACTCCTCAAGAAATTGATGAAATAAATATTCTTAATGCTACGCATCTTGCTATGAAAAGGGCAATTAATAATATTCAGATAAAACCGGAAAAAATACTTATTGATGGTAAGTATGTTCCAAGTGGACTATTAAATGCTGAAGCATTTATTGGTGGTGATAAACTCCATCAACAAATAAGCGCGGCTTCAATTTACGCTAAATATTTTAGAGATAATTTGATGGCACAATATGCAAAGATTTTACCTGTGTATTACTTTGAAAAAAACAAAGGATATCCCACCCAAGTGCATAAAGAGGCAATAATTGAATATGGTTTATCAAAGATTCATAGAAAAAGTTTTAAAATGAAATAATGTCTGAATTTGTACATTTACAGGTGAAATCTCATTATAGTTTGAGGTCTGGATTGCCTGCTCCAAAAGATATTGTTGATGCAGCACATAAAAAAGGACTGAAAGCGGTCGCTATGACTGATAAAAACAGTTTTTTTGGCATCATAAAGTTTTATAACTACGCAATATCAAAAGGAATAAAACCAATTTGTGGAGTTGATTTTGACATAGAGTCAAACTTAAAAGGTCTTACTAAAGGGCTATTGTTAGCAAAAAATAAAAAAGGTCTAGAAAAGCTATTTTCATTGAGTACAAAAAGTTACTTGCAGGCAAATAAGGGAATAAAGATAAATGAAAATGAAATACTAGCTTTAAGAGACGACATTATTTTTATTTTACCCTCTGATAATTTCTCAGTTTATAAATCAACTGATATTCATGAAGAAAAAGATGTTGTAGCTACAATTGAGGCGCTAAAAAACACTTTCTCATCTAATCTATATTTGGGTGTAACGAATTATTCTGATGATGTGTACAATGAAAATTCCTCAAATTTAATAAAATTTTGCTCAGAAAAAAATATCCATGCTGTTGCATTAAATGATGTGCATTTCATTAAACAAAGCGATTACTTAAACCATCAAGCAAAAGTAGCCATAAATACAGGAACATATCTTAGAAGTGAAATGGAAAACCCAAGCTGCTCCAAAGAGCAGTACTTTAAGACTTTTGATGAAATGAAATCTAATCATAAGGAGGATTTATTATTAAATACCTTTGAAATTGCAAAGCAATGCAATGTTTTTTTGAGTGAGGAAGAATATTTCCTTCCTTCCTATCAAATAGAGGAAGAAATTTCATTAACCCAACATCTTGAGCAAATATCAAAACAGAGACTAGAGGAATATCTTAAAGAGAATGAAAAACTGAATAAAGATGTTTATAGAGAGAGATTAGCATCTGAATTAAAAATAATTACAGAAAAAGACTATCCAGGATATTTTCTTATAGTTATGGATTTTGTTAAGTGGGCAAAACAAAATTCTATTCCTGTTGGACCTGGAAGAGGATCTGGCGCAGGATCGCTCGTAGCTTTTGTCTTATCAATTACCGAACTTGATCCATTGAAGTATGGGCTTATTTTTGAAAGATTCTTAAATCCGGAGAGAATGTCCTTTCCTGATTTTGATATTGATTTTTGCATTGAAGGTAGAGATAACGTCATTGATTATGTAAAAAACAAATATGGTGAGAAGTCTGTTGCACAAATTGGGACTATTGGAACAATGGCAGCAAAAGGAGTAATAAGAGATGTAACAAGAATTCTTGATAAGCCATATGTTTTTGGAGATAAGTTGGCTAAACTCGTTCCTGATACTCCAGGAATCTCACTTCTTGAAGCTATATATGGAGAGGTTTTTGTTGATAAAAATGGTGATGTTTACATTAAAGGAGTTCTTGACGCAGATTTAAAAGGTCTAAAATCTGATGAAGCAGGCAATGTCTCAAGAGATGGAAAAATTATTGAAGGCTTAAAAAATTCAATACCTAAAAATACTAATTACACTATCCCAACTGAAAGCAACGAATTAAAAAAACTAAGGGAAGAAGATGATGAGGCAGCAGAAATAATCGAACTTTCTCTTGCACTTGAAGGGAAAGCTAGAAGTATAGGGAAGCATGCTGCAGGTGTAGTTATTGCACCAAATGATATTCATGAATTCACACCATTGCACTTTGATGAGGAGACTGATTCCTTAGCAACTCAGCTAGACATGTATGACGTTGAAGAAAGTGGTCTTATTAAATTTGATTTCCTAGGGTTAAGAACTTTGACAGTAATCAATAATGCTGTTAAATCTATTGAAAAAATTGAACCTGATTTCAAATTAAAATCTATTCCTTTTGATGATAAAAAAGTTTTTCAATTACTAAAGTCAGGTAAAACTAAGGGTATCTTCCAACTTGAATCCAGAGGTATGGTTGATGTTGTTAAGAGAATGAAACCAGAAAATTTCTCCGACATTATTGCGCTTGTTGCTCTCTACAGACCAGGACCAATGGAATCAGGAATGTTAGATCAATACATCAAAAGAAAATTAGGTAAATCTGAAGTTACCGTACAGCATCCTGCGTTAAGAAAAATCTTAAATGAGACTTATGGAGTTTTTGTTTATCAAGAACAGGTGATGGAGGCAGCACAAGTTTTAGCTTCATATTCACTTGGTGATGCTGATAATTTAAGAAGAGCTATGGGTAAAAAGAAAGCAGATGTTATGGAACAGGAAAAAGGAACATTTGTTAAAGGTTGCGAGCAAAATAAAATTAATGCACAGAAAGCTGAGGAGATTTTTGAAAACATAGAGACTTTTGCAGGTTATGGATTCAATAAATCACATTCAGCTGCTTATGCTTATCTTGCCTATCAAACTGCATACCTTAAAACACACTTTACAGCTCATTTCTTAGCTTCTGTTCTCACATCAGAGCAAGATAAAACAGATAAACTAGAACCCCATATCAAAGATTGCGAAGTAATGAAAGTTAAAATTATTCCACCAAATATTAATTCATCAAAAGATACTTTTTTAGTAAATAAAGATAATTTCATTGAATATAGCCTTGCAGCACTAAAAAATGTTGGAAGAAAATTTGTTCAGGATTTATGTAAAGAAAGGGACAAGGGAGAATTTAAAAGTATGATGGATCTAGCCTCAAGAGTTGATTTACGTAAAGGTGGAAAAAGAGCATTGGAAAGTATGGCAAAGGCTGGAGTTTTTGATGATTTTTGTGGCAGAAATGAGGCAATAAGTATGATATTAAAAGTTCTTGAAGCATCAGATCAAATTCATTCAAGTAAAGAAACTGGTGCAGTTGATATGTTTGGTGACGTAAATCAAGTTGATATTTCCGGTTATGAAATATATGAATTTACTGAATCAGAGCTTTTAAATAAGGAATTAGAGTGCTTTGGTTACTATTTTAGTCAGCATCCTCTAACAACGATAAGAAATTCTATTTCTTCTAGAACTAAACCCATTAATAAATTACAGGTATCAAGCCAAGAAAAATTTTTGCCAGTTCTTATTCATAAAAAGAGGATTCGTCAGAAAGGTTCTCAAGTCTCAATCTGGCTTGAAGTGTCTGATGAAACAGGTAACTTAGATGTATCAATTCCTAGAGAGCTACATGATAACAAGAAAGAACTTTTTAAAGAAAATTCAATTGTGATGCTCAAAGGGAAGTTCTCGCATGATGATTTTAGGGAAGATGTAAGAATAAGGATGAGGGCCTCAGATATCATGTCAATTGAAGATTCAAGGAATCACTTGACAACAAAGTTATGTTTGGAAATAGACAGAGCAAATATGAAAAAGATAGGAAATGGACAATTCCCAGAGCTTAAAGAATTAGAGTCGGCTGAAGGAGTTGATGTTTTTATAAGAATTAGTGATGAGGAGTTAAATTTATCTTCAGAATTTAAAGTTGACAATTTTAAGATTTCTCTTGAGGATAGTACGTTCGAAAAGCTAAATAAGCTTTTTGGTGAAGAGAAATATAAGCTTTATTAATATGGAACAATATTTAGATTTTGAACAACCAATTTATACCTGTCTTGAGAAAGTAGAAGAACTTAAAAAAGCTGTTCCTGCTCCAAAAAACTTATCTAAGGAGATAAAAAGATTGGAGGCTTTAGCAAAAGAAGAAACAAAGAGAATATACGAGAACCTTACACCTTGGGAAAAAGTATTGGTAGCAAGGCACCCTAATAGACCACATACAGCTGATTATGTTGCTAATGTATTCACAGAATTTGAAGAAATTCATGGTGACCGCAGATCTGAAGACGATAAAGCTATAGTAGCAGGGGTTGGTTTTTTTGATGGACAGCCAGTTGCTGTTATAGGGCATGAAAAAGGAAGGGAAACTGCGGAAAGAGTTGAAAGAAATTTTGGTATGCCACATCCTTCTGGTTTTAGGAAAGCCAATAGAGTAATGAAGCTTGCAGAAAAATTTTCCTTACCTTTAATTACTTTAATTGATACACCTGGTGCTTATCCTGGTGTAAAAGCAGAGTATTCTGGTCAGCATGAGGCTATTGCTTCAAGTCTTGAATTAATGTCAGATTTAAAAACTCCCATAATTAATATCGTAATAGGCGAAGGTGGTTCTGGTGGTGGTTTTGGCATTGGCTTAGCTGACACAATTGGAATGTTAGAATACTCCATTTATTCAGTTGCTTCTCCAGAGGCATGTGCCTCAATCTTGTGGCGGACAGCTGAAAATGCTGAAGAAGCAGCAGATGCATTAAAGCTTGATGCTACAAATTTAAAAAAGTTAGAGATAATTGACACAATTATCAAAGAGCCTACTGGTGGAGCACATAGAAATCATAGCGAAACATACGACAATATTAAAAAGTTTATTAAATCTGAGTTAGAAAGATTCAGCAAAGAATCTATAGATCAATTAACTGAAAATCGATACGAAAAATTCCTAAAAATTGGCACCTAATTAATGACATTCATTTATGAAGAGGATAAGAGTTTAATTCTTAACGCATCACATATTTATGTCTCATATAGTGGTGGCGCTGATTCGACGTATGCACTTGTTAAAATCAGAGAATACCTTGGTAGTATAGAACTCTCTTCTAAATTAACTGCATTACACTTTAATCATGGAAATAAACAAAGTGATGCATTTGAAAGTCATTGTAATGACTTTTGCAATGAACTTGATATCAATTTTGAATCACAAAATATAAAGGTTGAAGTTTCTGGAGAAGGTTTTGAAGCTGCAGCAAGACTAAAGAGAATGAATATTTTGAAGTCTTTACCTGAAAGCTCTCTGATAATCCAAGGGCATCACTCAGATGATCAAATAGAAACAGTTTTATTCAGAATTATAAGAGGTACAGGCCTGAAGGGAATATCTGGGATCCCAAGAGTAGCTAAAGTTGGTGAAAATAAAATTTTGCGTCCGTTTCTAAAAGAAACAAAAGAAAATATTCTTGAGTTTCTATCTGAAAATAAAATTAATTTTGTTGAAGATCATACAAATGATGATATTTCCTACAGTAGAAATTTTTTAAGAAAAGAAGTTATTCCAAGAATCAAGGATAAGTGGCATTCAATAAATGAAAATGTTTCTAAGATGACAGAAATTACCAAAGATCAAAACTCACTTTATGAGCATTATCTAAAGGGTAAAATAGATGATTTAAAGGATGATGCAGGATTAGCTATTGAGGGGCTTAAGAAATTAGATACATTTGAAAGATCGGAGGTGATTAGATTATGGTTAGATATGGAATTAGTTACCACTCCTAATCACAGCCAAATGAAAGAAATTGAAAAATCTTTCTTTCAATCAAGACAAGATGCAAATCCTGTAATAAAATTTGAAAGGAGTGATAGGCAAAGAGTCGGTGTAATTCTGAAAAAAATAAATAAAACCTTAGTAATGGAGAAATTTGATGAGTAGTGAGAAAGTATTATTTGAAGAGCAAGATGATATTGCAATTTTAAAATTAAATAGACCTGAAAAAAGAAATGCTTTGGACCCTGAAACAGTTTTGTTATTCAATGATTATTCAGAAAAAGCAAAAGATAAAAAATACAAATCTGTTGTAATTACTGGAAATGGTGGTGCCTTTTGTGCAGGTGCTGATTTAAGACCCTCAGGCGATTCAATGGGCTGGGAAAGCGTTGAAAAAGCACTCAATGAGGGATACCACATTGGACTAAACAATCTCATCGAAATGAATAAAGTAGTTATTGCAGCAGTGGAGGGACCATGTGCAGGTATTGGATGTGCGTATTATATGAGTTCCGATATTGTTTTCATGGGACAGTCTAGCTTCTTTCAAATAGGTTTCTCAAAAATTGGACTTATTCCAGATGGAGGTTCGACTTGGCTTCTTCCAAGAATTGTTGGCTATCAAAGAGCTTTCAGAATGGCATCTGAAGCGCAAAGAGTATCAGCGGAAGAATGTAAGCATCTAGGCATGTGTGCAGAAGTCTCTGCCGATGGGAAAACTTTAGAGGATGCAATTGAAATGGCAAAAGTTTACGCAGATTTTGCTCCCGTAGCTCTAATGCGAACAAAACAACTGATGAGAGAAAGCTTCACTAGGTCCTATTATGATCAATTAAAAGAAGAGGCAAAACTCCAAGACGATCTTGTCGGTAGTAAAGATAACCTTGAGGGCGTTGCTGCGTTTGTCGAAAAAAGAAAAGCAAAATTTACAGGCGAATAACCTAATAATAGAAAATTTTTCCGAACCTCATCTTAACGAGGTCTTTTCTATTGAAACTAATTCAAATCCAACTCCATGGAAAATCGATACATTTAAACAAGTCCTAGAAGTTCGAACCATGAGTTTTGTTATTAAGGATGAAAACAAAATAATCGCCTTCTGTATTGCCTCTAAAGTTCTTGACGAATGCCATCTGCAAAATATTTCAGTTATCGATGGGTTTAGAAATCAAGGTTTGGGTACCTATGTTATCCAGGTTTTAATGGGTAGAGCACAAATTTTTGGTCTTAAGGTTATATTTCTTGAAGTGAGAGAATCTAATAAAGTAGCAATCAGTTTTTATAAAAAATTAAATTTTAAAGAAGCAGGTCGTCGAGAGGGATACTACAAAAAAGATTCTGGTAGAGAGTCTGCTTTATTGATGTCTTTAGCCCTTAGCTAAAAGTTTGGTAATATCAGCTTCGATTGATTCGGGAGCATCCATGCTGCCATATCTTTTGATAACATTGCCTGATTGATCAACTAGAAATTTTGAAAAATTCCATTTTATCGATTCACTCCCTAAGAAACCTTTTACAGTTTTTTTCAAAAATTTAAAAAGTGGGTGGGCATTAGTACCGTTAACTTCAATTTTTTCAAACATAGGAAAAGAGACATCAAAATGTGATGTGCAAAAGTTTAAAATTTCCTCATTCGTACCTTTTTCTTCTTCAGCAAACTGATTACAAGGAAAACCTAATACTTCAAAACCTTTGGCTTTAAAGGACTTATAAAGTTTTTCCATGCCCTTGTACTGCGGTGTAAAGTAACAAGCACTAGCAACATTGACAATTAAAACAACTTTATTTTTAAAGTCATTCATTGACACTTCGTTACCTAGAATGTCTTTTGCTTTGAAATCGTAGAAACTTTCTTTCATAATTCCTTAATGTCTTCTTTATTAGAGTCCGTAATCATAAAAAAGTTTCAAGATTTAAACAAGCTTGAACTTTATAAAATTATGCAGCTTAGAATCGAGGTTTTTGTTGTTGAACAAGATTGTCCTTATCAAGATTTAGATGGTTTAGATGAGCTCGGCACACACCTTTGGCTAGAGGAAGATAATGAGATTATGAGCTATTTGAGAATTAATCCACCTGAGACGAGGTTTGATGAAGTTTCTTTTGGTCGCATAGTGACAAAAAAATCAGTTCGTAAAAAAGGTTTATCAGAAGCAATTATTTTAAAATCCTTAGAAATAGTAGAACAGGAAAACTTAGGGCCCGTAAGAATTTCTGCACAAAGTTATCTTGAGAACTACTATTCTAAATTTGGTTTTGTAAAATGTAGTGATGAATATCTTGAGGATAATATTCCACATGTGGAGATGCTAAGAAAATGATTAAATTAAGTCGTTCAGCAGTAGAACAACACTTGAATTGTCAAAGATGCTTTTACCTCGCTTATAAGCACAAAATCAGGCCACCGAGTCTTCCTTTTACCTTAAATAGTGCTGTTGATAATCTTTGTAAAAATGAATTTGATCATTTCAGAGAAAAAGCAGAACCTCATCCATTATTTATTGAGCATGGGATAGATGCAGTTCCTTTTGCTCATGAGAGCATGGATGAATGGCGAAGTAACTTTAAAGGTATAAGGCATATAAATGAAGAGGAAGGTTATAACTTTGGTGGGGCAGTTGATGATATTTGGCAAAAAAGCTCTGGTGAATTAATAGTTGTTGATGTAAAGGCTACTTCAAAAAATGTATTTGATTGGGAAGACACCTTTTCAAAATGGGAGTACGCAAAGGGATATAAGCGACAATTGGAGATGTACCAATGGCTATTGAGAATG
The DNA here is from genome assembly GCA_023703535.1 of SAR86 cluster bacterium. NCBI lineage: Bacteria > Pseudomonadati > Pseudomonadota > Gammaproteobacteria > SAR86 cluster bacterium. The sequence continues at coordinate 199,986 of CP097967.1, forward strand.
AATGGCTTTGACGTAGCGAGTGAAGGGTATCTAGTTTATTTTAATGGCAGAAAAAATGAGCCAATGTTTAATCAAAAAATTGAATTTGATCTGCATTTAATAAAATTAGAGTGTGATGATTCTTGGGTAGAGGATGCTGTTTTAGATGCTAAGAAAACACTCGAAGGAGATATGCCTAAATCTTCAAATGTTTGTGAGAACTGTAATTATTTGAAAAAACGCTGGGAAGTTGCTCAAAATGACCCAACTAATCTTTTAGATTAATATTTTTATCTCGTCCTAAACTGTCCATCAGTTGCATAAAGTAATAGATGTGATTGGTAAAAACGGTAAATATTACATACAAAACTTTTTAGGATCAAATCAAGCAAAAATTGTTTCAGAACGGCATCTAAAAGCAGTAAATCTTATCGAAGATCATATCTGGGACAGATCGACTAGAGCAGAATTAAATTACGAATTTGGAAAGTTTGTAGGAGAACAGACTTTTTTAACTTGGGGTTATTCATTAAGTGATTTAACCCTTGCTTCAAAGATTTTCGATCAACAGATAAAAATATCCAAACAAATTAAAACAATACAGGATTTCATGGATTCAAGAATAATGTCGACACTAAATTATTTTATAAAAGGGGAATATTTAATTTCGGTGTTCTTATTTAAAAAAGATCAATATAAAAAAGATGTTGTACATTTAGAGGTAAGAACGGATCAATCAAGTAAAAAACTTTTAACCGCAAAATTGGCTGATGATAGGTTAATTTCTTTTAAACTGTTTTATTTTGGACAACATTATAATTTAACCGGCAGATGTTTATATTACTGCACTGGAAAAAATAGTGAAATCAGTAAAGTTACTAGATTTAGTATTTTTAGTACACCCAGGAAAATCATGTCAATTACAAAATATATTTCTGGAAAAAAATCTGCATTATTTGGATTTGATAACGGCAGTTTAAATAAATTCAATTATTATGAAAAAGGTTTAATCAAAGCATCCCTCAAGATATCTAAAGGTGAGATTATTAAAAGAAAATTATATGAAGCTGGAAAGTTGGTTAAAAATCCCTTTAAACAAGTGGCCTCTGACTTCAAACTTCCTATTAGAGCGCAAAAAGCTTTAAATACATTCATGCCATAGATACCAACTGAATTTTTTTATATCCATAGATGCTGAAAATTTTTCTGCATTAGAAAAATTAATGTCCATTGCATTTTTTTGTCTTAGATTTTTCCATAAATTAACATTTTTAAATAAAGCAGAGGGAGAGGACGAGCGAGTATCTGATTTAGATTCATTAACCTCACATAGATGCTCTACTATTCCAGTTAAGTTTATAGGTTCTTTATCCCAGGTAATTTGATTAAATAACCAATTAGTAAATTTGTGAGCGAAAGTTCCATGCGTCATAAATTTGTGCAGTGATTCATTACTAAAATATCTTCTTAAGAAAAATTCTCCCTTAGGATAAAAAACCTCGTCTCCATCCTCTCGCCATTTAGTACGTAAAATATCACAGATTAATTTGGCTACATAACCATCTTTATTTTTAAACAAAGGTAAAAGATCTTTCAGCATAAAATTAAAAATCTCTTCGATATCTTTTTCAAAAAAGATAAAATCATCCACATCACAACATGCAATTATATCTAAAGGAGATAAATAGATGTTTTTCTTTGCATATTCCATTGAGCGTTCAATTATTTCATCAAATAATTTTTGTTTTTCTGAAAAAAATGTGAAATCCTCCTGAACATGACAGCAAGTTTTAAAAAAATCGAAATCAAAAGTTATTATTGGTTCATCAAGTTCTGAGATAAGCTTTTCTGTTAAAAATAATTTTTCTGTATTCAATGCTTAAAAGGGAATGTCTTCGACTGAATATGAATATGAACTCGAAAATATTGTGTCTCCAGTCATATCTAGAGTATTTCGAACAGCTTTAACAAATGATGTATTAAATCCTAACTTTTTCAGCTCTTGATTATAATTCGCCATTTCAAAAGGGCTTAAGCTCTTATGCCCCTCCATGTAAGAGGCATATTTATTCATAACAGGGTGATTAATTAAGTTTATAACAACATTGAAGAAAGTATTAATATGACTGTTCTCTATTTGATTTACTACTAAAGTAAGAATTGCTGCTGCACGAGCTCCCTTAGCATTTTTCATATTTAATAGTGCTTTAAAATATTTATTTCCCGCATCATTTTGAAATGCTCTAGTCCAGGTGCTTTTTTCGTACATTTTTAAATAGGAGGACCTGCTATTTCCACAGTTTTTTAATAACCATTTAGGACTTAATTTTCTTGCGATATAAAAATTACTTTGAATATCTTTTATAGTTTGAATTAGAAAGGTTCGTTTTAGAGTTTCGGGCAGACAGTCTATTGTTGATATGTTCCGTATTCTATGTAATTTACTGACAATCAGTGAAAAGTTTTTTGGATTATTTAAAATTTTCTTATCAAAAAAACGAATTACATCAATTTGTTCTGATGCTAGCAATTCAAAATATTTATTTGAACTTAGTATCTTTTTAGGAGCATTTTTAAGAGCACAACCTCTCTTAGATCTTAAAGCTAATTTTAGTATATCTGGATCTGATTTGAGTTTATCGGAAAGAAACATATAAATCCTTGAATTTACAAGCATTCCTTTGATAGCCATTCTTTTTGTTTTAAATTTTCCTAAATGTTGTAGTAAATGATTTTTAAAGAACGGATTTAAAATGCAAAAATCATATAGCTCATCAAAATTAGAGTGATCTATTTTGACATCGTAAGAACCAAAATTTCGACCTAGTGTGTCATTAATATCAAATATAGTAAAAGATATTTTAGTGCCATTAGGTTTTTGAAATATTTCTTTTTTAGCACTTATCGAAGGAGCCCGTCTATTTTTGTTTCTAATAAACACATGCAGATTTTTTGAAATTTCTATTTTCCTTTCAACCGAAAGTTCACTCCACTTAATCATTTGCTTATCCTAATTGTTTCACCAAAAGGGAATGATTCTTTTCCTAACCCATCATGGGTCACAAGCCAGAGGGTTGGCAGCGAGGAATTTTTAGGAAAGCTTCCATAGCCATCTGTAAGATAGACTGCAACTCTGTTGTCTTCAAAACCTACATTTTTTACTTTTTCAATTTCCTTAAAAAATGGAATAAATGTTGTGCCTCCACGACCTTTAGCAGCAGGAATTTTTGAGTTCTCATTTAGCTTATAAGGGCCATAAATTTTAGTATCACAATAATATAGATTTACATTCACATGAGGATATGATGAAAGAATCCCTTTAAGTTCACCAAAAAATTGTTCAAGCTGTTCATCAGAAACAGAACCACTAGTATCAATGCAAACCTCTGCTGTCACAGATTCACTCATTAGGTATTCTAAATAAAGTTTCCTATGTATAAACCTTCGATCAATATCATCAAAATCAGTAGGTGTTTTGCAGACAAATTTCCAAAGATAAGATCGCCAATCAATTTCAGGCTCTGTAACTGCCTCAATCTCTTGCTCTATGCCTCCAGGGAAAAAACCTTGCAATTTCTCCTTCGAAATCATGCCTGTGTTTTTTAATAAATTGATTTTATCTTTCCAATAATTAGAGACATCCTCAGATTCATTTTTCGTTTTTTCATTATTTGCAGATGAGTTAGAAATAATTAGATCTGGCATTTGCAATTTTGGGTATTTCTTAGATTTTTTTACTTTTTCATACACATGTTCAACAGACTTCCCCTTAAAATTTGCATCAACAATACCGCCGTCTGGCAATTTAAATTTTGTATTTGAAAGAATTAGGTCATTAACAACGATATCTGCAGCAACATTCCAATAATGCTGATCTCTTCCTCCCATTCGAGGTATATGGAGAAGAGCCATATGGAGCACTTCATGTAAAAGGAGACCATTTTGTTGTGATGAAGTTAAGCTCAAAAAAAAGTCCTTATTGACAAAGACTTTTTTCCCATCTGTTGCTGCAGTATCTATTTTTTTAGATTCTATAAATTCAGAAAAAAGCATAAGGGCTCCAAAAAATTCATTAGATTCTTTAATTTGAATCACTGCTTTTGAAACGCTATCCGCAAAATTCATTATGCTGCCAGTAGTTTTGATATTTCTTTTGAACAATTAAGCAAATCACTATCAGAGCTTAAAACATCAATCAAATCGTTTTGTTTATTTTTCTCTTTGAGAATTGTGAAGATATCAATGGTTGTTTGATTTAACCATTCATTTGTACCCTTTTTTGCTAGATATAGAAGCGCATTTTTAATCTGTGCTTTATCTTTTGATCTTAACGCTAAAGCACAACATAGCGCATATTTTGCAGATAGATCTTTGGGAAAATCCGGCTTACCTCTACCATCCAAAATAATATCGATATTTGGTAATGTTTTATATATTGAACAGAAACTTCTAAATTCTGAGGCAGCTGCTGTTCCAACAGCAGGATCTATATCCAACTTTGCTTTCAATAAATTATCACACTTCACCCATTGTCTTGGAGAAGGCCAGGCTGGTGAATTTCTATCAATTTTGTGAAGTAAATTAGGTCTAAAGTTAAGAAAAGATATAATTCTGTCATCAACTTCATTTTTAATTGCATAATTTTTAAATTCATCTAGACCTGTAGTTATTTCAAGATGAAAAAACCTATTAGATAATGGAGCAGGCATATCAAACACAGCTGCATGATCTTCTTTTCTATTACCTGCAGACCAAATAAACCAATTATCAGGGACTTTATAACTACCTACCTGTCTATCTAAAATCAGCTGTTGAGCTATCCCTTGAATTGCTGGTGGTGCCATATTTAATTCATCAAAAAATAAAATACCAGCGCCATCTTGAGGTAAGAATTCTGGTGGACACCAATAAGATATTCCATCTCTAGGTTCCGGTAAACCTCTAATATCAGTTGGTGCTAATTGACTGAGCCTTACATCAATAAAACGTAAGTTATTTTTTTGTGCGACACTTGAAACTACTGAAGATTTTCCAATGCCTGGGGCACCCCAAATCATTATTGAATCCATTACTTTTGCCGTAGTAATTTTATTTAAGTATTCTTCAAGTTTTTTAATCGATAGTTTTTTCATAAATACTCCTATATATTTATATTGATAAGTGAAATTATGAGTTAAGGGGAAGACACTTTAAGTCAAAGCTATGGCAAAATCAGAATCTAAAGGAGCAATAGACAGAGGCATGTTGTTGTTAAACCTGCTTGATCCTATTCAAAGAACAAGAAAAGAAATTCACGGGATGTTAATTGAGAGGGGATATGACATAAGTGAAAAATCAGTTGAAAGAGATCTAAATAGACTTGCAGATTTATTTCCTAGGCATGTTTCTTATATTAAAAAATTCCCTCCTTTCGGCTACAGACTAAGGGAGTCTGCAAAAATGAGCTTTATGAAGCCAGAAGAGGCAATTTCAGTCTTAACTGCCTACGAATACCTAGATCCTCTTATTCCAAAACTCGCACAGGGTTTAGACCTTTATATAAAAGAAGCAGAGAATGTCCTCGAACATAATTTCTCATCAAACTATAAAAATTGGAAGCAAAAAATATCAATAAAAAATGAAGGGTTTCAATTAAAACCAAAACTTATTAAAAGAAGTGTTTTACAAAATATTCATGCAGCAATACTTTTGGGAAAAAGTATCTCATGCACCTATCATGCTAGAGCAACTCTTAAGGATAAAAAATTCAGTGAAATCTTTCCAATAGGCCTTGTTCATTGCGGCCGATTAATATACTTAATTGGCTCCCATGATCGGGCAGCTAAAAAAAGATTTGGTTGGCCTCTACATAGATTTAAGTCAATAAACGTTAATGATGAAATAAATCCATTAAAAGACGAGAGTGTAAATAAACATATCAAAGATGGAATGCTTGGGTTCTTACTTTCGAATATTGAGAAAAAAGTTGTTTTAAAATTTCAAAAAAATGCTGGGTATATATTCACAGAAACAAAAACCTCAAATAAAATGCGGCTCACAGAAACAAGTGATTCAATAATAATTGAAGACAAACTTCCAGATACCTCTGAGCTAGAAAACTGGATTCTTGCCTTTGGTGAAAAAGTAGAAGTTATAGAGCCTCAGGAATTAAGAATAAAAATTAAACAAAGATTGGAGTCCTCTCTTGAAAAATATAAATAATATTACTCAAAATTCATATGAAGCAATTGCATTATTTGTAGTGTACATTTGTTATCAAGATAGAAAATTATCTGATCAGGAGTTATCTGAATTATTTTTACAATCAGATGTAATGAAAAATTTCTATTTTGAATGCTATGGTGAAATTTGTGATTTAGATATAGAGGAAGTTACTTTTAGTTTAAAAAACTTTATCGAAATAAAAGAAAATTATTTTGGCAAAAAAACCTCCAATGAAGAAGTAAAATTTTTCAATAATATTATTACTGACAATAAACTAAGAGATTTTGCATTATTAATTTCAAAGCTAGCAGCCAGCAAAGATGGACTACATAAACTTGAGGAAAATAAATGGAATTTTTGGTTTAAGCATTGGTTAAATTAGAAAATATGGTAACCTGGTTAAATGAAAAAAATATCTTTTATTGACCTTTTTGCAGGTATTGGCGGGTTTAGATTAGCTCTAGAAAAATTTAATTTTGAGTGTCTCTTTTCTTCAGAAATTGACGAGTCTTGTAGGGAAGTTTACAAAGAAAATTTCGGATCTACTCCAAAAGGGGATATACGAAAAATATTATCAAAAGATATACCAAAACATAATTTATTAGTTGCAGGATTTCCCTGCCAACCATTTTCAAGGGGAGGAAAAAATTTAGGTTTCAAGGATGAAAGGGGAAATGTTTTTTTTGAAATTGTAAGAATTTTGAGGGACAAAAAAACTGATTTCTTTCTGCTTGAAAATGTGAAAGGTTTAAGAGGAGAAAATTTAGATTTAGTAATTAATACTTTAGTTGATCTAGGTTACTTTGTGAGAGTATCGCAATTAAATTCAAAAGATTTTGGTTTACCTCAAAGCAGAGAAAGAATTTTTATTTTTGGTTCAAGAAAAATTATTAATTTCAATTTTCCTATTAAAACAAAAATTAAGACAAGGATTGGAGATATTTTGTTTAAAAGAACTAGCCAAAAATATACTATTTCTGACAAATTATGGTTAAGTCATCAGGCAAGAAAAAAACGAAATAAACAAAGAGGAGTAGGTTTTGGTTATAGCAAAGTCAGTAGAAATGATGAATATACTAGAACCTTATCGTCTAGATATTATAAAGATGGATCTGAAATTCTAATTGATCAAAAAAACAAGAATCCTAGAATGCTAACTCCCCGAGAATGTGCAAGACTACAAGGTTTCCCAGAAAGCTTTGAAATTCACAGGAGTAAAAAAGAAGCATATAAGCAGTTTGGTAATGCAGTTTCTGTTCCTGTCGTAGAGGCTATAGTAAGAGAATTTCTAAAATCTCAAAATATAAAATCTTCTTGAAGCGCTTTATTTCTTATTTCAAGTGCTTTTTTCATCTGTTTTTCACTTGGAATTCTTCTCCCTTGAAACATTTGAGAGCATAGAACTGCTAGGCTTACTTCAATATCTGTCTCTGAGAACCCCTTTTTTATAAAATAATCTGCAAGAGCTTCCCACTCATCTTGTCCAATTTTTAAAGCTTTTTCATAGTCTGCAATTTGATCCCCGGCCTTAATTTCTTCTTTATTATCTTTAATTCTTTCACTAATTTGCTCATGGTTTATAAAATCAATACTCTTAATATCTGAAAGCGTATAATTTAATTCTTTAATTTTTTCCCATGCATCTTGTTTTTTACAGAATTCTGAGGGATTCGATGTTTCAGCAAAGGAGGAATCTGTAATTTTTTCTTTGATGTATTTTGCAATACATACTATTTGATTCAGTAAAGAATCTGTCAATTTTTGATTAGCATAGATTATATCAAGGTTAATATCCTTTTTATCTTCTAAAAGCTTATGCCTCACAAAGGCAATGGCATATGTCACAATTTCTGCTTTTAATCCTGGATTATCTTTGTACCATTCTGATCTTAAAATGGCAGAATCAGAATTTTTGAATAAAATTGCTTTTGCAATCAAATCTTTGTAGAAAGGCTCTTTAAAATTATCTTCATTTTTTTCAAACTCTTTTGATATTACTTGCCCTAGTAATTTCAAATTTGCTTGAGCTCCCTTTTTTACCTCCCAAGGTTTAAGGCGCCATGTATTTTCAAATTTTGCCATATCTGTTTTTACAAATTTCTGTTTTGATGGGTACTCCACTTGGAATTGTTTTTTCTTAGCTAAACTGTATCCCCTCATTTTTACGTTATATTGGCCCCTAGTCCGTTCATAAAACCATTTTGAAGGTATTCCAGTTTCACCAGCTGGCATTAGTATTCGTCTAGAAAGATCTTCAAGTTTTTTGTGGAATGGGTGATTTGAAACAAGGTCTGCTGCTTGAATATTATTTTGTGTATTAGCATATTCAGAAATTTTTGATTTCATATCTTCAGCAATATCTGTATCTTCAATTACGTTTAATTTCATTTGAACAGAAATTTTATCCAGCTCTATATCTGCATAATTTAAATCACCTATTGAACCTTTTTCTCTTTTAGCAAAGTAAATTGAAGAGGTTGTTTGCCCTCCATTAACAATTTGCATATTTTCTAATTCTTCAATCAATAATTGCCCATTTGAATTTTTTGTTTTAATTGATGAAGCTGTCACAGTGAGGCCATTATTATATGCAAAAACATTTTGTGGCTCTTTTACTAGCGATCTCCTTATTCCTTTATTTACTCCTGATCTAAAATCTAAAAATGTTCTTACATTACTCTCTAAAAGTCTTTGTCCATATTCGTGATAGAGATCTGAAAGGACTTGAGCAGGCATCACACAAAGATACGAATCAACTTCAGAGTTATTATCAAAGCTTGCTGGAAGGGCTTTCAACCCACCACATAAATTTTTAAAATCAACAGTAAAAGGTTCAGACTCAGATGACGATTCCTCAATTTCTTTTAATGCTTGTAAATCATATATTTCTACAGAAGTATCCTTTTCTTTAATTTTGTCAATGCTTATTTTCTTAATCCTTTTACTTAAAAAGTTATTTGTTACTAAAACAATTCTGAACTTAATTGAGTCTTCTATAAAGTTTTCCAAAGACTCTGCAACAACTCTTCCTGGGTCCGTTTCGTCAAGTGTTTCTAAAAATGATAAATCATCAATTTTTTCTAAATATCGATATGCTGATTTTGAAAGCTTATCTAATTCTGTTTGTGTTATGACTTTTGGTTCATAATCATTTTCAAACTTTACAACAATTACATTAATTGATTTTTCTAGGACATTGTAAGAGCAACCATCAATCCTCATACCTCTTCTTGAGTTTTTAAAGGGTTGATATTCGATATCATCTAACACACCAGCCTCTCCAAATAAATCAGCTGAAAAATTGAAAAATTCCTCCTCTGCAAAGGTTTGATTCGCTTCTGTATTTATAAGTATTTTGTCTATAAGTTCTTGATTATATTGATTTAGATCTTTATCCATCTTTTAAAATTGTTTCCAGACTCCGATTAATTATAAAATTACTCAATTTATTAGGGTCCAGTTCATAAGATGCCTTTACAATAGCAGGATGTAATTCTTCACTTGCAATAAATCCAGGAAAATTATCTTCAACTTCATATATATTCATGTCTATATAGTTAAAGCTCATCTCTTCTTGTTCTTCAGTTGCCCTGTTCAGAAGTTTGCTTACTTTTCTTAAAAAATTTCCTTTTACTGAAATATCTTCCCCTATTTTTTTGAGGATTTCTTGATAAAGCTTTTTCAAGTTCCAGCCATCATCAGGACTACATTTATTCAAGAAAATGTGTACCAAGAAAAGTTTTGGAGTAATTTTTTCAAGCTGCTCCAGAGAGGCAATTTTAATTCTTGAACTATTTTCAGATAATGTTGTTTTTATTTCGAGTGCAAAATCATTAAATGTAAAATCTTGTTTTTTCCTTTCAGGCCCAACCCAAGCAGTTATGGCTTGGGATTGAGTGTATTCTTCAAAAAAGTATTTTAATAATAGGTACATCTCTCCCCATAAACCTATTAATTCTCTTTCAGATAATCCTCGCCTGCTTGGCTTGAGAAACTCTGACCAACTGCCAAATCTATTAATAATCTCAGAAAAGAATTCAGTGCCTTTATACGCCGAAGAGTGTATTGCAACATCTTTTACAACTATAGCAAGCTGCTCATTTATCGATTGGTGAATTTCTTCAAAGGTTATTATTAATCTCTTTGTTGATTCGTCAATATTATCATATTCTATTTTCAGTTCTGGAACATTTAATTTTATTTCAGGCACCTTATCAATTTTTTCAAAGGCCCAAAATACTAATTTTCCACCATCCCTCTTAGCTACAAAAAATCTTTCATCATCTTCATAAAGCTGTTTTCCTTTAGGGAAATTGTCCTCCTCAATACTTGCCCAAGGATCTTCGCGAAATTTATTAGCTAAGTCAGTCATCGTGTATATCATCATCATATGTTGATGCGTTAAGGTCAAATTGCATTTCTAATTGTCTTTGATGATTTTGAGTATAGATTTTTGTAGATTCTTCATAAGCCTTTATCTGATCTGAATCCTGAAGGCCATTAATACCAAATTCATACTGTGGAAAAGATATAGATATCCCTACTGCAGGTTTTGTAAAAGGCTGTGTTACTTCAAGATTACTTAGATTATCACCCCATAACTTTGACTCAAAAGGTGTAAGGATTCTCACATTAAATAAGTAGATTATTAATCCAGGAAAATTTCTTTTCTCTGTAAAAACATATGAATCATTTTTATTAGGTTTGAAATTTAGAGAATTTTTTATTTCTTCTCTATCATTCTTGTTGAATAGAAGTTTTTCATCGTCACTATTACCTAGTTCTGATTTGGGATTCGAAATTTTGACCCCATCTGATTCCATTTTTCGTCTTGGAACTATAAATGGATATCCACCTACTTCGCAAGAATCATTAAATTGGGTTTTTTTCATCCACGCAGTATTCGTATTTTTCTTTACATGCATTACGGTTACTCTAAAGTTTGATACATTATTTTTTTCCATATTATTTTTTATAAAATCAATTAAGACATCGTTTGGAATATGATCTGGCAATAAATCTAATTGCTCTATAAGCTCAACTACCTTTTCATGCTTCACATCTTTAAATATAAAATCTTCTTTATCTTGCTCTGAAGAAAATTCTAGGTTTTTCAAGAACTTATCAATTAATTCGAAATTCTTATTATTTTTGGCATCATCTTCAAATATAAACCGTCTTATTCGTTTTGCCCAAAGATCTAATTTAAATAGTCTTTCTTCACCAGTCCCTCTCTTATTTCTTGCAGTAACCATTAAAGCCCCTGGGTGTGTTCGAATTTGCAACCCAAAATCTGAAGGAGTTTTTTCTTGATCCTTCATTCTTTGTAGCTGAGCGTATAAGTCATTAATAGCTGACGAAATAAATTTATACCAATCTCTAGATTCTTTTGGCAGAAATACTTTGCACAAGTCTTTATAGCCTGGTCTATACCCAAACCATCTACACATTTGCATTAATGTGTCATACATTTTTGAATTTCTAGCAAAATAAGAAATTGTAAGACCCTCTAATGTCAATCCTCTTGAAAGCTTATAGCCACCAATTGCAATTGCACACAAGCCATTTTCTTTATACTGAGAGTAATCAAGAACTTCACCACTTTTATTATTGATTGCAAAAACCTTAATTTTGTTTGCAGCTTTATTTGAAGTTTTAAGTATCTCTTCGAATGTTTCTTTGATATCAAAATTCTCTTCATAGACTCTTTTAAGTTCAGAAATTTCAGGATTTTTTAATGCTTTATCGATAGGAAGCGCATGATTTGCATCGATTGCAAAGGTTAATTTATCCTTAAATTCTTCAACTAATTTTTTAAGATCATTCTGGAGATCTTTAAGGTGAGTAATATTTATCATCATTGTGTTATGTTTATCTTGTTCAGGTCTTAGCATTCTTGCTGAAGTCGCAATTACAAATGACATAATGGCATCTTTAAGGCTTCGACTTATCTGAGTTATCTCTGTATTCCTATTATGTTTTAATGGCAACATTTCAGTTTCGTTGTCATCAATAATTATTGTTGGCGGTTTATCGCTTTCAATAGAATCGTCACCAAAAAAGAATTCCTGTCCACAATAATTTTCTGGTACAGGCACTCTTACCATGTAGTTTTTTGGGAATAAGTCATCATTAAGCATCTCATCTTCTTCATTTGGATCAATAAATACATTAGCAAATGGAGTGGCAGTATATGCAACGTAATGGTTTTTGTGAAACAGGTTAAGAAGTGTACGAATGAGTTCATTTGTTCTTGATATTCGATTTCTATCTGCTAATCCATTTACGGAAGCATAGTCAGCCTCATCATCAATTAACATCATGGGTACAGAAAGTTTTTGATTTTCATTTAACGCACTAGATTCTTTAATATAGTCAATTAAACTTTGTAAAATAGATGTGTTCTTCTTGATTGTGATGATTAATGGACAGTTAAAAGAAGTTAATGATGTGCTTACTGTTTGAGCAACTTTTTTACTAAAGTCATTTTCCGTAGAGGTTAGTGTTGCGACATCTAAAGAGTCATTTCTAAAAGTTCCAACTCCAATCTTCCTTCTAGTATTATTTAGTATCAGATGTTTTGATTCTAAACCAATAACATCTGCATCAACTCTTATCTGCGTTTGTTTTCTAAGATCATTCATATGACCTCCTAGGAGAATCACAATCTTATAACCACTGTCAAAAGCTTTATTTATTAGCCCAATATAATTTTGGGTTTTACCAGATTGTACATTTCCCATTACAAGCCCCTTTCTTGACCAAGAGTTTTCATTACTATTTGGGTCCCCAGATAAATCTAGAATGCTATCAATCACTCTCTCATTTTCATCAACAACTTTTTTAGGTCTCCTTTGACTCAATAAAGACTTTTTATATGCCTCCCAATAATCCCACTTAATTTCTGTCTTTTTATCGTCAAACCATCTTTGAACTTTATTATCTCCCAAAATAATAGCCTCATCAGATAATGAAACATGAAAGTGATTCTTGATTTCAAAACCTAATTTTTTTATATCTTCCTCTGAAAGCCCACTATCAAAGAGGGTCTTTGAAATAACTTGCATCTTATCCAATACATTATTAACGTAGTCTAGGGTGACATTATTTTCCCTGTTATCTTCTCCAATATGAGTTATAGCAATGCTTAAAAGTTTGTTTAATGTTTCCTTATCCATTTTTTCATAATTCTTTGAGTTTTTTTTCAAATTCTTCCCAGTCAATCTCATATTGTTTTACGTCATTTGGATTTGATGACATGGAATTATAAATATGATTTACAGGTAAAAATTCAGATAGTTTTTTGAGATACCCAATTAAGTATTTCCTGTTTTCTTTTTTTAGTTTATTGACAAGATCAATTAATTTTTTATTGCTTACTTTAATTTCATAGGTAATTTTTTTCTCTCTCTTATCCTCTTTAATATCCCAAAAATCATTGGCCTCCTCGGTCTTGCCTCTGTATGTATATTTTCTTTTTGAGATATTTACTGGACTGGAGATCATTCTCTTAAACAAATGTCTTATTTTTCCTGGCAGTTGAAATGTCTGCTTTTTAACATCTGTTGAAAGTATTTCATCCATTGATGTAGGAACATCAACCTGTATTCTTGCTAATTTACCAAGTTGACTTGATTTAGCTAAATTTAGCCAGCCACCTTCGACTATTAATCTCTTGCCACGAAAAATGTAAAATCCCTGTTTTTTTGCTATTTCGTCAACTCCCCCCATTTCGTCCAGCTTCTCTGGCGAAAGCTTTGTATGATGAGGCAGTATGTGCACTTTAACATCAATTTTACCTCCAGCACTTCTCTGCGAATCGGATGGCCCTTCTGTATAGCCTTTTTCACCAATTAAAAAGGGATCTATTGGAATAAGTTTTTGACCATTCACATTAAATGAAATCTTATTTTTTCCTGTCATAAATCTATGAAAATAAAGGGCCACATATTTTTTTATATTTACAACATCAATTGCAAGCTCTTGTTCAACTTCTTCTGTACTTCTCAAAGAATCATATCTTGGCAGTTCACTCCAAATAACTTGCGTTCCAGGAGTGCCTTCAAGAAGTTTTTTGCTAACTTCATCCAACTCTCTTATTTCATTAAGAGTTAAAATTTCAACATCCCAACGATTATTTTTGACTATTAGATCAATGTCATACCTACATGCACAAAGTTTTGAGTTTTTAGATTTAGAGACAACTGTAAGCACATTTGCTACAGAAAAGCTTGCAGTTTTCATGCCAGAGCCAAATCTGCCGAGGTCCTCAGAATTTCTCTCGTCATTAGGGTTTTTGCAAGCAATGCGCATATTTTCAAGGAGCTCCTTTTCATTCATGCCGCGTCCGTCGTCAATAATTGATATAGTTGGCCTTTCTTGGGGTGGGCTATAAATGGAAATATTTTTTGCATCGGCAGCAATTGAATTATCAACAATATCACCTATTGCAGCATTTAAATCATAGCCTATTCTTTGTAGAGTTTTTATTTGATTCTTTGGTTGAGGATTTAATTGCTCTATTCTTCCCATTTTTCAATATCGTCTAGATTTTTATTTGAAATTTTAAGAGCACGATCAAAAGCTATATTTTCTCTGATATCTAGCCCATCTGAAGTGGCAGAAACAAGTGCAATATGTAATAAAAGTTCAGTTTCAATAGAAGAATGAAGCAACTTATAGTAGTCATCAATATCTTTTTCAGAATTAAAAAAATCTTCTACTAATCTTTCAAATTCTTTTTCTGATGGATTTTTGATATTAAGTTTTTTTTGATATTTTTTTAATTGTTCTTTTAATGAATTTATTTCAGTTTCAGAAATAATTCCGTCTTGAGCACATATCAGGCAAACAAATGAAACAATGTCTTTTATCATTATATGAATTTACTATTTTTAATTATTCGATTCAACAGAATGAAATTTAAGCTCGACTTAAAGTGTCCTCTGCAGCAATTAGCATATTTAATTATTAATTAAGGAGTAAATATGAATAGCTTTAAATACATAAACGAAGAGACATTTGAACAGAATTTCAAGAGATGGAAAGAGGTTTTGGGAAGCAGGATAATGCATCAGTGTGAAGATTCAGCCTATTTATCTTTTAGGAGAGAATGGATTGATTTTATAAAACCAGCAACACCTAACATACCCTATATATCCTTTAATCATGCACCAGTTTTAAGTATTGATTCAAATAGGATTGATTGTCCAGATGGAGATTTTCAAGTTCTTGAATACGATGAAAATAATAATGAGGTTTACTCAGATATTAGAGTAGTTGTTAGAAATGGATTATTTGATCTCACTTCTGCTTTAAAGGCACATAAAGAATTAATTGATAGAGGCATCATACATGAGAGGTACTCTTACTTTGAGGGCATGAATTATATTGAAGGAAAGGGAGCCTTAGAGATAAGATATGGTAGTTAAAAGTTAAGACTATTTAGAGGATCTATTTAAATATATTATTTGTTAACTAAATAAATCCTCTTCGTCTTTTATTCTTCTTATCGAAATATCAAGATATTCTTTTTCTAGGTCAATTCCTTTGTAACTTCTTTTAAGTCTTTTTGCTATAACACCTGTAGTGCCGCTGCCATGAAAAGGATCAAGAACAGCATCACCTTCATTTGATGCAGCAAGCAAGATTCTTTCAAGTAACTTTTCGGGTTTCTGTGTGGGGTGTTTTCCATGTCTTTTCTCTTGTTTTGATGGCGCCATAAGCTTCCATACGTCCTTCATTTGTTTGCCCTCATTTATCTCTTTCATCAGAGGATAATTGAAAATATGTTTTGATTTTTCGTTCTTTGCAGCCCAAATTATTTGTTCCGTAGAATGAGTAAAGTATCTACAACTAAGGTTAGGAGGAGGATTAGGTTTTTCCCAAGTAATAACGTTTAAAATTTTTAAACCCAAGGCTTTCATAGTATTTCCTACCGAATAAATATTATGATGTGTACCACTTACCCAAATAGAGCCATTATCTTTTAAAATTCTTTGACACTCAGATAGCCAAATCTTATTAAATGTCTCGATTTCTTTATATGTATCAATTTTGTCCCAATCGCCTTTATTAACTTTTACCATCTTGCCTGCTTGGCAGGTTATTCCATCGTTTGATAAGAAATACGGAGGGTCTGAAAATATTAAGTCAATTGAGGTATCATTTATTTCCTTTAGAAGTTCAAGGCTGTCGCCTTGGAAAAGTTCAATATTGGAATCAGAGAAATAAGGTTTCACATTTGTATTTTAATCTAAAAAAAAATTTATTTTAGATTAATCATTCCACCATCAACTGAAATAACCTGGCCGGTCATCCAATTTTTGTGAGCATCAAGTAAGTAATCTACAGATTTTGCTATTTGAGAAGGTGTACCAATTTGCTTCATAGGATTTCTCTCTTTGCTAGCTTCAACCAATCTTTCAGTTTTTAGTAAATTTTCAGCCATTGGTGTATCTGCAAGGCTTGGAGCTATTACATTAAATGATATTTTTGCTCCGGCATACTCTGCAGCCATAGAACGAGCATATGCCTCTAATGCCGCTTTAGCAGGCGAAATACTTGCGTGAAAAGGCAAACCAAGACTAGCTGCGACTGTAGATATAAAAACAACACTTGCACCCTCGGCCTCCTTCAATTTTCCAATGAGCTTTTTAACAACTTTTACAGCTCCAAGAAAATTTATATCCAAGTCATTCTGAAAGTCATTTTCTTTTAACATTGTGAAGGGTTTTAGATTGATAGTGCCAGGAAAATAAACAAGCCCATTTATATTATCCAGATCATCTAGTTCAGACAAATCACCTGAGATATCAAGATTGTTATTTGATCTAGAAAAACATATAAATTCTCTTTCGGAGTTTTCCTGAAGTGCTTTAGCTATTGCTGAGCTTGAACCTATTATGACTACCTTAGACATACTTTATATTTAAGACTGATTTTTTTATTATAAAGGTATGCCTGAATACGCATTTAGTGAATGGGAAAATATAAGAAGGGGTGTTTTAAAGCACTATCCTGATAAACAGCTAGTGTTGATAAATGATTTGATAGTTGTTCACGGCAATTACAGAACTACTCCAAGTAAAGTTTTTTCTGTCTTTGAACCAGAATTTAAATATTTCACTTTTAAAATTAAGACACCTCTAGGAAAAAGGTACAAAAAATATGATAGAGGGGGATATGATATTGAGAAAATTTCAATACCCGCAACTCAACTTAACCATATTTGCAAAGAAATGAGAGATAAAAAACTAAAATTTGTTGTTTTAGATAGAGATGATGAAACAGGCACTAACCATGGTAAGAGAAAAGTTATTAGAACTGACGAAAGTGACAATCCTGAAGATGCTAATCGATATTGATTTATTTAATTAAAGATCCATCATTAAAAATAAGTTCATTTACCTCTTCAGTAATGAATGGGGCAAAAGGGTGCATTAAAATAAGAATTTTCTTGAGCATAGGATGTAAGTTGTCTGTTTCTCCTGAAGTCTTACATTCTTCAATGTATTTATCGCAAAACTTCCCCCAAAAAAATTCATAAACTTCGTTCATTGCAAAATCCAGACGATATTCTTCAATATTTTTTGTAATTTGTTTACTAACATCATTAAACTCCTTCTCTATCCATTTATCGGCATCAGTTTTAGCCTCAAATTTATCCTGCACTTTTGAATAATTATTGATAAATCTTGCTGCGTTCCATATCTTATTGCAAAAATTTCTATAGCCTTTGAGCCTACCTAATTCAAAGCTGATATCTCTGGTGTGAGTAGCTAGAGAGAAAAAAGTCATTCGAACTGCGTCAGTGCCATAGGATTCGATGCCATTTGGAAATTGTTTTCTGGTTTTTCTTTCAATCTTTTCTGCTAATCCCTCCTGCATCAAATTAGAGGTTCTTTTTTTAAGCAAATCATCAAGCTCAATGCCATAAATTAAATCAAGAGGGTCAATAATATTTCCTTTTGATTTAGACATTTTTTGACCATTTTCATCTCTAATTAGTCCAGTTACATAGACATTTTTAAAGGGAATTTGTCCAGTGAATTCTAAACTCATCATCATCATTCTTGCTACCCAAAAAAAGATAATATCAAACCCAGTAACTAGCAAAGATGTAGGAAAGTGAGTTTTAAAAGTTGTTGTTTCTTGCGGCCAGCCAAGAGAGCCAAAAGGCCATAATGACGATGAAAACCAAGTATCTAGGACATCTTCATCCTGAGTAAGTTTCCTGTTATCGAGTTTGTAAAATTCTCTAAGTTCTTTCTCATCATAACCTACATAAACATTACCCTCATCGTCGTGCCATGCAGGTATCCTATGTCCCCACCAAATTTGTCTGCTGATACACCAATCTTGAATATTATCCATCCAGTTGAAGTATGTTTTAATCCAATTTTCAGGATGGAAAATCACTTCTTTATTATTAACAGCTTCATTTGCTTTGGCAGCCATCTCTTTTGTTTTTACGTACCATTGATAACTTAATCTAGGTTCAATAACCATATTTGATCTTTCACCACGTGGCACACTAATCATGTGCTTTTCTTCTTTAGCTAGGAGATTATATTCTTTTAGTTTTTCTAGAACGACTTTCCTTACCTTAAACCTATCCAGATTCGCAAAATCTTTCGGTACCTCATTATTCGTAAAAGCCTCATCGGTGAATATATTTATTGGTTCAAATTTTTCAGTATCTTCAGAGGTCTCAACAGTATCGGATACCTGATGAAGAGCATATTTTTTTCCAATCTCATAATCATTAAAATCATGTCCTGGTGTAATTTTTAAACAACCGGTTCCAAACTCCATATCAACATAATCATCACCAAGAATTGGAATTTTTCTGCCAACAAAAGGAAGCTCAACATACTTTCCAATAAGTTTTTGATAACGCTTGTCTTTGGGATTTACAGCAACAGCCATATCCCCAAACATTGTTTCAGGTCTTGTTGTAGCTACGGTTACTCTTTCTGAGGAGCCAACAAGAGGATAATCAATATGCCAAATTACACCCTCTTTTTCTTGCCTTACAACTTCAAGATCGGAAACTGCAGTCTTGAGAATTGGGTCCCAGTTTACTAACCTATATCCTCTATATATCTTCCCAGATCTATATAATTCTACAAAAGCTTTGTTTACCGTTTCACAAAATTCATCATCAAATGTGAATCTGTATTTATCCCACTCAACAGTGCAGCCAAGTCGCTTAATTTGTGAAGTAATTTTATCTTCAGAAAAATCTTTCCACTTCCAAATTTCTTCTAAAAACTTCTCTCGTCCTAAATCATTTTTAGTTTTTCCTTCATTTGCTAAATTATTTTCAACAACCATTTGGGTTGCAATGCCAGCATGATCCGACCCTACTTGCCAATATGAATCCGTTCCCTTCATATGGTGATATCTGGTATAGAAATCCATAATGGCATACTGAAAACTATGCCCCATATGCAAGGTGCCTGTTACATTGGGTGGTGGGATGACTTGTGAAAAGCTGTTTTTATGGTTGGTTTTATCCAGTCTTCTCTCTGACCAAATCTTTGACCATTTTTCTTCAATTTCTAAAGGATAATACTTCGCTTCCACTAAATTTTCTCGTGCTTAACCTCTATGTTAGCCTTTTGAAGTTTTGAATAAAGCTCTCTAGAAGTTTTAAGAATACTATTATCACCTTCAGTGGTATATATGAAAGCTGAAAGAAAATTGTCTTCAGTTAAATTTATTTCTGAACTTAATATATGTGCAGCGTCAAATGACTTATCTCCAATCTCCCCATTTACTTGAACATTTTTATTATAGAGAAATTCAAGATTATTAGTCTCATGAAATTTTTTTCTTTTTAAATCTTCAAATTTAGCTAATAGATTTTTATCGAGATTCAAAAAAACTTTATTTCCTATTTGAAAATTCGAATGAATGTTCTCCAACATAAAATCAAGTGCTTCAGATGTATCTGAAAAACCTGAAAAAAAAGTTGCTTGCATTAAAAATTACTTTTTACGTACTCAAACAGTAAGCCTACAGGAACACCTGTTGAGCCTTTAGCTTTTCCTTCTCCAATATCAGCGACACCGGCTATATCAATGTGCGCCCATCTATAATCTTTTGTAAATCTAGATAAGAAACATGCTCCTTCGATTGTTCCAGCTGCTCTTCCTGGAGCGATATTAGCAATATCAGCAAAGTTTGAATCTAAATATGTTTGATACTCATCCCACATAGGTAATTGCCAAGCCTTTTCACCAGTAGTTTGTCCAGCTTCAAGTATCTCATCAACTAGCTTTTGGTCGTTACCCATAACACCAGCAGCGACTGAACCCAATGCTACAACTACCGCACCAGTGAGGGTTGCAGTATTAATGACAACTTTAGGATCATATTTTCCAACGTAGGTTAAAGCATCAGAGAGCACTAGTCTGCCTTCGGCATCGGTATTTAGAATCTCTACAGTTTGCCCTGACATGCTTGTGACGACATCACCAGGTTTTGTAGCTTTACTTCCTGGCATATTCTCTGAAAGTGCAACTGTGCAAACTAAATTTACTGGAAGTTTTGATTTAGCAACTGCACACATTGTTCCAATTACAGATCCTGCACCAGACATATCCCATTTCATTTCATCCATTTTTTGTGGTGGTTTTAAGCTGATACCCCCAGTATCAAATGTGACACCTTTTCCTACTAGAACAATTGGCTTAGCTCCTTTTTTACCGCCTTTGTACTGCATAGTTACCAATTTAGCTGGTTCAATACTGCCTCTTGAAACTGACAGTAAACAACCCATGCCAAGTTTTTTCATATCTTTTTCTTCTAATATTTCAACTGAAAAGCCACCAATATCTTTAGCTAGACCCTTTACGGCGTTTGCAATGTAAGCAGGAGTTGCATGATTTGCTGGTCTATCTCCTAAGTTTCTTGCAGTATTAGCCCCAGAGCCTACATTATATCCAAGTTCAACAACTCTTTTTTGTGCTGCACTGGCACTTTCTACGGCTAGCGAAACATTTTTAAGAATTAATTCTTTTTTGGTATTTGGATTTGTATCTGTGTACCTATAGCTAGCTTTTTCAGCAGTTTTAGCTAAATCAAAAAGGAAATTATCATCTTTAGAAAGGTGACTGGTATCAGCATAAATTACGGCATTCTCTACAGCGTATTTGTCAAGATTTGCAAATAGGCCCTTCATCCAAGCGTATTTTTTGTACTCAGATTTATTTTTACTGAAGTCTCTTAATACTAAAAAATCTCCTTTAAGTCCTGTTAGTTCTTTGCTCAAAAAAAGCGATGATCTTTTTTCATCTGCAAAAAAGTTTGAAACTTTTTTCTTGAGATCTTTGTCAAATAATTCAGAACTTTTAAACCCACTCTTTGAATAGAATGTTAATGCAAACTGATTTTTATCAACTTCTGAATACTTTTTTAGCTTTACGCTGTCTAGTGCTTTATAGAATTTCATTTTTTCTCCTTTTTGATATTCTTAAGAGGTGATTATTTCACGCTACATCCGTAATGAAATTATAGTAAACATTTGCTGGATTTCTCTAGTACTTTTTGGATTAGTTTTATTTTCGCGGTTTAATATTTTCCTGGGTCAAGCCCAAGTGGGGAAGATATCCTCAGAAATTATCTTCATTGTTCTTGCATTATTTTCACCTGAATTATTAAGTATTATTTTTCCAATCAGTGTATTTTTAGGTATAGGTTTTGTCCTGACTCCAATTTACAA
Organism: SAR86 cluster bacterium; assembly: GCA_023703535.1. Classification (NCBI taxonomy): domain Bacteria; kingdom Pseudomonadati; phylum Pseudomonadota; class Gammaproteobacteria; species SAR86 cluster bacterium. Next base: position 221,899 of record CP097967.1, read on the forward strand.
GAGTAGATATGCTGTTCTAGAAGCAAGTTCTTTTTCAGTTGGCAAGCTTTTATATGGTCAAACATTTCTTCTATTGAGTATTTTCTTCTTTTCGCTATTTCTTAGTCTTTGGCTCTCTCCATACGCTAAAAATGAAGGCCAGAAATTAATAGATGTAGACAATAATTTTGCTGCAAAGATTGCAGAGCCTAAGGGGCTAGTACAAATTCAAAAAAATAAATTTAATGTGTTCGGAACTAAATCTGAAAATGGATACAAAGATCTTATATTTATTAATTCTGATGATGTTGAAAAGTTTATGTATGGTCGTTCTGGTTATGTTGATCAACAAAACTTAGTACTAGAGGATGGATTTCTTTACGATAATGAAAATAAAGCAATATCGCGCTTTAATAAGGCTAATGTGCCTCTTCGAACTTCAACTGATGACGATTATATAGGCATAGTTGAGCTATTTAGTAATATTAATGCAGAGAATTTGAGTGAATTATTTAGCAGATTAACTATTCCAATCTTTTGCTTATTTTCTGCAATTTTTTCACTGATTTTTTCTACTTTTAGTAATTTTTTAGGCAGAGAAAAATGTTATTTGATCTTGGCTCTTATAAATATTTTGTACCTAATGTTTGTTTTATCCTCTCTGGGTACTTTTTCCACATCCCTTATTTCAATATTTTTTGATTATTTCACAGTTCACATTGTCTATTTATTATTGCTTTCATCATTATTTTTTAAAAAAACAAAAAGGTTTCTAGGTTATGAAGGTTTATAGATACATTTTTTTCAAAGCACTTCTTTCAGTTTTAGGCGTGACTTTAATAATCAGTTTGATCGATATATCTTTTAACTTTTTTTCTCAAATAGAAGATATTAGCAGCTCATATTCTTTTAGTGATGCGCTTGTTTTCGTATTCATGAGTCAACCATTTAGAACTAGAGAATTTTTATATTTATGTATAGTTGTAGGATTATTAGCAACTTTTATTGACCAAAGGTTTTTGAGGTCAATTAATGTTCTGAGACAGGCAGGGTTAAAAAAATTTAATTTAGCTTTGTTACTATTTTTTCCTCTAGCCTTAATAAATTTTTCAACATTTGAATTTCTAGTGCCAGATTTAACTAAGGATGCATTTGAATTTCGGAAGTCTAAGGTTGAATCAAGCAGCAAAGAGCCTCCTATAGTTGTTGAAATTAAGGGAGATATCCAAAACGGATTTCAAATAGTTTCAGAGAAAGTCCATGTAAAGTTTGGCGCCGATGGATCTGTTAAAAATGATAGCCAAGAAACTGAAAATTTTAAAAATTTAAATTTTAATACAAACTTAAAGTATCTAACTTTTTCCGAATTATATGCGAGCACCAATACTGCATTTGAAAATTTTAATCTAGTGGTTAAGACTGAACTATTAAGACGTAGTCTTAATTTTATTTCTTATTTTTTTATTTTTTTAATAGGTTTAGAAATTCTTTTTTCATTTAATAAGGCTCTAAATGCAAACAGGATTTTTGTTTACGGTTTTGGAGCTTGTTTATTTTATTCATTTATCGAAAAAATGATCGTAGATTCAATTGATGTGTTTTCTTTACCATACCTTATTCAAGCCTTTCCAATTTTGCTTATTCCAGTTTATATATTGCTAAGAAGAAGATATTTTTTTAGCTAATCGAATCCGCAAGATTCTATCAGCAAGACATTTTTTATCCTTATCAAAAAGAATCCAAATGAAATTAATTGGAATTGTTAAGAAGGATAACGAAAACCTCTTTAAAGAATCAAATATTGAAAGAGGAGTTCCACTATCATTTTCTAAATAGTGATTCCAGGTTGCCATTCCAAGTGTAGTTCTGCCATTTGACCAAAAATAAACGTAATAAAAAATAGTAGTAGCGAGTATTACTAGAATTCCCAAAGGTGTATTTGCATAATCATCATTTCCTGAGAAAAATCTGAAAATAAATAAAACTAAAAATGCATTCAAAAACCAAAAAGAAACTACCAGAAATGAATCATAGGTAAACGACATTAGTCTTGAAAAAAGGCTGGCTTTGGTAAAGTTTTTATTCATTTTATGTTAACGTAGGCAATCATAACTTATGAATCAGGCTCTGCAAAATACAGGTACTTTTTTAGGTCATCCAAAAGGTCTTTTTATATGTTTTCTAACTGAGATGTGGGAGCGTTTTTCCTACTATGGAATGCGCGCACTGCTTATTCTTTACCTCACAAAACATTGGGAGTTTACTGATTCAACCAGTTACTTAATTTATGCTGCTTACACATCATTGGTTTACATTACTCCGGTGCTTGGAGGTATGCTGGCAGATCAAATTTTAGGTTCAAAAAAAGCTGTAACTTTTGGTGCGATACTTCTAGTGTTTGGTCATTTAGGTATGGCTATTGAAAATAGTGAGCAAATATTTTATTTGTCTTTAGCTTTAATAGTTTCAGGTGTTGGTTATCTGAAACCTAATATTTCAACAATGGTCGGTGCCTTGTATGAAGAGGGAGATTCTAGGAGAGATTCTGGCTTTACAATTTTTTACATGGGAATAAATATTGGTGCTTTTACAGCCACTCTTTTGTGTGGTTATTTAGGTGAAGAAATAGGATGGGCTTACGGTTTTGGTGCTGCTGGCATTGGAATGCTTTTTGGCTTAATTATATTTCTTTGGGGGCAGAAATATCTTGCTGGTCTAGCAGAACCACCAACAAATAAATATAGAGAAACTTTTTATCTAGGCGGCCTTGCTGCAGGAACATATGAAATTTGGGCATATATTGCCGGGGTAGCTATGGTCCTTGTGACTTGGTTTTTAGTTCAAAACTCTGCAATTGTAGGTACATTGTTAGGAGGATTTGGAGCACTTTTCATAGGTGCTTGGTTGCTTTATGCATTATTTAGATGCGAACAAGAAGAGAGAGATAGATTGATTGTGGTGGGCATATTGATATTATTCTCTTTGATTTTTTGGGCTCTTTTTGAACAAGCTGGCTCATCACTAAATATTCTTACAGATAGGGGTGTTGATAGAGTAATTTTTGGTTGGGAAGTTCCAGCTTCAATGTTCCAATCTCTTAATGCCGGTTTTATTTTTACAATAGCTCCTCTTTTTGCATTTTTATGGATTGCACTTGCGAAAAGAAATATTGAGCCCTCAACACCAGTCAAATTCTCTATAGGAATCTTTTTTGTTGGATTAGGTTTTCTTGCGCTTGTTTATGGAATGGAATCTTCAGATGGATTGCAGACTGGCATTATCTGGATAGTTTTAATTTATTTGCTGCACACACTTGGAGAATTATGTCTATCACCTGTTGGCCTATCATCAGTAACCAAACTTTCCCCACAAAGAATTGTCGGATTCATGATGGGTATGTGGTTTTTTGCTTCTGCTGCAGGAAATTTTGTTGCAGGTGAAATTGCTAAAGCAACGGCAACAGACGTTTCAGGTGCTTCAGCAGATGTGTACGATCTAGTGCAAAAACAATCCTTTATTGATGTTTATACAAATGTTGGTCTAATGGCCGTTGGAGTTGCTTTTGTATTACTTCTTTTATCTCCGCTTCTAAATTCAAGATCACACGGAATAAAGTAGTTTAGTTAGAAGAATTTATCTTTAGAAAGAACTCTAATTTATTATCCTCACTTTCTTCAGAAGTTTTCATAAAGACAACATCTAAATCAGAATCAATATCAAGATCTATAAAAACGCTCTGTTGATTTTGAAATGGTAGATTTTCAATTCCCAGTTCTAAATCATCAAAGGCTTTAAATTCAAAAACTGTATTTCCCTCATCATCCTGAGATTGTTGTTTTTCAAGGATAATAAAGTTTGCAGAATTAGCACCAAAGTTGTTAAAGGTCAGAATGATATCCCCACCATCGAGATCTTGATCATAGTCTGCTATTAGAAGGTTTTTATTGATATTCGAACTACCACTTCTTGTAAAACTTACATCAGTTCTGTTATCGAAGATATTTACTTCTCCTGTTTCAAAATGTGCAAGTGTATTTGTATTTGAAAGGTTAAATAAATCCAATGGCTTTTCATCTCCAATCACAAACATGTCTGGGTTTACATCATTATCAAAATTGATTGTAGTTATTTCTTTCGCAAGAATTTGATTTTGATATACAGTAGTGCCATCCCAACTACTTAAACCGCTTGTTCTTGGAACAGTAACAAAAACACCCTGATTATTTGCATCGTATCCAGAGAGCACTAAATCTTGGTTAGCATTATTATCAAAATCGAACACTGTTAGAGAACTTAGTGTTAAGTCCTTCACATTTGTATTATCGTATTCTATAGCTTCGAAGCTAGGACCATCCGCTGCTCCAGCAACAATCCAGTATTCAGACGTATCACCAAGAATATAGAAATCAGGAACTCCATCAGCACTCCTGTCAATTTTGCCCATCAATCTAATTTTTGTGCTATTTAAATCAAAATTTGTTTCGTTAGCAATTAAATCAAAATTTTGTGAAAGTCCAACAAGTTCAGCTCCAGATAAAATACAAAGTTGATGTGTTCTATCTGAACTCAAAGAATCGTTGGAACCAATCAAGACATCCCAAAAAGTGTCATTATTTATGTCAGCTGAGATCATTTGTGCTGAAGCTTGACATCCCTCTATTAAAAGTTCCTCTATATATGGAGCTGGCCCGCCGATAACCTGAAAATATTTCGTACTCTTAAAGCTTGAGTCATTTTTATCTTTAAATTCAACAGCAAATAATGCATCGCCATTAAAATCTCCATTGAAATCACCTCTCGTGACACTGCTTATACTTGCTTTTTCTGAAGCTGGAAATGAAATGCTTAAATTAGGTTCTGATTGTGCTGCATATATAAAGTGCTCCTTTACAGATTTGCTTACATCTACTGCAACCCCTCTATTGATAAATTCGTTATTTCTTCTGCACTCCATTAAGAAATTAAAAATACCTCTTCTTTTTATGGCAAAACTTTCTGTTCCACTTAGAGCTTTTTCTCCACTCCAGTACCCTTCGCCATAACATTGGCTTCCGTTTGATTCCCAAGAAACGCTGAATTCTTCGTTGTAGGTTACTTCACCAGAGGATATAGAAATATCTAAGTAAAGTTCTTCTAGCTCATCCTGTTGTACTCCACAAGAAGTAAGAAGAATTGATGTTATTAAGAATTTTAATAGTTTACTTTTCATTAAATGAGTACATTCTATAACAAACTCTAGCTCTTTACCTTACCGTTCAAGTTTAATAGTGTTTGTTCGTAAATTTTAGTTAGTTTATTTAATTCTTTCTTTTCAATTTTTTCATCTATTTTGTGAATTGTTTCAAATTTAGGTCCTATTTCAACAATTTCAGCATCTGTTTCTGCTACAAATCTCCCATCTGAGGTTCCTCCACTACAACTTATTTTTGGCTTTTTGCCCATGACATTTTTTACTGCCTCACTAACTGAATCAGCGAGTTGATTCGGATTTGAATAAAATGGTTTAGCGTTAGAATCAAAATTTATTTCATACTTGATTTTGTTTTCCTCTAAATAATTAACAATAGTTTTTTGAATTTTTTCATAGCTTGTTTTGGGATTATGACGAATATTGATTTTTAAATTGAGTTCACCTGGAACAACATTATGTGTACCTAAACCCCCATGCATGTCAGCAACTTGCAAGGAAGTTGCAGGAAAATATTCATCTCCTGAATCCCACTCGATTGAGTTAAGGAAATCAACTAATTTTGCAGCCTTATGGATAGGATTATCTACCTTATCTGGGTAAGCTGAGTGGCCTTGTTTACCTAAAATTTTTAAATCAATATTTACAGAGCCTCTCCTACCAACTCTTATATTATCTGCAGTATTTTCAATAGAGGAGGGCTCACCAACAATACAGTAGTCAAAACTTTGTCCTCTATTTACTAATTCTTTTATAACCATCTTTGTCCCATTTTTGGCTGGACCTTCTTCATCAGATGTTAGTAATACTGCTAAGGAGTATTTGAGCTTTTCTAGATCAGTATTTTTGATAGCAGCAAGAAAAGCAGCAACTCCTCCTTTCATATCACAAGCTCCTCTACCATGAATAAATTTTTCATCTTCTACCGCTGCAAAAGGATCATGAGTCCATAATTTTTCTGGTCCAGTTGGTACAACATCAACATGTCCTAAAAAAAATAGCAATGGACCTCCATTGTCATATACGCTCCAAATATTATCTACGTCTTCGAAAGGCATGAATTCGTTTTGAAATCCTAATTTCTCTAAGTAATCAGCAGTAAACTTTAAACATCCACCATCAGAGGGAGTAATTGATTTTCTTGAAATCAATTCTTTGGCTAATTCTATTTCTAACATTAGTTATTATCGTGAAGCGTTTTATTCAATTTAAATTTTTTTTTATTTGATTTTGCGCAAACCTTTCCTGTCATTGAATCTCTAAAATATAAGATGTTATTTTTTCCACTAAGTTCAATAGCTTTTACAATTTTTTCTTCTTCTACTAAAGTAATTTTCATCCCTGAGGTGATATAGAGTCCGGCTTCAACAATACAATCATCTCCAAGGGAAATACCAATTCCTGCATTGGCACCAAGAAGACATCTTTGGCCAATTGAAATTTTTTCTTCGTTTCCACCTGAAAGCGTGCCCATGGTTGAAGAGCCACCCCCTAGATCGGAGTCTTTACCAACAAACACCCCAGATGATATCCTGCCTTCAATCATATTTGGGCCCTCAGTACCAGCATTAAAATTTATGAATCCTTCATGCATTACTGTTGTGCCTGCACCAAGATATGCTCCTAATCTGACTCGTGATGTATCAGCTATTCTGACATTCTCCGGCATTACATGATCTGTCATTCTTGGAAATTTATCTATTGAGTCGATCATTCTGAATCCATCTTTTATTCTATGAGCAATTCCCTCAATCCACATAAGATTTGGTAAAACCTCAAATATATTTTCTAAATTAAGTTCATTTGGTTTGTATAAGCGCCAAGAAAGTAAGTGCAATTTCAAATAAGCTGTTGGAATATCCTCTATAGGTGCATCCTGAATAAAATGTACCTCGAGATTAGTGCTCCATTTTTCCTCTTTATTTTTATCTGGCACCTCATCAAAAGTGAAAGAGTTATTTTTTTCCATTGATTTAGAGAGCCCCTCTTTGGAGAAATAAATTTGAAGAAAACCTTCAGAATCCATCAATGCTTGTCCAGATGCTTTTATGGGTAATTTCATTATTTTTCTTCTTCTCTTAAAGTAAGAATTTCATAACCATGTTTAGTTATAGCAATTGTATGTTCCCACTGTGCTGACAATTTTCCATCTTCAGTTACTACCGTCCATCCATCTTTCAACAATTTTGTTTTATGAGAGCCTAAATTAATCATTGGTTCAATTGTAAAAACCATACCTTCTTCAAGCTTTATGCCTTCTCCTTTATTTCCAAAATGAGTAATTTGAGGGTCTTCGTGATAAATCTTACCAATTCCGTGACCGCAGTAATTTTTAACAACAGAGTAGTGGTTTTTCTCTGCATGTGTCTGAATGGCGTATCCAATATCTCCAGTGAAAGCCCCAGGTTTACATACTTCTATTCCTTTAAACATACATTCTCTCGTAATGTCTACAAGTCTCTTTACATGTGGCTGTGACCTGCCAATTAAAAACATTTTTGAAGTGTCACCATGCCAGCCATCGACTATGACGGTAATATCAATATTGACAATATCTCCGTCTTTGAGAATCTCTTTATCGGATGGAATTCCATGACAAATGACGTCATTTATTGAAGTACAAAGTGTTTTGGGATAATCGTTATATCCAACATTTGCAGGAATGCATTTTAATTCTTCTGTTATATATTTATATGCAACATTATCTATTTCTTCAGTACTAATACCTACTTGCACAAAATCTTCTAAATACTCCAAAACTTTTGCGGCATAATTGCCAGCAATTTTCATTTTTTCAATGTCATTTTTACTTTTTAGAGAAATAGACATACCTGATATTCTAATTGAACTATAAATTATCTAATAACTTTTCTATAGTATCTGATAGCAAGATGAACTTTCCAGCTAAACTCCTTCTAGAAGATGAAACAATTTTCGAAGGAGAAGGCTTTGGATGCGAAACATTAGGTGTTGGAGAAGTAGTATTCAATACCGCAATGACAGGTTACCAAGAAATAATTACCGACCCATCTTACGATGGTCAAATGATCACTTTCACTTACCCTCACATAGGTAATACGGGAATTAACTCTGTAGATTACGAGTCTAAAAAGATTTTTGCTCGTGGATTAATTGTCAGAGACTTTTGCACCTTCCCAAGCAATTGGCGATCTGAACAAAGTTTAGATGATTACCTTAAATTAAATAAAACTATATGTATCTCAAATATTGATACTAGGTTTTTAACAAAAAAAATTAGAGATGAGGGTTGTAAGGTAGGTGTAATATACCCATCAGAAAAAATAACTGATAAAGAAGCTATGATACAAATCAAAGACTTCGGCTCAATTTCTGATAAGAATCTTATAAAAAATGTAGCGACGAATTCAAAATTTATTATTGGGGAGAAAAAAAATAAGTCGCAGAAGAGAATTGCTGCAGTAGATTTTGGAGTAAAAGAAAATATTCTTAGAATTTTTAAAGATATGGGAGCAGTAATAGAAGTTTTTCCTCCTGACTGCACTGCTGAAGAGGTTTTAAATTCAAAACCTGATGGAATATTCTTTTCTAATGGGCCAGGAGATCCAGAGGTTTTATCTCATGCTGTATCTCAAATAAAGCTTTTAATGGAAAAAAATATTCCAATGTTTGGAATATGTCTTGGACATCAATTAATGTCCCTTGCGTATGGCTTAAAAATTATGAAAATGCCATTCGGACATCACGGTGCTAATCATCCGGTACATGACTTAGAGACTAACGAGGTCTTTATCACATCCCAAAACCATAATTTTGCTGTAAAGGAGCCAATTAATAATGACAGTATCAAAATCACACATAAGTCACTATTTGATAATACTATTCAAGGATTAGCTCACAAAGAAAAACCATTTTATTCAATTCAATGTCATCCTGAAGCAAGTCCTGGACCAAAAGAATTTGAAGTGCTATTTAAAAAATTTTTTAAGGAAATGAATGCCTAAAAGAGATGATATTAAGACAATATTGATCGTAGGCTCGGGCCCAATAATAATTGGTCAGGCTTGTGAGTTCGATTATTCAGGAACTCAAGCGTGTAAGGCACTTCGTGAACATGGTTATAGGGTTGTTTTGGTTAATTCTAATCCTGCAACAATTATGACTGATCCTGAGATTGCTGATGCAACGTATATAGAGCCTGTTAACTGGAAAACTTTAGAAAAAATAATTGCCAAAGAAAAGCCTGATGCAATATTGCCTACCATGGGAGGACAAACAGGATTAAATGTTTCTTTAGATCTTGCTACCAAAGGAATATTAAAAAAATATTCAGTTGAAATGATAGGGGCTAATCAAGATGCTATTGATAACGCTGAGGATAGAGAAAAATTTGATACTTGCATGAAAGAACTTGGGTTGGAAACACCAAAATCAGGATTTGCACATTCTATGGAAGATGCATGGAAAATACAAAAAGAGATTGGATTGCCATGTGTTATTAGGCCTTCTTTTACTCTTGGTGGAACAGGAGGAGGAATAGCATATAACTTTAAGGAATTTGAAGAAATTTGTTTGAATGGTTTAAAGCTTTCTCCAACCAATGAACTTTTAATAGACGAATCTCTAGTCGGTTGGAAAGAATTTGAGATGGAAGTTGTAAGGGATAAAAATGATAACTGCATAATCGTTTGCTCTATAGAAAATATTGACCCAATGGGAGTACATACTGGAGATTCAATTACAGTTGCGCCCGCTCAAACTCTTACAGATAAAGAGTACCAAAAAATGAGAGATGCATCGTTTAAGATTTTAAGAAAAATAGGAGTTGAAACTGGTGGTTCAAATGTTCAATTCGCGATAAATCCAGAAGATGGTCGAATGGTTGTTATTGAAATGAACCCAAGGGTTAGTCGTTCATCAGCATTGGCCTCAAAAGCTACAGGTTTTCCTATTGCAAAAATAGCAGCTCTTTTAGCTGTTGGTTACACCTTGGATGAACTAAAAAATGATATTACAAATGGTAAAACCCCAGCATCATTTGAACCCTCAATTGACTACGTTGTAACAAAAATACCAAGATTTAATTTTGAAAAATTTCCAGAAACAGACCCTAGACTTACAACGCAGATGAAGTCCGTTGGAGAGGTAATGGCAATTGGTAGAAATTTCCAAGAGTCATTTCAAAAAGCTATAAGGTCTATGGAAAACGGTCTTATGGGTTTAGAAACTGTTCTTAAGGATACAGAGGGAAATGGATCCTTAAAGCTAGAGTTAACAACACCTGGGGAGAGAAGGCTGTGGTACATTGCTGATGCTTTCAGAAGAGGCTGGAAAATGGAAGAAATATTTGAATCATGTGGTGTTGACCCATGGTTTTTATATCAGATAAAAGATTTAGTTCTTGATGAAGCAAAATTAAAAGCAAGCAAAATTGAAGAACTGAATAAAAAAGAGTTATTGAGACTCAAAAGAAAAGGTTTTTCTGATAAAAGAATAGCGGATTTATTAAATGTTGATGAGGTAGAAATAAGAGACTTAAGGACAGCTCATAAAGTTCATCCGACTTTTAAAAGAGTTGATTCATGTGCTGCAGAATTTGAAAGCTCAACAAACTATCTATATTCAACTTATGATTTCGAGAATGAATCTATTGAATCAAAAAATAAGAAAATAATAGTTTTAGGAAGCGGCCCTAATCGTATTGGACAAGGCATTGAATTTGATTATTGCTGTGTACAAGCTGCGTTAGCTTTCAGAGAAGAGGGTATAGAAACAATAATGATTAATTCAAATCCTGAGACTGTGTCAACAGATTTTGATGTATCAGATAAATTGTACTTCGAACCTATAGTAAGTGAGGACGTTCTAGAAATTATTAGACATGAAAAACCTGAGGGAGTTGTGGTTCAATTTGGGGGCCAAACACCTCTTAAACTCACAGATGAGTTGCAAAAAAATGGTATAAAGATTTTAGGCACTCCTCCAGAATCAATAGATATTGCTGAGAATAGAGAAAAATTTAAAGCTTTTTTGTCAGACTTTAATTTTTTACAACCTGAAAATGCTGCTGCTAAAAATGAATCTGAGGTTTTCAAATCAGTAGAAAATCTTGGCTATCCAGTCATAGTGAGGCCTTCCTATGTTTTAGGGGGAAGAGCAATGGAACTTATAGCTACAGAAAATGATTTGAGAAATTACCTTAAAACCATGGTTGAAATTTCTTCTGAAAATCCTTTGCTAATTGAAAAGTTTCTAGATGATGCTCTTGAATTAGATATCGATGTTGTATGCGATGGTGAAAAGGTTTTAGTTGGTGGAATACTGCAACATATCGAAGAGGCTGGTATTCACTCTGGGGATTCAGCTTGTTCTTTCCCTCCTTATAGTGTGGGTGATGACCAATTACAGATTTTAAAAAAAGAAATTAAAGCTATTGCAAGAAAGTTAAATGTTGTGGGCCTCATGAACGCTCAGGTCGCAATTAAGAATAATAACCTTTACATGATTGAGGTGAATCCAAGAGCTTCAAGAACAATTCCATTTTTATCAAAGTGTATAGGTATTTCTCTAGCAAAAATTGCTTCAAAGGTTATAGCTGGTAAGTCATTAAAAGACCTAGGTATTACTGCTGAAATTCTACCAACAAGTTATGCAGTAAAGGCACCAGTCTTTCCATTTAATAAATTTAGAAAAGTTGATCCTATTCTTGGGCCTGAAATGAAATCAACTGGAGAAGTAATGGGAAGAGGTAAAACTTTTGGAGAAGCATTTGGAAAATCAATGATGGGAGCTGGACAGTTAATTCCCTCCGAGGGTAATGTTTTTATAAGTGTAAAAGACGAAGATAAATCACAACTAAAAACACTTTGTACAAAACTAAAAGGTCTAGGTTTCAAATTTATTGCAACAAAAGGAACAGGATCGAAAATGAAAGAAGATGGTTTTGAAGTTAAAATAATAAATAAGGTTATGGAAGGAAGGCCGCACATTGTCGATGCAATTTTAAATAATGAAGTGTCTATGGTTATTAATACAACTGAGGGTCGACAATCTATAAAAGATTCCTACTCGATACGAAGATCTGCTTTAGAACATAGTGTTTTTCTCACAACAACAATTTCAGGAGGTTTTGCAATAGTTGAGTCGCTAGAACAAGGGGAGAAAGTTTGGTCATATGATGCTCTTCAAAATTCATAGCTATGGATAAGAAACCTATTACTCCCGAGGGTCATAAAAGGCTTAAGGATGAGCTTGATTACATTAAGAATATTAAACGTCAAGACATCATAGACGCAATTTCAGAAGCAAGAGCTCATGGAGATTTAAAAGAAAATGCTGAGTATCATGCTGCTAGGGAGGAACAAGGTTTGAATGAGGCAAGAATTAGAGAAATTGAAGAGGCTTTATCTCTATCAACAGTAATTGAGTACAAAGATTTAGGGAATGAAAACATAGTAAAGTTTGGCAGTCTGGTAACAATACTTGATCTAGATTCATCCGAGAAAAAAACATATCAAATTGTAGGTGAGTTTGAAGCTGATATTGATAACAATACTATTTCAATTACAACACCAATTGGCAAAGCTCTGCTTAAGAAAGAGGCTGGAGATGTAGTCGAAGTTGATACACCTAGTGGATTAAAAGAATTTGAAATACTTGAAATCAAAGTAAGTTGAAAGATTTTTCAGATAATTGGGCAGAAAAAGCCAAAAAACTTGGCTATAGATCAAGAGCAAGCTTCAAGCTTGACCAAATTGAAAACAAGTACAAAATTATTTCCAGATCAGATTTAATTTTTGAACTTGGCTCAGCGCCAGGAGGATGGTCGCAAATAATATCTAAGCATATGAAAAAGGAATCAAAATGTTTTTCTTTTGACCTTCTTTCAATGAGTGAGGTAAAAAATATTTCCTTTTTTCAAAAAGATATAACTTCGAGTGAATTTAACTCACTGGCTAAAAATTATTTTAACGAAGTTGATTTAGTTCTGAGTGATATGTCTGTAAATTTATCTGGAATTAGTATAAAAGATGAAGAAGAGAATAAAGAATTGAACTATTCCACCATTAATCTATCAAAAAAGTTACTAAAAAAACGAGGAAATTTATTAATTAAGACTTTTAATAATAGGAATCTTCCTGAAATAAAAAGTCTTTTTAAGGGTCTATTTAATAAAGTTATAGCAGAAAAACCACCTGCTTCAAAAACTTCTTCGAAAGAGGTTTATTTGTTAGGATTAGACCTTAAATAAATAATTATGAAAAATTTGGGGAAAAACATCTTTTTTTGGCTGATAGTTGGAAGCTTGGCTTTCATGCTATTAGAAAACTATCAAATGGGAGCTTCGAAAGAAGAGCTTTCATTTACTGAATTCAAAAACGAAGTTAAAGCAAAAAAAGTTAAATCAATTGTTTATAAGAAAGACAGAGAGACAATTGAAGGTGAGAGACTAAATGGAACAAAATTCACTACTAATGCTCCAGTTTACTTAATTGATGATGATCTTCGATTAAGTATTAAAGAGGCAGATGTTGCAGAGACTGTTGAAAAAGTAGAACAGCCAAAGTGGTGGACACAGTTACTTGTAGGAGCTTTTCCTTTGCTTCTATTATTGGGCATTTTCTTTTTATTCATGAGACAGATGCAGGGAGGTGTTGGAGGTAAAGGTGGCCCAATGACTTTTGGTAGAAGCAAAGCAAAACTACTGGATGGCGGACATGTAAAAACAAATTTCTCAGATGTTGCAGGATGCGAAGAAGCAAAAGACGATGTAAAAGAGCTTGTAGATTTCCTCAAAGATCCAGCTAAGTTTATAAAAGTCGGAGGCAAAATACCTAGAGGTATTCTTATGGTAGGGCCTCCTGGAACAGGTAAAACTCTTTTGGCTAGAGCAGTTGCTGGTGAAGCAAAAGTTCCATTTTTCACTATCTCAGGTTCTGATTTTGTTGAAATGTTTGTCGGAGTTGGAGCTTCAAGAGTGAGAGATATGTTTGAGCAAGCAAAAAAACATTCTCCATGCATAGTCTTTATTGACGAAATAGATGCAGTAGGAAGGCATAGAGGCGCAGGACTTGGAGGTGGTCACGATGAAAGAGAGCAAACCTTAAATCAACTTTTAGTCGAAATGGATGGGTTTGAAGAAAACCTTGGTGTAATAGTAATTGCAGCCACCAATAGACCAGATGTATTAGATCCAGCACTTTTGAGACCAGGTAGGTTCGATCGTCAGGTTATGGTTGGTTTGCCAGATATTAAAGGAAGAGAGCAAATCTTAAATGTACATCTTAAAAAAGTCCCAATAGATAAAACTGTAAATTCTGAAGTGATTGCTAGAGGCACCCCAGGTTTCTCTGGAGCGGATTTAGCCAATTTAGTAAATGAGGCTGCATTACTGGCTGCAAGGAATAATGTAAAAAAAGTTAGCCAATCTGAACTTGATTATGCTAAGGACAAAATAATGATGGGAGCTGAAAGAAAATCAATGATTCTTAATGACGAAACTAAAAGAATTACAGCATATCATGAGGCTGGACATGCAATAGTAGGTCTCAATTTGCCAGATCATGATCCGGTTTATAAAGTAACTATCATTCCAAGAGGGGGAGCCCTTGGTGTAACGATGTTTCTTCCAGAAGAAGATATTTACATGAAATCTAAGAAAGCAATTCTAAGTCAAATCACCACACTTTTTGGAGGCAGGGTTGCGGAAGAGATAATTAACGGCAAAGAGGCAATTACAACCGGAGCGTCAAATGATATTGAGAGAGCCAGCGAGTTGGCAAGAAACATGGTAACTAAATGGGGATTCTCTGAAGAGCTTGGTACTCTTAAATATGACGATGAGGACGAGAGCCCTTTTTTAGGAAGAACAGCAGCATCTAAAAAAAGAACATTTTCAGACGAGACAGCACAAAAAATAGACTTTGAAGTTAGATCAATTATTCAAACATGCTATGAAAAAGCTGGAACTATCCTTTCAAAAAATCTTGATAAACTTCATAATATGGCGGATGCACTCTTGAAATATGAAACTATAGATCAAGAGCAGATCTCAGATATAATGGCTGGAGCATTTCCGAGGGAGAAAAATGATGACAATCAAAAGGGAAAGGAAAATAATAAAGTTAAAACATCTTCAAGCTCTAAACCTGTCCAAGATTCTTAAGACATGAAATATGGTACTGACGGGTTCAGAGGCCCAGTTGATACACATGTAACTTCTGAGTTTTGTCTAAAACTTGGCTTTCACACTGGCTGTTTGTTAAAAGATAAAGGATATGAATCAGTAATTATTGGAAAAGATACAAGAGTTTCAGGTTATATGCTTGAGTCAGCTTTACAAGCAGGTTTTATTTCGGCGGGCATTGATGTAAAACTTGCTGGACCTATTCCTACTCCAGCAGTATCTTTTTTAACATCAACTTATTCAGGACAATTCGGAGTTGTAATAAGCGCAAGTCACAATCCTTTCCAAGATAATGGAATTAAGTTTTTTAACCGGCATGGAAGAAAAATTTCTGAGGAATTTGAAAACTTAATTACAGAAAAAGTTAATTTACCTATTAAGCCTGTACCTGTATCAAAGTTAGGAAAAGCCTTCAGGATTGATAGTGCAACGGGCAGATACATTGAATATTGTAAAAGTACATTAAGAGGAGCTTCGAATTTAAGAGGTTCAACTATACTTGTTGATGCTGCCCATGGTGCGAATTATAAAATTACACCTATGTTATTAGAAGAGTTAGGTGCAAAAGTTATAAGAATAAATTGTGAGCCTGACGGATTTAATATAAACAAGGCAAGTGCAGTCTTGGAGCAGGATAAATTTAAAAAATATGCAAAGGAATATGAATTTGATTTCTGTGCAGCTGTTGACGGTGATGGAGACAGATTAGTTTTATCAGATGGCTCCGGAAATGTTTTCAATGGTGATGATGTTATTTACACAATAGCAAAAAGAAATAAGTCACAAGCTAAAGATAAATCAGATGCTGTTGTTGGCACTGATATGACAAATGAGGGTGTAGTTGAAGCTTTAGGTAAAATAGGCATTAATTTTTTTAGAACTAAAGTTGGAGATAAGTACATTTCCCGTGAATTAGTAAGCAGAGATTTAAATCTTGGAGGAGAGACTTCAGGACATATAATTCAAAGAGAGTTCTCGGAGAGTGGTGATGCAAATATTGCTTTAATTCAGTCTCTAGCAGCTTTAAAAGAACTTGAAACAACACTTAAAGACATTCAAAGCAAAATAGATTACAAACCAAATATTTTAGAGACTATTAAGGTTGATGATCAAAATATCGTTGAAAATGAAGCATTTAAAGATTCTGTTAGCTCAATAGAGAAAAAATTTCCAAGTTCAAGAATTTCTGTTAGGAAATCAGGAACAGAAATTTCAAAAATAAGGGTTATGGTGGAATCAAATTCTGATGACGAGGTAAAAACTGTTCTTGAAGAAATTAAAAGTTTAGTTGTGTAATGTCAAAAATTATAATTGCTAATTTCAAAGCGAACGGTTGCAAAGAATTTTTTAATAACTGGTTTTCAGATTTTAAAAACGACTCTCAAAACCAAATATTATTAGCCCCTCCATCAGTATATTTAGATTTTTTTTCCACAAAAAAACTTAACTTTGAGTTGTGTTCTCAAAATGTTTGTGAATTTGAAGAAGGTCCGTTCACATCTCAACATACTGCTTCTATGCTTTTGGATTTAGGTGTAAAAAGTTGCATTATAGGCCATTCAGAATCTAGAAAGCTGCTAAAGGAGGAAGATCATCAAATATTCGAAAAATTTCAAAAATTAAATAGTAAAAAAATAAGACCTATTGTTTGTATCGGAGAGCCATTGGAAATTAGAGAAAATAATAAAGTTAAAGACTACATTAGACAGCAAACAGAAAAATTTCATGATTTTGAAGAGGAGATAATTTTTGGTTACGAGCCATTATGGGCTATAGGAACAGGCAAAGTACCAAAATTAGATGAAATTGAAGAAGCAGCAAAAACTATAAAAGAATTTTGCGGAGAAAATAAGACAATTCTTTATGGTGGAAGCATAAATAGCAGTAATTGTAAGGATATCTTGAAACTTAAAGAAATTGATGGTGCTTTGGTGGGAGGAGCTTCACTTAATCCTAAAGAATTTGCTATGATAGCGCAGTCATGCTGATAAAAGTTATTTTAGTTATTCTAGGAGTGCTTATTGTTGCATCTGTTTTAATGCAACAAGGCAAAGGTTCTGATTTAGGTTCTGCCTTTGGTGGCGGTAGTTCAGATTCTTTATTTGGCCCTTTAGGACCATCTAATTTTTTATCTCAACTAACTTGGGGCTTAACTGCTGTATTCTTTATTCTTTGTCTCACTTTGGCTTACCTTTCAAAAGAAGACCTTTCTCTCAACATTCAAGAAGAACAAATTGAGGAGGTTCAAGAAGAACCACCAGTTGAGTAAATTTGGTGCCGAAGGAGGGACTTGAACCCTCACAAGCAAAGCTCACTACCCCCTCAAGATAGCGCGTCTACCAATTCCGCCACTTCGGCTTTACTAAATTATATTCCATAAGTATTGACGATTTTAAGTCTTTTCACTATCCTTTAACGTCACTGCGGGGTAGAGCAGTCTGGTAGCTCGTCGGGCTCATAACCCGGAGGTCGATGGTTCAAATCCATCCCCCGCTACCATTAAAGATGATCAAAGAAGATATCAAGCAGCTTTTAGTACCACTGATAGAAAAATCTGGTTGTGAGCTTTGGGGTCTTGAAATTTCAACACAACAAGGGAGAGGAAAAGTTCTTAGGATTTATATAGACGCTATTCAGGGTGTAAATTTAGATGATTGTGAAAAGGTAAGTAAGGAGATTGATTATTTTTTTCAATTTGAAGATGTTTTTTCTGACTTTGGAAGTTTTGAAGTGTCTTCACCAGGTCTAGACAGAAGGTTATTTAATTTACAACAATGTAAAAATTTTGTCGGAGATGTTGTATCATTAACACTCTTTTCTAAGGTGAATGGCCAGAGAAAGATAAAAGGCGCCCTTCAAGAAGTTTTGGATTCAGAGATTTCTGTCAAAACAGAAAAGGGCGAATTATTGCTTGATTTTAGCAATATTGAAAAATGTAAGTTGGATTTAGATTTCCAACTAGGAAAGAAAAAATGAATAAACAAATTTTAGAAGTTGTATCTGCAGTCTCAATTGAGAAAGATGTGGATAAGGAAATTATATTTGAAGCTTTGGAAGAGGCTATTTCAAGTGCAACTAAAAAACTAATTGGTGAAATGTCTTTAGTTAATGTAAAAATTAATAGAGATACTGGAGATTATGAGACGTTTAGAGAATGGGATATCGTTGATGAAGACGAGCTTGAAGATGAAAGTTTTCAGATTTTAAAAGCAAATGCGAAAGACAAAGATGACAACGGAAAAGTCTCTAAAAAAATTGATAATATTGATTTTGGCAGAATTTCAGCCCAAGCAGCAAAACAGGTAATAATTCAAAAAGTTCGAGAAGCAGAAAGAACAAAAATCACATCTAAGTATGAAAACCTTATTGGACAAGTTGTCTTAGGGCAAATCAAAAGGATTAATAAAGATTTTTTACTTGTGGAAATAGAAGAAGATCTTAATGCTCAAATACCAAGAGATCAGATTATTCCAGGAGAGATTTTTAAATTGAATGACAGAGTGCGAGCTGTAATCAAAGAAATTATTTCATCACCAAGAGGACCTCAGATAGTACTAAGCAGAACTGATGATAGATTAGTAAAAGAGCTTTTCACACAGGAAGTTCCAGAAATTTCTGAGGGCACTATTGAAATTAAATCAATCGCCCGTGATCCAGGGTACAGATCAAAGATTGCTGTGAAAACATATGATGGAAGAATTGATCCTGTTGGCGCCTGTGTTGGGATGAGAGGATCGAGAGTTCAAGCAGTATCTAACGAAATTGGAAACGAAAGAATAGATATATTTATTCATAGTGATAATCCAGCAGAATTTGTGGTCAACTGCTTGTCACCTGTAAAAATATTTTCAATTTTAGTTGATGAGAGGACCTCCACATTAATTTTAGAGGTTGAAGAAGAAAATCAAGCTCAAATTATTGGAAAAAATGGGCAAAATTTAAGACTTATGACACAAATGATAGGATGGTCCTTCCAAGTCTTAAATAAAGAGCAGTTTAAAGAGTATCAAGAATTAAATCTTGCTGAAAAATATAATGAATTAGGAAAAAGGCTTGATTTATCTGAATTTGAAATAGAGGGTTTAAAAAATGCCGAATTTGAAACTCTTGAGAAGATTGTGGATGCAGACGAAGAATTTTTATCAACAATTTTTAAAACAAAATCAAAGATAAGTAATATTAAAGATAAGGCGAATGAGCTACTTCTTCAAGATGCATTCAGCGATGATTTTAATGATCCAACAATGGAGAAAAGTCTTGTTGAATTGTCAGCGATGTCTAATTCAACACTTAGAGCCCTCAGTGAGAATAATGTAAAAAAACTTGAGGAATTAGCAGAAATGTCTGTTGGTGAGCTAATGGATATTGCTTCAAAAATAAGCGAATCTGATGCTTCAGCTCTAATAATGGAGGCTCGAAAGCCATGGTTTGAGTAGAGAGGAATTTGATGGACGTATCAGTAAAAAAACTATCAGAAATTTTAAAGATTGATCCAGAAATTCTTCTTGAAAAAATGATTAGTGCTGGACTAAAACAAAAAAGTATTGATGATCTCGTTTCGAATGAAGATAAACAAAAGTTACTCTCATTTATAAGAAATTCAAAAGACTCTAATTCCACTTTAAAGATTGAGAGCCCCTCACAACCAGTTGCACCAAAAAAAGTCCAAAATAAAACTAGCCAAACTTCAAAACAAAAAACTCCAGTTAAAGAGGGACACAAAAAAGATGAAGCTGTAGTTGATGCAAAGAAATCGGTAAATATCAATGGGTCCATAAAGGTAAATGACTTATCTAGAAAATTAAATAAAAGAGGGAATGAGGTTGTTAAGAAACTCATGGAGCTTGGGGAGATGGCTAGTCTAAATGATGAGATAGATCAGGAAACTGCAGTATTAGTCTCAGAAGAATTTGGATTTCAAGTAAATTATCAGGCAGAGCAAAGTTTGAAGCAGGAAGAAATTGAATATCCAAAACCTAATTTAAATTTTTCAGATGATGATAAACCAACAAAAAGGCATCCTGTTGTTACAGTTATGGGACATGTTGATCATGGGAAAACCTCACTTCTTGATTCAATTAAATCAACAAATGTTGTAGATGGAGAGTCAGGAGGAATTACTCAACATATCGCTGCATATGAAGTAAAAACAAAATCAGGAAAGATAACTTTTATTGATACTCCAGGCCATGAGGCATTTACTTCCATGAGGGCCCGAGGTGCAAATACAACAGATATTGTGATTTTAGTTGTTGCTGCAAATGATAGTGTTATGCCACAAACCGAAGAGGCAATAAATCACGCCAAAGCTGCAGAGGTTCCAATTATTGTTGCGATTAATAAAGTTGATTTAGATGGTGCAGACATTGAGAAAGTAAAAGGTGATCTTGCCAAACATGAATTAGTCTCTGAAGAATGGGGTGGAAAAAATCAAATGTTGCCTGTATCTGCATTAAAATCTCAAGGAATAGATAAGCTGCTCGAAGCAATCGAGCTTGAGGCAGATGTTTTAGAGCTTAAAGCACCTAATAAAGGCAACGCAACCGGAACAATACTAGAGTCAGAAGTAGATAAGTTTAAAGGGCCATTAGGTACTTTTTTAGTTCAAAAAGGAACATTGAAAGTAGGAGATATTATTGTTGCAGGAGAGGTAAAAGGAAAAATTAAATCTCTTGTAGATAGTAATGGAAATAGTATTAAAGAAGCTGGACCCTCAACACCTGTTGAAGTTCTAGGTATGGAAGATTGTGTTTCAGCTGGTGAAATTTTCTATGTAATGAGTTCTGAAAAAGATGCAAAGTCATTATTGAGCGAACGAGAAGATTTTTTAAGAGAGAAAAAAGATAAAAAAGTTATGACTTCTGAATCTGCATTTCAAATGCTGGACCAAGAAAAAATTAACAAAATGCGAATTATTATAAAATCAGATGTTGCTGGAACGTCTGAAGCCATTGTTCATTCTTTAACTAAATTAGGAAATGATGAAGTTGAGGTAGATGTTGTCTTTAGTGGTGTGGGTGGCATTACTGAATCCGACGTAAATTTAGCAGCAACAACAAATTCTAAAGTTGTTGGTTTTAATGTCAGATCAGATAACAATGCAAAAAAAGTTTCTGAAGATCTAGGAATAGAGATTAGTTATTACAGTGTTATTTACGACCTTATAGAAGATGTAAAAAGATTATTATCAGGATTATTGGAACCAATTTTTTCAGAGAAAATATTAGGCTTAGCTCAAGTCAAAGAAGTTTTTAAATCATCAGAATTTGGAATGGTTGCTGGTTGCATAGTTACTGAGGGTTCAGTAAAAAGAGAAAAACACGTAAGAGTTTTAAGAGACAATGTAGTTATACATGAAGGTGAGCTCGATTCTCTCAGAAGAGTAAAAGATGATGTAAAAGAAGTTCAAAATGGTACAGAATGTGGAATTGGCATAAAGAATTATACCGATATCAAACCTGGAGATATTATCGAAAATTTTGAACAGAAAGAAGAAAAAAGAAGTCTTTAATCATGGAGAAAGATAGAATTATTAGGGTTAGCGATAATCTAAAAAAAGAAATTGCTTTTGAAATCCAGAACTCCGACTTAAAAGAAACTTGTGGGTTCTTTAGTATAAATCATGTTGAAACTGCTAGAGATTTATCTAGTGCAAAAGTTTTTTTTTCAACTATTAATTCACCAATGAAAAAAAGTGAATTAGTCCATTACCTTAACGAAAACGCATGGAAGCTTAGAAAATCACTTGCACAAAAACTTCATTTAAAGAAAATGCCTTCGCTTAGGTTTTTTTATGATGAGCATTCAGAAAAAGTAAGAAATATTGACTCCTTGATAGATAATCTAGATTAGTGAGTGTTTTAATTTTAAATAAACCCAAAGGCCTAACCTCTTTTCAGGCTGTACTTCAAGTTAAAAAGTTGCTTAACTTAAAAAAAGCAGGACACTCTGGCACATTAGATCCCTTGGCAACAGGGCTGCTACCTATTTTTTTTGATGAATCAACTTCTTTTATAAAATTTCTCTCGAATGAAAATAAAGAATATATTGCTTCCTTTGTTTTCGATATTAGCTCTAATACAGAAGATATAACTGGTTCAATTCAGTACCACAATAATTCGAAAGAAATTGATAAAAATACATTTGTTAAGACTCTTGAATTATTTAAAGGAAAAAGCACACAAACTCCTCCCAAGTTTTCTGCAAAAAAAGTTAATGGTGTTCCAATGTATAAGCTTGCAAGAGCTGGAAAAGAATTTGAAGTAAAACCTCAAAATATAGAAATATTTAATTTAGAACTCATAGATTACAACTATCCAAAATTTACTTTTAAAACACTTGTAAGCAAAGGAACTTATATAAGAACTTTGGGAGTGGATATAGCAAAGAAATTAGGCAAATTTTGTTGTTTAACTGATTTACAAAGAACTAGAATAGGGGCAATAAAACTTAAAGAATCTATCGACATAAACACTCTCAAAAGTTTGGACAATGTATCTAAAATGAAGTATGTTAAGCGGATTGAAGAAATATTAAGGAAATTCCCTAAGGTAAGTTTAAGTTCTTCTGAGGTAAAAAAATTTCAAAATGGTTCTTTTGTAAGGGTTGAAAACCAAAAAATGCATAATGAATGTTTTGTTTTTTTTAAAGATGAACTCATGGGATACGGACTTATAGATGAAAATAAAAATTTGCATCCAAAAAGGGTAATAAATAGGAGAAATTAATGAGCTTAGCTAAAGACGAAAAAGCAAAGATAGTTAAGAAATTTGGAAAGAGTGCTAAAGATACTGGTTCAACTGCAACGCAAGTAGCTTTGTTAACAAAAAGAATTGAAGAGCTTCAAAGTCATTTCAAAAAACATAACAAAGACAATCATTCAAAGACAGGTTTATTAAGAATCGTAAGCGATAGAAAAAAGTTACTCACTTACTTAAAGAGAAAAGATTTAAGTACCTATGAGAAATTAGTTAAAGATCTCAAAATAAGAAATTAATTATGAATAAATATGTAAAAAAAGAGATCCAATTTGGATCAAAAACTCTCGTTATAGAAACCGGGAAGATTGCTAGACAAGCTACTTCAGTAGTAGCTACCATGGGTGGAACTGTAGTTCTATGTTCAATAGTTACAAAAAAAGCAGCTGAAAAAAGGGATTTTTTTCCTCTGAGTGTTCATTATCTTGAAAAGACTTATGCTGCAGGAAAAATACCTGGAGGCTATTTCAAAAGAGAAGCTAGACCAACTGAATATGAAACTCTAACTTCTAGATTGATTGATAGACCTTTAAGACCTTTATTTCCAGATTTTTATAGTGATGAAGTGCAAGTCAATTGTTTACTTCTGTCATTAGATAAGTCGAATCCTTCCGATATAGTAGCAATGCTTGCAGCTTCTGCGGCAATGTCTATTGCTGATGTTCCATTCAATGGGCCAATTGGTGGAGCAAGAGTTGGGTTAATTAATGATGAATATGTTCTAAACCCTGCAATAGATGAGATGGTTGATTCAGATCTCGATATGGTTGTAGCAGGCTCTGAAAAAGCAGTATTAATGGTTGAATCAGATGCAAATGAGTTATCTGAGGACTTAATGATAGGAGGTATACTTTTTGCTCATCAAGAAATGCAAAGCGTCATTAAAGGAATTAAAGATTTTTCCAATGAAGTACTTCCTGAAAGAACTAAATATGAGAATGAAAATCTTGAGTCAGAAAAAAAAGTTTTCGATGAAATTAAAAATAAATTTGGAGATGATATTAAAGATGCATTTAGCACAACAGACAAAAAAGCTAGAGGTGAGAAAATATCTACAGTCAGAGAGAAATTACTAGATGGTGTTGATGAGGAAAATAGCGCAGAGCACTTAAAACAATTTAAAGAAGTAGAAAAAGATATAGTGAGAAATAATGTCCTTCTAGATAAAGCAAGAATCGATGGAAGGGCTATGAATGAAGTTAGAGATATCAATATTGAATTAAATTTTTTACCTTCTGTGCATGGTTCAGCTTTATTTACAAGGGGTGAAACACAAGCCATAGTTACAACTACTTTAGGAGCTACTAAAGAAGTACAAATAGTGGATGCACTAGTTGGGGAATATAAGGATAATTTTATGCTTCACTATAATTTTCCTTCTTATAGCGTTGGTGAAGTTGGGATGCCAATGGGTCCGAAAAGAAGAGAAATCGGACATGGCGCGTTAGCTAAAAGATCCCTTAAACCTTTTGTGCCAACCCTTAATGAATTTCCATATTCAATTAGAGTGGTAAGTGATATTACAGAATCAAATGGATCGAGTTCAATGGCTTCAGTTTGTGGTGGTAGTTTATCAATGATGGCAGCTGGAGTGCCTATTAAAGAAAATATTGCTGGAGTGGCAATGGGATTAATTAAAGATAATGAAAAATTTGAAATTTTAACTGACATTTTAGGAGACGAGGATCACCTTGGCGATATGGATTTCAAAGTGGCTGGTTCTAAATCGGGAGTTACAGGTTTACAAATGGATATAAAGATCGAGGGCATAAATGAAGAGATTCTTGAAAAAGCTTTATCTCAAGCAAAAGAAGCAAGATTGCATATCTTAAAGATAATGGATGAAGCAATTTCAAAACCAAATGATTTATCTAGTTTAGCGCCATGTTTTGAAAAGTTAGTAATAGATAAAGAAAAAGTTAAGGTCGTAATTGGAAAAGGTGGTTCAACAATCAAAGGATTGCAAGAAGAGTTCGGCACAACAATTGAATTGCAAGATGACGGAAATGTAAGCATTTTTGGTGATTCAAAAGATAAAGTAAATCAGACTAAAGCCAAAATAGAGCTTATATGTGCTGAGCCTGAAGAAGGAAAGGAGTATGATGGAGTAGTTGCAAAAGTTGTAGAATTTGGAGCCTTTGTAACGTTTTTGCCTGGCAAGGATGGCCTCTTACATATTTCACAAATAAAGCAAGACTTCGAACATTTAACTGACGTTATTAACGAGGGTGACAAGATCAGAGTTAAGATAACCGAAGTTGGAAGGCAAGGCAGAATAAAGCTTGAGCTTGTAGATTAAAATAATTCGGAAAGCATGCATCGTGCAGAACCTCCGCCATACTTTTCTATTGTTGCTAAATCAGAGTGAATAATTTTTTTGTAGTGTTTTAAAAGTATATCTTTTTGTTCAGCATCCAATGCAAAATAAGCTCTAGATGACATTGCAAGCATTAAGTTTCCATTTTCCCCTTCAACCTCTAATGAATTACCACAAAAATCAAGAATTTGGTCTGCAGTAATTTCTAAAACTTTATGATTTAAAGAAACTTTTTTCTTTACTCTATCTCTATCCTTTTCATCAATAACATCAAAACTAATTCCTATTATTTCTGTACCTACATACATAAGAACATCTGTATGATAAATATCAGAACCAGTATGACTTACTGTTTTAAATGAACATAAATCATATTTATTTTTTTCGCACCATTCATTTAGAAATTTTTCATTGGTCCTTGGAGAAGGTGTTGCATAGACAATTCTATTTACTCTATCAAAAACCATGCTGCTGGTTGATTCTAAAAAAATATCTTCAAGTTCAAGGTAACCATAATCATTCTGAATTTTGTAAATTTCACATAACTCATTAATCATTTCTGGTGTTTTTTCTTTTCTTCTATTTTCAGCATTCATTGGAAATATTTGCATAGTTTTATCTTCAAAAGTAGTAAACCAATTCGGAAAAATGTGATCCGGACAACCCTCTATCCCTTTAAGGCAAAGAATCTCAACTCCATTTTTTTCAAGATTATTTTTAAAGTTATGAAATTCTATTAAAGCCTTATCAAGAATTAGTTGTTTTTCATCATTCGCACTTTTCATTTGATAGTGATTCGAGCCCTCAGTTTGTGGGTTTGAATAAAATTCTCTTGGCTCAACCATGAAGATTTTATTTGAAGATTGTTTAGCTGACATTTTTACTTTAAGTGTTCAATATTCTTTATTAGAATATGCTCAGTGCTTGATAATATTCAAAAAAGTTACATAAAGAAAGAGTCTATTTACGGCCCTGATAACTATAAACCTCTTCCGGTTGTTCTTTCAAAAGCTAAAGGCGTTTGGGTCTGGGACGTGAACGATGAAAAGTACATAGATATGATGTCAGGTTACTCGGCTGTAAGTCATGGACATGCACACCCTGAGCTATTGCGTGTTTTTCATGAGCAGTCTAGTCGGCTTTCATTAACTTCAAGAGCTTTTTATACAGATACTCTAGGCCCTTACCTTGAAACTATAACTAAAATGACAGGATTTGAAATGTGTTTGCCAATGAATTCTGGAGCAGAAGCCGTTGAAACAGCTATTAAGGCTTCAAGAAGATGGGCTTATCGAACTAAAAAAGTTAAGCCTGGTAAAGCCGAGATAATTGTTGCCGACGGAAATTTTCACGGCAGAACAACGACTATAATAAGTTTTTCTAGTGATGAAAATTCTAAAGATGATTTTGGCCCTCACACACCTGGTTTTGTCAGT
This sequence comes from SAR86 cluster bacterium, assembly GCA_023703535.1. Classification (NCBI taxonomy): domain Bacteria; kingdom Pseudomonadati; phylum Pseudomonadota; class Gammaproteobacteria; species SAR86 cluster bacterium. Next base: position 248,741 of record CP097967.1, read on the forward strand.
GTTAAATATGGCTGCTCTAAATCTTTGGAAGCTGCAATTAATGAAAATACTGCTGCAGTTTTAATTGAACCTATACAGGGTGAGGGTGGAATTATTGTTCCTCCTGAAAACTATTTAAAAGAGGTTCGTGATATTTGCACTAAAAAAAATGTACTAATGCTGTTAGATGAAATTCAATCTGGTTTGGGCAGAACGGGAAAACTTTTTGCTTACCAACACTCTTGTGGAAATTGTTCTTGTGATGTTGGATGCAAACCTAACCAACCTCAAGAGTCAAAACCTGATGGTTTAATACTAGGTAAGGCATTAGGAGGTGGTTTTATGCCTGTATCCTGCTTCCTTTCTTCGAAAGAAGTGATGCAGTGGATGAATCCTGGTTCTCATGGCTCTACGTTCGGAGGAAATCCGTTAGCTGCGGCTATTGCAAAAAGATCAATTGAATTACTAGATGAAGATAAACTAATAGAGAACAGCAAGGTCATGGGAGAGTATTTTAAAAAATCACTAATTGATATGAATTCAAAGATTATCAAAGAAGTAAGAGGAAAGGGGCTTTGGCTTGGAGTTGAAATAGATCCGAAATATATTTCTGGAAAAGATTTATCAAAATTATGTTTAGAAAATGGAATATTGTGTAAAGAAACACATGAAACTACCATCAGATATGCACCCCCTTTAACTATTTCAAAAAAAGAACTTGATTGGGCTATTAAAAAAATAAAATCTGTATTTGAGGAAGTTGAAAAAAAGCTGCCTAAGACAAAATGAAATTATTTAAGCACTTAAAACTTATTTTTTCATTAATTCTTCTCGTTGCATGCGGCGGTGGAGGCGGCGGCGGAGGCGGCGGAAATTCTGGTGGCGGTAGTGAGCCTACTCCAGGACCGACTCCTGCACCTACCCCAGCTCCAGCACCTGAACGTTACAGTATTAGTGGAACAGTCTCTCTCGCTGCAGATGTCATAATTGATTCTGATGTTCCGAATAAAGCCTTTTCTTATCTCTCAAATAATTCTATCGCTGAAGCCCAACCAGCCTTTGATCCAGTTTCAGTTCTTGGTTATGCAGGACGTTTTACAGATAGTGAAGGAGACATTACAGATGACTCAATGGATGTATTTGTTCTTAATATTGAAAATAAACAAATTAATGTAACTCTCAGACAAGTAAATTCTGATTCTGATTTAGATCTATATGCATACTCCTCTGATGATCTTAGTAATCCACTTGTTTTTAGCACGGGATCAGGAAGTACAGAACAAGTCTCAATAAATGGGAATGGTGTTTTTTATATTTCTATTACCGCTGATTTAAATCTAAACGGCAGTAAATACGCATTAATTGTAGAGGAGCAGGCTAGCACTTCAAGTTTTACCACTTCATCAGCAAGACAATCAAATAAAAATATGTCAGGTAAAAAATTTGATACTGGGGAATTCATAATTATGAAAAAAGATAAATCTATTGAACCCTCTGCTGATGAGAAGGAATTATTAAAACAAGTTTTTGGAGTTGACTATAAATTTAATAGAGCAAGGCTAGTAATACCAAGTTATGAAAATATTAAAAGATATAAACCTTTAAAAACAATAGAAGACTCAACTAGAGAGTTTGGTATTAGTCAAGGAGATATGCTAGAGGTACAAAAAATCAAAGCTATCGAATATCTAAGAGAGCAACTACCAAATTACTTTATTGAATTTAATCACATTTATTATCCTGATGCTGATCCAATTCCATTTTCACCAGATCCTTTTTATAACGATTATCAGTGGAATTTGCGACAAATTAAAACAAAAGAAGCTTTAGATTTAATTGGCCAAGACACTAAAGATGTTATTGTGGCTGTTTTAGACTCTGGAGCTCCTAGTAAAGATTCTCTTGCATGGATAAATTCAAGCTTTGTCGAAGACGGTTATGATTTTGTTAGAAGTACTGACTCATCATTTGATGGAGATGGTATTGATAATGACCCAACTGATCCTGATTTTTTGCCTGTAAATAGTAGTGGAAATGTTGAATATGGAAGTCATGGCTCTCATGTAGCAACAACAATTTCTGCTAAGAACGATGGCAATGAAATAAATGGACTTGCAGCTAAAACTTTACCTTTAAGGGTATGTGGCTCAGATCAAAGTGAAAATGGTGGTGGGTGTTCTGGTTATGACCAGCTTCAAGCATTTTATTATGTCCAGGGAAAAGAAAATGATTCAGGTGAAATATATGATGCTTCACAATATGGGGCTGTCTCTGTAATCAATATGAGCCTTGGAGGTGGTGGTAGCAATGAGGTCATTTGTGAAGAAATTAAAAATCTCAAAGATAACGGTATTTATGTAGTAGCTTCTGCGGGAAATGAGGGAAATTCTGCAATAAGGTTCCCTGCCTCTTGTGAATTTGCCTTTTCTGTAGCCTCTACTAAAGCAGACCAAAGAAAGTCTTCTTTTTCCTCATATAACGATTTTGTAGATATAGCAGCGCCTGGTGGCCAAACTTCAGAAGATTATGATGGAAACGATATTGGAGATGGAGTTATGGCATACAGCTTTAAAAATTCATCTCATAACGGCACTGACTATAAAGGACTTCAACTATATCAGGGTACCTCTATGGCAGCCCCTCATGTGTCAGGTTACTTTGCTCTTCTAAGATTTCTGGATTCAGATTTAACATATGAAGAAATAAATCTTTTACTGAAATCTGAAAAATTGACTAATGATGTTGGTCCAGCTGGAAAAGACGAGTACTTTGGCTATGGTCTTATGGATTTAAATAAGGGGATATCCTTCTTAAGAGAGGGCGTTAACTATGACTTGCTAAGTTATGCTGAATTCTCACCAGCAAGAGTAAATTTAGGCTACTCACTTAATGAAAGAATTTTTGAAATTAAAAAAAATGGCAATGGAAGTCTAAGTGTTTCTGATTTTTACATTGTCAGCTCAGGCGTGCCTGCAGAGCAAAAACTTTCAGTAGAGTCAGTCAGTGTGGATGAAAATGGATTTGGCCAATACAAAGCAACAATTGACAGAAATGGACTCTCTAATGGCAATACTATTTTAAGAATAGAATTTTTGTTTGATGATGGAAGAAAAGCTGAAATTCCTGTACTGATGCAAAATGGTGATCAAAAAATCAAGGCAACTGTTGATCAGTTATGGATATGTGCGGTAAATGACCAAAATCAAATCCAACCTTGTGATGTGATGCAAATGACTAACGGAACTGCTAATTATAGAGTCAGAGAATTGCCAAATGATACCTATACTGAAATTTTTGCCTGCACAACTCTTGAAGATAGATTATCTTTTAACGATCAAGGCATATGTGGATTAGCTGAACTTGAAGGCCAATATTTAAACAACATTGTCATTAATGGCTCAAATGTTAATGACATTAATTTTAATATAAATCCTAACCTCTCTTTTTAATGTTCCTAAAAATATTTAAGTATGGGGGTACAAATGGTGTTGCCTTCATAGCAGATACAGCACTTCTTTTAACACTTGACTATTTATTAAATGTTAGACGTGAATATATCGCTTTTGTGTGTTACCTATGTGGTTCATTGGTAAGTTATGTTTTGGCAAAAAGATTCGTATTTGAAAGTGGTTGGCTCAAAGAAAAACCAAGATTTGAATTCGTCGCTTATCTCTTTGGCGGCTTAATCGGAGCAATTATTACCGCATTTATATTTGCCCTTATGGCTTCGTTAGGATTTAATAACATTCTTTTTCAAAAAGTTGTATCAGGAGTAATAAGCTTCTTTACAGTTTTTGTATATAGAAACTATATAGTTTTCAGAAAAAAATGAACAAACAACAACTACTACTTCAAGAACGCTTTAGTGAAAAAATTAAGTTTTCCGAAGAATATTTAAATAAATATGGAAGGGACTGGTATCAGGGATTGACACCATCGCCTATAGCAATTTTTTTCCCAGAAAATGAAGAGGATGTAACAGACATTATTGATTTCGCCTCCAAAAATAAATTAAAAATCGTTATTTCAGGAGGGAGAACAGGTTTAAATGGTGGGGCTACAGCAACTGATGGTGAAATAGTATTAAGTACTGAAAAACTTAACAAAATCCAATGGAATGAAGAAAATAATGAAATTATTTGCGAGCCAGGAGTAATAACAGATAATGCAAAAAAATTTGTAGAAGAAAAAGGTAGATTTCTACCAATCGAATTTTCTTCAACTTCATCTAGCTCGATTGGAGGGAATGTTGCTACAAATGCTGCAGGTGCAAAATTTATAAAATATGGTTCAACCAAAGATCATGTAACAGGTATTAATGTAATTCTGCCTTCAGGTAAAAAAATACAACTTTCAAAAAGATCTCTTAAAGATGCAACAGGGCCAAATTTAATGGAGATATTTTACGGCTCTGAGGGAGTATTAGGTTTAATAACCTTAATTACCCTTAAAACTTATCCAATAATGGAATTTAAAGAAACAGTTTTAATAAAAGCAAATAACCTCAACACTGTGCAATCAAAATTAATTAATGAGAAGAATGAGTTAATTTCCTCTTTAGAATTTTGGGATAAGAATTGCCATGCGTTAACGAAGGAGGAGATTGACTCAGATTATGTAATTTTGTTGGAACTCGTTTCTCAAGAAAAAAAAGAAATTGAAAACTTTTTAGAAAATATTTCTGAAAAATTTGGAGATTCGGTAAGTCTTCTTAACTCTAAACAAGCGTCAAAGATGTGGAGTGCAAGAGAAAATATACCTGTTCTATTATCAGACATGAATGCTTATAAGTTAGATATCTGTGTTCCCATTAAATCACTTCAGAAGTATTTAGAAGATATAAATGCTTTAAATCTAGGAGTGAAAATCTTTGCTTTTGGTCATTTAGGTGATGGCAATGTCCATCTAAATTTAGTTGGCGATAAAAAAATTAATGAGAGTAAAAATAAGATTTATGAGGTTACAAAGATACACTCTGGATCTCCCAGCGCAGAACATGGTATTGGTCAGAGAAAAAAATACATTTGGACAACTTTTTCTGATTATTCTGACAAACATGAATTGCTTAAAACCCTTAAAAAATCAATAGATCCAGAGAATATAATGGGGCCTAAAGTTTTTTTTGATTAATAGAATTCGTACAAACCAACTATAAATAAGGGTTTTAAGACTTTTCTTACTTCATAATAGTTATTTATATCTCTCCATACCCCTATTAATTGAAATAGTTCATCAATTTAAATTAATTTGTCAAAAGTGCCGTATTTTGTACCATATCCTTGAACTATTTCATGGGGGAATTATGGATAGTGTTATGAAAACAGTAAGAGACTTTATTACAGGTCTCACTGGTGTTTTAGCAAGTGTAATCGGTCTTGGGATCGTTGCAGCAATCGTCTTTGGTGGCGAAGTTTATTTCTTCGGAAATGTAATTGATACCATTATGGGTTACGTCGTTATGTTAGGTGATAATGGATTAGCTGGTCTAATCGTATTACTTATCGTAATGGGTGTGCTAAACATTAAATAACGATAGTTTGCATGGGGGGTAACCCCCATGCTCTTTAAGGTATGAAATTTTTCGATTTCAATTTCAAAAAAATAAAAGATTTTCTAAACTCTTTAACTGAAGTTTTGCTGGTTCTGGTTTCAGCTTCTTTATTGTTAGGCATTATTTTTGGTCCGGAAACTGCATTTGTTGGTCAGGTTTACACAAATTTTGTTGCAATTTTAGATATGATTGGACAGCAAGGATTGATAGCTTTAGTTTCTCTAATAATAATCTTTAGTATTCTTAAAAAATAGCCTATAGATTGGTGGCTATGCTTGGACTTGAACCAAGGACCTCAGCATTATGAATGCTGCGCTCTAACCAGCTGAGCTACATAGCCAAGATTCTGATAATAATAAGTTTTTATTTAGAGTCAATCCTTTCCCGAAGATTTAAAGAATTCAAAGAGAATGCATAAATTGCAGGCACTAAAATAGCTAAATAGACTCTTGAATCAACCTTTGGAAAAATAATAAATTTTATAATAATTGCTACTGACAGGCTTAAGGCAATGAGATTAATCCATTGAGATTTTTTTTCTAATACAAAATAAGCACTCATGAAAATAATTATAAAAGTAAGCGAGAACCAAACTATATAATTAATGTCATTAAGAACCCACAAAGTATTTCCGATTAAAATTTCAAAATACTTATTTAAATCAAACGATGGATCAAAAAGATTTAAATTGCTTTGTGTGCTGACAAGACTTGTATAAAAATGACTCCACCAACCATTGTGAGAAATGCTTGCTGAAATCAAAAAGTATATTGATAAAAAAATAATAGAGTTAAATATTGGCATTCGAAAATCTTTATTTATTAGTGGTAATAATCCTGCAAGGCCAGCTGCAACAATCATGTCAGGTCTAAATGAAAGTGTTAATGCCATCAAAAGATAAGAGGTATAAAGTTTATTCTTCACTAAAAACATAACTGAAATTAAAAACAGTAATGCAGTGATTGCATCAGGAGTCATAAGTTTTGCGAGAAATAAAAATTGAGAAAAGAAAACCAATGGAATCCATATGAATTGCAGGAAGTTTTTTTGAAAAAAGAAAGTTATAAAAAATAATAACGTCATAATTAATGTAGAAAAAATAGAAATATATTTCATGGATTGATATTCATTCAATCCAGTAAATAACTTCACTACTTTAATTAGAGCAATATAGCCCGGCTTTAGTGCATACATTGGCATCATAGACTTAAGATTTCCTGGGCTATCAAACTGATCTTGTCTATATTTTCCAGTACAACAAAGTGTTTGAAAAAGACCAGGATCAACTTCGTTTTTTAAGGTTTTATATGTGTATTCGTGAGCTTCATCAGTAGATTTGCCTTCATCAAGCTGAACTGCCATGGTGTAGGCTATTGCATCCCAATTATAAAAGTTTCCTGTATTAGCTTTTTGATAAAAAAAACTCAAAATTATAAGTAAGAATGTAATATTTAGAGCTCTTAATATCATTTTTTAAAGACCAAATTTACACTAAGAAAGTAATTCAATATTAATCCTGCCAATATTCCAAATAAAGCAGATGCAATTACAGAAAATTCACTCAGATAAAATTGCGACGCAACACCAATATTTGCAAGTATAGAAAAGGAATTAGCAAAACAATATTTAATCAATCCCTTCATTCGTTCTTTGAATAATCTATGAATATTATGGAAGGTTAGGTAGTTATTGAGGAAGTAGTTAGAGCACATGGCGAGTAATGTGCTTAATGTATTTGCTACGATAAAACCTATACTTTGTGTCAAAAGAATTTTGAGCATTATTAAATGGACTAATACTCCCAAAGTGCCTACAAAAGCAAATACTACAAAGTTTGCTGGAATAAGCCCTCTAGATATATTCTCAAATATCTGTCCAACTAAATTAAATACTGTTGAAATATTAAGCTTGCTTTCACCAGCTATTCTACTTCTAAAATCTATTCCAACTTCTTTCACCCTCAATTGTTTATTTAGCATCAGAAGATCAAACAGAATTTTAAAACCATCTTTATATAGTTTCTCTTGCAGTTCGCCAAACTTTTGATTCGTTATTATAAAAAAACCAGATAGAGGGTCCGTAACTTTTTTACTTAAAAAGAAATTTGTAATTTTTATCCCTAGATTACTTAATGTATTTCTGGCAGTTGATAATCCATGTGTTTCACTTTTATTCAAGAATCTTGAACCAATTACAATATCTACTTCATTATTCTCAAAGGCTTTAACGAAAAGCTCCAAATTTTTAGGGTCGTGCTGTCCATCACCATCAATCACACAAATATGTTTTTTTGTAGATAATGCGTAACCCTCTACAACTGCTGAAGAAAGCCCTTTTTTCCAAGTTCTTTTGATACAGGAAACTCTGCTATTGGATGTTGTATATTTTTTTACTGTATCAGCAGTTCCATCTGGGCTATTATCATCAACAACAATAATCTCATAATCACAATTTTTCAGATTATTTTCTATTTCATTGATGACCCTAAGAATATTTTGCGATTCATTGAAAGTCGGGATTATTACACTAACTTCAAACATTAAATTTAAACTCGATTACATCTCCATCTTGAACGAGATATTCTTTTCCTTCAATCTTTAGTTTTCCTTTATCTCTTGCTGTTTGTTGACCACCACATTCAATATAGTCAGAGAATCCTATTACCTCTGCTTTAATAAATCCTTTTTCAAAATCACTATGAATTTTACCTGCTGCATGGGGTGCTTTTGAACCTCTTTTAATTGACCAGGCCCTCACTTCTTTTGGTCCTGCTGTGAAATAAGAAAAAAGATTTAATAGCTCAAAACCTTTTTTTATTATTACATCGAGTGTTGGCTCTTTTAAGCCAAGCATATCAAGATATTCAAGCCTTTCTTTTCCATCGAGATCTATTAATTCTGCCTCAGCCTTTGCATACACTTTTATAAGCTCTTTATTAGTTTTTTTAGCATGTTCTTCGAGTTCAGAAATATAGAGATTTTTTTCATCATCCTCATGCAGGTTTGCAATATAAAAAAAAGATTTTGACACAATGAGTTGCAAGTTTTTTAAAAAGTCCTCATCACTGTTAGAGCTTAAATCAGCATTAAAACCTTTATCAGATAATTCTTTTTTAATTTTTTCCAAATATTCATATTCATCTTCGAGAGCCTTATCTCCATTTCTTAATTGTTTTCCCACTTTTTCAATTCTTTTTTCAACTATTTCAAGATCACTGAGAACTAACTCAGTCTCGATAGTTTCTAAATCGTCAATAGGAGAAATTTTACCCTCTACATGAATAACATTGGTATCTTCAAAACAACGCACTACATGTGCAAAACATTGTGTTTCTCGAACATGGGATAGAAATTTATTTCCAAGCCCCTCCCCAGAGTGTGCACCTTTTACGAGACCAGCAATATCTACAAATTCCATGTAAGACGGAACTACTTTTTCAGGATTATTAATTTCAGCAAGCCTATCTAGTCTTGAGTCAGGTATATTTACCCTTGCAATATTTGGTTCAATAGTACAAAAAGGGAAATTTTCCGCTTGAATTTTTTGGGACGTTAAGGCGTTAAAAAGAGTAGATTTACCAACATTAGGCAAACCCACAATTCCACATTTAATGCTCATTAGAGTGAAGGTCGTTCATTATAATCATCCAGTCTTTGAGTAAGATTTTGTCGATATTGTTTATAGCCCTCTCAAATGCATTTGCCATTTCCCTTTTTTCTTGCGGGTTTGGTTTCTTTATGACCCAAGAATCTGTCTGTTCTTTATTTGGTGGATGTCCTATACCAAATCTTAATCTGACAAATTCGTTTCCTATTACTTTTAAAATGTCTCTTAGACCATTGTGTCCAGCATGACCTCCAGATAGCTTTAACTTCACATCACCTGGCTCAAGGTCCATATCATCATGGACTACTAATATATCTTTAGTGTCTTTAACCTTATATTTCCTGACAAGTTGGAGTGTTTTGCCGCTTCTGTTAATAAATTCTCTTGGTTTTATCAAAGCAATCTTATGATCTTCAAAATCAATTTCAACATAATCTGCATCAATTTTTTTTAAGTATTTAAAATCTGTATTGAATTCTTTGGCAATTAAATCAAGGAAGTCATAACCTGCATTATGTCTAGTTTTTGAGTATTTATCGCCTGGGTTGCCTAAACCAACGATACAAAGATGAAGCAATTTATTCTGATTTCTCCTCAGAATTATCTGGCTTATTTTCTTCAGGAGCTTTTTCATTATCACCTTCCTGTGTTGTTGCCTCTTCACCTTCAACAGCATCAGCATCTTCCTCAACTTCATCTTCAAGAAGCATTGCTCCACCTCTTGCAGTTAATACTGAAACAATTACAGGATCTTGATTTTTCAAAGATTTTGGAAAACTATAAGAGGAATTTTTTTCTAGTGCACTTAGCCTTACCTTTTCTTTAGATTTTATTTCTTCCATATCTACTTCGATAAATTCTGGAATATTATCTGGATCAGCTATTACTGAAAGTTCTTTTAATACATGATTTATCACTCCACCCTCGATTTTTACTCCAAAGCATTTATCTTGATTCGTTAAAATAACCGGAACAGTAACATTGATTTTTGTACCTTTTGAAACTTTTTGTAAATCGAAATGGATAAAAATATTCTTTGATGGATGTTTTTGTACATCTTTAAAAACAACATTATGTTTTTTGTCCGCAAGTTCTAATTCAACTAGAGAGTTAAAAACTGATTCATTATTAATGATTTTAAGAAGTTCGTTGTTTTTGACTTGTATTGCAACTGGTGCATCTTTTCCTCCATAAACAACTCCAGGTACTAATTTATTTTCATAAATAGCCTTCTTTGATGAGAGGCCACCTGTTTTTTCTCTTATTTCAGCTTTTAATTTTAAAGTTTCCATTATTTAAAAAGTTCGCTTATTGAGTCGCCTGTTGTAATCCTTTTAATTGATTCAGCAATTATTGGCGATATATCAAAGACGTCTATTTTAGGACATTTTTTTGATTTGTCACCAATATCAATAGAGTTTGACACCACAAGTCTATCAATAGCTGATTTATTCAAATTTTCGATAGCATTCCCTGAGAGTACAGGATGAGTAATATATGCTATTACTTCTCTTGCACCTTCTGCTTTCAATGCATGGCTTGCATTACTTAGAGTACCTGCTGTATCAATTAAGTCATCTGGAACTATACAAACTTTATCTTTTACATCACCAATTAGATTAATAACTTCTGACTCATTAGCTTTTTCTCTTCTCTTATCAATAATAGCTAAATCTTTTACACCAAGCGTTTTTGCAACTGATCTTGCCCTTATAACACCACCAGTATCTGGTGAAACTACTTGTAAATCTTCAACTTTATATTTACCAATAATTTCTTTGCACATAATATTTGATGTATAAATATTATCTACTGGAAAAGAAAAGAAACCTTGAATTTGTTCAGAGTGAATATCAAGAGTAATAACTCTGGAAATGCCAACACTGGTTAAGACTTCAGCAATAACACGAGCACTTATCGGAACTCTTGCTGACCTTACTCGTCTGTCTTGTCTGGCATAACCAAAATAAGGAACGACGGCTGTAATTGAGTTTGCTGAAGCTCTTTTTAAAGCATCTGCAATCAGAACTAACTCCATTAAATTCTTTTCAGCAGGCGAGTCTGTAGATTGAATTATAAATGTATCTGAGCCTCTAACATTGATATCGATTTCAACGTTCACTTCGCCATCACTAAAAGTACTCACTTTGATTGGAGCTAGTTTTTTTCCGAGGTTTTTCGCAACTGACTTTGCTAGTTGTTTATTTGAGTTTCCGCTAAATAGTAATTGTTTTTCCATCATCTGTTGGCTGGGGTGGTAGGATTCGAACCTACGAATGGCGCCACCAAAAGGCGCTGCCTTACCACTTGGCCACACCCCATTGTCATTAAAATCAATTGTATTCTAAACTTTTAGCAACAAAAATTCTAAACTTCTTTTTAGTATTTCTTTTCAATAACTCAATATCATCTTTCAAGGGATTTTCTAAAAAAACACTTGAGCCGGTACCAGTAAGTTTTAATTTATCTCTAAATCTTTCGCTACCAATATCGATTAAATAGTCATAAAAAGCTTTAAATTCATTTGATTCACTTTTAAGAGGTTCAAAAAATGAATTAGTTTTTTTATCGGGATGGCGATTTGTTTGAAGAAATTTTGAATTGTAGAGATCTTTTGTTGAAATGTTGAAATTTGGCGAAATTATTAAATATTCACTTTTAAAAGAGTGTTCTTTTTCAAATACCTCACCAACTCCACTAGCAAAACCACTTTTTTGTTCTAAGAAAATAGGAATATCAGCACCAAGTTTTTTTGAAATTTCAGTTTTATCTAAATTTTTAATTTTTTCTCCATGAAACATACAAAGAAATATTAGGGTTGAAGCTGAATTTGAACTTCCAGAACCAAGTCCAGAGCCATAAGGAATATTTTTTTTAAGGTTTATATTGAAAACTTGTTTTTTATTAAATACTTCATTAAACCAACTACAGGTTTTTTCAATAATATTATTCTTAATAAGATTAGGGTCATCACAAAAAAATGAGTTTTTCACGGATGGAACAAAATTTATCTCATCAAAAATATCAATTAATTCGAAATGTGTATAAATATTATGATAGCCATCATTTCTCTTAGATAGCACATTTAAAAAAGTATTGATCTTTGCTGGTGATTTATGTGTGAATGAGTCCATAGAATGCTAATTTTATTATTTTTACAGCGAGAATTCAGTTACTACATTGAACAACTCAATTCAAACAGATAAACTTGCACATCCGTTTATAATTTATATATAAAAATAAGGTCTAATTATGGAATTACATTGTTGGGGCATAAGTCATAAATCTACTTCTTTAGAAGTAAGGGAAAAGTTCGCCTTTAATAAAAAGGAAATAGATGAAGTTCTCACAAACCTAAAGATTACAAATACATTTGATAATGGGATTTTGCTCTCAACTTGCAATAGAACTGAATTTTACTCAGTCTGCTCAAGGTCTGATATAAAAAATTTTGAAAAGGTTGTTTCTAAAATTTTAAATAAATTTGAAAATCTCAGAAAAAATGACCAATATCTGTACGCTGGTACTGAAGCATTTAAACACTCATTAAAAGTGATGACAGGTATAGATTCAATGATAATTGGTGAGCCAGATATATTCGGCCAAGTAAAAAAATCGCTAAATAATTCACGTTCAATGGGATTTTTAAATACTGAATTGGAAAATACTTTTAATAATGCGATAAGATTTTCAAAACTCATAAGAACTGAAACTGATTTATCAAAGAACCCACTTTCTATATCAACTATAGTAGAAGGATTTATATCAAACGAAGATGAAATAAACTCTGTTCTCGTTATTGGTGGTGGTGATGTTTCTCGAAAGTTAGTGCCAAAACTTAATAAAAAAGGGAAAGAAGTCTTTTTAGTGAACAGATCTGATGTTGAAATAAGTGGAATAAAAAGCGACTCACTTTCGAAAATTAATACCTATCTTAAAAAATCTGATGCAGTCGTCATAGTTGCATCATCTAACAAAAATTTTATTGAAGAAGATTTTTTATCAAAAATTCAAAAAAATATTTTAGTTTTTGATTTAGCAATTCCAAGAAATATATCTTTTAAGATTCCAAAAAATAAAAATGTGACTGTCATTACTCTCGATGAGTTGGGAGAGATGTTGAAAAAAAATGAGGATACTAGAAAAGAGGAAGTTAATGCTGCTAAAGAAATTATTAAGTTAAATGCTGATAAAGAATTTAGAAAGCTTAGAAATAAGCAAATGATGGGGAGAAACCAAAAGGAAGCTAGAGAGAAAATTTTCAATGCAAAAACGGAAGCGCTTAAAAAAGCTAAAAGTAGTTTAAAAAAGGGCATTGATGTAGAAGAAGTTTTAGAAGATCTTGCTAATGAAATTGCGTCAAAGAATGCCCATGAATTATCAAAAATAATTGATGACCCTTCAATTATAAGCTTTATTAAAAAGTCCAAATGAGAGATTCAATAAGAGATACTTTAGAAAACTTAAAGAAAAAAGAAAAAGATCTAAATGCATCTCTTTCAACACCAGAAATTACAAGCAATATACAAAAACTTACATCGTTAAATAAAGAATTATCTGAAATTTCAAACATTGTCGAAGATTATGAAAAGTATTTGATGCTCGAAAAGAACTTAGAAGAAATAAATGAATTGCTTCTTGATAAAGATATGAAGGATCTAGCTCAAGAAGAAAAATCATCAACAGAAAGCCAACTTACTGAACTAGAGACTGAGATAATGTTTAAATTGTTGCCAAAAGATGAGGATGATGCAAAAGATATTTATCTTGAAATAAGAGCTGGTGCTGGTGGTGATGAAGCAGCAATTTTTGTTGGTGATCTCTATCGAATGTATTCAAGATTTTCAGAAAGGAATAACTGGAAAGTTGAAAAAGTAAAAGAGGTTATATCTGGCCCCGGAGGATTTAAAGAAATTATTGCAATGATTTCTGGAGAAAAAGTTTATGAGAGGATGAAATTTGAATCAGGTGTCCATAGGGTACAAAGAGTTCCTGAAACAGAATCACAAGGTAGAATTCATACTTCAACTTCTACAGTAGCAATTTTGCCAAAAGTTGATGACATAAAAGAAAGTGAAATTAATCAAAGCGAAATTAGGATTGATACTTTCAGAGCATCTGGCCCTGGTGGTCAGTCAGTAAACACTACTGATAGTGCGGTGAGAATTACTCATATTCCTACTGGAATAGTTGTTTCTCAACAGGATGAAAAATCACAACATAAAAATAAAGCAAAAGCCCTAAGTATCCTTTCCTCAAAAATTCATGACTTTGAGAAACAAAAATTAGAAAGTGAAAGAGCTTCCAAAAGGAAAAATATGGTGGGAACTGGAGATAGAAGTGAAAAAATTAGGACCTATAATTATCCTCAAGGGAGGGTAACTGAACATCGAATAAAATTGACAGTACACAACTTAGAATCCGTGATAGATGGACAATTGAATGAAATTGTTGATTCATTAATCACTCAAAGTAATGCTGAAAAACTTTTAGAAATTGAAGAACAATCACAATAAATTAACAACTATTTCCGATGCTTGGCGTAATGCTTATGGTAAGGACTACGAAGAGGGCCTTCATTTTTTATTAAAAACCAATGATCTTTTAGAAAGAGATGTAGAAAGAATATGCTTTGAAATTTCTGAAAAAAGGCCTATTCAGTACATTATTGGAAATTGGGATTTTTATAACGGCAATTATGAGGTCAATTCAGATGTCTTAATTCCAAGACCTGAAACAGAGACTTTAATTGAGCACATAGAAAATTCTAAATTACAGCCAAAAAGCATTCTTGATTTAGGCACTGGAACAGGATGTATTGCTATTGAACTATCTAAAATATTTCCAAAAGCCACCGTTGATGCAGTTGATGTGAGTATAAAGGCAATATCTATTGCAAAGACAAATGCTAAAAAAAATAATGCAAACGTTAGATTTTTAAATTCAAACTGGTATCAGAAAGTGTCGTTGAAGTACGATTTAATTGTAAGCAACCCACCATACGTAGATAGGAGCACCAACACAAATGAGAGTTTAAAATTTGAACCAGAAGAGGCTATTTTTTCAGATGAAAATGGTTTGAAAGATCTTAGAATAATAATTTCTCAATCAAAAGATTATTTAAATTACGGAGGAATTATTTTTTTGGAGCATTCTCCTGAACAAAAAAAGATAATAAAAAATCTATTGAAGAAAAATGGCTTTAGAGACGTCAGTTCGATTAAAGACCTTAAAAGGACGGAGAGGTTTACTTTTGGCAAACTTGAATAGAATTCCCCAAAGGTATTACTCACAGCTAGTCTTAGATGATTTTTCTTATGTAGATCAAAAGATACTTTGTGAAAGTGAAGTCACAATTATCGGTTGTGGCGGTTTGGGTTCACCATTAGCAGTCTATCTTGTAGCTGCAGGGGTTGGAAAGATTAACCTTATTGATTTTGATGCGGTCGAAGAGAGGAATCTTCATCGTCAGGTTTTTTATAAAGAATCAGATATTGGTAGAAAAAAAGTTGAAGCCCTTAAAGATTATTTAATTAATTTAGATAAAGAGGTTGAAGTAAACATCTATCCTGTAAAGTCATCAGAAATTAACTTTAAGAGAATTAATTCTAATTTATTCTTTGATTGTACAGATAATCTAAAAGCTTCATTTGAACTGAATGAAGAAATGGTGAATTTAAATAAACCAATCTGCTTTGCTTCAGCTTCTGAGTTTAATGGTCAAATTATAATTTTTAAAAATTCAAAAAAAGAACATTGTTGCTACTCTTGTTTATTCAAAGAGTCAGGTGATTTAGAGACTAACCATTGTGTAAGTCTTGGTGTTTTGGGTCCTGCTGTAGCAGTTATAGCCTCAATGCAGTCACTAATTGGAATGAGGTTTATTTGTGGAAAATTTGAAGAAACTGAAACTCTAATTAGAGTTGATACTTCAAAATTTGAAATCAAGAAAAACAGAGTTTTTCCTGATAAATCTTGTAGACTAAATCGGCTATGAAAAAATTAGGTGTTGTTGAGGGTTTTTATGGAAGCTTAATGAGCTTTTCACAGAGAAATTCTATTGTTGAGTCACTGAGCAATAATAATCTTAACTTTTATTTGTATGCTCCCAAAGAGGATCCCTTTATTAGAAAGCATATTGATTTAGATCATTCAAAAGAGTGGGAAGAGCAATTTCAAAATTTTTGTCACAACGCAAATGAAAAGCATATTCAAATCAGTGCTGGTTTGTGTCCAAAAACAAATGATTATGGTTCACTTGCAAATAAGATAAATAAATTTAAATCTCTTGGCTGCAATCATTTCGCTATACTCTTTGATGATACTGAAGATTATGATTTAAAAAGCCAACTTGATATTTTTAATAGAGTAGAAAGTGAATTTCAGGATAGTGAAATTATTTTTTGTCCAAGCATATATACATCTGAACTTATAGATCAAAACCAAAATACTAAAGAGTATTTTGCTAGCTTTAAGAATAATTTCCCTAAAGATAAAACATTTATTTGGACTGGCCCTAAGGTTATTTCTGAAGAGTTAAATGATGAAGTAGATAACGATCTTGAGGATATGGACAACAGCAATATTGCAGTTTGGGATAACTATTTTACAGTCGACTCATGTCCTGAACTATTGAATTACAGTTATTTTGATCATTTAGACATTCAATATCTCAAGAAAAAAGAAATGTATTTTATTAATTTAACAGGAATGCTGTATACAGATAGTTTAATAATTAACACTTTTGGACATTTCATAAACGGCAAAACAATTTCTTTTGAAGAGCTACTTAAAGAAAATAAGCTTGATAAAAATCTTATTGAACTCATCCATTTGTTTAATCCAAAAAATAAATTAAAAATAACTGATTCAGAAAATATGAAAATCAAAAAAATTCTTCAAGAATGGTTTTCTCCACTGAAAAATGAATGGTATCCTTATCTACACTACTTAAAAAAAAGGGGCGAAAAATGAGTAATATGCAGAACTGGAATCAAAATGTAGCAAGCATTATTGATTACGCACAAAGAAATTTTCCTGAAGTTGAGATTGTCTCAAGAACACTTGATGGAAAAATTCATAAATCGAATTATGGTGAAGTTGCCAAACGATCTAAAAAAGTTGGTGATTCACTAGAAAAATATGGAATTAAGAAAGGTCAAAATGTTGGCTCTTTAGCACTTAATACTTACAGAAATATGGAGCTTTACTACGGCATTTCAGGTATGGGAGCTGTAATGCATACTATTAACTTTAGGCTCCATCCAGAGCAAGTGGTCTACATAATAAATCATGCTGAAAATAGAATAATTTTTACTGAAACAGTTTTTGCACCATTACTTGAAGCTGTACAGGATAAGTGTCCAACAGTAGAGCAATATGTTCTTCTTTGTTCAAAAGAGGAAATGCCTGAATCAAATCTTAAAAATGCGGTTTCCTATGAGGAATTTATTGAAAAGGGTGATGAGAATTATGAGTGGCCACTCTTGGATGAGGATGCACCGTGTGGTTTATGTTATACATCAGGCACAACCGGTAATCCAAAAGGAGTTCTTTATTCTCACAAATCAACTTTATTGCATGCTTGGGCTGGATCCTCTGCGAATGGATTAGGTTTTACAAGAAGCGACTCTATTTTAATGGTAGTGCCAATGTTTCATGTTATGGGCTGGGGACTTCCATATATTGGCGCTATGAATGGTATTAAGCTCGTTCTACCAGGTATGGGTATGGATGGAGCTGCATTGGTTGAATTAATCCAAAAAGAGCAAGTAACTTTAGCCTTCGGAGTGCCAACAATTTGGTTGGGATTGTTAAATTATTGTACTGAGCAAAAAATCACTCTGGATAGCGTAAAACAAACTGTAATTGGAGGCTCTGCGGTGCCATATTCAATGATTAAACAATTTGACGAAGAGCACGACGTAAATGTAGTCCAAGGTTGGGGCATGACTGAAACAAGTCCACTTGCCACAGCCAATCTTAGAACCAAAGAAATGGAAGCAATGCCAAAAGAAGAAATGTACAAACTTCAAACAAAGCAAGGTAAACCAGTTTATGGAGTAGAGCTAAAAATTGTTGATGATGACGGCAAAAGATTGCCAGAAGACGGTGAAGCATTTGGTAGACTTCTGATCAGGGGACCATGGGTAAATAAAAGATATTATAAATTTGAAGAAGATGCTGTTGATGCAGACGGATGGTTTGATACTGGAGATATTTCAAGTATAGATCCTGCCGGATATATGACTATCGTTGATAGAGCAAAAGATGTCATTAAATCAGGAGGAGAGTGGATAAGTTCTGTTGATTTAGAAAATGTTGCTCAAGGACATCCTGATGTTATGCAAGCCTGTGTAATTGGAGTAGCTCATCCAAAGTGGGATGAGAGGCCTCTTTTATTAATTGTTGCTGCAGGAGATAAAAAGGATAAAGAATCTATATACAGCTTTTTAGAAGATAAAATTGCTAAATGGTGGAAGCCAGATGATATAGTATTTGTTGACGAATTACCTTTAGGAGCAACTGGTAAAGTTCTAAAGGTTAATCTTAGAGATCAATTTAAAGATCATCTAATGAAATAGGAGAAAAAAATGGAAGCAATAAAACCCGAAGATTTACATAAAGAAATCGGAAAAGTGCAAAGCACATCTTGGTTTAAAGTTGACCAAGGCATGATAAATACATTTGCAGATGTAACAGATGATCCACAATTCATTCATGTGGATCCTGAGAGAGCTAAACCAATATTTGGAAGCACAATAGCACATGGAGCTCTTATGCTTTCACTATCTGTGGGAAAAGGTTATGAAACAGCCATTCCTATTGAAGGCACTAAAATGGCTATGAACTATGGATACGACAAAATTAGATTTGTAAGTCCAGTTCCGGTTGACTCAAACTGCAGATATAACAGTGAACTAATTGAAGTAACTGAAAAAGAAGGTGGTCGTTGGCTGCTTAAATTTAAAATTGAGCTTGAGGTTGAAGGTGCAGATAAACCTGGTTTTGTTGCCGAAAATCTCGCAATGATATTTGTATAAACACCTAGCAAAGTTAGTTCTTATAATTTTTGTAATCACTGGATGCTCCAGTGATTACGAGAATATCAATGATTGTAAAAGTCTAGGCACTCTAGAATTAATATGTAATCTACAAAACCCTGAAGATTTTGCCAAAATTCCTGAAGAGGATTCTATTGTAGTATCCCAATTTGCCGGCCTACCTGAATTGAATGAAGGAAGGGTTTTAATTGGCAAACTTTCGAAGCTTGATCTAAAAACTAATGAGATAGAAGATTTTGATATAGAGTTTTTAGAGAAAAATAGTTTAGGCATCGGAGATGAAAATTGCGAACCATATAAAGATTTTTACCCACATGGCATAGATATTTATGAGGGTATAAAACTTACTGGTGAGAACTTAAGTCCTTTTTTAGAGGAAGCTTCATTACTTGCTGTAGTAAATCATCAAAAAGTAAGCAGTATAGAATTTTTTCTAATTTTTCCTGATTATGTAACCTTCTCAGACAAAACAAACCCAACATTAATTTGGGTTGGATGTACAAAAGCACCAAAAGAAAATACCTATTTCAATGATGTTGTTGTTTACGATAACGAAGGCTCATTTTTTGCCACTCACCAGTATGATAAAGACCTGGGTTTTTACTACCTCTTCTTTCTAAATATTTTTAGATTTGATACTGGTCATGTGTATGAATGGAATTCAAAAGTTGGTTATTCTATTGTACCGAAATCAGCTGGCACTTGGCCAAATGGCATTGAAATGATTAATGATAATTTATACGTCAATTACAGAATGAATGGCATGATCTCAAAATTTAGCAATGACAGTCGAAATGACTTAGTTTTACGAACATTCTTAAATGGTGGCCCAGATAATGTCATCGCTGTAGGTGATGAACTTTGGATTGGCGGACAAAATACCGATCTTGGCGGACTGGCATGTATTGAAGAAACAGTTTTACAATGTCCAACACCTTTTTTTGTCATTCATGCTGATAAAGATTTGAACATTATAGAAGAATACAATTTTGCCGATGTTGCTTTTGGTGGAGCCTCAGTTGCATATCCATTTGAGGATAAAGTTTTTGTTGGTGCTTACAAATCTGATCGAATAGCTATTTTTGAGAAATGAAATTTTTATTTGCACTCTTTCTAAGTATAAATTTACATGCTTCAACACATTTTTTTGTTCTAGGTTCTGGCACACCGAATCCTAACCCAGAGAGAATGGGATCAGCATATCTAGTTCTAGTTGATGACACGCCATATTTATTTGACTTTGGTCCAGGCGTAGTGCGAAGAGTGGCTGCACTAACAACTAACTGGGGCGGGAGTTTTTCAAACTTTGATGTAACAAAGCTTGAGTACGCTTTTCTAAGCCATATTCACTCTGATCACACTTTAGGTTTAGCGGATTTGATAATTACACCCTGGATAATGGGGCGGGATAAGCCACTAAAGATTTTTGGTCCTGAAGCAGCAAAAGATATGGCAGAACATATTATCAAGGCTTATCAACCTGATATTGATTACAGAATTTATGGTACTCAACCACAAAATGATAAAGGTTATAAAACAATTTTTACGAGCATTGCAGAGGGGGCTATTTATGAGGATGATAATATTTCAGTAACTGCATTTCTTAACGATCATGGTGATCTTTCTGACTCCTATGGTTTCTTAGTAAAAACAAAAGATAAAACAATTTTAATTTCAGGAGATACTGGCCCCTCTAAAAATTTAATGAAATACGGCAAAGATATTGATATTTTAGTGCATGAGGTTTACTCACAAGCAGGATTTGAAAAGAAAGAGCCAGATTGGAAAATTTATCATAAAGCCCATCACACCAGTCCAAGCGAATTAGCAAAAATTGCTAATCAGCTAAAGCCAAAAACATTAGTTTTATCTCACATACTTTTTTGGGGCTCAACAGAAGAAGAGATTCTTGCTGAAATATCACAACATTATGCTGGAGAGGTTGTGTTAGCTAATGATCTCGCTGAAATCAATTAATATTTTTATATTTTTCAATAAAATCATGTTTCATCATAAATTGTTAAAATGAAAAAATGTTTAAATCTGAATTGATATGTTTTAAAAAAACAGAATTCATGGAATCTTTTTCAAAGCAAAGACTTCACATAGTTTATGATGAAATATTCAATAGAACTCACATCTATAACCAATCCAACAAATCCTCTGTTGTTGAAATGCTTAGCCTCTCTGAAATCTCTAAGGAGAATCTAGGGAAATATAAGAGAAATTTTTCAAAAGAAGCATGGAATAGTAAGTTTGAAGATGAGGAACACTTGCCAACAATAGGCGAACAACTTGAAAATAATATTGAAGGAGAAAATCTTTTTATTTTTACAGCAAATTTTGGAATTAATTTTTACTGGACAAGTGATTCAAGGAAAGGAGAGATGGGGAAAGATGAAAGGGATTATTGGAGCAGTGAGATTTTTAAAGATTTCTTCCATTTACCAGATGAAAGTGTGATTAATGATGTCCTTTTTAATGAGGATATGCGCATTAGGCGACCTATAGATAAAAGTTTAGATGAAAGTATTTTAAAAACTTGGGATTAAATTCAACCTAGTATTTTATTTTTAAGTAGTTTGTTCACAAGGCCTGGATTTGCCTTCCCCTCTGTGGCTTTCATAACTTGACCAACAAAGAAACCAAATAGTTTGTCTTTGCCAGATTTATAAGCTTCTACCTGGCTTGTATTTTCTGCAAGAATTTTATCAATGATTTTCTCTAACTCGCCTTCGTCTGAGATTTGTTGCATGCCTTGGCCTTCTATAATTTTGGCTACATCTTCGCCTGATTGCCAAACTTCATCTAAAACATCTTTCGCAATTTTTCCTGAGATAGTGTTATTAGAGATGTTTTGAATAAGTTTAGAGAAATTTACCGCATTAACTTTACTCTCTTTAAGACTGATATCATTTTTATTCAACAACGCATTGAGATCGCCTATTATCCACTTAGCTGCAAGCTCAACATCGGCCTCTTTTGCAACTTCTTCAAAGAAATCAGCAGTTGATTTATCAGCACATAATACGCCAGCATCATATTCATTAAGGTTGTAGGTTTCCATGAGTCTTTTTTGCTTCTCCTCTGGCAGTTCACTTAAATTATCTTTAATTTCTTTCACTAATTCTTCTGATATTTCATGAGGTACTAAGTCTGGACAAGGAAAGTAGCGATAGTCATTAGCAAATTCTTTTGTTCTCATCGATCTTGTTTCGTCTTTTATAGAATCATAAAGTCTTGTTTCTTGCTCAACCTTTTCCCCTGATTCCAAAACTTTGATTTGCCTTTTAATTTCAAAGTTTATGGCTTTCTCCACAAATCTGAATGAATTGATATTTTTTATTTCTGCCCTAATGCCAAACTCTTTATCATCAGGTCGCATGATAGAAACATTAGCATCACAACGCATTGAGCCCTGTGACATATCTCCATCAGAAATATCTAAATAAGTGATAATTTGATGAATTTTCTTTAAGTACTTTACAGCCTCTTCTGCTGAGCGAATATCAGGCTCAGATACAATCTCAAGGAGTGGTACTCCTGATCTATTTAAATCCACAACTGACTCACTATCATACACATCATGCATTGATTTCCCTGCATCTTCTTCTAGATGTGCTTGATGAATCCTAACTTGTTTGCCTTCAACATCAACAACACCATTTTTTACAATTGGATAATGTAGTTGTGTTATTTGATAGCCTTTTGGTAAATCTGGATAGAAATAATTTTTTCTATCAAAGACCATTGTTTTAGCAATTTCTGCATTTGTCGCTAGACCAAAAGCTATTCCCTGTTTCACAGCACCGTCATTAAGCACAGGTAAAACACCAGGCAGACCCATATCAATAAGGTCTACAAGAGTATTTGCCTCTTCACCAAATTGATTTTTAGCGGGAGAAAAAAGCTTTGTATTGGTTTGTAACTGGACATGAATTTCAAGACCAATTACAGGTTGCCAACCATTAACTAGGGTGTCATTTTGTGCCAATCTGTCACCTCCTGCATTTTATGTGCGGTATTTAGTAATAATTCCTCTGAGAAATAATTTCCAACAAATTGTGCGCCTATCGGAAGGTTCTTTGAAAAACCATTAGGTAAGGACATAGCTGGTAGCCCTGCGAGATTTGCTGGAATGGTTAATAAATCTTCTTTATACATTCTGTTTGGATCTGTACTTTCTCTATTCATTTCAAATGCTTGATCTAGAGTTGTAGGTAAAAAAACTAAATCAACATCCTTAAAAAATTCATCAAATTTGGATTTAATCATTCTTCTTACTTTTTGTGCTTTTCTATAATACGCATCATAAAAACCTGCAGATAGAACATAAGACCCAATTAAAATTCTCTTTTGCACTTCATCTCCAAAGCCCTCAGCTCTAGTTTTTAGATACAGTTCGCTTATATTTTTTGCCTCTGACCTATGGCCATATTTAACACCATCAAATCTTGATAAATTTGAAGAGCATTCAGCTGGAGCAATAACATAATATGAGCAAATACCACTTGATAGTTCTGTAAAGTCTAATTCAACAAAACTATGCCCTAATTGTTCAAGTATTTTTTTAGAACTTTCATAAGCATTTAATACTTCTTCTGATATTCCAAGATTTTCAATACCCTTTAAGATGCCAATCTTTAATTTACCAAAATCTTTATTTAATCCTTTTTCATAATCAATAGATTCTCTTTTTGAACAGGTAGAGTCTTTCTCATCATAAGACGCCATGGCATTGAGTAATGCTGAACAGGCAAAAGCATCTCTAGCTAGAGGGCCAGCTTGATCCATGCTAGAGCAAAAAGCAATCATTCCCCATCTAGAAACAAGGCCGTAAGTAGGTTTAAGTCCAGTAATTCCACAAAGAGCAGCAGGTTGTCTTATCGAGCCTCCAGTATCTGTACCAGTAGAAATTGTTGTAATATCAGCAGCGACACAGGCAGCAGAGCCACCTGAACTCCCTCCAGGAACTAATGATTGACCCCAAGGATTCTTAACAGGACCAAAGAAGCTAGTTTCATTCGATGAGCCCATAGCAAATTCATCCATATTTGTCTTGCCAATCATAATGGAACCAGCATCATTACAATTTTTTGTCACAGTGGACTCATATGGCGGGATAAAATTTTCTAACATTTTGGATGCACATGTAGTTTTTTTTCCGTCAGTACAAAAAATATCTTTATGGGCAATAGGAATTCCACCGAGAGGTTTGTCTTTAAACTCATCAAAATTCGCGTCAATATTTGATGCTCGCTCCAATGCATATTCTTCAAAGTGACTTATAAATGCATTGAGTTCACTCTTTTCTTTTGCTTTTTTTAGACTTTCTTCAGTTAGTTCTTTAGCAGAGACTTGTTTTTTTCGAAAGTTATTTCTTGTTTCTTGGAAATTCATTCAACTATTTTTGGTACAACGAAGTAATCTTCGTCAGATTTAGGCGACTTTTTTAAAAACTCTTTCTTTTTATTTCTGTTTTTTTCTTCATCTGAGCGGCTTACATTAGTAAGCTCAAGCGGATTATTCAGTGGCTCAAACTTATCGAGGTCCAGATCATTCATTTGATCGATCATTTCGAAAGTGTTTTGCAATTTTTCTATTGTTTTATCTTGATCTTCCTCTTTTACTTGGAGACGCGCCAAAAATAATAGATTTTTTAACTCGATTTTATTCATTAAAAGCCTTATTCTATAAAGTTCTCAATATTATAGAGATATATTTGAAATGTTAAAATTTTTAAAAGGTTTATTTTCTAATGATATATCAATTGATTTAGGAACCGCTAACACATTAATTTACACAAAAGAAAATGGAATCGTCTTGGACGAACCTTCTGTAGTGGCAATTAAGGAAACTAATGGACAGAAGTCTGTTATTGCCGTAGGACATGATGCAAAAAAAATGCTTGGAAGAACTCCGGGTCAAATGGATGCTATCAGACCATTAAGAGATGGAGTCATAGCGGACTTTAATGTGACAGAAAAAATGCTCCAGCACTTTATCAAAAAAGTTTCAAATAATAGCATCTTGTCTCCAAGTCCACGGGTTCTAGTTTGCGTTCCATCAAAGGCAACTCAAGTTGAGAAAAGAGCTATCAGAGAATCAGCATTATCTGCTGGCGCGAGCGTTGTTAAGTTGATTGAGGAACCTATTGCAGCGGCATTGGGCGCAGGAGTAGACATTGATAAACCTAGAGGCAGTATGGTTATTGATATTGGTGGTGGAACTTCTGAAGTTGCTATCCTGTCTTTGAATGGAATTGTTTATTCAGAGTCTCTAAAAGTTGGTGGCGATAAATTTGACGAGGCAATACAGGCTTATGTTAGAAGAAAATTTGGAGTAGTAATTGGAGAAACAACAGCCGAATTAATCAAATTACAAGTCGGTTGCGCAACATTAAGTTGTAAAAAAGAATTCGAAGCTTATGAGTTCAGAGGAAGAAATTTAGCTGAAGGTATACCTGAATTAGTCATCTTCGAAAAAGAAGATGGCTTTAGAGCGCTCGAAAATCAAACATCAGCAATAGTAAGATCTGTCAGAACTGCACTTGAATTAGCTCCTCCAGAGCTTGCAGCAGATATATCACAAGATGGAATTGTATTAACTGGAGGTGGAGCACTATTGCATTGTTTAGACACCCTGATAGAACAAAGTACAGGAATACCTACAACAGTTGCTGAAGATCCTTTAACCTGTGTTGCTAGAGGTGGCGGAATTGCCCTAGGTTTGATGGATAAAGATTTCGATCTTTTTGCTGATGAGTAATGCCAAGAGAAATATTTACATTTAGAAAAAAAATAATTCTCACCTTTTCTTACATTCTTTTAATAGTCGCCCTAGTTTTAAGTTCGAACTACTTTAATTTAAACGAAACTTCACAAAGGTATTTAGTGAAGGCATTAAAGATACCTGAAAACTTTATCGAAAACATTTCACAGGAATTTAAAGAATACGAAAGTTTAAAAATTGTTGATCTCGAAAATGAGATCATAAAATTAAAAAATGATATTTATGAATCAGAACTAAAGGTTAGATCTTTAGAAAATTCAAAATCCTATAATACAAATATAACTACATCTAAAAGCACAAAAAAATCTTACGTCTCAGCTTTTGATCAGGTTAATTATAGCTGTTGTAAAAAACATGTAATTTACCTTCAAGCTGAAAATACTTCAGGTAATCAGGTTTTTTCTGTATCTCAAGGAGATTTTATTATCGGCAAAACAAACGGATTAGTAGCTAATGAATTTAAAGTAAGACTATTGAGCGATCCTGAAGAATTTATTTCTTTAAAGAATTCAAAAAATTTCTACTGTATAGCCCAAGGAAATGGACTACCACAAGAAACAGTTTGTTTTAATGAATCAAAAGCATCAACTTATGAAATAGGAGATACATTTTTTTCAACAGGGTTCGATGGAATTTACCCAAAAAACTTAATCGCTGGAAAGCTGACTAAAATTGAAATAGTAGAAGGAAATATGTTCAAAGAGAAGTTAACAATTGAGCTTTTCTTTGATCCTTATCAATCCATAGACAAAGGAGTCACTCTATATGACTGATATCTTTAGAATTTTTCGGCTTTTGCTAGTCATAGTTGTAAATTATTTATTGCTTAGCTTTAATTTATGGAAATGGGCACCAGACCTTTTTTTAATTCAATCATTATTGGCAATTGTAATTCTCAAAGAGCCCCCTGGAATTTATTATTTTGTTTTTAAGGGTTTTTTAATTGATCTTTTCTTTAGTGAACTTTCAATTCCGTATACTTTAACTTTTTTTATTATTGGACTGTTTTTAAAATTCTCAAAGATAAATTGGATTCAGAAGTCTTTAGTTGAGCAAGTAACGCTAATTTTATTGGTAAGTTATTTTCTAAACTTACTATTAAGTACAGTAAATACTTATTCAACTGAAAATGAGCTGAGATTTTTGGTGAATCCATTTATTAATGCGTTTGTTTGGATACTAATTTTCCTCAATCAAAGAAAAAAATGGTTAAAAAACATTTAATTGGAATTTTAAGGATTTTCCTTTATTTGCTTGCAGTATTTCTGCTAAGCTTCCATCTTTTTGGCATTTCATTAAATTTTTCAAATATAAACTCATTTTTTATAAATAAAATTTTTGCAGGTAAGCTTTCCTATGAAGGTATTTCTTTTAGACAAAGTTTAAAAGGCATTGATATAAATCTCGAAAATTTTAATTATGATGGAGATATAAAAGTAGAGGGGCAAAATCTATTTTTAAAACTTAACCTTCTAAATTCTTTTCTATCTAAAGAAGTTTACATTGATTTTCTATTTATTGATGAAGCTTCAATCAGAGTTAACCCCTCAAATGAGAGAAGAAATATCATTAATTTTTTTGTAAAAGAGGGAAGTATAAAAAGAGCATTGTTGGGAAAAGCAAATATTGAAAGTCTTAATATTGCTAATTTTAGAACAGAGGGTAGAAGGTTTGGTTTTACATTTAAAGAGTCGAGTATTTCTCTTGATAATGCACTTAAAAATATCTCTGGCTTTAGTGGAATTGCTTCTTATGAAAATCAAAAGTTAAAACTTTTAATTGATTCCAATATAGCACTGTTTAACTTAGATATATATGAAGAAGAGAGGGTTCTTAGTGATTTAAGAGGACTACTTTCACTTGATTTTAATGATAAATTTAAAATACTTCCCTCCTTCCTGAATGCTGAAACTGCAAATTCTCAGCAATTTTTTAATATAAATTTTGATAAAGCATTAAAATTAAAAGTACTTACCCTTGGAGACAGTAGAGACATATATTATTGGGCTCCGTCTAATCTAGCTGCAAATGATTTTTTTAGACAAAGCAACATATTTTCTGAAGATGTAAAATCTATTTTTTCGTTAACTTTATTGAATGACAATAGATCTTTAAGTGGAAAAATTTTGCTTTCAAATCCAAAAATTCAATTTCTTCCAAGAAATTTTGATATTAATTATGTAGAAATGAATGTAGATAATTTTAAAGTTGATGCTGTTGCTAATGGCACTCTTCCTTTTACTGACAGCGAAAATGTTTATATAGACTACTCATTTGCAGAAGAAGTTTTTAAAGCAAGTTTTTTAGATGATTTTAAAGATCCTTTTTCAATATCTTTTGACAATAAAGGCTCAGTAAGAGCAATCAATGGTTCTTTAAAGCCAAATGTAGGTGCAAGTTATCATATTAATTTTTTTGATAATCAGATTTTTGTTAATTCTGATCTTCTGCAACTAAAGTTTTTATTTTCTAAGAGCTTAAATATCTTTGCTGATAATTATCTATTTGAAATAAGTAAAATTGATTCAAATTTATTTGCATTTGAACAGGAATATCCGTCAAGTTTTAATTTCGATTTATCAAATCTATCTGTTAAGAACCTTAATACCAAGTTTTATGTTAACTATTCGAACTATATTAAGGAAAATTTTCCAAATCTAACTTTTGAAAAATTTTCTATTGAAACCAAAAACATCTCCGCAAACATTTCTTCAAACAGCCTTGAATTTTTTGGCAATTTTTTGGTTGATGGAGAAGATATTAAATACTCTGATACTTCTTTTGATTTTGATGCTTTGAGGGTGCTTTCATTGATTGATTTGAGAACAAGCTTTTCAAGTTTTTTAAACCTAAATTTTGATAAATATGAAAGAGATTCATTTTATGTTGATCGGCTAGATGGAGAAATGTTGATTCAGGGAAATAATCTTATAAATATTAGTAATTTAGAGTTAGATTTTGGTCCAGCAAAGGCAGATATTAATGGGACAATAGCAACTAATTCTCTTTTGTATGATACATATGATTTAAATTTAGATTTCACTACTAAAATTTCTCAGGCTCTTCCGTGGTATGTTGCAATATTTGGAGGTATACCTGCTGCTGCAGGAGCAGCACTAGTTACTGGAATTTTAGACGATAACATCAATGAAATAACAAAAACAAGTTACAAAATCAAAGGGAATAACAATAATTTGGAAGTTTTAAACAACTAGAAAACTTACTATTCCGAGAAAAGTAACAAACCCAATTAAATCTGTGATTGTAGTGATAATTACACCTCCAGAAATCGCGGGGTCATATCCAATTTTTCTAAGGATGTAGGGCAAAAGAAAACCACCTACAGCAGCCATAATTAAATTTAAAATCATTGCAATGGATATAGCTATTGCAAGATTGTAATCAGAGAACCAAAAGAAAGTAATTCCAAAAATGAAAATTGAAAAAAAGATTCCATTCACTATTGAAACGATAAATTCTCTTCTGAATAAATACCTAAAATTTTTCCTGTTTAATTTTCTCATTGCTTCTGCTCTTATATATATGCCTAGTGTTTGTGTTGCTGCTATTCCCCCCATACTTGCCACAATTGGCATGAGTACAGCAGCATATACAACTTTCTCGAAAACATCTGCAAATAGACTAATTGAAGCTGCAGCTATAATTGCAGTTAAAAGATTGATAGAAAGCCAAAAAATTCTATTTTTTATTGATTTTTTGGGAGATGAAAAAACATCTTCTTCGATTTGTGCAAGTGCTCTAAAATCTTCTTGAACCTCATCTGCACCAATTTCGATAATATCATCTACGGTAATTCGACCAAGAAGCTGATTTTTATCATTAACTACTGGTGCTGAAAATAAATCCTTTGCCTTAAATAAATCATAAACATCTACTTCATTTAGCTCAGAACTTATTGGTTCAAATTCTGTATCCATTACCTCTCTTACAGTCATATTTTGATCAGATGTTAAGATTTTTGTTATAGGCAGAATACCCAAATATTCATCGTTTTTTGTTACAACATAAATATCATCAGTATTTTGGGGCAAATTTTTTAAAAATCTTAGATACCTAGAGACAAGTTCAATGGTGTTTTCAGCCCTTACTGTAATAACATCGGTATTCATTAATCCCCCTGCTGATTCCTCTGGGAAATCAATAACATTTTCAATTCTTCCTCTATCTCTAGAATTCATTAATGCAAGAACATCATTAGTGATTTTTTCTGGAAGTGCTTGCAAAATATCTACTAAATCATCAACTTCTAGATCACTAATTGCTAATGAAATTTCTTCAGGCTCCATTTCTTTTAGCAATTCGTCTCTAAGCTGTTCATCTAGCTCTCCAAGAACTTCACCTTCATATTCAAGCTCAATTGAATCCCATATTATTTTTCTTTCTTGAGGAGGCGAGTTCTGAATTAAAGATGCAAGATCATTCGCTGACATTTCTTTCAAAATATTACTAAGTTTTGATTTAAATTCAGGGTTTGCTATCGTTTCTTGAATTAATTCATATTTTGAAGACGAAATTTTTTCTGCCATCAAATTATTTTACTTTATAAATTTTTAATTTATTTCGCCAAAATAAAGTTTTTGGGCAAGTCGGTCATTTTGAACTGTCTCTGGAGGCCCATTAAGCAAGATTTCCCCTTGATTCATAAGAATTATCTCATCACAAACTTTCATAACATCACGAAAATTATGATCACTAATAAAAATTGTAAGGTTTTCTTTTAAATCCTTTAATATTTTTATTATTTCTTCAACTGAAATTGGATCTACACCTGCAAAAGGCTCATCAAGAAGAATACATTTAGCATCTAAAAGAATAGCTCTGAGAATTTCTGTTTTTCTCTTCTCTCCTCCCGATAGAAATTTAGCTTTAATATTAGCTTTATTTTGTAACTTCATCTTTTCAAGATAAAAATCAATTTTTTCTGTGTGTTTATTCTGTATTTTTTTAAATTGCAGCTCGATTGCAGCAGTTAAATTTTCTAAGAGACTCAACTCTTCAAATAAAGAATCCTCTTGTGGTACATATTTAAGACCTTGTAAAGCTCGCTTTTCAATGTCATACCTAGATACCTCTTTTTTACCAAGAAAAATTTCCCCTGTGTCAATGGAAGAAAGTCCAGCAACTGATCTGAATAATGTAGTTTTGCCAGCTCCATTTGCTCCAAGCAGGCCCGTAATCTTATTGGGTTTTAACTCAAAGCTTATAAATTTTAAAAGCATTTTCGAGGAAATTTTCTTTGTAATATTTTTTACTTTAATCATTTTCTTTAAGAATAATTTTCACCTCTTGTGTTTTAATTTCATTGCCTTGCCTAAAGATAATTACATTATCTCTCAGGAATAAAGTGTTTTGAATTATTTGTAACTTATTGGCTTGACCATTTATTTTTTCACCATTTTCTCTAAAACTTAGCTCTATTGGAGATCCTGAGGCATCAATTTGCTCATTGTTTTGATTAACAATTAATTCATTTGCTTTGAATGAGATTTCATTCGAATTAAAAGTCACTTTTTCTAAATACTTGATAAAGTTTTTTTCTGTATCAATTTCAACCATCTCAGCTTGAATTTCATATTCAGTTGAAGAAGCTTTTGAAGACAAAAAAATTAAAAGGAATAAAAGAAAACTTCTATAAAACATTTGCTTCTAAGATTTCATGCATGGTTATGAATCCTTGAATCTTATTTTTCTGATTTACAGCTAAATAATAGACCTTATTTTTCTTCATGAATTTCGCTGCATCAACTACTAACTTTTCTGATTCAATGGATTTAAATTTTTTAGTCATTACTTTGGCAACTTGGACATTATTGATATCGATATTTTTTTGTAGTTGCCTTCTTAAATCTCCATCTGAGAATATGCCAACTATTTTCTTTTTAGTATTTTTTATTAAAGCAAAACCCTGTTTTTTTTCAGATATTCTTACAATCACATCTTTTATAAGAGCTTTATCACTTACAACTGCTGCACTCTTAATTGGAATCATTAAATCAGTAACTTTAAGAGTAAGTTTCTTACCAAGTTTGCCTCCAGGATGCGATCTAGCAAAATCTTTTGATGAAAAGCCCTTTGCTTTGAGCAATGAAACTGCAATTGAATCTCCTAGAGCAAGCATTACTGTAGTGCTTGCCGTTGGGGCTAGATCATTGGGGCAAGCTTCTTTTGAAACTTTTACCTTAACATGTACTTTAGATTCTTTTGCTATTGAAGAATTTTCATTTTCTGTAATTGAGAAAAGTGGTATTTTTTTTGCTTTAATTGCGGGTATAAGGTCGATTATTTCTTTACTTTCACCTGATTTTGATAAAACAATTATGCAATCATTTTTTTCTATCATTCCCATATCGCCATGCAAAGCTTCTGCTGGATGTATAAAAAAAGATGAAGTTCCAGTACTTGAGAAAGTTGCTGAAATTTTATTTGCAATATGTCCAGATTTCCCTACTCCAGTTAGAAAAACTTTGCCTTTACAATTTAAAATTTCTTGGCATAAATCACCCACATTGAAATCTTTTGATGCATAAAAGGCTTTAAGTTCCTTTAATTCTATTAAAAAAGCCTTTTTTGCCTCTTTTTGGAAAATATTTTTTTTCATTTCAATTTATAATCTACACATGATACGACTTTTTTTAACAAAAATATTTATCATTTTTTCTATATCTTCACCTATAGCATCAGACGATAACGAAAATGCATTTAATTTTATTAATGAGAATGCAGTTTATTTTTTGACAATTATTAAGACTGAAGGTTCAAAATATGATGAAAAACCTGATGAATTTAAAGAAAAATTAAAAAATATATGGGAGCCTATGGTTGACGTTAGTCTTGTATCAAGGCTTATTTTAAGTAAAGCGTATAGGACTGCAACTGAAGAACAAATTTTACTTTT
Source organism: SAR86 cluster bacterium (assembly GCA_023703535.1). Lineage (NCBI taxonomy): Bacteria > Pseudomonadati > Pseudomonadota > Gammaproteobacteria > SAR86 cluster bacterium. The sequence continues at coordinate 281,649 of CP097967.1, forward strand.
TCAAACTAGAACAAAAAAACTCTTACTTGATACCTATATTACAGCACTTCTAGAGTTTGAAGATTATGAGTTAGAGACAAGTAGAAAAATAAAAGAAAATAAAAATAAAACGCTTGAAGTAGAAATAAACTTTTTTTCTGCATCCGATTCTTTTAAAGCAAAATTTACTCTTTATAAAAATAAACAAGGTGAGTTGAAAATCATAAATATAATTATTGATGGAATAAATCTTGGACTTACTTTTAGAAATCAATTTCAAGATAATTTAAAAAATGAAAACTACGATTTAGACAAAGCTATTGAAACTTGGAAGCCTCTTTACATTGATTAAATATGGAAAGATTAATAATTAAAGGAGGAAATCAGCTTCATGGAGATGTTTATTGTTCAGGAGCTAAAAATGCAGGTCTGCCCATAATTGCCGCCACAATTCTACTTGAAAAAACAATTGAAATTGAAAATCTACCACATCTTAAAGATATCTCTACCATGCTCGAATTGCTTAACTCCATGGGATCTGAAATTAATTTTCTTGAGAGTGGAGGTATAGAGATTAATTCTTCAAATATTAACTTACCGGAGGCTCGGTATGAGCTTGTTAAAACTATGAGAGCTTCGGTGCTTGTGATGGGACCTCTTTTGGCGAAGTATGGAAAAGCGAAAATTTCTCAGCCAGGAGGATGTAACATTGGAACAAGGCCAATCGATTTCCATTTAAAAGGGCTTGAAATGATGGGGGCTAAAATCGAGTCTGATAAAAAATTTATATATCTTAAAGCTCAAAAACTTAATCCAATTGACTTCACATTTCCAAAAGTTTCTGTAACAGGTACTGAAAATTTAATGATGGCAGCATCATTAACACTAGGTAAAACAGTATTGAGAAATTGTGCTAAAGAGCCTGAGGTTGCTGAATTAGCAAATTTTTTGAATTCTTGTGGAGCGAGAATCTCTGGTGCAGGAGGATCTATAATTGAAATAGAGGGAACTGAACTTCTTAATGGTCAAAAATGGAAAATTCTTTCAGATAGAATCGAGGCAGGAACTTATTTAATTGCAGCCGCGATGACTAATGGACATGTCAAAGTTAATAATATATCTCCTTCAACTATAAAAATTATCTACCAAAAACTTTCTGATACTGGAGTAAAGATTAAATTAGAAAAAAATGCAGTTGAGGCTGATGCAACAACAACTGACCTACAAGCAACAGATATTTGTACAAAACCTTTTCCAGGGTTTCCTACTGATATGCAAGCTCAATTCATGGCATTGAATTCAATATCACATGGCAGTTCAATTATTGAAGAAACAGTTTTTGAAAATAGATTTCAGCATGTAATCGAATTAAGGAAAATGGGAGCAAATATTAGCCTAGAAAACAATCAAGCAAAAATAATTGGAGTGCCGAACCTTGTAGGGTCAGTTGTAAAGGCATCAGATCTAAGAGCATCTGCTAGTTTAGTTTTAGCAGGATTAGTAGGCAAAAATCGCACTCAAATCGATGATATATTCCATATAGATAGGGGTTATGAATGCATTGAAGAAAAATTAAATAAATTAGGAGCTGAAATTATTAGGGAACCAGTAATCTAGCAGGTATTTCAGTTGTTTTAATTAAAACTCTTTGCTTTTTTCCATCTCTTATTATTTCGAGCTCAAGAGAATCACCAGGAGTAATGCTATTTATTGATGCTTTAAGCGTTGACCAAATAGCCTCAGAGTCTTTAATTGAAATAATAATATCTCCATTAATGAGACCATTATCATCATTCTTTTGTTCGTTTGAAATAACAAGTAAGGCTCTCTGTGAGATATTATCTTTATCAGTATAAATGAAAGGTCTAAAAGAGAGACTCCCAATCCATGCTCTTTTTACCTTACCATATTTAATTATTTCCTCAGAAATGCTCAAAATTTTATCAGATGGAATTGCAAAACCTACACCATCTGAACCACCAGATAGTGTTGCAATCGAAGTATTAATTCCTACTAATCTTCCCTTTGAATTTACCAGGGCACCCCCAGAATTTCCTTTATTTATCGAAGCATCTGTTTGAAGAATATCAAGATAAGGATTACCAAAATTTCTACCTGTTGCACTTAAGATACCTGATGATACTGATATTCCTACATTGAATGGGTTACCAATTGCGTATACTCGATCGCCAATTTTCAAGTCTAGTTTAGTTTCAATTTGCATTGGTTTTAATCCAGTTGCATTAACCTTTATAACAGCTATATCAGAGTATTCGTCGAACCCTACGATATTTGCATTGTATTTATCACCTAATATGTTTGCTGATATATCATATGCACCTCTCAATAAGTGATAAGCAGTAACTATATACCCATCTTGTGAAATGATTATTCCAGAACCAAAATTTTTTGAAGATCTTGTCGTGGTTGTTTCTAACTTCACAATTGAACTAGATATATTATTAAAATCAATTTCAGACTTATTAGAATCATAGTTTTGATAAAGTACAATCTGAACACCTACAAAAAGGCCCAGAAATAAAATAGTCAAAAAAAAGTATCTCATGTTTAAAATCGAAAACCTTTATATTAATATATACCGAATCAAATTTTAGTGTTTTATGAAAACTTCTTCTTTAACTACAAAAGATATCGTACAAAAATGGTATCTAATTGACTGCTCAGGTAAAAAACTGGGACGTTTGTCTGTGCAAATTGCAAATATATTGAGAGGAAAAAATAAGCCTGAATATACACCTAACTCTGATGTTGGTGATTTCGTTGTTTTAATAAATGCTGAAAGGGTTGAAATAAGTGGAAATAAATCAAAAGACAAAATTTATTTTAAGCATACTGGTTATCCTGGCAATCTAAAGGAAATTAACTTTCAAGATTTGTTGAATAAAGATCCTGAAAAAGTTTTGAGAAATGCTGTTAAGGGAATGTTGCCTAAAAATAGATTAAATAGAAAAATTATAAACAAACTCAAAGTCTATAGTGGAGAAAATCATCCTCATGAGGCTCAAAATCCAGAGGTAATTAATTAAATGAGCATTTTTATTGGTAGAAGAAAAGAAGCAACAGCAGTTGTAAGGTTAAAAAAAGGAAAGGGAGTTATTACCGTTAATAAAAAATCAATAGATGAATATTTCGGTAGAGATGTTGCAAAAATGATAGTAAAACAACCCTTAGCTCTTGCAGAAGTTGAAAAAAACTTTGATATCGATGTAAAAGTGAATGGAGGTGGTTCTTTCGGGCAGGCGGGAGCAATTAGGCTAGCCATTTCAAAAGCTTTAATAGAGGATAATGCTGAGTTAAGAGGGCCTATGAAGAAAGCAGGTTACCTTACTCGAGATTCAAGAGTAAAGGAAAGGAAGAAAGTAGGCCTCAAAAAAGCAAGAAAAAGTCCACAATTTTCTAAAAGATAATTTTTTGAACACAAAAAACACCGTTTTTTTTGTGTTCAAAATTGTTAATTGATAATTTCCATAATATAATGCTCCTGAATCTTCGTTGAATCGTTGATTAATTAGGGTTTAAAAGAATTTAAAAAAATTTTTTGAACACTAATTTGATGTTCAAAATGCAAGGAAAAAAAGCAAAACATATTCATATTTCAGAGGGAATGTCTCTTTATACAAGAGATAGATCCCCTTTTTACTGGGGATATATAAACATTGACGGGGAAGTTTTCAAAAAAAGTCTTAAAACTGATGATAAAGATGAAGCTATAAAACTCTTAACCCTTTGGAAAGACGAAATTTTAGAGGGAGGAAAAAAATTACTAGCACAAAAAATTAGCATACCGGCAAAAAAAACTTTGATTTCGAACACAAAACCTATTCCAAAAGAAAAGGTAAATAACACGAGGAGAAAAGCATTGCAGATAACTTCTTCAGTAGTTGGGGCAGTAACGGTGGCTGGGTTTGCAGTTCCTTTCCTCAGCGCATGGCAACCGAGCGAAAGAGCAAAAGCACTTGGAGCAAGTGTGAAATATGACTTATCAAAATTAGAACCTGGTGCAATGGCGGTTGTAGAATGGCGAAGAACTCCAATTTTTATCGTACACCAGACTACTGAAGCTATTAAAAATTTACCGTCTCTGAATCAAAAAGTTGCAAATCCTGCATTAGAGGAAGGAGTTTCAAGAACAACAAACGAGAAGTTCTCTGTTGTTAAAGGAGTTTGCACCCATTTGTCCTGTGCACCTAAATATCATCCAGAGATAGAGCCAAAAGCATGGGATGAAGATTGGAAAGGAGGTTTCTTTTGCCCTTGTCACGGTTCAAAATTTGATCTTGCTGGAAGGGTTTATAAAAATGTTCCTGCCCCTACAAACTTAGAAGTGCCCCCTCATTCTTTTCAGGGCGATACATTAATAATAGGAGAAGCATAATGGCGAGTAAAAATTCTTTAATGTCTTGGATAGATAGAAGACTTCCAGTTACAGAAAACCTTGAAAGACATCTAACTAAACATCCAGTTCCGAGTAAGGTGAATTTCTTTTATCTCTTCGGAGCATTGTTAATGGTTGTTTTTATGATTCAAGTAATAACAGGCATTTGGTTGATGATGTTTTATACCAATACAGAAGAAGGTGCATTTGCAAGTGTTGAGTACATCATGAGAGATGTGGAATATGGATGGCTTATGAGGTACATGCATAGCACTGGGGCTAGTGCATTTTTCTTTTTAATGTATTTCCATATGTTTAGAGGTCTACTTTATGGCTCATACCAAAAACCAAAAGAATTAGTATGGTTGTTTGGTTGCTTTTTGTTATTTTTACTAATGGCTGAAGGTTTCTTGGGATATGTTCTTCCATGGGGTCAAATGTCTTACTGGGCAGCAAATGTAATTCTTTCCCTTTTTGGTGCTATTCCCTTTATAGGTGAATCTTTACAAGTTTGGATTCAGGGTGATTATGTTTTATCTGGAGCAACATTGTCTAGGTTTTTTGCATTGCATGTAGTTGTAGTTCCACTACTAATGATAGCGTTAGTTGTTTTCCATATCTTTGCATTGCATGAAGTAGGCGCAGGAAATCCTGAGGGTGTTGATATAGAGAAATACAGAGACAAAACTGGAATGCCTTTGGATGGAAAACCATTCCATCCATATAAAACATTTGGAGCGCTTCCAGCAATTGGTATCTTTTTTATTGTGTTTTTTGCAATAGTTTATTACGCACCTACAGGTGGCGGATATTTCATAGAAAAACCAAACTTTGAAGAGGCTAATTTCCTTAAAACTCCTGAGCATATTGCACCTGTCTGGTACTATGCCCCTTTTTATTCGATTCTTAGAGCTGTAACATTTGGTATTCCCTTTTTAGGTATTACTAGTAAGTTTTTAGGATTTATAATTTTTGCTGCAAGCATTGCAATTTTATTCATTGTTCCTTGGTTAGATCGATCTAAAGTTCAAAGCATCAGATACAAAGGTATCTTTAGCAAAATTGCGATGATTATGTTTGCAACTTCTTTCATTACCTTGGGATATCTTGGGACAAAACCAGTTAATGAGATTAGAACTTTAATCGCGCAAATTTGTACTATTTTTTATTTCTTGCCATTTTTGCTAATGCCAATTTATACCAAGTATGAAAAAACTCTTGAGGTTCCAGATAGACTGTGAAAAAGTTAATTTTTCTAGCTTTTTTTATTTCACTTTTTAGCTATTCAGCTGGAGAAAATAAATGTGGTGAACTTGAAAAGTGCTTTTCTTTCAATTCATCTGTTCATGACAGGGACTCCCTTCAAAGAGGGTTGGGCATATATAAAAACTATTGTTCAAGCTGCCATACTCTCAGATATTTAAGATGGAACAGGCTTCAAAGAGATTTAGATATACCTGAAACAGTATTAATTGATGATTTGATTTCAAATGAAAACGTCAAGACTTCAGATTTTGTTACCTTTGGACTTCCTGAGATTTCTCCAATTGGAGCTCCTGACTTGACTCTTCGAACAAGAGTTCGTGGAGATGATTGGATTTATACTTATTTACAAACATTTTATCAAGACACATCCCAAGCAACAGGTTCAAATAACTTAGTTTATCCAGGAACAGCAATGGCACATGTTCTAATTGGGCTACAAGGGACACAAGAGCTTGACAGCAATGGTAAACTTAAACAGTTAAGTAAAGGAGCACTAGAACCAGAAGAGTTTGATTCTGCAATGGAAGATCTTGTTAATTTCTTAGCTTATGCTTCAGAACCAGCAAGGATTGAAAGAGAGAGAAACGGAATATATGTAATTTTGTTTTTTGTTGTTTTCACTGCGGTAATGTGGCTCTTATACAGAGAATATAAATGATTTTTTATTCAGAAGAGAAAGGACATTTTAGTCATATGGTAAGGATAGTCCTTGCAGAAAAAGATATTTCTTGCGAGATAAAAGAGTTTGATCCTGATGCAAAATTACCTGAAGAATTAGCTACATTATCTCCATATAATAAATTGCCAGTAATTGTTGATAGAGAAGTAACAATTTATGAACCAAGAATTATTTTAGAATATCTCGATGAAAGGTTTCCTCATCCACCATTACTACCAATCTATCCTAACGAAAAAGCTGAATGTAAGCTTTTGATACAAAGAATCGAAAACGATTGGCTGCCCATAATTGATAAAATGATGGCACCAAATGTTTCACAAAAAGAATTCGATGCAAACAAAAAACAACTTGCTACACTCTTATCTGGCATTGTGCTTATATTGAAAGAGAAACCATACTTTATGAGCGATGAATTTACACTTGTTGATTGTTATATGTCTGCAATTTTATATCGACTACCATATTTAGGTGTGACTGTTCCAAAGAGTAAAAATTTTGAAAGTATTAAAAAATATCAGGATAAGCTTTTTTCACGCCCAAGCTTCGATCTTTCTTTAACAGATACAGAAAGAGACTTAAAATACTCCTTTAGTTAAGTTCACTCAACTATTTTGATTCGTTGTACACGCATTTCATAGGGATCAAATTCTTGTGAATAATAATCTCTAAAAGTTGTTATTTCATAATTTAAACCAAAATTAAAACGTACATATGCAGCTATTTGATAAAGCTCATATTCATCACTAGAAATAATGTGGATATAATCGAAATCTTCTCTAGCTCTATGGACTAATATTATTTCTTCTATTCCTGAATTTAATAGTTCTTCGTATTTCCTATTTCCAATAGAAATGTTTAAAAATTCACTAATTATTGAGTCTAATTGATTTTCAACAATAAGAATTTCAGAACTTATTTCATTATCGTTTAGTTTTGTTTTCAATTCGTTGAGTTGAATGGACATGTTTTTGTTAGCAATAATTGCTATTTTGGATTTATTTAATTGTTTGATATGTTTTGCCATTTTTTCATATTTTCTGCTAATTTCTGAATTATTAAATTGGTTATTTTTTATTGACTCAGCCATTGTATAGGTCGAAAAAATTAGAACTGATATAAAATAGATTTTTTGCATATGAACTTTTACATTATACCCACTCCAATTGGCAACCTTAATGATTTAACTGTTAGAGCAAAAAAAACTATTAAAAATTTAGATATTTTAATAGTTGAGAGTAAACAAAAATCAAGAATACTTCTGGAAAAAATCAATGTAAAAGATAAGAAAATCTTAATATATAACGATAGTTCAGACGCAAATAATAGAAAAGGAATTTTAGATATTCTAAAAGCAGGAAAGGTTTGTGGATTAATTTCTGATGCAGGAACTCCATTACTTTCTGATCCTGGCTATAAGTTAATAAAGTATTTAATTAATAATCATGTCAATGTAGTACCTCTCCCTGGAGCTACCTCTATAACAACTGGGTTAATAGCTAGCGGACTTCCTACAGATAAATTTCAATTTTTAGGGTTTTTCCCTAAAACAAAAAAAGATAAGGGAAATTTTTATAGTGAACTAAACAGAAAAAATATAACTTCAATCTTTTTTGAATCCTCACATAGAATTCTGCAAACACTTGAGGATATTTTTTTAATTTATCCAACCTCTGAATTAGTAGTTGCAAAAGAATTAACAAAAATACATGAAAAATTTCTTAGAGGTGCTCCAGAAAAAATACTTAATGAATTTAAATTAGATAAAAATCTGAGTTCAGGTGAATTTGTGATCTTATTTTATAAGGAAAATATTTCTGAAGATTTTTCAAAAGCAGATTTGTTGTTCAGTTTGCTAAAAAATAAACTGCCCTTAAAAGAAATTGCTAAATTATCTGAAAAGTTATTTAAAAATAATAAAAATAAAACCTATAAAAGATATTTGTCTTTTTCTAAAAAGAGTTGATATTATATTGTGCTGAGTTGGTCGGATGATCGCTAGCTGGTGTTTTGCCGTAAGAGCTTACCTCTTAAGAAGGATGCAACAGTTAGAGGAAAGTCCGGACTTCATAGAGCAGAGTGCCAGCTAACTGCTGGAGAGTGTGAGCTCATGGAAAGTACAACAGAAAATATACCGCCGCAAGGTAAGGGTGAAAAGGTAAGGTAAGAGCTTACCGCTTAAGATTAAAGTCTTAAGGCATTGGAAACCCCACTCGAAGCAATGCCAAATAGAGGTCATATCATGTTGCTCGCATGTGATCTGGGTAGGCAGCGAGAGCACTTTGGTGACAGAGTGCCAAGATAGATGATCATCTTGAACAGAATCCGGCTTATAGACCAACTCAAATCTCTCGATTAAAATTTCACTATGTCTACTTGGAAGATTCTAGATGAAGATTTTGATAAAGCTAAGATAATGGCTTTAGGTGTTGGAGGATGTGGAGGAAATATTATTAGCAATATAGCTGATTCAGGCGTTAATGGAATTGAACTCGTATCGTTAAACACTGATAGCCAAGAACAAAACATTATTCATAAATCTAAAAAAATAAAGATTGGCGAAGGTCATGGGGCTGGGAATAACCCTGATACTGCAAATAAAATTGCCCAAGATTCAGAAGATATAATAAGAAAAATATTTGATGAAAAGCCTGAAGTATTGTTCCTCACAGCTGGAATGGGAGGAGGAACAGGTACAGGCGCAACACCAGTAGTTGCAAGAATAGCTAAAGAATTAGAAATTCTGACTATTGCACTGGTTACTACACCCTTTGAAAGTGAGGGAGGGAGAAAAACAGATCAAGCCCTACAAGGCATTGATACATTAATCAATTATGTTGATTGTTTAATTGAAATTCCAAATCAAAAAATTTATGAGATAAGTAAAGAGAAAATAGGGAATACATCGGCAGCATACAAATTACTAAATGATGAAATTAAAAAGATTATTAAAGAAATTAGCAGCATGCTTCTTCAGCCAAATAAAAAAAATATAGATTTCTCTGATCTTAAGTCTGTAATTAAAGGTAATGGTTATGCCATAGTTGGTCTTGGAGAATCTTCTGGACAAAACAGAACAAAAAACGCAATCGATAAAGCATTAACAAACCCTTTTTTTAATCAAAGAGATATTCGTAATGCAAAAGGGGTAATATTTTTTATGAAAGGAAGTAATGATTTTTCCTTCAGTGAATTTGAGGAAGGAAGGAATGCTGCAAAAAATCTTTCTGAAGAAAATGCCCAATTTATCAATGGATTTTCAACAGATGAAATGATGGGAGAAAATGTTTCAGTTATGTTTATTGCAACAGGACTACGAAGAAGAAGAGGAAGTTACATAGATCAAAAAGTTCATATAGCAATTGATAACATTGGAAAGCTTGAAGAGGATGCTGGCGAATTTGTAAATATTGATGGCATGTCAAAAATTGATATTAAAAAATTTTTGAGAGGAGCCAAAGATTAAACATTTTCCTGTACTTCTTAATGAATCAATTAAGGCGTTATCAGTAAAAAAGTCAGGAAATTATGTTGACTGTACATTTGGAAGAGGTGGTCATTCCAAAAAGATTCTTTCATTGCTATCGACTGGAAAACTTACATCTTTTGATTTAGATCACGAATCAGAAAAATCAGCTGCTGAAATTAAAAATTCTAACTTCAATTTTTTCAGAGCGAATTTTTCTGAGGTTTCCAGTTTCTTTCAAAACTCATCTTTAGATGGTGCAATTATTGATTGCGGTGTTTCATCACCTCAAATTGATCAACCTGAAAGAGGTTTTAGCTTTCAAAAAGATGGACCACTAGATATGAGGTTTGGTGATTCAACCTCTAAAACATGTTATGACATTATTAACTTTTATTCAGAAAAAAACTTAGCAAAAATATTTAAACAATTTGGGGAGGAAAAGCAATCAAAAAAAATTGCAAAAGCAATATGCGTACAACGAGAGAAAAAGAAATTTGAGACAACAATGCAACTTGCAATTTTTATTAAGGAGATAAAAACAATAAAAGAAAAGAAAAATCCGGCTACAAAAGTTTTTCAGGCTTTAAGAATGGAGGTTAATTCTGAAATTGATAATCTTCACAAGTGTCTTATTTCACTAAAAAAACTTATGAAAAAAGGTGGAAAGATTATAGTTATTTCATTTCATTCTATTGAGGATAGGTTGGTCAAGAATTTATTTAAACACAAAGAAAAAATTCATGAAAAAAGTATCCCCATAAAAAATGACTCTTTACCTGAATTCAAAGTCAGTAAACTGATAGTTCCCTCAGATCAAGAAGTAGAAATGAATGTAAGGTCAAGAAGTGCTAGGATGAGGATAATTACAAAGCTATGAGTAAAAAAACAAGCATTTTTATTTTTCTATTATTCCTTTTTTCAGCACTAGCATTTTATAAAGTAAAGCTTGTTTATGACTACAAAAAAGACTTTGAACAACTATCAAAAATTGAAAGAAAAATATCGATACTTAAAGACCAAAATGCCAAACTTAAACTTGAAATATCTCTGATTGATTCCTCTCCATATATATATGAAAAGGCATTGAAAATGGGAATGATAGAACCACAAAAAATTAATAAGCTATGATTAAAATAAGATTAATTTTTGTTTTAATTTTTATTTTATTTATTTTGCCTTTTGTAAAATATTTCCAACTCAAAGGTCAAGAGGAAAGAATTCTTAAAGAGGGCATTTCAAGAGTTTATACTGAAAAAGAGTTTACTACCCCAAGAAGGAAAATACTTGACCGAAATTCAATTGAACTAGCCACCGATATTAGAAGAGATACATTTATTTTTTCATCTAATGCAGAAAAAGAAAAAATTATAGAATTCTCAAATAAGAATTCAATTGAAATTTTTTTAAATGCAAATAAAAGGATTTGGTTTCAAAATCCAATAAACAGTAGTTTCTATAATGATTCAAAAGAATATTGTGATTGTAAAATAATTAGAGAAGAGAAATATCGAAGATATTATCCATTTGGAAGTGTCACAAGCACTCTTATAGGCTTTGCTGGAACTGAAGGCGGTCTTGAAGGTATTGAGAGAATATTTAATAGCAGACTTCTAACAAAATCAGAAAAACGAAAACTTATTAAAGATGCAAGACAAAGAATTGTGATGGGCGATATAAATGATTTTATTGATAATGAAGAAAATTCGCTCACTTTAACTCTTGATATAAATCTGCAATACAAATTACAGGAAGAACTTGAGAAAGCAGTGGCTATGTCGGAATCTAATGCTGGAGCTGCAATTTTACTTGATTCCAGTAATGGAGATATTTTAGCTGTTGCTAATTTCCCTACCTATAATCCGAATGATCCTGAAAGAGAAATTGCAAAAAACATTGCTTTTAACCAATTCTATGAACCTGGTTCTTTAATGAAGCCAGTTACAATTGCCGGAGCAATCAAGTATGGGCATGTAAATTTTCAAACTTTAATTGATACTAATCCTGGAAGATTAGTTATACCTGGAAAAGTAATTACGGAGGCAGGGGGTAAGAATCACGGTGAAATTTCTTTAACAGAGGTAATTACTCTATCTTCACAAGTTGGAACAACGAAGGTTGGTCTACAATTTGACGATAGTCAAATTCTTGAAAATCTAGAGAACTTTGGTTTTGGAAAAAACTTTAACAACAATTTTACAGAGGGTTCAGGAAAAATTCTAATAAGAGAAAAATATAAACCAACTGAAAAGGCTGCAATTAGTTATGGTTATAGTGTTGAGGTGAATACACTTCAGCTAGCAAGAGCATATACTGTTTTTGCAAATGGAGGAGAAATGGTTGAGCCAAAAATACTTTTAGAGAAATCAGTTGCTAAGAAGCAAGTAATAACTCCAGAGAATGCAAAATTTATATTAGATGCGCTACGGACAGTTGTTACTCAAGGCACTGCACGAAGAATGAAAAATATTGATGTGGAAATTGTAGGTAAAACTGGTACAACAGAAAAATATATTCCTGGAGAGGGAAAGGGTTATACAGATGGTAAGTATGTATCAAGCTTTGCTGCAATTTTTCCTTATGAAAATCCAAAATATGTATTAGCTATCACATTTGATGAGCCAGATCCTAACAATTATTACGGTGGAACAATTTCAGCCCCACTTGTAAAGTCTTTTGTTAGTTATTTAAAAAGAACTAACTATTTATGAATCCTCTTAAAAATCTTCTCTTAAAAAACAAATCTTTTATTTCAAATACTTCTCAACTTGAAGATGGTGACACTTTTATATCTATTAATTCTGGCCACAAATTCCTAAGTAAAAATGATGAGAAAAAAGTTAAATACATTTTGTGTGACACAAGTGAAGCTGATAGTGAATGCTTTATTAAAATTCCGAGATTAAATGAAAATTTTATTAAGTGGGTAGATGAAATTTACAATATAAAACACAAAAAGTTTGAAAATTTTTTTGTTACTGGAACAAATGGCAAAACAAGCGCAGTTCATTTTTTGAGTGAAATTTTTAAAAAAAATGATGTTGCTTATGCTTCAATGGGTACTTTAGGTTCGTTTTTGGAGGAAAATGAAATCGAAGGCCAAAAATTGACAACTGAAAATCCACTATTCATTAGAAAATTTCTTAAAAAAGTTCAAAATCATACTAAGCATGTTTTTTTTGAAGCTTCTTCAATAGGCATTAATCAGAAAAGACTAGCTGGACTTGAAATCAAGCATGTTGGTTTCACAAGTTTTGCGGAGGATCATCTTGACTATCATAAAACCACTTATAATTATTTAAGTTCCAAACTTGAACTTTTGTCAAATAGAAGTCTAGAAACTTTGGCTTTCAATCTAGACATGAACATCTCAAAAGAAATTAAACAAAATGCAAATGCTAGAAGTATTTTTTCAATATCCTCATCAAATAAAAAAGCAGAAATTTATTACGAAATTTTAGATATCGATGAAAATGGTTGGATCAGATTTGATACTTTTACTCCATGGGGTCAATTCTCTTCCAATGTAAGATTATGGGTTGATTATAATGTTTTAAATTTGCTTATATCTCTACCTTACTATTACTACTGCTTCGGTGAGATAAAGTCTTTTTTTAGTAAAATCGAAAATATCCTCCTTCCTAATGGAAGGTTTGAAGTTTTGAATTTTAAAACAAAACACAAAAAAGTGATTATTGATTTTGCTCATACTCCTGAAGCAATGGAAAAACTTTTATCTCAACTATCAAAAAATTATAAAGAAAAAATTTATTTAGTTTTTGGATGTGGAGGCGATAGGGATAAAGGTAAAAGAACAATAATGGGGGCTATAGCAGAGAAATATGCAACAAAAATATTTTTAACTTCTGATAATTCTAGAAGTGAATCTCCAGATGAAATAATTGATATGATTGCAGCAGGCATTAAAGATAAATTAAAAATACAAGTTAATATAGATCGAGAAAAGGCTATTCAACTAGCTATAAATTCTATGAGTCAAGATAATGTTCTTGTTGTTGCGGGGAGAGGGCATGAAAATTTTCAAATTGAGCAAGGTAATAGGTTAAAATTTTCTGATCGTGAGATTGTAAAGAAATGTTTAGCGTAAAAGGTTTAAATTCACTCAAAGACGTTTCAAAGTTTTTAGATGGACAAATGTTTGTAGGTGATCATGAGATCAATGGAATAAGTTTTGATTCCAGACATATTAAAAAAAATGAATTATTCATTCCATTAAAGGGCGATAATTTTGATGGCAACAACTATATAGATGAAGTTGTAAGTAAAGGTGGTTTTGCTCTGTCTGACAGGAAGGAAAAGAAATGTTCAATCTTAGTTGAGAATGTATATGAGTCTCTCCTAAAGCTTGCTCAAAAAAATCTTGAAGAAATTCGACCAAAAATAGTATTTATAACTGGAAGTCACGGGAAAACTACCATTAAAGATATGCTTAAATTTTCATTAGGAGAAAAATGCCATGCGAGTAAAGAAAATCAAAATAACCAATTTGGCATACCATTTACAATCTTACAAATGCCTCACACTTCAGAGATAATTATCGTTGAATGTGGTGCAAGAAAAGAGGGCGATTTTGATGAAATCGCAAAATACCTTTTTTGTGATGTATTCGTTTTAACAGATATTACTCACAATCATATAGAAACTTTTAAATCTATTGAAAATATTGAATCAACAAAATTGAAATTACTTAAAACATTAGTAAAAAAAGAAAATTTTATCGATGGAAGAGAAATTGAACAACAAAACTATTTACAAAAGAATCTGCTAATAAGTAAAAAAGTTTTAGAAATACTCGAATTAAAAGAATCAGGTGAGCTATATGAATTTATTCCCTCAAAAGGTAGAGGGAACAGAGAGAAATTTAAAAATGCGGAGATAATTGATCACTCCTATAATGCTAATCCAAAAGCTATAATTGAAACTGCAAAATTAGAAAACCCAAATAAAACAGTTTTGATTCTTGGTGATATGGCAGAACTTGGCAAAGATGAATTAAAAATTCATTGTGATCTTTTAAATAAACTTGAGGGTTATGAGATATTTGTTACTGGAAAAATTTTTTATGAATGTTTTAAAACTCAAAAAAGAGATAAGTTATATTTCTTTGAAAATGAAAATGATTTCCCAAGAAAAATTCTCTCTACTAAGCTTGATGAGGGAATAAATCTCTATTTTAAAGGTTCTAGGTCAAGCAAAATGGAAAGATATATTGATATAATAAAAAATGCTTGATTTCTTTATAAGTTATTTGCCTGAGAAGTCCTCTTTTTTAAATCTTTTTTCTTATCTTTCTACAAGAACAATTCTATCTACTTTATCAGCCCTCATGATAGTTCTTTTTTTTGGAGATAAATTTATAGAATTCATAAGGTCTATTCAATTTAAGCAAAAAATTGATGACAGAGGGCCCAAAAGTCATAAAGTTAAAGATGGAACTCCTACGATGGGTGGGCTGCTAATAATTGGTAGTGTTCTTTTGTCAGGGCTTTTATGGGGAGATTTACAAAATAAATATCTTCTAATCTCACTCTTTACAATATTCTCTTTTGGATTGATTGGTTTTTTCGATGATTACAGAAAAGTCAAAAGCTTGGACTCAAAAGGTCTTTCTATGGTGACGAAAATCTTCTTTCAAGTAGTTTTTGCTTTCATTGCATCATCTTTACTTTACTACAGTGCAAATAGCACCGCAGAAACGAACTATATTGTTCCATTCTTTAAGACTGTCTCCCTTGATTTAGGCATTTTTTTTATTTTTATTTCGGTTTTTATACTAGTTGGAAGCTCAAATGCAGTAAACCTTACCGATGGATTAGATGGACTTGCAATTTTACCTGTAATAATAGTTACTGCTGCTTTGGGTTTTATAGCATGGTCTGCAGGAAATTTAATAGCTTCTGAATATTTATACATACCATATATAGAGGGAACAGGAGAGCTACTGGTTCTTTGTGGGGCCATGATTGGAGCGGGAATTGGTTTTTTGTGGTTCAACACATATCCAGCCCAAATTTTTATGGGCGATATAGGTTCACTCTCTATGGGCTCGTTTATCGCTTTAATAGCAATTATCGTTAGGCATGAAATAGTATTTGCAGTAATGGCAATGATTTTCATTATTGAAGCAATGAGCGTCATTCTACAGGTAGCATCATTTCGCTTAAGGAGAAAAAGAATTTTTAAAATGGCTCCATTACATCATCATTTTGAATTAATAGGATGGAAAGAACCAAAAATTATCGTACGTTTCTGGATAATAACTTTTATTTTTGTCTTGATAGGACTATCTCTTTTAAAGATTAGATGAAAAAATCATTGATTCTAGGTTATGGCATCACCGGAAAATCTTTTGCAAATTATCTATCTAAAAAAAAATTAAATTTTGAAATTTATGATAAAAACCTTGAAGGAAAAAACTTCATAGCATTTCCAGAATATAAATATTTAAAAAAATATGAAAATATTTATATATCTCCTGGCTTCAAATTAAAAGAATATCTTTCAGAGACAGAGATAAGCAGTTTAAAGTTTCAAACTGATTTAGATATATTTTTTAAGCATAATAATTCATATAAGATTGGTGTTACGGGAACAAACGGTAAAAGTTCATTTGCTTATTATTTAGAGCAAATTTTAAATCAAGTCTCTAGTGGAATCATTGTTGGAAATTTTGGGAATCCTGTCTTAGACTTCCTTCATCATAAAAAAAAATACTCAATAATTGAGCTTTCAAGCTTCCAGCTCGAAAAACTGAATAAATCATTGCTAGACTTGTCAGTAGTTACAAATATTTCTCCAGATCATCTTGATTTTCACGGTAATTTCGAAAATTACAAAAAAGCAAAGCTTAAAATTTGTAACAACAGAGCAAAAACTTTTTTTGCAAATACTAATATGAGCCTTAAAGATTTTGCCTTTGAAATCGCATCAAGTTTAGAAAAAATAGATTCTGATACTTCCAGACCTCTAAATGATCTTCCACACAGACTTGAAGAGGTTATTCCAGGAATAATTAATGATTCAAAATCAACTAATTCAGCTTCTCTGCTATATGCAATAAAGAAATTAAATTTTGATGGGAATTTAATAATTTGTGGTGATCCTAGAAAAGAGCCAAAATCCTATGAAGTTTATGGACCTCAGCAAGTCTATATTTTTGGTATGCATAGAAATGAGCTCATGGAAAAAGTTAAAAGCAGAAGAAGTAATATCAAAACTTTTTCAAATTTAGATTTAGTTTTACAAGATATAAAGAAAGCAGATTCAAAGCCAAACATTCTTTTTTCACCTGGCAACTCAAGTGGTAAGGATTTCAAAAATTTTGAAGATAGAGGTAATTTCTTCAAAGATAAAGTATTAGAATATTTTAGTGATTGAAAAGCACACTTTTTTTGATAAGTATTTAATTGTTCCAATTATTATTCTTACACTGATAAGTCTTGTCTTCATTTTTTCATCCTCGGCTCCTTATGCAGGCGAAAAATATCTTGATCCATATTATTTCTTTGAGAGACAAATAATCGCTTTATCAATAGGAATTTTGATAAGCTCTTTTGTTCTCTTTATTCCAATATCCTTTTATAGAGAAAATGGTGCTATTTTTATTCTTCTATCATTACTTCTGCTTGTTTTAGTATTAATTCCCTCAGTGGGTACAGAAGTAAATGGAAGTAGAAGATGGTTGAGAATTGTTTCGTTTAATCTGCAACCCTCAGAGGTTGCAAAAGTTCTTGTGCCCTTATATTTATGCGGATATTCCCTCCGAAGAAAAAGGCAACTCGAGACATCCTGGTGGGGATTTTCCAAACCTCTAGTTCTAATTTTGATTTTTTGTATTCTTTTATTTCTTGAACCTGACTACGGAGCAACAATAGTTTTATTTTCTGTAGGGATGGTTGTTTTATTTTGCGGTGGAGCAAAAATTTCACAGCTTGGAATATTATTAGTTTCATTCTTTGTCTTGATGTCAATTTTAATTTATTTCAATGAAGAGAGATTTAGCAGATTGATAAGTTTCACAGATCCTTTTGATGATATTGAGAGAACTGACTATCAGCTGCTAATGGCATTGATTGCAATTATAAACGGAAATTGGTTTGGCTTGGGTATCGGTGAAAGTACTCAAAAGTACTTTTTTTTACCTGAAGCACATACTGATTTTATTTTTTCAATATATGTCGAGGAAACAGGATTTGCTGGAATATTAATATTATTTACCTGTTATTTAACTATGCTTTACAGAATATATAGGCTTGCGTATATCTCATACAAAAAAAATTATACCTTTAACAGTTTCATAATAATTTCATTTGGGTTTTTATTTTTTGTGCAAACACTTGCAAATATATTTGTTAATGTAGGATTAATTCCTACTAAAGGATTACCCCTTCCTTTTATAAGCTACGGAGGATCAAGTATCATTATGAACTTTATATTTCTTTCTATCGCAATGAGAGCGAGCTGGGAATTTAGGAATGGTATAAAATGAAAATTGCAATCTTTGCTGCTGGAACAGGCGGTCATATTTACCCAGCATTAACAATTGCAAAAGAATTTAATAAAAAAGATATTATTTTTTTCGCATCATCCAGAAAACTTGAAAAAAAAATATTTAGAGATTCAAAATTTAAGACTATTCACCTAAAAATCGATGGTTTTAGGGGTAAAAATTTATTCAAAAAATTGTTGTGGCCTTTTAGTTTTTTTTTAAATTTATTCGATTTCCTTAAAAACTTCATTGAATTTAAGCCTGATAAAATTCTTGTTATGGGTGGATACATATCAATTTTTGGTGTTCTTGCCGCTCTGATATTTAGAAAAAAAATATATATACATGAACAAAATTCAGTAATCGGCACATTAAATAAATTTGCTAAAAATTTTAGTCACAAATTCTTTTCCAGTTTTCAGAATATTACGAGTAATGAAATTTACACTGGCAATCCAATTAGAAATAAAATTACAACTAAAGGTTATGAATTAAATAAAGAAAAGAAATCTATCCTTGTGCTTGGTGGCAGTCAAGGCGCAAATTTTTTTAATGAAAAATTAATGAAGGTTTTGGAGAAGGCTAATTTTTCAGAAGAAATTATTATCCAAACAGGTAGAAAAAAAGCTATTAATTCTTTAAGCAATATTAAGCAGGTTGAATATATTGATGAAATAGAAGATGTCTTTGCACAAACAAAATTTGTTATTTGTAGAAGTGGCGCATCTACTGTTGCTGAACTTCAAACATATGCTATGCCAGCTATTTTTATACCTATTCCTAATTCAATTGATGATCATCAGACAGTTAATGCAAAAAATGCATGTAAAAATGGTGGCGGAATATATCTAAGCGAAAAAAGTTTTTCTGAAGATTTATTTCTTAAAGAAATAACTTCCTTTTATAATTCTGACCTGAATAAAAGAAGTAAAAATATGTTCAATGATATACATAAAGATGCAGCTTCAAGGATAGCAAATGAAATTAAGCAAAATTAAATATATTCATTTGATTGGAATTGGAGGAGTAGGCATGGTAGGAATTGCAGAACTTCTTCTGAATCAAGGGTATAAAATTTCTGGAAGTGACCTGTCAGAGAGTAAAAATACTCTTAGGTTAAAAAAATTAGGAGCTACTGTAAAAATTGGTCATACCAAAGATAATATTAAAAAAGCTGATGTAGTAGTGTTTTCTTCGGCAGTTAATAAAACAAACCCTGAAATAATGGAAGCCAAAAAACAAGGCATTACTTTAATACCAAGAGCTGAGATGTTAGCTAGCATTATGCGTGGTTTTCAAAGTATTGCCGTTGCAGGATCTCATGGAAAAACAACAACAACCAGTTTAATTGCTCATATTTTTACCGAGGCTGAACTTGATCCGACATATATTATTGGGGGCAGAATTTTAGGAATGGAAGATAAAAGTATTTTGGGTTCTAGTGACTATATTGTCGTCGAAGCAGATGAAAGTGACGCATCATTTTTACATCTAAATCCAGAGATATCAGTGTTAACAAATATTGATAATGATCATCTAGATTTTTATGAAAATAATCCAAAGAAAATAAGTGATACCTTTTTAAAGTTTCTCGAAAAACTACCATTTTTTGGTGTGGGGATTATTTGCACTGATGATCCAAAGTCAAAAAAACTTTATCAAAAACTTTCTAGAAGAAAAATATCATTTGGATTTGAACGAACTTCAGATTTTTCTATAAAAAATTATAAACAAACTAAATCTCATCAAGAATTTATATTGAAAGATAACATTAAGAAGTTTGAGTTTGATATAAAACTTAAAATTCCTGGTAAACATAATGCTCTAAATGCTACTGCTGCTTTTATTGTCGCTCAACAAGCAGGAATACAAACCAGTGTCATTAAGAATTCTTTAAAAAATTTTTCTGGTGTTTCTAGAAGATTTGAAGAAAAAGGTACTGTACAAATAAATGGGAAAGAGGTGTTAGTAGTTGATGATTATGGACATCATCCCACAGAAATAAAATCTACAATTCAAGCAGCCAAGTCAAAATATAAAGGCAAGCCAATAAATATGATTTTCCAACCTCATCGCTATTCTCGGTCATCAATATTGTTCAAGGAATTTATATCAGTACTTTCAGATACTGATTCTGTACAGTTAATGGATATTTACTCTGCAGGAGAAGCAAATACGTCGGGCATTTCTAGTTACGACTTTGTAGACTCTTTATTAAGAAAGAATATTGATGCTAAATATGCAAAAAATCTAAATCAAATAAGAAAGAACTTAAATGAAAGTATTAAAAAAGACAGTATTCTCATTATTCAGGGAGCTGGTAATGTTTCAGATATAACAGCATCTCTCATGGCTATTGAAAAAAAATGAAAAGAGTTGAAATTATTTATGGCGGAGCATCTAATGAAAAAGAAATTTCGTATCTTACAGCTAAATCAATTTATGAGCACATTGATACCGATTTATATAATCCAGGATTAACTGATTTATCTAAATTTGATCCAGATAATTTTGATAATGAAACTATTTTTTTTATAGCTGTGCATGGAGAAGGTGGTGAAGATGGAAAAATTCAGACACTACTAGAAAATAAAAAAAGAAAATTTACAGGATCTAGTTCAGAATCATGTATTTTAACCTGGGATAAAGTTGCAACAAAAAGAGCACTAATAGCAAATGACATCCTTACTCCTCAATTTAAATCTATAAAAAATAATGAACATTTTGATTTCAATGACAGCTTTTTTGCAGAGAATGAACACTATTTTGTAAAGCCAAATTTTAACGGTTCTAGCTACGGCATTTCAAAAGTTTCAGATAAAAAATTCAATGAGGCTTTAAAGGAAGCCAAAAATTACTCTACTGAAGTGATTATTGAAAAGAGTTTTAATGGACCTGAATACACAGTTGCTTTGTTGAAAGGGAAGCCTTTGACGCCATTGCAAATATTACATGACCCAATTAGAGGATTCTATGATTACGAGGCAAAATATAATTCACAAAATACTCTTAAAATAAAAATCGAAGACAAAAGTATCGTAAAACGATTGAAAGAAATTTCTGAAAAAGTTTTTGACTGTTTAAATTGCAAAACATGGGCAAGAGTAGATTTTGTTTCTGAAGGAGAAAAATTAGCTGTAATAGAAATTAACTCCGTACCAGGATTTACGGCTAAAAGTCTTTTTCCTTTGGCGGCAAAATATTCAGGTATAGAATATAAAGAACTTATAAGCTTGATCATTGAAGATTGTTAAATATTTAATTTTTTACCTACTTTTAATTTTGCTAATTTATTCTGTAAATTTGGCACTTCAAATAAATCAAACAAAGTTCAAAGTACATTTTTTATCACCTTATAACTGTACTTCTTGTGAAAAAGTTCTAAAAAATGCATTTTTCCAAAGTAGTGAATTTGAAATATTTTTAAAAAATATTTCTTGGATTAAAAAAGCTGAAAAAACATACACTTTTACAGGACAAGAATTTTTTGTTGAAGCAAAAAAGCCACTTTTTAAAATCTCCTCACACATTTATTACGATGAAAATTTCGAACCTTTTTTTTCTTTGCATGAACATAATAAGATTATTCTCAACATTCAAAACAAAGATTTACCATTAAGGGCAAAACAACAGGCAATTTTAATTTCAAACTCAGAATTAAAGGACAAAATTAAGAGTGTAATTTTTCACCAAACTGAAGGCTGGATATTAGATTTTAATGATTACAAAGTATTATTAGGGAAAAAAGAACTCCAAGCTAGATTAAAAAAAATAACTAAACTAACAAATAAATTAAATAAAAAAGATTTGAAGAATAAGTTTCTAGATTTAAGATACCCAAAGGGTTTTGTTATTAAAAATTTATGATTTCAATTCTTGATTTAGGTACATCAAAAATAAGTGCAGCTTTAGCATCTAATGAAAATAATAAATTAAAGGTTTTAGAATTTTGCACAGTCAAATCAGAGGGTTTTCAAAGCGGAACTATTGTAGATCTCAATCTTGCATCAAAATCTATTGGAAACTGTATTTCAGAGCTTGAATCAAAGTCTCAACAAAAAATTAAGAATCTTTATGTCTCATTTTCCGATGAAAAGATTATAGGTAACGAAACAACTGGACATTCAACTGGAAATGAACGTGAAATTGTTATCAAGGATATGAAACAAGCTATGAAATCCTCTACAGAATATTTAGTGCCAGAAAATATTGACCTTTTGTATCCTGTTTTTAAAGATTTTGTAATTGATGGTAAAGATGGAATTGCAGATCCCAGAGGAATGAGGGGTGTTAGATTGCAGGCAAAAACACATTTAATTTATTGCTCAAAGAATATGAAAAACAACATAAAACAATGTGTTGAGGAAAGAAATAATTTGAAAATTCAAAAATATTTCTTTAGTCAACTTGGCGCTGCTGATTGCACTTTATCAAATGATCAAAAAAATTTAGGAGTATGTTTAATTGATATTGGTGCGGGAACAACGGATATTTCTGTGTATAAATCTGGGAAGATAATATTTTCAAAAGTTTTTGATAGAGGTGGGGAATATTTAACAGATAGAATAGCCTTTCATCTTGAGATACCTACACATAAAGCAGAAGAGATGAAGCTCAAACATGGTACAGCGTTAGAAAATCAAGCTAATAATGAAATTCTTAAAGTTGGAAATCTTAATGATGGCATCCAAAAAGAAATCTCTCGAAGAGATCTTGCAAAGGTAATTGAGACACACCTATCACTTTTATTTCGTGAATGTTTAAGAATTGTGCAAGATGGTGGATTCGATGAAAAGATTCCTGCAGGCTTTGTTTTTACAGGGGGTACTTCAAACCTTGAAGGAATACAGGATTTAGGTAGAGAAATAATGCAAAAAAATGTAAAAATTGGCATACCTGAATACAATATTCCTGAAATATCTGAAAGTTTGCTTAAACCACAATATTCTTCTTTTGTGGGGATGTTAAATTTTTGTGTAAAAGAAGAGAACAAACACTTTAAATTTAATAGTAGCGAGGGTATGATAGACCAAATTCGTGGCTGGTTAGGTCTAGAAATGTGATGCAAAATTACGAGTTAATGTTACTTCTCAATCCCAATGCAGTGGATGAAGTAGATATTTTTTTAGCATCACTTGAAAAGCTCATTAAAGAAAACAAAGGAAGTCTTGTAAATACTAAGCTTTTAGGGAAAAGACAGTTGGCCTATCCAATAAATAATATGAATTATGCGAATTACGTGCATTTAGATGTTGAATTAAATACCGATACACTTCAACTTCTTGAAGAGAAATTTAAATTCGATCAAAACGTCTTTAGGCATTTAACAGTAAAGGTTGAACAATAGTGAGTGAAGAAAAGAAAAAAGTTATTGATTACAAAGATCCCGATACTTTAAAAACATTTATTTCTGAGAACGGCAAAATAATGTCTTCCAGATATACAAGACTTACAGCAAAAGAACAAAGAAAACTCAATAAAGCAATAAAAAGAGCCAGATTGCTTGGATTATTGCCATTTACAGACAAGCATAAGATTGAGGAAAAGAAATGAAAGTTGTCTTAGTTGCTAAGATTAAAAATCTTGGAGAGATTGGCGATGTTGTAGATGTTAAATCTGGCTTTGCAAGAAATTTTTTACTCCCTTATCATAAAGCTCTTCCTGCTACAGATGAATACATAGAGCAATTTGAAAAAGATAAAGAAAAATATCTTAAACAAGCCAATGATGAATATTCATTAGCAGAAGCAAATGCTTTAAAGTTAGAAAAAGTAAAACTTGAAATTACTGCCAATGCACAAGAAAGTGGTGCTCTTTTTGGCTCCGTGGGTGTATCGGAGATTTTAAGCGCACTACATGAAAAAGGTTTAGATTTTTTGAACAAATCAAATATCATTTTATCCACAGGACCAATAAAAGAAGTCGGTGAATTTGAAGTAAACGTTGAACTTCATCCAGAAATAGTTAAATCTATATCTATTGAAGTAAAATCAACGTAATGCCAAGTAATAATATTGAAATTGAACAAGCAGTATTAGGCTCTTTATTGCTGAATGTAAACGCTTATCCTGAAGTTGACGCAAAATTAACTGCTGAAGACTTTGTCTCAGAGGTTCACTCAGATATTTATAAATGTATAAAACACCTCGCAGAAAGCGGTAAAGGAACAGATTACATAAGTGTTTCAAGAGAATTGGATAGAAATAATTTATTAGAAAGGATTGGTGGAGTAGATTATTTAAAAGAGCTGCAAGACACACCTGTTACTGCAAGAAATGCAGAAAGTTATGCAGAATCTGTAAAGTCACAATCTCTTGATAGGAAATTTAAAATAGTTCTCCAGCAGTTGCTCAAAATTTCTGAAAATCCAGAAGGTAAATCAAGTAATGAAATTTTGGAGGAGGCTGAGACAAAAATTTTTGATTTGGCACAGAACAGGATAAATAACGAAACCATGAGACCAATTGATGAGTTGGTTGGCGTTTCAATGGACAAAATAGAAGACTTAATGTCAAAAGATGGAGATTTGGTAGGTCATTCGTATGGGTACAAAGATATTGATGCACTTACTCTGGGATTGAAGGAGGAAGAATTAATTATTATCGCAGGAAGACCAAGCATGGGGAAAACTTCACTTGGAATGAATATAGCTGAACATGTTGCTATGAATGAAGAGGGGTACGTATTGGTTTTTAGTTTGGAAATGTCAGCAGAATCTCTTACTGCAAGAATGTTGGGTTCTAGAGCTGGAGTTTCAATGAAAAATGTATATTCAGGAACAATATCTGATCAGCAACTTGAAAAGCTCACTAGAATGGGAGATGAACTTTCAAAAAGTAATTTACTTATAGATGATGCAGGAAATATTACCCCTCCAGAAATTAGGGCAAAATGCAGAAAAGTTGCTAGAGCTGCTCGAGAAAAAGGCGGAGTAAAGCTTGTCTTAATAGATTATATACAATTGATGCAAATGCCAGGTCGTAATGATAATAGGGTTAACGAGTTATCAGATATCTCCAGATCTCTAAAACATTTGGCGAAAGAATTAAAGTGCCCAGTTATTGTTCTTTCACAGTTAAACAGAAATGTTGATGCCAGAGAAAACAAACGTCCAAGAATGTCTGACTTGAGAGATTCAGGAGCAATTGAGCAAGATGCAGATTTAATTTACATGTTGTACAGGCAGTGGGTTTATCAGAAAGAAGAAGAATATAAAAATGTTGCAGAAATAAATTTAGTCAAACATAGAAACGGACCCATTGAGAATGTTCTTTTATCTTTTGAGGAAAGCAATACTAGATTTGCAGAACTTCACCCATCGGCAAAAAAAGATTACAGAGACTGGTTAAAAGCTGAATCTGATTAAAATCTAAAATGCGTGATACAGAACTGCAAATTAATTTGAGTAATCTCAGTCATAATTTAAATATTCTTAAGGAAAATACGACTTCTGAAATACAGGGAGTTTTGAAAGCTTTTTCTTATGGTCTAGAAATTAACGAGGTGGTAGAGGTAATCGACGAACATGTTTCTTGCTACTCCGTAATGTCTATAGATGAAGCAATTTTAGTAAGAAATAAAAGCTCCAAGCCAATTCTTTTGCTGCAGGGTATTTACGACTTAGATGAATATAAAGAGGTTTTAAAATATGATTTAGATTTTGTAATTCACTCAGATTGGCAGCTAAAAAATCTTGAAGAAGGACTTAAAAATAACAGACTTTGGCTAAAGCTTAATACTGGTTTAAATAGATTAGGTTTTGATGCAGAAAAATTTGAGAGCACAATAAAAGTTCTAGAGGAAAAAGGTTTTAGGAACCTTGTATTAATGTCACATTTTGCATGTGCTGATGAAAAAGGACACCCACTAAATGACAAACAACTTCAGCTCTTTGAAAAGGTAACAAAAAAATTCAGTTACAAAAAAAGTCTTGCAAATTCTGGTGCTGTCTTTAATTATCCAGAATCTCATTATGATATTGTGAGACCAGGTATTTCAGTTTATGGTGGTGGTTTTTATGAACATGGAATAAAACCTGTTACAAATTTCAGATCAAAGATAATTTCAATTAGAAATGTAAAAAAAGGAGACTCTGTTGGGTATGAGGCAAGTTGGACAGCAGATAAAGACTCGTTAGTGGCAGTTATATCACTTGGGTACGCTGATGGATACCCATTGATCTATAAAGATGTCCCAGTTTTTGTGAATGATAAACAGTTCCATACAATCGGGAGAACAAGCATGGATATGGTTTGTGTTAATTTAGGGGATGATTCTTCAATAAAAGTTGGTGATTGGGTAGAAATGTGGAACTTCAAAACCCCCCTGAACACGCTAGCTAAGAGCATAAATACAATTTCATACCAATTATTAACAAATATCTCAAGAAGAGTTCCAAAAAATTATTTAGAATAGTCTCTTAATTTATTAAATTATTTTGCTTAAAGATACGCGATTTATTTTTGTTACTGGTGGAGTTGTTTCTTCTCTAGGGAAAGGAATCGCTTCAGCATCTATAGGTTCATTGCTCGAATCAAAAGGATATACAGTAACTGTTATAAAGCTTGACCCTTATTTTAATGTTGATCCTGGAACTATGAGCCCCTTTCAGCATGGCGAAGTGTTTGTAACTGAAGATGGGACAGAAACTGATCTTGATCTTGGACATTATGAAAGATTCATCAATCATAAATGTACAAAAGAAAATAATTTTACTGCGGGAAAAATTTACTATTCTGTTTTAAGAAAAGAAAGAAAAGGTGAATATTTAGGTAAAACTGTTCAAGTCATACCACACATCACCGATGAAATAAAAAGAAAAATTATCAAGGGTTCTAAAGGATATGATATTGCTATTGTTGAAATAGGAGGGACAGTTGGCGACATAGAGAGTCAGCCATTTATTGAAGCTATCAGACAGCTTGGTCTTGAATTAAAAAATTATCAGACATCATTTATACACTTAACTCTTGTTCCATTTTTAAAAAATGCTGGAGAATTAAAAACTAAACCTACACAACATTCGGTTAAAGAATATAGATCGCTTGGCGTTCAGCCTGATATTCTTGTTTGTAGATCAGACATAAAATTACCGCAAGAAAGTAAAGAAAAAATAGCTTTATTTTGCTCAATGCCATCAAATGCTGTTATATCTTTACCTGATTTAGAGACAATTTACGAAGTGCCATTAGCTCTTGATGAGGAAGGGATAGATAAAATTATTACTGATAAACTGCAGCTTGAGAAAAATAAACCAAATTTGTCAGCATGGAAAAAAGTAGTTAAAAGAAAAATCAAACCCTCTAAATCGGTTAATGTTTCATTTGTTGGGAAGTATGTAGATCTTAAAGATGCTTATTTTTCTTTAACTGAAGCTCTTGATCATGCTGGAATTAATAATGATACAAAGGTAAATATTAATTTTGTCAATTCTGATGAGCTTAATAATAAAAATTACTCCTCCAAATTAAAAAAATCAGATGCCATTTTGGTACCTGGTGGATTTGGGGGAAGAGGAATCGAGGGAATGATTCTTGCAGCAAAATATGCAAGAGAAAAAAAAGTTCCATACTTTGGAATATGCCTTGGGCTTCAAATAGCAATCATTGAAATTGCCAGAAATCTCTGCAGATTGAAAGATGCAAATAGTACTGAGTTTAAACCTAGGACAAAGCATAAAGTTATTTCATTAATAACTGAGTGGAAAAATGAAGATGGCTCAATTGAAAAAAGAGATAAAAACTCTGATAAAGGAGGCACTATGCGTTTGGGAGCTCAAAAGGCAAAATTGAAAAAAAATTCACTTGCTCATAAGCTTTATAAGAAAACAAATATATTTGAAAGACATCGTCACAGATATGAGGTAAACCCTGAATATGTTTCTGAACTTGAGAAAAAAGGTTTACTTATATCTGCAAGATCAGAAATTCACAACTTAGTTGAAATTATTGGTATCAAAAATCACCCTTGGTATCTTGGTTGTCAATTCCATCCAGAATTTACTTCAAAACCTAAAACAGGACATCCATTATTTAATGATTTCATTAAAACAGCGGTAAAATTGAAGAGATGATTAAACTAAATAACTTTAAAATTGGAAATTCTGAGAGACTAACTATTTTTGGAGGCGTAAATGTAATTGAATCAAAAGAACTAATTTTTGAAGTTGCGGAAGCATTCATAAAAAATTCTTCAAAATTAAAGTTTAATTTTGTGTTCAAAGCCTCTTTTGATAAAGCTAACAGATCTTCACTAGATTCCTATAGAGGTCCTGGTTTAGAAGATGGATTAAAAATCCTCTCTGAACTAAAGCAAAAATATAATCTGCCAATTTTGACTGATATTCATGAACCGCATCAAGCAAAACCTGTTTCTGAAGTGTGTGACATTATTCAGATTCCTGCTTTTTTATGCAGACAAACTGATTTGGTAGTTGAAGCAGCTAAAACTGGAAAAATTATAAATTTAAAAAAACCACAGTTTATGTCAGCAAAAGAAATTTTTCATGTTGTAAAAAAATGTGAATCAGTGGGTAATAAAAATATTATTTTATGTGAAAGAGGAAATATTTTTGGATATAACAATCTAGTAGTAGATATTTTAAATTTTCAAATTATGAAAGAATCAACCAAACCTGTTTTTTTTGATGTTACTCATTCTTTGCAGCAGCCTGGAACACTTGAAAAAAGTACAGGGGGAAGGGGAGAATATGTGTTAGAACTTGCAAAAGCTGGCATCTCTCAAGGAATCGCAGGCTTATTTCTAGAAACACATCCAGATCCTTCTAAAGCATTATGTGATGGTCCATGTGCGCTTAAACTTTCAGAGTTAGAGAGTTTTTTAATGGAAATTTTCGAGCTAGATTCTCTGATTAAAAGAAATAGATAATGCATATCAAATCAATTGACGCAATTGAAATACTTGACTCTAGAGGCGTCCCTTCAATTCATACATCTGTCGTTTTAAATTCAGGACATAAAGGAGAAGCCATGGTTCCTAGTGGGGCTTCAACAGGAAAAAAGGAGGCGTTTGAACTTAGAGATAATGATGAGAGATTTGATGGAAAGGGTACTAAAAAAGCGATCGAAAATATAAAGAGCTTAATACAGCCTGCTTTATTAGGTAAGCCAATTGAGGAACAAAAAGAATTGGACCAAATAATGATTAATCTTGATGGCACAAGACAAAAGAAAAAAATAGGTGCAAACTCGATACTTTCAGTCTCTCTCGCCTGCACAAGGGCCGCTGCAAATGCAATGAACCTCCCTCTTTATGACTATATACGTATTCTTTTTAATTCTAAATCAGGTAAAGGATCAACCCTTTCAATGCCCAAGCCAATGTTAAATATTTTTAATGGCGGAGCCCATTCTAATAATAGGATAGATATACAAGAATTTATGATTATGCCTTCTGATAATGTTAGTTTTTCTGAGGGTTTAAAAAACTGTGTTCAAGTTTATACGTCATTAAAAAGACTTCTTTCATCAAAAGGTTGGAGCACAAATATTGGAGATGAGGGTGGATTTGCTCCTAATCTTGACTCAAATGAAGAAGTTATAGAGTACTTAATAAAAGCAATTCAAAGTGCAAATTTTTCATATGGCAAAGATATTTTTATTTCTTTAGATTGTGCTGCTTCAGAATTTTTTGATGGAAAAAATTATATTTTAAATGCTACAGATGAAACTTTTTCATCGGATGGTTTGGTAGATTACTATGTCAAACTTATCAAAAAATTTGATATTAAATCTATCGAAGATCCTTTGCATGAGGATGATTGGGATGGATGGATAAAATTAACAAGGGAATTAAATGGAGTACAAATAGTCGGAGACGATATATTTGTAACTCAGAGAGAGCTATTAAAAAAGGGAATAGACTCACATGCCGGGAATGCAATCCTTATAAAGCCCAATCAAGTAGGAACACTGACTGAAAGTTTGGAAAGTATTCAGCTTGCAAAAGAAAACAAATTCAACACTATCATTTCACATAGGTCTGGAGAAACAGAAGATCCTTTTATAGCTGACCTAGCTGTTGGGGTGGACGCAAAGCAAATAAAGACGGGTGCACCATCAAGATCAGATAGAAACTCAAAATACAATAGACTACTAATTATTGAAAATGAGCTCTACCCAAAAAAATAAAATTAATAGCCTTATAACAGTCATTGGAATAATTTTTTTATCAATTGTTATTGCTTTAATTACATACGACATATTATTCGGAACTTACAGTATTAATTCAAACAAAAAAATTTCTAATGTTGTTGTTTCAAAAGAAAAGGAGCTAACTAAAATTAATATTGAAAATACTGAACTTATAGAAAAAATTGACTCAATCAAAAATGATGATAGTTATGTGGAAAATATGGCTCGTGAAGAATTTGGATTAATTAAAGAGGGTGAGGAGTATTTTGAAATCGAACCAGAATAATAAAAAAATTTCATTGATCCTTGCAGCTGCTGGTCTAGGAACAAGATTTAGTTCTGAAATTCCAAAACAATACTTCAAGATTGATAATCAAACTATTCTTGAAAAGACACTTAATATTTTTACAAATATTTCTGCAATTAAAAAAATTGTTATTCCACTACATCAAAATGACAAGGAATTTAAAAAATTAGATTTACCAGATGGTCTTAATATAGTTACTGTCACAGGTGGTGAAACAAGAGCAGAATCTGTTTTACAAGCTCTTAAATTAGTCGATAAAGAAGATTATGTAATAGTGCATGATGCTGTTAGGCCTTTTATAGATCAAAAAGATATACACCTTTTAATAGATGAATTTGAAAATCAAAATGAGGATTGTTTAGTTTATGGATTGCCTGTATATGAATCTTTAAAAAATATAAATCGAGAAACTTTATTTGTTGAGAAAAGTGTAGATAGGAATGATTTTTACCTTGCCCAAACTCCACAAATTACAAAAGCAAAATCTTTAGAATCATCACTTGAGATTTGTCTAAAAGAAAATTACATTCCAAGTGACGAATCAGAAGCTATTGAACATTCAGGAGGAACTGTAAGATTTATTCCAGGAAAGCGTAAAAATATAAAGGTTACAGTTTCTGAAGATGTAATGAACTTTTATAAGCCAGAGGAAAAAGTTGGTTTGGGTTTTGATAGCCATAGGTTTAAAGAGGGCGAGTATTTAATTCTGGGTGGAGTAAAAGTTCCTTTCAACAAAAGCTTTGATGCTCACTCTGATGGAGATATCATTTTTCATTCAATAGTTGATGCCATGCTTGGCTCAGTTGGTGACGGAGATATTGGAGAACATTTTCCAAATACTCCAGAATGGAAAGATGCAGAAGGCAGTAAGCTTTTTGAAATAACAAATAATTTACTTACAAAAAAAGGTTTTAAACTAATTCAAGTTGATATAGTTGTGATACTTGAGGAGCCAAAACTCAGTCAATATAAGGCTAAAATTATTAAAAATTTAAGTCAAATTCTTAAACTCAATGAAGAAAATATTGGTTTAAAAGCAAAAACTTCAGAAAAAATGGGTTTTATAGGTAATAATGATGGTGCAGCAGCACAAACAATTATAAAAATTTCAAGGTGAATATTCTTTTAACAAACGATGACGGAGTCGATTCAAAAATTACATTAAGTTTATTGAAGGCTCTTGAGGAAGATGGTCATAATGTAACATTAATTGCACCGTCAAAAGATAAGAGCGGCCAGGGCGCTGCTATAACACTTAGGTCGGATGTAAAAATTGAAAAACTCTCCAACAATATATACTCCGTAGATGGAACGCCAGCCGATTGCGTCTTCATGGGTTTAATGGCTATTTTAGAGCAAATTCCAGATATTGTGATTTCCGGCATTAACAGAGGAGCAAATATGGGAGATGATGTTATTCATTCAGGTACACTTGGCGCAGCTTTCACAGCAAGAAAATTACATTTCCCACCTTTAGCTATTTCTATAGCAGGAAAATCCTTTGAGGAATTTGAATCAGCAATACTTGCTACAAAAATGATGCTTGATCAAATAATTGAGAATTACAAAGATAAAACAAATGATGGCGTCGTTATTAATATGAATGTCCCAAATTTAAAATTTAATCAAATCAAAGGCTTTAAGCTCACTAAACTCGGAAATAGAGGGGTGCCTCTTGCACCTGAATTTAAAGGGGATGAAAATTCAATAAGTTATAAAATTGGAAAATCAGGACCTCCTTCTGGAAATCTTGAAGGCACAGATTTCGAAGCAATTAAAACGAACTTCATTTCAGTAACTCCTTTATTTTGGGATATGACCAGCCTTTCAAAATTTAGAGGAAAACTTCCAGGTGTATAAATTTTTTTACAGATTTGTATCCGGTTTCTTTATGGGGTTAGCCGAAATCACTCCCGGCATTTCTGGGGCAACTGTAGCTGGTTTGTTCAATGTTTATAATGAATTTGTAAGAATAATATCTTTTTTTAGCCCTTCACAATTCGAATTTTCTTTTAAAAAGATAAAAGAAAATATCAATCTAGGATTTTCAGCTCCACTTCTTTTGGGCATGATTATGGCAATTTTTTTAGCTGTAAATTTAATAAATTATTTAATAACAAATTTTTTGTTCGAATTTAAAATCTTTCTTTCTCTAGTAATGGTTTTAGCTGTATTAAAAAACTGCTTATTAGATCAAAGATTCACAATTTCAGCAAAATTCCCATTACATTTTTTCTCTGGAATTTTTATTGCAGCTTGTATTAGCCTAACTTTAATAGAGTTTTCTTATTCAGATTTTGCTCCTCCATTAAAGGTTTTATTTTTAGTTTTTGCCGGATTTTTAAGTTTTACCGCATTTATTTTGCCAGGAATTTCTGGTTCATTAGTTTTAGTCCTTTTAGGTGTTTATCAAGAAGTAATAATTTCATTAAAAAATTTTGATTTTTTACTTCTTTCTCCACTAATACTTGGATTATCAATATCATTTTTTATTGTCCCAAATGAAATAATCAAAAGTTTTAAAAAAAATGAGAATTCAGTAAAGGTGTTTTTTTCTGGTTTAATCTTTGGCTCAATTCCATCTGTGTGGCTGCATTTAAATTAATCTTTTTTTAAGAGATCCATTTTATTTTTTACAGAACTGAATTTGGCAGCCTCGGGCAAAGCCTCCTTTTTTTGCGTTATATTTGGCCAAACAGCAGACAAATCATCATTTATTTCAACAAAATGAATTTGATCTGGTGGTAGTTCATCCTCTGCATAAATAGCTTTTTCAGGACATTCTGGTTCACAAAGACCACAATCTATGCATTCATTTGGATTAATTACTAAGAAATTAGGACCTTCATAAAAACAGTCTACAGGACAAACTTCAACGCAATCAGTGTGTTTACACTGTATACATGATTCAGTAACTATAAATGCCATTTGAGTATTTTACTTGATATATACTCTTTTAAAAAAATAAAGAAAAAAATGTTTTTTTTCTTGATTATTTAAAAAAAAGTAAGTACTGTATATATATACACTACTAAGGGAAAAATATGGCAGATAATAAAAAAACATCGTTAGAAACAGCACTTAAGCAAATCGAAAAAGATTTTGGTGAAGGAACTATCATGAAGCTCGGAACAAGGGATACTGTCGAGGTCCCTTCCATTTCTACAGGTTCTTTTGGTTTAGACAAAGCATTAGGAATTGATGGTTTGCCTAAAGGTAGAGTAGTTGAAATATACGGTCCAGAATCCTCTGGAAAGACAACTCTTACACTTCAGATAATAGCAGAATGCCAAAAAGCCGGTGGAACTGCAGCATTTATTGATGCGGAGCATGCGTTAGATCCAGAATATGCCAAAGCCCTAGGTGTTGATATTGACGAACTACTTATTTCTCAACCTGATACAGGTGAACAAGCCTTGGAAGTTACCGATAAGTTAGTTGAAAGTGGAGGGCTTGATGTAATAGTAGTTGATAGTGTTGCAGCATTAGTACCTAGAGCTGAATTAGAGGGAAATATGGGTGATTCACACGTTGGGCTTCAAGCAAGATTGATGTCACAAGCACTAAGAAAGATTACTGGTAGCATCCAGAGAAAAAATACACTCGTTATATTTATCAATCAAATAAGGATGAAAATCGGAGTAATGTTTGGTAGTCCAGAAACAACTACTGGGGGAAATGCATTGAAATTCTACTCCAGTGTGAGGTTAGATATTAGAAGAATCGGTGCAATAAAAGATGGAGATGAAGTTATCGGAAATGAAACGCGAGTAAAAGTCGTTAAAAATAAAATGGCACCTCCATTTAAAGTAGCAGAATTTCAAATTCTTTATGGGAAGGGCATAAATAGAAAAGCTGAAATTATTGAGTATGCAGTTCAAAAAGGAATAGTTGAAAAGGCTGGATCATGGTACAGCTATAAAGGCGATAAGATTGGTCAGGGAATGTCAAAAGTAACAGAATTTCTTGATGAAAATCCTAATATCCTCACTGATATAGAAAAAGTAATATCTGAATAGACATTAGATTTTACTATCTGCTATGTAATCTTCTATCACTGACTCAAGAACAGTTAGTGGTAGGGATCCATTCATAAGAACTGCTGAGTGAAAGTCCTTAATATCAAAGTCATCTCCTAGCTCTTTTCTTGCTTTATCCCTTAGTTCCATGATTTTAATTCGACCAATCATATAGGCGCAGGCTTGTCCTGGCCAAACTATATACCTTTCAACCTCTGAGATTGCTTCACTCTCTTCAGATCCTACATTTTTAATCATGTAATCAATTGCTTTTTCTCTTGTCCATTTTTTGCTGTGCATTCCTGTATCAATAACTAATCGTACAGCTCTAAATAGTTCAGATTGTAATGATCCAATTAAATCATATGGATCTTCAACTAATCCAATTTCTATAGCTAATCTCTCGGCATATAGGGCCCATCCCTCACCATAAGCTGATGTTCCATATCCAAATTTTTTCCACAAAGTTTGAGTACTGTTTTCTATATTTAAGGCATTTTGAAAATGATGTCCTGGTACAGCTTCATGAAATGATAGTGCTGGCATTCCAAACTTTTTTGTTGCCTTAATATCATATAGATTTGCATAAAATACCCCAGGCCTAGAACCATCCAAAGCAGGACTTTGATAATAGCCACCAGCAGCACTTTGTTCAGAGTAAATTGGAACTCTTTTTACAATTACTTCAGATTTAGGTAATTCATTAAAATAATCAGGCATTTTTTTCATAGCTTCATTTTGAATTTTTGTATAGTCAGCGAGTATTTGCTCTCTCCCTTCATCTGAGTCTTCATAGTAAAATCTCTCTTCACTATTTAATACTTCATATAGCTCTGGGAGAGGTCTAGAAATATCGTAACCCTCAGATTCAAGAATGCTTCTAATTTCATTTTGAATTTCACTTACCATCTTAAGGCCTATGTTGTGTATTTCATCTGCAGAGTAATCAGTAGTTGTATAGATTCTTAGCCTGTGTTTGTAATAATCATTACCATTAGGCAAGCTCCAAACACCTACCATTTCTCTTGCATTTTTGCTTTGGCTTTCTAGTGTGTTGAAAAGTCTTCTATAAGCAGGTACGAAAACTTCTTTAATTAAATTTTTAGCGTCATCAAGATAATTTTCTTTCTTATTTTTTGATAAATTTATTTCATCGATTTTTTTTTCGAGTGTCTTATACAAGGGGTGATCCTCAATTCTTCCAGTAGAAAGAGTATCAATTTGACCCATAGCTTTTTTGTAGACAAATTCTGGAGAAAATATCCCATTCTCTGCTCTTTTATCCAAAAAACCTATAATCTCACCAATAACTCTTGGAACTTCATTTAAGCGATCAAAATAAAATTTAATATCTCTTTCATTATTCACCTTATGTTGATCTGTCAGAAACTCTACTAGACTTAAATGTGCTCCAAAAAATTGAGTTACAGGGCTAGAATGAAATCTGAAAGACTCAAAACCTCTAATATCATTATCAAGACTAAATCTTTTTATTTGTAAATTGTAATTACCATCAGGCATATCATTTTGATTGAATCTGTTTAGATAATTCAATTGTTTTAAACTCTCTTCATAGTCACTCTCGGACTTTTCTAAACTGTAGTCGCCCAGTTTTGATTTGTGTCCTGTTAAGAAATTTAAAGAATCAAGCCCTAAGTATGTTAATGCAAGAGGAGAATCAATAGCTCCATCGATAATAGTTTGATCAAGAAACTTATCAACCTTATTTGTTGATGGAACGCCAAAACTTTTAGCGCCATAGCTTAAAACTTGCTTTGCTAAAAAAGATGGATTTAAAGCAAAAATAAGTAAAAGCGTAATAAGCAGTGAACCTAATAGAAACCCGCCTATGGTAGTAAAAAATCTAATCATATTTTTCTCCTAAATATTTTTTAATGTCGTCTAATTTCATATCTATTTTTTCATTTTGTGCTCTGATACCAAACTCTAGTTTTGTATTTTTAAAGTTATTAGGACCAATAATAATTGAATAAGGTATACCTAAAAGTTCATGTTCCTTAAACTTTATTCCAGCCCTTATATCTCTATCATCCAATAATGGATCAAAGCCAGATTTTTGTAAGATACTATAAATTTCAGAACAAACTTTCATGATTTCATCACTTTCGGGATCTAAACAAATAATATTTACTCCAAAAGGAGTAATCTTATCTGGCCATTGAATTCCTCTATCATCATGATTTTGTTCTATTGCGGCAGCAACAATTCTTGAAACACCGATTCCATAACAGCCCATAAAAGGATGTATAGAGTTTCCATTCATATCTTTAACCCCAACATTCATTGCTTGACTGTATTTTTGACCTAATTGAAAGATATGACCAACTTCAATTCCCCTCTTAATTTTAAGTTTACCTTTGCCATCAGGAGATTTTTTTCCCTCAAGATCACTGGGATCTTTATCGTAATTTAAAACCTCTACATTTGCCGCAAAATCACTACTATCGCTTACAGCAATCAAATCTTCACCTGAATCAGCAAGAATATGAAATTCTTCACTTACATCTCCACCGATATTTCCAGAATCTGCCTTAACAATTCTATAATCTAAGCCAATTTCATCAAATATACTTATGTAAGCATCCTTCATTTTCCCATAACTTTTAACTAGACCTTTCTCATCAATATCGAAGCTATATGCATCTTTCATTAAAAATTCTCTTGATCTCATGACACCAAATCTTGGCCTAATTTCATCTCTAAACTTAGTTTGTATTTGATAAAGGTTTACAGGCAAATCCTTATAACTCTTTGGATGAGATCTAAAAATTTCACATATTATTTCTTCATGAGTTGGGCCCAATACAAATCCTCTATTTGACCTATCGTCAAATTTAAGAAGTTCTTTGCCGTACTCACCATATCTTCCTGATTCTTTCCATAATTCTGCAGGTTGTACCATAGGCATTAGAATTTCCTCAGCATCGAAGTTATTTAAATTCTTTCTGACTATTTCCTCTACTTTTTTAAGAACTTTAAGACCTATGGGTAGCCAGCTATAAATTCCAGCTGCAGTTTTTTTAATCATTCCAGAACGCACCATCAACTTATGACTAATAAGCTCTGCATCTGAGGGGTCTTCCTTTACTGTTGGGACGAATAATTTTGAGAAATACACTATAATCTCCAATGTTAATTATATTGTAATTTCTTTTTTATTATGCCGATTTATGACTATTACTGTGATGTATGTAATTCAAATTTTGAAGCACTTCAGAAAATAAACGAAAAACCACTAAAAAGTTGTTTAAAATGTAAGAAATCTGGAGGGGTTGTAAAGTTAATATCTGCTCCAGGTTTTAGATTAAAGGGTGATGGGTGGTATGAAACTGATTTTAAAAAAAATAATAAAAAAAATATCCACTCACCAGAAATAGAAAAGAAAAAAATAAAGCAAAAAAAAGATGAGAAGTAATTATTGCGGAGAGCTCTCTAAAAAGCACATTAATAAAATTGTTACCGTTTGTGGCTGGGTCCATAGGAGAAGAGACCATGGAGGCGTTATTTTTTTAGATGTCAGAGACAAGACTGGAATAGTACAGGTCGTTGTAAATCCGGAGAATAAAAAACCTTTTTCACTTGCAGAGAAAATTAGAAGTGAATTTGTTTTAAAAATTTCTGGAAAAGTAAATGAGCGTCCCGAAGACGCTGAAAATGAAGATCTTACAACAGGAGTCATTGAAATTATCGCCGATGAAATTATTGTTTTAAATGAAGCAGAGACACCAGCATTTCCGTTAGATCAGTCTGCTGAAGTTAGTGAAGAGGTGCGTTTAAAAAATAGAACTCTTGACCTAAGAAGACCAGAAATGCAAAAAAATCTTGAGACAAAATCTAAAATTTCTCAAATTGTCCGAAAAGAACTTGAAAAAAAAGACTTCATTGATATTGAAACACCAATTCTTACAAAAGCTACCCCTGAAGGAGCAAGAGATTATTTAGTGCCTAGCAGAACAAATAGAGGCAGTTTTTTTGCACTTCCGCAATCTCCACAGCTATTCAAGCAAATGTTAATGATTTCAGGTTTTGAAAAGTACTATCAAATTGCCAGATGCTTTAGAGATGAGGACTTACGAGCAGACAGACAACCAGAATTTTCTCAGCTTGATATCGAGTCGTCATTTGTGGAGGAAAAAGACATTATGAATCTTACAAATGACTTAATGAGAAAAGTTTTCAAAGAAATTGCTAAAGAAGATCTGAAGAATATTGAAGTTATTACATGGGAAAAGTCTATGGAAGAATTTGGCAGTGACAAGCCAGATTTAAGAAATCCTTTGAGACTGATAGAGGTAAAGAAGCTTTTTGAAAAAGAAGAATTTAAAGTCTTCTCAGAACCTGCAAACGATAATGAATCAAGAATTGCAGCATTAGTTATAAATGATGGAGATAAAATCGGAAGAGGACAAATTGACAGATATACAGATTTTGTTAAAGAATTTGGAGCTAGAGGATTAGCTTACATAAGAGTTGAGAATGTGAGCTATGAAGGAGTTAGCTCACCAATACTCAAATATTTATCTGAAGAATGTATAGAAAATTTGATAAAAGAATTAAATCTTAATAAGAATGACCTTGTTTTTTTTGGAGCTGGTAAAGCCAAGATTGTAAACGATTACATGAGTAGACTAATAAATAAAATTGGAAAAGATTTGAATTTATTAAAAGATGGCTATGAGGCATGTTGGGTTACTGAATTTCCAATGTTTGAAAAAGATAATGATGGTAAAGTATCTGCATTGCATCATCCTTTTACTAGTCCTGCTCAGTCTGATTTAGAGGAACTACAAAAAATTGATATAAATTCTATTAAATCAAGAGCATATGACTTTGTTGTAAATGGAATAGAATTAGGGGGAGGTTCAATAAGGATTCATAACAAAGAAATTCAAGAGCAAATATTTAAACTTCTCAACTTAAGTCAAAAAGAAGCTAATGAAAAATTTGGATTTTTTTTAAAAGTACTTGGCACAGGCTGTCCTCCTCATGGAGGTATTGCATTTGGTTTAGATAGAATTGCCATGATTCTTACAGGCGCAGAGACTATAAGAGATGTTATTGCGTTTCCTAAAACTCAATCTGCAATGTGCTTACTTACAGAAGCACCAGGAGAGGTTCCTGATGAAAGTCTAGAAGAGTTGAACATAAAGAAAATTGAAGAATAATGGCAGGACATTCTAAGTGGGCAAATATCAAACACAGAAAGGCAAGACAGGATGCCAAAAGAGGAGCTGTTTTTACAAAAGTAATTAGAGAGTTAACTGTTGCAGCAAAGGAGGGTGGTGGAGTTGTAGAAGACAACCCAAGACTAAGACTAGCTTATGAAAAAGCTTTATCAGCAAACATGGGCAAAGATACAATTAATAGAGCAATTCAAAGAGGCGCAGGAGGACAAGAAGGACAAAATTTAGAAGAGGTTATATATGAGGGATACGGACCAGAGGGAATTGCTGTATTTATCAAAACTTTAACTGATAACAAAAATAGAACTGTTTCTGAAATTAGACATGCTTTCACAAAATCTGGTGGAAATTTGGGCACATCTGGAAGTGTAGCCTACATGTTTAAATCTATGGGTAAAATTTTTGTTAATCACAGTTCAGCAGATGAAAAATTTTATGAACTAGCAATTGAGAGCGGCGCTGAAGATATTTTAGATTTAGGTGATGAAAAAACAGAACTTCACTGTGATCCGAAAAATTTGTCAGAATTAAAAGGTGCCATTGAAAATAAATCATTTGATATTGAATCTACAGAAATTTTGATGGAGTCTGAAAATCAAATTAAGCTAGACTTAGAAAATTCTGAAAAGATTTTAAAACTTACTGACTCCTTAGAGGACCTTGATGATGTTCAGGAAGTTTTCACAAACGCTGAATTGGATAGCGAGGTATTTGAAAAATGACCATAAACCAAAGAAAAAAAGGTCATGATTTTGAAAGGAAAATTTCAAAAAAACTGCAGGAGGATCTTGGTTTAAAAAGGCCTGTGAGAAGAATTCTTACTCAATACCAAGAAAAAAATCATCCAGATTTAAAACTCGGTAGATGGAATATTGAATGTAAAGCTTACAAGAAAGGATTTGAACCTCCTTTCGCATGGTGGAAGCAAGTGCTAGGAGTTACACCTAGAGATGAATTTCCGGTTTTAGTGTATAAGTTTGACAACAAACCAATTAGAGTAAGGCTTCAGACTTGTTTGCTTAATAAAAAGCTTAGCAATTCAAAAATGCTCATTGATTTGAATTGGGAAAGCTTTATATATCTTCTAGAAACAATGTATAGAGAAGATTACGAACCATATTTGTAATTTAATTTATATAAAATAAATTTGGACTTTAAGACATTGTTGTACTGGTATAAAATACCACTCTTCTGGGTCGTTAGCTCAGCTGGTAGAGCACCGGGCTTTTAACCCGTTGGTCATAGGTTCGAATCCTATACGACCCACCAGCTTTTAAAAAATAAACAAAATTATATTAGGATATATTCTAAGTAATTTACTTCTTTAATTTATGAAAATAAGCTTTTGGCAAAGAATTCTCCTTGGTTTTGGAGGAGGAATTAATGCGATAAAGACCGATTTTTTTTCATTTTTTCTTGGCTTTTTTTATTTAACATTTTTAGGTCTAAATCCACTTTTAACCGGTTCAGCAGTACTATTAGCTCTTTTATTTGATGCCTTTTCAGATCCAGCTATTGGAACCTTTTCTGATAGAACAAAAACTAATTTGGGAAGGAGATACCCTTATATGTTTTTATCGCTTCTTCCAATTTGCATTTGTTATATAATGCTTTTTATTCCAGATCCCTCTTGGAGTGAAAATCAGTACTTTCTATTTTTTTGGCTGCTTTTTTTTCTAATTCTAACAAGGTTTTTTGTAAGCATATTTGATGTTCCTCATAGAGCTTTATTTTCTGAATTAGGAGGCAATTATGTGAATAATTCAAGAGTCATGTCAATGCGAGAAGGTTACCAGTGGATAATAGGTGCCGGACACTCTCTTGTGGTTTATAGCTTCTTAGGTTACTTCATAAGTGACCCATATAAATGGCTTTATATAGGTATTTTTGGTAGTTCATCTATGTTAATTTTTGGTGTAATTTCTCTTCTTGGGTCAAAAAAAGTAATTCCAGAATTATATGAGTGGAAACCTAAACAAAGAAAAGCTGACTTTAAAATTTTAAAAAAAGAACTCTCATTTGTGTTGAAAAGCAAAACATTATTACTTTTTATTTTTGGCTCTCTTTTAATTCAAGGAACTTGGGGATTGGCAAACAGTTTAAGTTTTTTAACTTACACAAAATTTTGGCAATTTGACCCATTAGATTTACGTGTGCTTATATATTTTTATATTCTTGCTGCAATTGTGAGTTGGGTTGTAACCCCCATTATTACAAGATATTTAGATAAAGAAAAAATTGTAATAGCTAGTTTGATTTTTTTATCTTTAACACATTCACTACCTTTCATTACGCATTACTTAGGTTTATTTGACGGAATGGAACAAAGTAAAATTCTTAACTTTATGTCAGTTATGATCCTCTTTTCTTCAATATTCTCACTTATTTCGCTTATGACAAGAGAATCGATGGTCCCAGATATTATTGATGAAATTGAATTCCAATCAGAAAAAAGACAAGAAGGTGCCGTTTCCTCTTTAACATCATTCTGTTCAAAATGTATGTCTGGTTTAGGTCAGTTTATATCAATGTTCTTTTTGTGGATCATTAATTACCCTCCAGGTGGAAGTGAACCCTCTGCTGAACAGCTTGTCTCTTTATTTACATTACATGGTCCAGTAGTGTCATTGCTATTTCTATTTCCAATGTTAATTTTTTTAAATTATAAATTGAGCAGAAAAAAACATAATAAAATTAAAAATAATCTAGAACTAACAAATAGATAGTTATAAATTTAAATAGTATCAGTTTATAATTTCACTCCTATGGATATATTAGAAGCAATTAAAAAAAGACATTCAGTTAGAGGCTATTTAAGCAAAGACGTCTCTGAAGACGTTGTAAAAGACATCCTA
Source organism: SAR86 cluster bacterium (assembly GCA_023703535.1). Taxonomy (NCBI): domain Bacteria; kingdom Pseudomonadati; phylum Pseudomonadota; class Gammaproteobacteria; species SAR86 cluster bacterium. The sequence continues at coordinate 324,478 of CP097967.1, forward strand.
GAAACTTCAAAATTTTCACCATCCGGAGTCAACTCCCAACCATGGAAAGTTTATGTAGTAATGGGCGAGGCTAGAAATAAATTAGTTAAAGAAGCATGTGAAAAATTTGACAAAGGCGAGATAGAAACCGAGGAATACCAAGTGTATCCTTCCAAAGAAAGCATGCCTGATTGGTACAAAGCAAGGCAAAGAGCATGTGGTTTTGGATTATATGGAGCGTTAGGTATAGAGCGAGATCAAATGGATAAACGAATGGCCTGGGCAAAGAAAAATTATGAATTTTTTGATGCACCAGTTGGTATTTTTGTTACAGTTCACAAATCTGTTGGCCCAAATGGCTGGGGTCATGTTGGGCACTTCATTCAAAGTATATGTCTTGCAGCTGTTGGCAAGGGACTTGGCACTTGTTTGCAAGAGGCATGGGCAGGATTTCCAAAATTATTAAAAAAACATCTTGAATATGGAGATGATGAAATTTTATGGTGTGGAATTTCTCTAGGCTACGAGGATCAAGAGCATCCAGCCAATTCTTTTAGAACAGAAAGAGAGCAATTTGATAGCTTTGCTAAATTATTAAAGTAGTTTCATATGAAAGAGTTTTCCATAAAGGGCGAGCATGGAAATCTAAGAGGAGCTAAATGGTTGCAAGCAACTAATCCCCATTCAACGGTTCAAATTATTCATGGACTCGCGGAGCATCATAAAAGATATGATCTTACTGCTAAAGCGCTAAATGATGAGGGCTTCCAAGTTTATTGCAATGATCATCTTGGACATGGATTACATGTAAAAGATGGCAAATTAAGGGGATATTTAGATAAATCTGATGGCTTTGAAAAAGTTGTTGATCAAATAATTGAATTAAATTCTTATATTAGAAAAGAACATCCTGCCAAAAAACATTTCCTATTAGCCCATAGCCTGGGTACAGTGATATGTTTGTCAGTACTAAGAAAAAATATTCATTTTGATGGAATAATTTTAAGTGCAGCTTTTAGCAGGAATAATATTGAGATGTTTTTAAATAATTTAGTTTTATGGCCTGAATATAAACTTTCAGATCCTAAAAAAATCAATAGTACTATGGAGGAGTTTACAACTAAAAAACACAATTCCTTTTTTAAACCAAACAGGACTACGCACGACTATATTTCAAGTGACAATGAGAATGTTGATGAATATATTGAAGACGTTCTTTGTGGTTTTCCGATGACTAACCAATTTTGGATGGACTTAAAAAATGGTTGCACCAATTTATGGAAAAAAGATACATATAAAAAATTCAACAAAAAAATACCCTTTTTCTTTATTACAGGATCATTTGATACTGTAAATAACATGGGTAAACAAGCATTTGATATGCATCAAAAATTTCTTGAATTGGGTTTTAGTACAAAGTTTAAAGCCTATGAGAAGTCTAGGCATGAGCCACTATCTGATGTTGAAAAAGAGACAGTTTGGAAGGATGTCTCCGATTTTTTTAAAGCTAACCTCTAGGAATTTTTCCTAAATATTTTTGCAAAAAAACTATTCTTTCTGTGATAATTTCTTTAATTTTAAAGTTGTTGACAGCCAATCTTCTTGCTTGATAAAGATCTGCAAGAGCCTCCTCATATCTGCCAGAGTAGAAAAGATATTCACTATTTGTTAAGTGGAAACTGAGCATATTATTACTTTTTTGTTGAACTTCCCCTAGAAGTTTTAAGAGGTTTATATCGACAGGTCTATAAAATTTTATATCTTCTAATATTTGCTCAGCTGCAATGTAATCTCCTTCCAGAATATAAGTTTTGGCAAGATTAAAGCTAATTGGGTAATTTCCTAAAGAAATATCTAATAATTCTTCAGTATAACTTTTGCTTCTATTTATATTTCCGGATTCTGTTAGGGTTTCTGCAATTGTTGTTTTGATGATTAAATTATCAGGATATTTTTTTGAGAGTTCATCAAGGATTGAAATTGATTTGGTAAAGTTTAATTTCTTTTTTTCAATTAATGCAGTGAAGTATTTGCCTTCATCATTATCTTCAATATCCTTTTCAAATGCCTTAATGGATAAGTTATCCATCATAAGAAATTTCACTCTTGCTTTGACTAAGCGGTAATTAAAACTATTAACAGTTCCATCTCCATCTGAATTTCTTGCTCTTTCTCTAGAGTCTGTAATTCTACGAGTAGTTATTGGATGTGTTAATAAAAACTCAGGTATGTTATCTCCAGAAAGCCGTCTAATTTCTTGCATATTTTTAAACATCTCTGACATTTCTGAAGTTTTATATCCTGATTTTTCTAAAGTAATAAAACCTTCTCTGTCTGCTTCAGATTCATAAAGTCTTGAAAACCTTAACCTTTGATTAACAAGTAAGCCTTGACCGCCGATAAGTGCTGCTGGATTCCTTGAAGCTACAGCAACAACAATAGAAGCAAGTATTGTTGCCATGTTTGCATTACTTCTATCACTGTTTTCTAAAATTTGTCTAGCAAAATGTCTCTGACTAAGGTGAGCTAATTCGTGCGCGACAACAGAGGCAAATTGTGCTTCATTATCAGCATGTTTAAATAAACCTGCATTAATGCCAATTACCCCTCCGGGAGCTGCGAATGCATTTAGCCTATTATCCTCAATAACTAATATCTCAAACGTCTTTTTATTAACCTTGCTTGACTCACCAATTTTGTAAACAAATAATTCTGTCCATTCTTGAATTATTGGATCATAGAGTATGTCTGTCTCTCTTTTTAAGTCTCTTAAAAATTGTCGCCCTAGGATTTCCTCTTCAGTTTCCGATACGGCCCCACTAAGTCTATCTCCTATAAGTGGAAGCTCTATACTGTTTTCTTGAGTAACAATGTTAGAGGACAAAAATAAATAAAATAAATAAAATATTTTTTTCATCGGATACTTAACTATAATTATTTGATAGGATTTTTAAATAAAGATTCAATAGAAAATGCGATTAAATACATTATTTAAAAGCCAGCAGCTTATTTTTTTGGTAGCTTCATTATTTTTTGGCTTGCTTACTCTTTGGATTTTTGGAGATTTGGCATCTCCAATACTCATAAGTATTGTTCTGGCAGTTCTGTTTAGGCCTGTAAATACTTACTTCACAAAAATTGGTATTCCAAGAAAAATAAGTGTGTTTATAACTTTTTTAATAGTTATGTTGCTTGCATCGGCTTTTTTACTTCTTTTTGTGCCGCTTTTTATAAATGAAACAGAAGCATTCATAGAAGATATTCCAAGCTTATTATTTATCTTGGAGCCGGTAACTCAAGCATTGGGAAGTTTAAACGCGCCTATTGAATCGATAGAAAGTGCACAATCTCTTCTTTCTGATTTAAGCGGTTTTTTAACTGGCGCTATATCATTTGGAATATCAAGAGCTCAAGAAACAGCAAATCTTTTCTTAGGACTGATTTTAGTTCCAATTTTTTTATTTTTTTGGCTTTGGGATACAGAAACGTTATCAAACGGCTTTTCAAGGTTTGTGCCGAAAAAAAGAAAGTTTCTTTCAAAGGTTTGGAATGAGGCAAATGTAAATTTTCAAAACTATTTTAAAGGTAAATTTATTGAAGTTTTTATAGTTGCAATATTTGGTAGTTTGTTATTCTACTTCTTGGGTTTAAATAGCCCAATTCTTTTAGGCACAACACTTGGCTTAAGTCAGTTAATTCCTTTTTTTGGCCCTGTTTTTATGACAATACCTATTCTAATAATTTCACTTGCTCAGTTTGGTTTAGATCCATATGTAATCGTAATTCTTATAGCATTTGGAATTCTTCAATTTATTGATGGCAATATTTTTCTACCATTTCTTATGTCTGGGGTTGTAAAGTTGCCAGCTGTAGTAGTGCTTTTATCAGTCTTCTTTTTTGGTGCAATTTTTGGAATTTGGGGGGTATTTTTCTCTGTTCCTCTAGCAAGTTTTGTAAAATCTATTTTAGATAATTGGAAATATATTGATTCTTAATTGGCTTCTTTTAATTCAGAAAGGACCTCTTCAACGTGACCTGGAACCTTCACTTTTCTCCATTCTTTTATAATTTCACCATTTGGATTAATAAGAAACGTGCTTCTTTCAATACCCATAAATTTCTTTCCATACATACTTTTCTCTTTCATCACGTCGTATGCTTTGCATAATTTTTCATCTGGATCTGAAATTAACTTAAATGGAAGTGATTCTTTTTCGCAAAATTTATCATGCGATTTAATTGAATCTCTTGAAACACCAAGTATTTCACAGTTGTGTTTTTGAAAACTTTTGTAGTGATCTCTAAAATCTTGGCTTTCTAGTGTACATCCAGAAGTCATATCTCTAGGATAAAAATACAAAACTAAATATTTTCCTGAAAAGTCCTTTAAACTTAAAGATTCACTTTCTGTGATCAGTCCTAAAAAACTTGGAGCTTTTGTTTTATCATTCACAAGTAGGATTATAAGAATAAAAAAAAATGAAAGGAAGTATAGTTGCAATAGTTACACCCATGAAATCAGATTATTCGGTTGATTTCCATTCTTTAAAAAAGCTTTTCCTCTTTCATGAAGAGGCTAAAACTGACGGTATTGTTTTAATAGGAACAACAGGTGAAGCTGGAACTTTATCCATATCAGAGAGAGAAGATATTTATAAATTCGCTTGTGATAACACTGCAATTCCATTAATGGCTGGAGTAGGAAGTTCGTCTACTTCGGATTCATTAAAGTTTATAGATTTGGCTCTTAACTGCGGAATAGAAAAATGTTTAGCTGTTACCCCATACTACAATAAGCCCTCACAGGAAGGTTTGATAGCACATTTTAAAAAGCTCGCAAGTTCTGATGCCTTGATATATTTATACAATGTTCCGGGCAGGACGGGAGTTGATCTGCAACCTGAATCTGTTGATGAATTATTAGGTGAAAATAATATCGTAGGTATTAAGGAGGCTATAAACACACACGATAGAATGGAAAAGCTTTCAAAGCTTCTAGAAAAAAGAAAAGATTTTTATTTGTTATCTGGAGATGACCCAAGTTTTGTTGAGTTTGGAAAATACGGTGCAGTAGGCATAATTTCTGTTGCAGCTAATATAGTTCCAGAAGTAATAAAGCAAATTTCTGATTTAATTCAAGAGAAAAATTTCGAAGAGGCCGCTTTGATAAGTAAAAAATATGAAAAGTTATTCAATATTTTGCTTGAGAATAGTCCAGGACCCTCTAAATATCTACTTGCAAAAATAAAAATGCTAGAGAATAATCTTAGATTACCACTTGTGAAAATATCGGAAAAACTGGGAAAAGAAATTGATGAAATTTACTCAAATACTTAATATTTTTTTAATAATCTTTTTTATTAATGGATGTAGCTTCCTTAGTTCTTTTGCAAGGGAAAATCCAAATGAAAGATATAAGGAGGAGGGAGAAGATTTAGTCACAAATTCTGAAACAGAGAATTTGGAAATTTCAAATGATTACCCCTATCCATCAATTCAGAATAATCCCTTATCTCAAAGTGAACTTCCAAGACCTAAAAAGATATTTTCATCTGGAAATTCAGAAAAGGTTGAAATTAGAAGACTTGGAGAAATTTATTGGATTTATATCGAAGCACTTCCATCAAAAATGTGGGCACTAACCAAAGATCTTCTTGCTGCTCAATATGATATTGAAAATGAAGACCCTACAAGTGGCAAGATTAAAGCAAAGAGTAAAGCAAATGGTGAGGATATAAATATTATTCTTGAACATGGAATTAGAAATAATAGTTCTGAGATTTATCTTGAAGATGATAGTGGTGCAGCTATAGATGTTGGTTTTTACAATTCTTTCTCTAACTATTTTGTAGAAAATCTTCCAGGATACCAAGGAAACTCATTAGCCGCTCAATCTTTGAATCTCAATAAAAAAACTAGAATTGTATATGTTCAAAAGGAGATAGGTATCGAATTTAAGCTTACCTTCGAAAGAACATGGTCAGCAATCTCAAGAGCATTAGAACGTTCAAGTTTAGAAATTAAGGACAGAAATAGAGAATTGAAGTACTTTCAAGTCAGTGTGGATGAGGACGACAACAGTTTCTTTGGTTTTTTTTCCAGATCAAATAATGCCGCAGATGTAGATTATGAACTCACCTTCACTCAAAGTGGTGAAAATACTATCTTAGAGTTTAAAAAACTTTCTAATACAAGTATCAGTGTTAATGATTTAGTTGACCAAATTAACGAGAACCTATCATGACGGAAAAGCAAAATTTAATTTCTGAGGGTAAAGCAAAATCACTTTTTGAGACTTCAAATGCCAATGAATTATTAATGGTTTACAGAGATGATACTTCTGCATTTGATGGTAAGAAAAAAGAGGCTCTAAGTGGCAAGGGCGCAATTAATAATAAGTTTAATGCATTCATAATGTCCTACCTTCAGGAAAATGGTGTTGAAACACATTTTTTAAAACAAACCAGTGACAATGAAAGTCTTGTAAAGAGATTAGATATGTTGCCTGTCGAATGTGTGGTAAGAAATATTGCAACTGGCTCATTGTGTAGAAGGCTTGGAGTAAAAGAGGGAATAAAGTTTGAAGAGCAGCCTCTTTTTGAATTTTTTCTTAAGGATGATGATCTCGGTGATCCCCTAATAAATGATAATCATATTATCGCTTTTAAATGGGGCACAGCAGATGAAATAGAACAGATGAAAAAAATTACATTCGATATAAATAAATACCTTTGTAAGATTTTTGATGATGTTGGCTTAATTCTTGTTGATTATAAGGTTGAATATGGCAGGTATGATGGAAAACTTATACTGGGAGATGAATTTACTCCTGACGGCTGCAGAATTTGGGATAAAGAGACAGGTGAAAGTCTGGATAAAGACAGATTCAGAAAAGATTTAGGCGATGTTGTCGAATCTTATCAAATTGTTGCCCATAAATTGGGTGTCAAGGTTTAAAAATTCCCTTAAAAACACATATTAGATATAATTACAAATGCAAGTTATGAAAGAATCTATATATTTTGATTATGCTTCAACAACTCCTGTAGACCCTCGAGTTGCAAAGAAGATGTTTGAATACATGTCAAAAGACGGTCATTTTGGAAATCCAGCATCTCGTTCGCATGCTTACGGTTGGAAAGCTGATGAGGCAGTTGAAAAGGCAAGAACTCAGGTAGCAAACCTAGTAAATGCTGATCCAAGAGAAATCGTTTGGACTTCGGGTGCAACTGAGTCTGATAACTTAGCTTTGAAAGGCGCAGCAATGTTCTATAAAACAAAAGGGAAACATATAATCACTTCTAAGATTGAACATAAAGCAGTACTAGATCCTTGCAGACAACTTGAGCGTGAGGGATTTGAAGTTACATATCTTGACCCAGATCTTAATGGAGAAATCACTCTCGAAAATATCAGAAAACATGTAAGAAAAGACACAATTTTAATTTCTATAATGCACATTAATAACGAACTTGGAGCGGTTAACGATATTAAAAAAATTGGTGATTTCACAAGAAAAGAAGGAATAATTTTTCATGTTGATGCGGCACAAAGCACTGGAAAGTTAAAGATTGATTTGAATAAATTGAATGTTGATTTGATGTCTTTTTCTGCACATAAGACCTATGGCCCTAAAGGTGTAGGAGCTTTATATGTAAGAAGAAAGCCTAGAATAAGGCTTGAGGCACTAATACATGGAGGAGGTCATGAAAGAGGTTTTAGAGCTGGTACTCTAGCCACTCATCAGGTTGTGGGTATGGGCGAAGCTTTTGCATTAGCTCAAAAGGAGATGGATAAAGATAACAAAAAAATTAAGGATTTATCAGATAAATTCTGGAAAGAAATATCATCTATTGAAGAAATCTTTTTGAATGGTTGTCATAAGAATAAGGTACCAAACATCACTAACGTAAGCTTTGCTTACATTGAGGGAGAGTCACTAATTATGGCATTAAAAGATGTTGCAGTATCGTCTGGTTCAGCATGTACATCTGCAAGTCTTGAGCCCTCATATGTTCTTAGAGCCTTAGGAAGAGCTGACGAGCTTGCTCATAGTTCAATAAGATTTTCATTTGGTAGATTCACTACTGAGAAAGAAGTAATGGAAGTTGCAAAAACAACAAAAACTGTTGTTGAGCAGTTAAGAGCATTATCACCTTTGTGGGACATGTATCTTGACGGAGTTGATCTTGAAAAGGTGGAGTGGGTACCCCATTAATAGTTATGGCTTATTCAAAAAAAGTAATAGAAAAATTTGAAAATACTCTCAAAAACCCTTCTGCTTTTAATGTTGGCAGGCTAGATCCTAAAAAGAAAAACGTTGGAACTGGCATGGTGGGAGCTCCTGCATGCGGCGATGTAATGAGACTTCAAATTGAAGTCAATGAAAAAAATGTAATAACAGATTGTAAATTTAAAACCTATGGCTGTGGTTCAGCAATTGCTTCAAGCCAGCAAATGATAGAAATGATGAAAGGAAAAACTATTGAAGAGGCAAAAAAAATTAAAGACAAAGATATTGCGAAGATACTTGAACTGCCTCCAATAAAAATTCATTGTAGCGTATTGGCAGAGGACAGCATTAAGCAAGCAATAGCTGATTATGAATCCAAAAAAGCATAAACCAAAAATTTTAAATTTCACTTCAAAAGCCTTAGCTCATTTCAAGCATATGGTCTCAAAACAAGGCAAAGAAAATAAAATCAGACTAGGTGTTAAAAAAATGGGATGTAATGGTTTTTCTTATTTTTTTGAGTTCGTAAATCGTCCAAATAAGTCTGATCAGAAGCTTTTCATAGAAAATTTAGAGTTTTTAATTCCAACAGATTCCGTTGAGATTATCAAAGGTAGCCAAGTCGACTTTGCAATAGAAGGCCTAAATCAAGGAGTTAGATTTATGAACCCTAACGCAAATGCAGTATGCGGATGTGGTGAAAGTTTTACTGTAATGGGCGAAGATGAATCTACAGATACAGTAGTAAAAAAAAAATAAAAATTTTGCCGCATGAAACTATCTGTCCAGATGGTTTGACTTTCGAAGCTCTAGAAAACGAAACAATTCTTGATGCATGTTTAAGAAATGGAGTACATATCGAACATGTATGCGAAAAATCCTGTGCGTGCACAACTTGTCATGTAATTATTGAAGAGGGTTTTGAAAATCTAGATGAAGCCTCCGATGAAGAGGAAGATCTTCTGGATAAAGCTTGGGGACTTGAAGCAAATTCAAGATTAAGTTGTCAAGTTAGGCCTAAATCAGAACTTACTGTCATCAAAATTCCAAAATATACAATAAATCAGGTTTCTGAGGTACCATAAAGTGCTTAAATGGGTTGATACTCTGGATATTGCAATAGAACTTGCTGAAAAATATCCTGAAAAAGATGCTCAGTGGATTAATTTCGTAGAGTTGAGAAAACTAGTGTTATCTTTAAAAAACTTCGAAGATGATCCTGAAAGATGTAATGAAAAAATACTTGAATCTATCCAGCAAAATTGGATTGATGAAATGGAGTAAGTGCATGGAAAAAACATTATCGATTATTAAACCAGATGCGATATCCAAAAATGTTATTGGAAAAATAGTGCAAAGATTTGAGGATGCAGATCTTAAAGTAGTGGCAATGAAGATGATTCATCTATCTGATGAAGATGCGAAAGGATTTTACAAAGAGCATGAAGGAAAACCATTTTTTAATCCTTTGGTAGAATTCATGACATCAGGACCGGTAGTAGTTCAAGTGCTGAGAGGAGAAAATGCAATTTTAAAAAACCGTGAACTTATGGGCAATACCAATCCCCAAGAAGCCGAACCTGGTACGATTCGATCAGATTTTGCACAATCAATAGATGCAAATGCAGTGCACGGCTCTGATTCAGTGGAGAGCGCTAAGAGAGAAATAGCATATTTCTTTAATGATTCTGAAATTTTCTAGAGTTTTGCTTTGATCGAATCAGTAATTAAAAGAAAAAAAACAAGAAAAATTTGGGTTGGCGATGTTCCAGTTGGTGGAAATTCACCAATATCTGTTCAATCAATGACAAATACTGATACTGATGATGTTGTATCAACTGTAAAGCAAATTCATCAGTTGCAGGATGCTGGAGCTGATATTGTAAGGGTTTCGGTGCCAACTCTTGAAGCAGCTGAATCTTTCAAAAAAATAAGGACACAAGTAAATATTCCACTAGTTTCTGATATTCATTTTGATTACAAAATTGCACTTGCTGTACTAAATAATGGTGTTGACTGCTTAAGAATAAATCCAGGTAATATTGGTAATGAAAAGAAAATAAAAGAGGTCATAGCTTCAGCAAAAGATAAAAATATACCTATTAGAGTAGGTGTAAATGCAGGTTCCCTAGAAAAAGATTTACAAATGAAATATGGAGAGCCTAATGCTGATGCTCTAGTAGAATCTGGAATGAGACATGTTGAAATACTTAAAAAAAATAACTATGAAAATTTTAAACTTAGCATTAAGTCTTCAGATATTTTTATGGCTGTGGAAAGTTACGAGAAGATTTCCAATTTAATTGATCAGCCTTTACACCTTGGGATTACAGAATCTGGTTCACTTAAAACTGGAACAGTAAAATCATCAATAGGACTCGGATCACTCTTAATGAAGGGGATTGGAGATACTATAAGAGTTTCGTTAGCTTCAGACCCTATAGATGAGGTCAAAGTAGGTTGGGAAATGCTAAAGTCCTTGAAAATCAGATCAAGAGGTGTAAAAATTGTCGCCTGCCCAAGCTGTTCAAGACAGAACTTTCAGGTGATTAGCACAGTAAATAAACTTGAAACAGAACTATCTGAGCTTAAGGAAGAAGTAACATTGGCTGTAATAGGGTGCTATGTCAATGGCCCTGGAGAGTCAAAGATTGCGGATGTTGGTGTCACTGGAGCAGATCCAAAGCACTTAATTTATCTTGGAGGAAAGCCAGCATATAAAGTTGAAACTAAAGACTTAGAAAAGGCTTTAGTAAAAGAAGTGATGAAAATTGCTGAAAATAAAAGAAATACAATTTTAAAACAATGAGTGATTTAAAAACTATTAGAGGAATGCCAGATCTATATGGTAAGGATATAGAGGCTATTTCTGTGATAGAAAAAACTTGTAAAGAAGTATTTCTAGCCTTTAATTATTCCGAAATTAGAACACCTTTAATTGAATATAAATCTTTATTTGAAAGATCAGTTGGAGAATCGTCTGAAATAATTCAACAAAAAGAGGTATTTGAACTAGATGATAGAAAAGGTGAAATGCTTTGCTTAAGACCAGAAGGAACAGCTGGTCTTGTTAGATCGTTAATTACAAATGGTCTTGATGATGAGGAAATCAAAAAATTTTTCTACATTGGTCCAATGTTCAGATATGAAAGGCCTCAAAAAGGTAGAAAAAGACAGTTTTTTCAAGCAGGAGTGGAGCTAATTGGCAACGCAATTTATGGAGATTTAGAAGTCATCCAACTAGCTAATATGATTTTAGATAAATTAGGCATTGAGTCGAATTTAGAAATAAATTTTTTGGGCGATAACGAGAGTCTAAAAGCATATAACAAATACTTAGATGATTATTTATCAAGATCAAATGAAGTGCCAGAATATGTCAAGAAAAATCCTATAAGGGCTTTGGACTCAAAAGATGAAAAAGTAAAAATACTTATGTCAGAGGCCAAAAGCATTGAAAGCTTTCTAAATGAGAAACAAAAAAATAAATTCTCAGACATTAAAAATAAGTTAAATGAGCTAAATATTAATTTTGGGGAAAACAAAAATCTTGTTCGTGGACTTGATTATTATAATGGTCTAGTTTTTGAATTTACCTCTTCTGAACTTGGGGCACAAAACGCAATTATTGGAGGAGGGAGATATGATGGATTAATAGAAAGTTTAGGAGGAAGAAATTTACCAGCAACAGGCTTTGCATTAGGAATTGACAGGTTAAGTGAGATTATAAAATCACCTCTTTTAAGGAAAGATATTTTTATAGGATATGTTGATGAGAGTTCTATTCCATTTGCACAAAAAATTGGATCACAATTAAGAGGCATCAACTCTGAGCTAGTAATTGAAAATTATCTTGGCAGCGCTAATGTTTCAAAGCAACTAAAAAAAGCTAATTCTCAGGGATTTAAATTTGCTATTATAGTCGGCCAAGAGGAGATAAAAGCTGAAAAAGTAAAACTTAAATATCTAAAAGATGATAAGGAAGATGTTGAGTGCACAATAGATGAGTTAGTGGAGTTTTTGAATGATTGACCAAATCTTGAACTTTTTAAAAAATAAATATTTTTTAATAGCTTTAGCTTTATTAGTGGTATTTATTGCCATCTACCAATTTTTAGATTATCAAAATAAATTAAAAAATGATGATGAGTTTAAAAAGCTTATTAGTTTCAATGAAAAAGTAATTATTGAAGAAATAGATTTCAATGAACTTATGGAGGAGTCAGATAAATTCACAATTTTTGGTTACAAGCTCATTGTTAAGTCACTTTTAGCGCAAAAGGCAATCGAAAATGAAAACCTAATTAGTGCAAGAAATATTTACAATCAATTATATGTAGATGGTATGAACTCAAATTTAGGAAGAGAAAGCAGGTCCATCATTAATTCTGAGATAATTGAAAATATAATTAGAATTAATATTCAATTAGATGATTTTGAAGAGGGTAAAAAGTTCATTAATTCATTAGAACAAAATCAAAGAAACTATGAATTGGAGGGAGATTTCTATAAATATTTCAAAAAATTTGACGAAGCAAACAACTCATATGATAAAGCTCTTAAAGAGGAGACTGATGAGGGAAAGGTTAATTTTATTAGATTAAAAAAGGTTTACAGCAATGACTAATTTCCTTAAGTATATTTTAATTGTTTTTTTAATTACTGGTTGCCAATCATTAAATAATATAGGCAACAATATTGGTAGCACTATTGGTTTTATAGAAGAAGATCCTTTTGCACCAACTAAGATCCAAACTGATTACGAAAATTTTCTCAAGAGTAATTGGATAAAAAGAAATACAAACTCCTTTAAATTTTCTGAATTAGGGAAAAAACGCCCAGCAAAAAATCTTTTTTTTGCATCATCAGGCGATAGGCTTTTTAGTATATTTGATAATTTAGAAGTTATTGATATCACTACTGGAGAAACATTAAAGGAAGTTTCAATTAATGAATCTGTGATGTCAGGTGTTGCAGCCGGTTATGGTGTTTTTGTATATGTAGGGGAAAATGGAGAAATTTTCGTAAACAATATTGAGAGTGGAGAAAACAGATGGAGTGCAAAATTAAATGATCAAGTTTTATCTCCTGCACTTATTACTTCAAGATATATTCTTGTACAAACATCGTCAGATGTTTTGTATGTTTTTAATTTAAGTGATGGAGAAACTGTTTGGTCAAAAAAAGCGCAACCATCGCTTTTATCTATAAGAGGCACATCTTCGCCAATGCTTTATGAGGGCTTAGTTTTTACAAGCTTTTCAAATGGTAGACTCTCAGCTAACAGAATCACAGATGGTATTCAGTTATGGGAAAGGCCAATTTCAGTAATCAAAGGTTCAACAGAGTTAGAAAAGCTTAAAGATTCTGATAGTCAAGCAATTGCTTTCGAAGAGAGTGTTTATGCCGCTAATTTTAATGGTTCTCTCACACGGTTTAATATTCGAGATGGAGAGAAGATATTTTCTGTTGATTTATCAACCTCTAAACCGTTATTAATGTGGAGAGATACACTGCTTTCAAGCAATACAGATGATGAGATAATTCAATTTGATGCCATTAATGGTAATGAAAAATGGCGTAATTCTAGCTTTAAATATAGAAAAATATCAAACCTTGTTATTCATGATGGAAATTTACTTTTCGGAGATTACGAAGGCTATATTCATAAATTGAATCTTCAAAATGGAGAAATTTTAGGAATTTCAAAATCTAAATTAAATTCAATAAAAAATATTGCTGTAATTTCAAACGATTTAATTATCCAGGATGATTTGGGATCAATTGAGGTTCTAAGCATCTTTTGAGCTATGAAGACTTTAGCATTAGTTGGAAGAACTAATGTCGGTAAATCTACTATCTTCAATAGATTTGCTGGCTTCAAATCAGCAATAGTTTCAAACCAAGAGGCTCTTACTAGAGATAAAAAAGCTGTTGTAATAAAAAAAGGAAACAAAGCTTTCAATTTAATAGATACTGGAGGGTTTTTTCCATCGGAGAAAGGTAATTTTGATGAGTTGGTTTTTTTTAAAACCCAAGAGGCCATACAAAATGCAGATCTAATTTTATTTGTGGTAGATAAAAAATTTGGCTTATCACCTTTTGATAGTGAGATCTCAAAAGTCTTAAGGAAATCAGAAAAAAAGGTATTTCTTCTTATAAATAAAATTGATTTTAAAGAGGGCAGTGTTGAGGATTTCAAAAAGCTTGGTTTTGAAGATGCTTTTGAGATTAGTGCTGAACATAACTTAGGCTTTGAAAAGCTTATAAAACAAATCTTGAAACATTTACCTGAAAGTGAAACTCAAGAGGATATTAATCACCCAAAAATAACAATAATTGGGAAGCCAAATGTTGGAAAATCTTCACTCTTAAATGCTATATCAAAACAAGACTTAATGATCACCTCGCCTGTTTCTGGTACAACCATTGATGCAGTAGAATTTGAGATAAATTACAAGGGAAAGAAGTATAGATTTGTTGATACTGCAGGCGTTAAGAAAAAATCGAAAACGATACTTAAAGAAGAGAAGTTATCAACAAGTAAAAGTTTTAGCGCAATCGAATATGCTGATCTTTGTTTAATGGTTCTTGACGGGTCCGATCAATTCAACGAGCAAGATTTGAAATTAATAAGCAAGATTAACGATGTGGGAAGGTCAATGATAATAGTGATTAATAAATTAGATTTATTCAAAGGAGAGGAGAAAAAAGTACTTGAAAGATTGGCATTAATGGCACCCTATCTTGATTCATACCCTAAAGTTTTTCTCTCAGCTTTGCAGGCCGAAGGATTAAAAAATTTATTTAATCAAATCTATAGGGTTCAAGAAAATTCCGACAAAGACATTAAAACTAATAAGTTAAATGATTTATTACATGAAGCCTTAGAAAAACAACCGCTACCATATAAATCAAGTTTTAAGCCAAAAATTAGATTTGTACATCAAGGTGGTAAAAATCCACATATCATAACGATGCACGGCAATTCATTGAATAAAATTGATGGCAGCTACAAAAGATACCTCATAAAGTTTTTTTCAAAAAAATTAAATCTTCTGGGTGTGAATGTAAAATTGAAATTTTTAAATACTAAAAATCCTTTCAATACGAAAAAATAAAGCAATTTATATTTAACTTTTCTATAATATTCACAAAGAATGGCAAGGCGTCCCACATTTATAAATCTTTTGATAATTAAGCTTCCGCTTACTGCTATGTCTTCAATAAGTCATAGGTTGTCTGGAATTATAAATTTTTTTATTTTACTTCCCGTTTTCACTTTTATCTTCCTCACAGATTATCTCTCAAAAGGGAGTGGTTCCTGGGATATCGACAAATTTAATTTTGAAATAAAAATTTTAATTTCGTTAGCATTACTATCTGTTACATACCATATATTCTCTGGTATTAGACATATGATTGCTGATTTTACAAGTTATGGTCATGAACTCGATTCAGCACGATTAACTGCAATAATTTCTTTTTTACTCACATTTATCTTTTTTGTTTTAATTCTTTTTGAGGTTTGGTGAGATGGGTACTTTTTTATGGTATTTTCAAAGGGTAAGTGCTTTGATAGTTCTTTCATACGTGCTTACAATATTTTTTTCTTACATTTTTTTCGATTTTAGTTCATATGAGCTTTGGAGAAATTTCATAACTACTCCAGAAATTAAGCTATATACGACGATCTTTTTATTGATATCTTTTTCACATGGTGTTCAGGGTCTAAAGGCAGTTGAGGATGATTACTTATCTGAGAGAACCTTAGGTTTTTTATCTGCAAATATTGCAAAGTATTCTTCTCTAGCAAGATTGTTATATAGATTTGTAATTTTGTTGGTAATTTTTGTAACAAGTTACGTTTTTGTAATTTATTATTTGGTCGATTTATAGATAAATAGTGTTTATAATTTGATATAATTGAAACTGATAAATGAGTAAAATACCTTTTTCTGAAAAAACTTACGATGTAGTTATCATAGGCGGTGGGGGCTCAGGCCTCAGAGCCTCTCTTGAAATAGCAAAATCTGGTTTAGATGTTGCTGTAATCTCAAAGGTTTTTCCTACAAGATCGCATACGGTTGCTGCACAAGGAGGGATAACATGTGCTATAGCAAGCGCAGATCCCAATGACGATTGGAGATGGCATATGTTTGATACTGTTAAAGGTTCAGACTATATAGGCGATCAAGATGCCATTGAATATATGTGTTCAGAGGGCCCAGAGACTGTATTTGAATTAGAGCATATGGGACTTCCTTTCTCAAGATTTGAAAACGGCAGAATATATCAAAGACCTTTTGGTGGTCAATCAAAAGAATTTGGAGAAGGAGGTCAAGCAGCTAGAACATGTGCAGCTGCAGACAGAACAGGCCATGCTTTATTGCATACTCTTTATCAGGCTAATTTAAAGGCAGGAACGAACTTTTTAAATGAATGGTTTGCAGTTGATCTCATTGAAGGAAAGAGTGGTTGTATTGCAGGTGTAAGTTGTTTTGATATGGAAACTGGAGAAGTTTCAATAATTAAAACTCAAGCAGTTGTTCTTGCAACAGGTGGTGCTGGGCAAGTATATGAGCAAAATACAACTTCTTTGATTTGTACTGGAGATGGTTTAGGAATGGTGCTTAGGAAGAACTTTGCATTACAAGATATGGAGATGTGGCAATTTCATCCTACAGGCCTTTATGGTAATGGTTCTCTAATGACAGAAGGATGCAGGGGTGAGGGAGGTTATCTTATCAACTCAGAGGGAGAGCGTTTCATGCCAACTTATGCACCTAAGGCTAAAGATCTAGCTTCGAGAGACGTAGTATCGAGATGCATTGTTCAAGAGATAATGGCAGGACGTGGCTGCGGTGATAAAAAAGATCATGTCCTTCTAAAAATTGATCACCTTGGAGCTGAAGCAATTATGAAAAAGCTTCCTGAAATAAGAGAAATTTCAATGACATTTGCAAATGTAGATCCGATAAATGAACCAATTCCTGTAGTTCCTACATGTCATTACATGATGGGCGGCATTCCAACAAACATCAATGGACAAGTAATTACTCAAGAGAACGGAAATGACAGAGTTGTTGATGGTCTTTACTCAATAGGTGAGGCTGCTAATGTTTCTGTACACGGAGCGAATAGACTTGGTGGAAACTCACTTCTTGATTTAGTAGTTTTTGGAAGATCTGCAGGCAAACACATAAATAAACAATTCAAAAAAGGGGAAGTGTCAGATATTTCAAATGCAGAAATTGAAAAATCATTATCAATATTACAAACACTTGAAGATACAAAGAAAGGTGAGACTGTTTATGCTCTTAGGTCAGAAATGCAAAGCATAATGCAAAACTATTTTGGTGTTTATAGAAATGAAAAACTCATTAAAGAGGGAATTAAAAAGCTTGAGGATGTAAACGTTAGAACAAAGAATCTCCATATGAATGACAAGTCAAAACAGTTTAACTCAGAGAAAGTTGAAATCTTGGAATATCTAAATTTAATAGAAATTGCAAATGCCACAGCTTATTCTGCACTCGAAAGAAAGGAAAGCAGAGGAGCTCATGCAAGAGAAGACTATCCTGAAAGGGATGATACAAATTGGCTATGTCATTCTTTATTTTTTAAAGATGGCAACAAAGTTTCAAAAAGAGACGTAAACTTAAACCCTAAAGAAGTTGAGGCATTTAAACCAAAGGCCAGAGTTTATTAATGGAAAAGCTTAACCTGAGCATTTATAGGTATGATCCAAGCAAGGATCAACGACCTTATATGGCAGACTATAATATTGAATCTGAATCTGTTGGAAATATGATGGTTATAGATGCTATTAGAAAAGCTCAAGAATTAGATTCAACACTTACATTCAGAAGATCATGTGGGCAAGGAGTATGTGGTTCAGATGGGGTAAACATGAATGGACAAAACGGATTGGCTTGTATAACGTCAGTATCTTCCGTATCAGTAATGAATAAACTTGAAATAAGACCATTACCGGGGTTGCCGGTTATCAAGGACCTTATCGTAGACATGAAACCTTTCTATGATCAGTATGAAAAAATCAAACCATTTTTATCAAATGACGAAGAGATTGATACAGGCCATGAGAGATTACAAAGCCCTGAGGAGAGAGAAAAATTAGATGGTTTATATGAATGCATATTGTGTGCATGTTGTTCAACTAGTTGTCCTTCATTTTGGTGGAACCCAGAGAAGTTTGTAGGGCCAGCTGCATTACTTCAAGCTTACAGGTTCATAGCTGATACAAGAGACAAGCAAAAAAAATCAAGACTAAAAAAATTAAATGATGCATTTAGTGTTTACAGATGTCATGGAATAATGAACTGTACTTCAGTGTGCCCCAAAGGCTTAAACCCTTCAAAGGCAATAAATGAAATCAAAAAGGAGTTAAGAAAAATAGGATAGTGTCAAAGTCAATAGAGGAGAGGCTTAGAGAGAGTTTTAAATATGGGGGAAATTCAGAATTTCTGGAGACCCTTTACGAAGAATATCTAACAGATCCAGACAATATTAAACCTGAGTGGAAGAATTATTTTGATTCAATTCAGAATGGAAAAAATGATGTAAGCCACAAATCAATCACAAAACAGTTCAGGAATTATAAAGTTTCGAAGATTCCACAAGTAAATTCCAAGAGCTCTAAATCTTCAGATGTTCAAAATCTAATCAATGCTTATAGAAGGCGAGGTCATGAAGTAGCAAAAATAGACCCATTGAATCTTAGGAAGGCTAAAGAAGTGCCTGACTTAAATTTAAATTTCCATGATCTTAATGAAGCCGATCTAGAGGAAAGTTTTTCAATTTCAAACTTTCTTGGTTCAAAAACCATGAAACTTTCAGAAATAATTAGTTCGATATCTAAAAGCTATACTTCTTCGTTGGGGTATGAATTTATGCATATTATGAGCAGCAAAACAAGAGCTTGGTTTATAGATAAAATTGAAGGAAAAGATACACCTTATGATTTTTCTAACCCAGAAAAAGAACATATCCTCAAGAGAGTTGTAGACTCAGAAAGCTTGGAAAAATTTTTAGCAGCAAAATATCCAGGGGCAAAAAGATTTGGTCTTGAGGGGGGTGAATCACTAGTTCCTCTTTTAGATACAGTTATTGAGGAGCTTGGCTCTAAAGGTGCTAAAGAACTTGTTATGGGAATGTCTCATAGAGGCAGATTAAATGTATTAATCAATGTAATGGGTAAGAAGCCAAGTGAATTATTCACTGAGTTTGATGAAGATTTTGAACAAGATGATGCACACACAGGCGATGTTAAATATCATTTAGGATATTCCTCAAATATTTTGACGAGTGGAGGACAGGTGCATGTTGCTCTCGGCTCTAATCCTTCTCATTTGGAAGTAGTGAATTCTGTTGTTCTAGGCTCAGTCAGAGCAAGACAAGACAGAAGACAAGATAGTTCTATGACAAAAGTTGTTCCAATTCTTATGCATGGAGATGCATCGTTTTCAGCACAGGGTATTGTCATGGAAATATTGCAGCTTTCACAAACTAGAGCATTTGGAGTTGGCGGCACTATTCACGTTGTAATAAATAATCAAATTGGCTTTACAACAAGTGTAAAAGAGGATGCACGATCAACAGACTACTGCACAGACGTTGCAAAAATGATTGATGCTCCAATAATCCATGTTAATGGTGACGATCCAGAAGCATGCGTAATGGCTGCAAAGCTAGCTGTTGAATACAGACATGAATTTAAAAAAGATATTATTTTAGATTTTGTTTGCTATAGACGCAGAGGTCATAATGAAACTGATGAGCCATTTGCTACTCAGCCTTTAATGTATAAGGAAATTACCTCCAAAGATTCTGTTACAGATTTATATTTCAAAAAATTATTAAGCAAAGGAATAGTTGAAGAAGATAAATATAAAGAATTCAAGAAAAATTACAGATCACATATGGAAAAAGGTGAAACTGTAGCAGAATCACTTGCTACAGATCCTGATGAATCAATCCATTTTGATTGGACTCCATATCTTGAACCAGACATGACCAAATCTTACCCAACTGCAGTTTCTAATGAATCTTTAAAAGAAACAATGAAAACCGTTCTTGCATTTGATAAAGATTTTTTAATGCAGAAACAAGTTGGAAAGCTGTATGAGGAAAGAAATCACATGCTTTCTGGAGACCTTCCCTTAAATTGGGGATTTGCTGAAATGGCTGCATACGCAACGTTATTAAAAGATGGTTTCCCTGTGAGAGTTACTGGTCAAGATAGCAGAAGAGGGACCTTTTCCCATAGACATTTAGTAGTTAAAGATCAGAATACTGGAGAGGGTTTTGTGCCATTGTCAAAACTAAATAAAGGAAATAAGAAATTCGAAATTTTTGACTCATTATTGTCTGAGGAAGCTGTTTTGGGTTTTGAATATGGTTATGCATCTACTTGGCCTGAGGGATTAGTTATTTGGGAAGCACAATTTGGAGATTTTGTTAATGTTGCTCAAGTAATAATAGATCAATTTATTGTTAGTGCAGAGACTAAGTGGAATAGGCTGTCTGGCTTAACATTATTTCTACCTCATGGATATGAAGGCCAAGGCCCAGAGCATAGCAGTTGTAGGCTTGAAAGATTTTTACAACTTTGCGCACATGATAATATTCAAATATGTATTCCAACTTTACCTGCACAAATTTTTCATTTACTTAGAAAACAGGCAATTAATCCATCCAGAAAGCCCTTGGTAGTTTTAACTCCTAAAAGCCTATTAAGAAATCCTCAAGCAACTTCAAAGATCGAGGATTTAAGCAACGGTACGTTTAGAAATATAATCATTAACAAGAGTAAGAATTTACCAAAGAGAGTAGTTTTTTGCTCTGGTAAAGTTTTCTTTGATTTACAAGATGAAATCAATAAATTGAAGGTCAAAAATGTTGAGCTGGTTAGGTTGGAGCAGTTATATCCATTTCCAGAAAGCGAACTTAAAAGTTATACAAGAGATTTAAAATGTAAAGATTTCCTCTGGGTTCAAGAGGAGCCAAAAAATATGGGGGCTTGGTTTATGATAAGACACAGACTTGAGGAAATCCTAAATGAAACAAAAAAAGGATTTAAACTCAATGTTGTAGCAAGAAATTCATCAGCAGCCCCAGCAGGAGGATATCAAAAATATCACTTTAAACGTCAAAAAGAGATAGTTACTAAAGCTTTAGAGTTATAGAATATTCAAAATGGCTGAAGACATAAAATCACCACAATTTCCAGAATCAATTTTTGAAGGAACTCTATCTACTTGGCTTAAAAAAGAGGGCGATACATTTGAGCAAGATGATGTTTTGGCAGAAATTGAAACAGATAAAGTTGTAATAGAAGTAACTGCTCAAAGTGATGGACAGCTAGAGAAAATTATTATTCCCGAGGGTTCAGTTATTAAAAGTCAGGAAACAATCGGAAATTATTCTAAAAAAATCACTAAAAAAGATAACAAAAACAAAACGAAACCAAAAGTTGAAGAAGAAAAAACAGTACAACCTGAAAAGAAAGAGGAAGTAATGGAATCTCCAAAGATTACTTCAAAACAAGAAGTTAAAGGAAAAATAGGACCAGCAGCAAAAAAATTACTACAAGAAAAAAATTTAACAACTGAAAATATTACCCCAACAAGAAAGAAAGGAATCATAACTAAAGAAGATATCCTTAAAGCTGCTGAAAATAATCAGTCTGTTGAGCCTGAAAAAGCCACAGAAAAAATGGAAATTAAGGGCGATTCAAAAAGAGTGCCAATGTCACGACTTAGAAGTGTTGTAGCTAAGAGACTCTTGGAGTCACAAGCTCAAACAGCATCATTGACAACTTTTAATGAGGTGGATTTATTTGAAATAAAGAAACTTAGAGAAAAATATAGGGAAAGTTTTGAGAGTAAGTATGGCGTAAAGCTTGGGTTCATGGGTATGTTTATTAAAGCATCAAGCATTGCATTGCAGGATATGCCTATTGTAAACGCGTCTATTGATGGCGAAGATGTTGTATATCATGGATTTCAAGATATAGGTGTTGCAGTCTCGTCTGAAAGGGGATTGGTTGTGCCTGTAATAAAAAATGTTCAAGAATTGTCAATTGCCGAAATAGAAAAGGAAGTAAGAGATTATTCAATAAAAGCAAGAGAAGGAAAACTAGAAATGGATGATATTACAGGAGGCACGTTCACAATCTCAAATGGTGGTGTGTTTGGCTCTCTTCTTTCAACACCAATATTAAATCCACCTCAGTCTGCAATTTTAGGGATGCATAAAATTCAAGATAGACCAATGGTTATAGAAGGAAAAGTTGAAATTAGGCCTATGATGTATCTTGCTTTAACATATGACCACAGACTATTAGATGGTAAGGATGCAGTATCATTCTTAGTAAAAATAAAAGAGTTATTAGAGTCACCAGAATCAATGATATTAGGAGTATAAATGGATTACGATGTAGTTGTAATAGGAGGCGGCCCTGGTGGTTACGTCGCTGCAATAAAATCAGCTCAGCTAGGAATGAAAGTTGCTTGCGTAGAGTATGACGAAGATTCAAATGGTAAACAAAAAATGGGCGGGACCTGCCTGAATGTAGGTTGTATTCCATCAAAATCATTGCTAGATTCCTCTTATAAATTTAAACAAATTTATGCAAGCTTACCTGAGCACGGCATCAACGTATCAAAAGCAAATTATGATCTATCAAAAATGATGGATAGAAAGAACGATATAGTAAAAAAATTAACCTCAGGCGTATCACAACTTTTAAAACATAATAAAGTTGAGAGTATCTTTGGGAAGGGGAAATTAATTAGTAAAAATGAGATAGAGATATCTGATTCAAAAGGAAAGAAAAAAACACTTAAAGCAAAATATATTGTTTTAGCTACAGGATCTAGACCAATTTATCTAGATTCAGTGCCTTGGAATGGAACAAATATTGTTGGAAGTGCTGGAGCTCTTGAGTTTAGCAAAACTCCGAAAAAACTGGCAATCATAGGGGCTGGAGTAATTGGTTTAGAACTAGGTAGTGTTTGGTCAAGACTTGGCTCAGAAGTCGAAATTTTCGAAGCAGAAAAAACCTTTTTACCAATGCTAGATGATGATATATCAAGACTTATTGAACGAGAATTTAAAAACCAGAACATAAATATCAATCTTGGTGCTATGGTTAAATCATCAAAAAACAACAGAAGTAGTGTCACTTTGGAGATTGATTTTGCTGGCCAGGTTGAAAAACGAAAGTTCGATAAAGTTATAGTTGCTGTTGGAAGAAAACCTTTTTCAGAGAATTTATTAGCGAAAGGATGTGGGCTTGATGTCGATGAGAAAGGCTTTATTGAGGTAAACAATTTTTGCCAAACCAAGCTTGAGAATATTTATGCAATTGGAGATTTAGTGAGAGGACCAATGTTGGCTCATAAGGCAATGGAAGAGGGTGTAATGGCAGCCGAACGAATAGCAGGTAAAAAAATGGAAGTTAACTATGATCTAGTTCCAAGTGTAATATACACACACCCTGAAATTGCGTGGGTTGGAAAAACAGAAAAACAACTTAAGCAAGAGAATATAGAATTTAAAAAGGGTAGCTTTCCTTTTGCTGCAAGTGGAAGAGCACTAGCGGCTGGAGACTCAGTTGGTGCAGTAAAAATTCTTGCAGATAAAGAAAGCGATCAAGTTTTAGGAGTTCAAATATTTGGAAATTCCGCGTCAGAAATATTGCAACAAGGACTCATAGGGATGGAATTTTCAGCAAGTTCAGAAGATTTTGGGTTAACAATGTTCAGCCATCCTACTGTTTCTGAAGCATTGCACGAAGCTGCACTTGCAGTTAATAAGCAAGCAATTCACATAGGAAATTAATGAATTTGCATGAATTTCAAGCGAAAGAGTTTTTCGAACTATACGATTTACCTGTCTCAAAAAGATCAATCATAACCAAAAAAGAGGATATTAAATCAGCATTTTCAGCTATTGATTCTTCTAAAGGCTGTGTAGCAAAGGTACAAGCACATACAGGTGGTCGTGGAAAAGTTGGTGGGGTAAAAGTTTGCAAAACAATTCATGAAGTTGAACTGTTTGTAGAAAAGTGGCTAGGGAAAAATATCATAACGATTCAGACTGGAGATTTAGGCTTGCCAGTTAATATTTTATCTCTGGAAGAATTAACAGATATTTCAAGAGAAATTTATTTTAGCTTAGTAGTAGATAGAGGAGAAAAAGCTATTTCCTTGATTGTTTCAGAGGCTGGCGGCATGAATATAGAGGAAGTTGCTGAAGAAACTCCTGAAAAAATTTTAAAAGCTAAGTTAGATGAAAATTTTGAGCTAGAAAATACAGAAATAATGAAAATATCTGATCTTCTTAACTTTAACGAGAAACAAAAAGATCAATTTAAAACAATAGTTGACGGGTCAGCTAAATTATTTAAAGAAAAAGACTTGAGTCTTTTAGAGATTAACCCTTTAGTAGTAAAGGCCAATGGTGATCTTCTTTGCCTGGATGCAAAAATCAATGTAGATGAAAATGCTCTTTTTCGCCAAGAGGAAATTGAATTAAAAAGAGACTCAACTCAAGAAGATTCAAGAGAATATGAGGCGAAAGTAAATGATTTGAGTTATGTATCCCTGGAGGGAAATATTGGTTGTATGGTAAATGGAGCTGGTTTAGCTATGGGAACGATGGATACTATTAAGCTTTATAACGGTGAGCCTGCAAATTTTTTGGATGTGGGCGGAACGGCAACGAAAGAGAGAGTATCAAAAGCACTTGAGCTTATTCTTTCAGATAAAAAAGTAAAAGGAATATTAGTCAATATTTTTGGTGGAATAGTAAGGTGTGATTTGATAGCACAAGGAATAATTGATGCCGTGGAGGAAATAAAAGTATCCATTCCGATGGTCATAAGGCTTCAAGGAAATAAAGCAGATGAGGGCAAGAGGCTTCTTAATGAATCGGGTTTAAATATTATTGGAGAGGACTCTTTACAAGAAGCTTCAAAAAAAATCGTGAACTTAGTCAAATGAGTGTACTTATTGATAATAATACTAAGGCAATCTTTCAGGGCTTTACTGGCTCACAGGCAACTATGCATGCAGAACAATGTGTAGATTACGGAACAAATATAATTGGTGGTGTAACTCCTGGAAAAGGTGGTCAAAAACATCTAAACAAACCAGTTTTTGATTCGGTAAAAGATGCATGTGCTTTTGACGAAATTGATACCTCAGTAATTTTTGTTCCAGCAAAGTTTACAAAATCTGCAATACTTGAAGCAGCTGAAAATGGTATAAATTTAATAATTTGTATCACTGAAGGAGTCCCAGTCTTAGACATGATAGAAGTTACAAATATTTTAAAAAGTTTTCCAGGAACAAGACTTGTTGGACCAAATTGTCCAGGAGTTATTTCTCCAGGAAAGTCAAAACTTGGAATAATGCCTGCTTCCATTCATAAAGAAGGCAGTGTTGGAATAGTTTCAAGATCTGGAACACTTACTTATGAAGCTGTAAAACAAACTTCAGATGTTGGTTTAGGGCAAAGTACATGCATTGGAATTGGTGGAGATCCGGTTAATGGCACTTCATTTATAGACTGTCTAAAAATGTTTGAGAATGATAATCAGACTGAATCCATAGTCATGGTTGGTGAAATCGGCGGCACAGCAGAAGAGGAAGCAGCTGAGTACATAAAATCAAATATTTCAAAACCAGTTATCTCTTACATTGCTGGAGTAACTGCTCCAAAAGGAAAAAGAATGGGCCATGCAGGAGCAATTATTTCTGGTGGAAAAGGAACTGCACAAGATAAATTTAAAGCATTAGAAAGTGCAGGAGTAAGAGTAGTTACAGACTTAAACCTCATTGGATCTAAGCTTAAAGAGCTGCTTTAATCTATTCTTTTTATATCTAAGTCGCATTGAATTTAATACAGCACTTACAATAATTCCAAAAATCATACCAATCCAAATTCCTTGCGCACCATCAGGAAATAAACCATTTGAATTGAAAGCTAAAAACATTCCTAATGGCAGTGCCACAAGCCAATATGAAATAATCATAATAACCATTGTTGCAAAAGTATCTTTGTGGCCTCTCAATGAACCTATCGCACTAAAACCTATAGCATCAGGAATCTGAAATATTGCAGCTAACATTAATAAAGTTACAGCAATTTCAGCAACATCTATGTCTCTTGTATACAAACCTACTAAAAAACTATGAAAAAATATAATTACGAGAAAGTTGATTAAAGCAAGAAAAAAGGAAATTCGCATAGAAAAATTTGCTGCATAATTTGCCTGAAGAAGTTTCTTTTCCCCAATTAAATTACCAACTCTGACAGCAGAACAAAGTCCAAGTGATAAAGGTATCATAAATAACAATCCAACGAGGTTAATTGCAACTGTATGAGCAGCAAGAGTGTTTGCACCAAAGAATGATATTATTAAAGCCGCACCGCTAAACATGCTTAATTCAACAAAGATTCCAAAGCTTATTGGAATTCCAAGTTTTAATACTGATAAAAGACCATTTTGGTTAAAGAGTTTTTTTAACTCTTTGAGCTCATTTTATATTCACTATTTTCTTAAACCAAAATTTAAAAAATTTGGAAAAGGTGTAATGATTTTAAAGCCACAATATTTAAAAACTTTTGGAAAAAACATCACAATTGGTAATTTTGCAACATTGATATGTTCCTCTGATAAAAATATAGACTTAGCGACTTGGCAAACAGATAAACTAAATGGTGAACTTCAAATAGGAAAATATGTTCTTATCTCACCAGGAACTAGTATTAGGGTAGCCAAAAAGGTCATCATTGACGATAGTGTTATGATTGCGTCGGATGTAACTATAACCGACTCTGACTGGCACGGTATTTATGATAGAACTGATTATGTTGCTACCCCGAAACCAGTAATTATCAATAAAAATGCTTGGATTGGAGAGAGATCACTAATACTCAAAGGTAGTGAAATCGGAGAAAACAGTATTATTGGCGCTGGATCTGTAGTTTCTGGTGTTGTTCCGCCTAATGTCGTGTATGCCGGAAATCCAGCTAAGAAAGTGAAAGAACTTGATAAATCAGATTTTAAATCAAGGGAACAGTTATTTTCTGAATCCTCAAGCTATCTCTCGGACATGATCAAAATTGATAAAAAAACTCTTGAGGGCAACACTTTTTTTAAGTGGCTTTTTTCAATCATATGGCCGAGAAAATGAAATTATTTGTTGATGAAAACATCGCCTACGCTAAGTTCTTCTTTGAAGATGTGCTTTTAAATCAATTTCCAAATTTTTTTGAACTAACCTTTTATAAGGATGATGAATTTGATTTAGAGAAAATAAGTGAAGATGCAGCTGTGATTATTAGATCAACTTATAAAACACATAACTTAAACGTGCCAGCATCAGTAAAATTATTAAGCTCGGTTTCTACTGGGGAGGATCATGTCGATAAGAATCATCTTGAAAAAAAGAATATTCCATACCATTTTGCAACTGGAGCAAATGCCAAAGCTGTAAGAGAATATTTTTATTCTTGTTTATCAATTCTATTAAAGGAGAAAAAATTCGATAAATCTGAAGATAAGATTTTGGTTATAGGTCTGGGAAACATTGGACATGGTATAGCTAAAACTCTAAAAAACTTTAATTTTAGTTTCGAAACATATGACCCATTTAAAGCCTCAACAATTGAGAGTCTTTCTAATCTGGAAGAGTTTAAAATCATTACTTTGCATGTACCTCTAACAAAAAATCCACCACATGAAACATACAATTTTGTTGATAAAAATTTTTTAAATGAACTCAAAAATGAATCTATCATAATTAACACTTCAAGAGGTGGAGTGCTCTCGGAATCAGACTTTTTAAAATTTGATAATTTGACAGTAATATCGGATGTGTTTTTAAACGAACCAAGTATTGATAAGAATTTTCATCAAAAAAATTTTATCTCAACACCACATATTGCTGGGCACACAAAATCTTCCAGGTTTGATATGACAAAAATGTCTTTAGAAAAGCTTATAAACTTTTTTTTCAATAAAAAGTTGAATGATTCATTAGTAAAAAAACCATACAAAAAAAAGAGCATTCATTTCTCCTTATCAGAAGTAGAGAATGATTTAAATAGATATGGGTTTCCAGTATCACTTCTTTTACAAATTTATGATCCTAGAAATGATAAGTTTGATTTAATTGATTTTGCTGATGTAAGAAATGCATATCATCACAGGTTAGGCTATGAAGATATTACTTCAAACAATGATTTAAATGTTTCAGAGTATCTTTTTGAATTAGGTATCGAGTAGTTGTTAGTAAATTAATAAAAGATTCTCCATTTAATTCAGGTAAAAATAGTACAATTAGGTAATTAAGAACAATGAAAAAAGTTAATAAAAATCTAACACCTGAAGAAATTTTTATTCTTCGTGACAAAGGAACAGAGAGACCATTCTCTGGAAAATTTGACGCTTTTTTTGAGGAAGGCGTCTACAAATGCAAAAACTGTAATGCAGAACTGTTTAAATCGGATAGTAAATATGATGCTGGTTGTGGTTGGCCAAGTTTTTTTGAGGCAATTGACGAAAAATCAATATTATATAAAGAGGATAATTCTATTTTTGGAAGGCCACGCACAGAGATTCTTTGTGCTAAGTGCGAGGGGCATTTAGGGCACGTATTTGAGGATGGTCCTGTTGAAAAAACTGGTCTAAGGTATTGTGTGAATTCAATTTCTTTAGACTTCGAATCGAAGAAAAATAATTGAAAATATCAAATTTTTGGAAATCGTCAGCTAGTTTCTCACTATTAACACTTGTTTCACGTGTATTTGGATATGTAAGAGACTTAATTTTTACAAACTATTTAGGAGCAGGCAGTATTCATGATATTTTTGTAGTAATTTTCAAAATTCCAAATGTTTTTCGAAGTTTTTTTGGTGAAGGGGCTCTTTCTCAATCACTTACGCCAAGCATAATTGAAGCTAGAGCAAAAACAAATAAATTCCTTAATCAAGTATTTACCATCTTATTTATTTCTCTTGTTTTATTTGTATTTGTTGTTGAAATTTTTCCTCAATTTTTTGTTAATATTTTTGCTCCCGGATTCTCCGCTAATGATCAGAAGTTTGATGAGGCTGTTGGGTTTCTTAGGTTAGTTTTTCCATATATCTTATTAATTTCTATAGTCGCTTTTTTTGGTGCAATACAAAATTCAAAAAAACACTTTAATGTTGTTGCTGCAACTCCAATTCTTTTTAATTTATCTTTGATAGTATTTGCTGTTTTGAATAATCAATTAACTTTGCAGGTAATAGGGATATCAATTTTGTGTGCAGGGATAATCCAATTAATGTTAAATGCATTCGTCACAATGAGATTGAGCTATTTTCCTAAATTTGATTTTAATTTTGATAAAAAATTATTGAGCTCTTTTTTTTCTAGGTTATTGCCAGCTGTATTTGCTGCAGGTATTTATCAATTAAATGTTTTAGTTGATACGATTTTTGCATCTTTTCTTTCAACCGGAAGTCCAACGTGGCTTTATCTTTCAGATAGATTAATTCAGTTTCCAATGGGTTTATTTGGAGTAGCAATTGCATTAGTAGCGTTGCCTGATATGACTGAACTATATATCAAAAAAGATAGTAAGAATTTTAATAAAACTTTTTTGAGAGGTTCGCTATCAACGCTATTACTTGGTTTAGCAACAATGATTTTTTACTTATTTTTTTCAGCAGAAATAATTAGTCTTTTATTCAAAAGAGGAGAGTTTCAGGAATTTGATGTAGCTATGACCTCAGCAAGTTTAGTTGCATATGCTTACGCTCTTCCATTTTTATTAAATTCTAAATTTTTTAACAGCATTTTTTTCGCGACATCAAAAACTAAATTTGTCTTATTGTTGGGGATAGTCTCACTATTTATAAATTTACTTTTAAACTACTTATTTATATTTATATTTGGAATGGGGCATGTAGGCCTAGCTTTAGCAACTACTTGCGCAGCTTTAATAGTGTGGTTGCTTTCAATTATATTTTTAATATATTTAAGGAAATCTTTAGCATGAATGTGAGTTTTAGCGCAGCAATAGGAAATTTTGATGGAGTCCATAAAGGACACAAAAAATTATTAGAAAAGGTAAAAAATGATGCTGATAAAAGTGGCTTGAATACCAAAGTTTTAACCTTCAATCCTTATCCATTTGAGTTTTTTAAATGGCACAAAAAAAGAATTATCAATGAATTTGATAAAAAAGAAATTTTAAAAGAAATAGGCATTGACGAAATTGTATCCATTGAATTTGATGAAAAATTTAGAAACCTTAAAGCAGAGGAGTTTTTCGAACTCTACATAAAGAAAGGAAAAATAAAGTCATTAACTGTTGGTAATGATTTTAAATTTGGTAAAGACAGGTCTGGTGATGCAGATTTATTAAGAAATCTATGTAAGAAAAATGATATTACCTTCTCTTTATTTGAAGATTTTAAAGTAGATGATGTGAGGGTAAGTAGTTCGATAATTAGGAAGTACTTAGAAAAAGGAAATTTTGCTTATGTAGAGAAGTGCTTAGGAAGAAAACTAAAATTCACTGGTGATGTTATTCACGGAAAGAAATTTGGTACGAGAATATCAACACCTACAGCAAATATAGATCTTCAGAATAAAGAGTATTGCTTTAATGGTGTTTTTTTATGTTCTGTAATGGTTAATGATAAAAAGTTTTTTGGGATTGCAAATTTTGGAACAAAGCCTACTTTTGATGATTTTAGACAATCACTAGAAGTCCATATTTTTGATTTTGGAGAAAATATTTACTATCAGTCATTAACTATAGAATTTTTATGTAAAATTAGAGACCAAATAAAATTTGAATCAACAGATGATTTAAAAAATCAAATTCACAAGGATATAGATAAAGCAAAATCTCTAATTAAAGACTATGAGTAACGAAAAAGATCAGAAATTAAATCTGCCTAAAACATCAATTCCTATGAAGGCTAATCTCAATCAACGAGAGCCTGAATTTTTAAAAGAATGGGATAAGCGGAATGTATATAAAAAAATCAGAAAAAATAAAAAAGGAAAAAAAGCTTTTCACCTTCATGATGGCCCACCATATGCAAATGGAGAAATTCATCTTGGACATGCTGTCAATAAGGTTTTAAAAGATATTATTATTCGTTCAAAATCTTTAGAGGGTTTTGATTCCCCCTATATTCCAGGTTGGGATTGTCATGGACTTCCTATTGAGCATCAGGTTGAAAAAAAATTAGGAAAAAAAAGAAAGGAAATAAGTAAGTCTGAATTTAGAGACTTATGTAGGGAATACGCAAAAACACAGATTAAACTTCAAGAGAAAGATTTTGTCAGATTAGGTGTATTTGGAGATTGGAAGAATAGATATGCTTCGCTGGATCAATCCTTTGAAGGAGAGGCTATCAATGCTTTCTCAAGAATCTTTCATAATGGCCATGTTGAAAAGGGTTTCAAACCTGTCCATTGGTGTCTAGATTGCGGATCCTCCTTGGCTGAAGCGGAGGTTGATTACTTAGATAAAACATCAAGAGCTATTGATGTTAAATTTCGCATTGATAAGACTTTAGAGGAAAAATTCATAAAACAGAATAAATTGCCAGAACATAGTAAAGTTTTTGCAGTAATTTGGACAACTACACCATGGACTATTCCAGGCAATCAAGCAGTATGCCTTAATAAAGATATTGAATATTCTTTGGTAGAAGTTGCTAAAAATGAGATTTATATAATTGCATCTGAACTTGTTAAAACTTGTTTTGATAGATGGAGTTCGGAAGATTTTAAAATAATCAAAAAAATGAAAGGTAATGATTTAGACGGACTGCATTTCATTCATCCTCTCTATAATAGAACATCACCATTATTATTCAGCGAACACGTTACAACTGATACTGGAACTGGATGTGTTCACTCTGCTCCTGCACATGGCCCTGAAGATTTTGAGACGTGCTCTGAGAATGGAATTGAATTAAAAAATCCAATCTCATCAAATGGTTGTTTTAAAGATGATGTTAAACATTTTGGTGGACTGCATGTAAGAAAATCAGAAGAGGAAATTATCAAAAAGTTGAAAGAAACCGATTCCCTATTATGTAATGAAGATTTTCAGCATAGCTATCCGCATTGCTGGAGACATAAAACACCATTAATTTTTATGGCAACACCTCAATGGTTTATTTCAATGACTAAATCAGGACTATTGGAGGGGGCTGAACATGGGATTGATAATGTTGAATTTACTCCTGCTTGGGGGAAAGAAAGAATGCAAATAATGCTTAAAGATAGACCAGACTGGTGTATTTCAAGACAGAGAGATTGGGGAATACCAATACCATTAATTTTTGATAAAGAAACAGGAGAACCAACAAATGATATTGAAAAAGTCTTTAACAAAGCATCTGAACAAATTAAAGAAAAAGGAATCGACGCATGGAAAGAATTTGACTTTGGAGAAGACAAAGAAAAGTACGAGAAGTCTAATGATATTTTTGATGTCTGGTTTGATTCCGGAATAACCCATCATTGTGTAATGAATGAGCTTTATGGTAATGATGTAAAGGCTGATTTATATCTTGAGGGGAGCGATCAACATCGTGGGTGGTTTCAGTCATCCTTGCTTACATCTGTAGCTATGAATGGAACTCCACCATACAAAGGCGTATTAACTCATGGATTTGTAGTAGATGAAGATGGTAGAAAGATGTCAAAATCAATTGGAAATGTTGTTGGGCCCCAGGAAATAATAAATAATTCTGGCGCAGATACATTACGCTTCTGGATAGCTGCTACAGACTTTAGAGGTGAAATGGCTTTTTCAAAAGATATCTTTAATAGATCAGTAGATGGGTTCAGGAGAATAAGAAATACAATGCGTTTTATGATATCGAATCTCTATGATTATGATCAAAATGATCAAGTAACAAAAGTATTATTTCTTGATAAAGCGATAATTTCAAAAACAGCAAAATTACAAAACGAAATAAGAGAATTATATAAAGAATTTAATTTCCATCAGGTCGTATCAAAAATTGTAAATTTTTGTGTGAATGATTTAGGTTCCTTATATCTAGATGTTATTAAAGATAGGCTGTATACAATGCAGCCTGAATCGGAAGGAAGAAGATCTGCTCAATATGCGCTTGCAATAGTTTTAGATTTTCTGAATAAAGCTATTAGTCCAATACTTCCCTTCACAGCATATGAATTTTCTGAGAATTTATCTAATGGAAATGGAGATAAAATCTTTTACTCAGAATGGGAAGAGTATGAAAATAGACTTAATAAAGTGGAAGAGGAGGAATTTGAGCTTCTGGTACAGCTTAGGCAAAGAGCATATCAGGAAATTGAAGAGGAAAGGAAAAAGAAAGATATAAAAAATGCATTAGATTGTGATTTAGAAATTACACTGGAAAAGGAATTATTCGACAAAATATCAAAATATTCTGATGAGATGAATAAAATTCTAATATGCTCAAGTTGCTCAATTTTTCTTGGCAAATCAGAGCAAATTTTGGTAAAAAAATCTGTCAATGAAAAATGTACTCGTTGTTGGCATAAAGTAGAAGAATTAGAAAATGGAATCTGTAAGAGATGTATTAATAATATGTCAGGAGAGGGAGAGGTAAGGAGATTTTTCTAATTGAAAGATTTTTCTCTTATTGCAATACTTACTTCAATAGATATTTACCTTAAATACTTCTTTTCAACATTTACATTGAAACCTTACTCTTTTCTTCCTTTCCTTGATCTTTATATAACTGAAAATAGAGGTATTGCCCTGAGCATGCTTGATGATTTAAATGATGAGATGCAATTTGTTTTAACTTTGACAATTTTTTTTGTACTAGTTTTTTTAATTTCACAATACTTCAGAAGTGAAGGCAGATTCCAAAAATTTGCAATCATTATTATATTTGCAGGAGGTTTAGGTAATTTTCTAGAAAGAATATATCACGGATATGTTACTGATTATCTACATTTACATATCAATAATTATTCATTATTCGTTTTTAATTTTGCTGATGCCCTTATAACATTAGGAGCTATAATCATTGTTTTTACTATAGTCAACAATAATGAAAAAAGAACTACATAAAGAGATTGTCTTAGCAAATCCAAGAGGTTTTTGTGCAGGCGTTGATAGGGCAATTGATATTGTAGAAAAATCCTTGGACAAATTTAAAGAGCCAGTATACGTAAGACATCAAGTTGTACATAACAAAAAGGTAGTTGAAGACTTAGAGAAAAAGGGTGTTAAATTTGTAAAAGAAGTTTCAGAAATTCCTGACAATGCAGTTGCAATATTTAGTGCACATGGAGTAAGTCAAAAAGTTGAGGATGAAGCCAAAAATAGAAATTTCATGTATTTTGATGCCACTTGTCCTCTAGTGACTAAAGTTCATTTAGAAGTACAAAAACATGCTCAAAAGGGTAGAGATATCATTTTAATTGGACATAAAGGACACCCTGAAGTAATAGGTACATTAGGCAGACATCCATCTAATTCAAATACAAAAATTTATCTTGTAGAAAATAATAATGATATTAAAAAATTAGAGATAAGTTCTCCTGAAGTTGCTTATGTAACACAAACAACACTTTCTGTAGATGAGACAAGGGAATTAATTAATTCTTTGAAAGAAAAATTTCCAGGCATTATTGGTCCGAGTGCTGATGATATTTGTTACGCAACACAAAATCGACAAGATGCAGTGAAACAATTGTCGCTTGAATGTCAGATTGTGCTTGTTATAGGATCTCAGACAAGTTCTAATTCGAATAGATTAAAAGAGTTGGCTGAAAAATGTGGTACTAAATCATTTCTAATTGACGATAAAACAGATATAGATTTAAATTCTTTAAAAGAAGCTACCTCTGTTGGAATTACTGCTGGAGCCTCAGCGCCAGAGGAAATTGTTCAAGAAGTAATTTCATTTCTTGTTCCCTTAGGATTTAAAACAGTAAGAAATTTGTCAGAAAATAACGAAAATATGACCTTTAAATTGCCAAAGGAATTAACATCATGAAAAAAAATGTTGCAGTTATAGGCGCAGGAGTTTTAGGAGTGAATACTGCCTATTTTTTGGCAAAGAAAAATCAAAATGTAACTGTTTTTGATACACATAAATATGCTGGAATGGAAACAAGTTACTCTAATGGCGCACAAATAAGTGTTTGCAATTCAGAAACATGGACTCAGTGGGATAATGTAAAAAAAGGCATACAGTGGATTTTCAAGGATGATGCACCGTTATTATTTAATCCAATGCCTAACCTGTTTAGACCTTATGACACATATTCAAAATATATGTGGATGATTAATTTCTTCATTACTACAGCACTAGGAAAATACAAAAAAAATTCTGAGAACGCATTTGCAATATCCTTAAAATCTAGAGACCTTTATTTCAAAATTGCCGATGAAGAGGGAATTGAATTTGATCTGATGAAAAAGGGAATTATTCATTTTTATAACTCAAAAAGAGAGTTCGAAATCGCTGCTTCAAAAAAAGACTGGATTGAAGCAATGGGCTGTGAATGGGAAATAGTTGATCGTGACCAAATCTTTGAAATTGAGCCAGCTTTAAAAAACAACCACAAAATAATTGGTGGTGTTTACACAAAATCAGATGCTACTGGAGACATTCATAAATATTGCTTTGAATTGGCCAAAGTATTAGAGAAAAAATATGGAGTAGATTTTAAATTTTCTGAAACCATTAAAGATATTAAAAAATCAAATAAGCCCATATTGCAAACAAATAAGAGCGAATATGAGTTTGATGACATAATTTTATGTACAGGGGTTGAAACTGAGAGATTTAGAAGAAAATTTGGTGATTCTTTTAGAATTTATCCTGTAAAGGGCTACTCAGTTACCGTAGATTTAGAAGATGACAAATCTAGAGAATCTGCACCATTTGTTTCACTTTTAGATGACCCAAGCAAGCTTGTAGCTTCAAGACTTGGTAATAGACTAAGAGTTGCAGGCACCGCAGAGCTTGCAGGCTATAACAAAGATATTAGAAGTAATCGAATTAAACCTCTATTAAATTGGATCAATGAGCTTTTTCCAGAGGTTAATACAAAAAATTATCTTCCGTGGACTGGATTAAGGCCAATGTCTTCTGATATGGTACCGATTATTAGAGAATCTAAGAGAAAAAATGTTTTTTATAATTCTGGTCATGGTCATTTAGGTTGGACTATGGGAACGTACTCCGGAAAACTTGCGGCAGATCTTGTCGATCAGTAATTCGTATCTTTAGTTATATCTGTTTAAAATAAATTCTTTATGAGAATAAGTGATTCTTTTTTTGTTGATGCAAAGAAAATTCTTTCACCAAACTTTTCTGAGCGTGAGAAGAATATTGATTTAATAGTTCTGCACTCAATCAGCCTTCCAGAGGGTGAATATGATAACGACAATGTGGAGGACCTTTTTATGAATAAATTGAATTTTGACTTACATAGCTCTTTCCAAGATTTAAGAAATGTAAAAGTCTCTGCTCATTTATACATAAAAAGAGATGGCACAATAATACAATTTGTTCCCTTTAATAAGTGTGCTTGGCACGCAGGTGAATCGATATTTAAAGGACGAAAAAATTGCAATGAGTTTTCTATAGGAATAGAAATTCAAGGTAAAGTTGACGAAGAATATACTAGAGAGCAATACGAAAACCTTAAAAAAATAGTAGATGCTCTGAAAAAATTTTTTCAACTTGATGATGTTGTAGCACACTCAGAAATTTCGCCTGAAAGAAAAAAAGATCCGGGGCCATTATTCGACTGGAGTAAATTAGATGAAAACTAATTTATCACAGTTCAATTTTATCTTTCTAGGTATATCTGCAGCAATTCCTACCTTTGCTCTTGGAATACCATTTGGTCTATGGCTGCTTTCAGCTGGGGTAAGTAAAGAAACGTTTGGTTTAATTACAGTCTCATCCTTAATTGTTGCATTAAATTTTTTGTGGTCTCCATTCATAAACAATATAAAGATTCCTGTACTTCATAAATTGCTTGGTTTGAGAAGATCTTGGCTTTTACTTTCACAGGTTTCTCTATCAATATTGCTATTTACTCTGTCTATTCTTGACCCTTTGCAAAACATTACCTTAATAGTTTTTATTGCATGCTTGATTTACTTCTTCTCATCAGTTCAAGATATTGCTCTTGATGCTTATAGGGTTGAATATGACAAGTTCTCTAGCCCTGAAAATCTCTCAACAATCTATCAATTGGGCTACAAAATTGGAGCTTTCTTAGTTGGCGCACAAGTATATTCGCTAATTGGTGAAGATAATTGGAGTTTTGTATATTTTTACTTAGCATTTTTAATGTTAATTCTGCCCTTTTTTACCTTGATATCAAAAAAAGTAGATGAATTAAATTTAAATCAATCGACATTAACAGCATTCAAGGAAGCTTTTAAAAATTTATTCCAGAAAAATAATGTTGTGGTTCTATTAATTTTGATAGGAGTTTATAAAATTTCCGACATAGTTCTAGGTCCGATGGCTGCTGCACTTTACAAAGAAACTGCACTGGATGATCCCAGCTTTCTCGAGATGAAGAGTTATTTTAATTTCATTGCCACATTTGTTGGTGCGGGTATAGCATTGTTGAGTATTAAATACCTCAAAATTAATATCTCAATGCTTTTAGGAGCAATATTGGTTTTATCTACAAACATACTTTTTTCTTATTTATATCTAAATCCGAGTTACTTGAATTTTATTTCAATTAATTTTTTAGATACTATCGCTCAATCATTTACAGCAGTTTGTTTTATAACATTTCTTGTTGATCTGATTGATCGTAAATTCACTGCTATACAATATGCATTCTTGGCTTCTCTTGTAATTGTTCCTGGAACAATTATTAAAGGTTCCTCAGGCTTCATTCTTGAGGGTTTTGGTTATTATAATTTTTTCATATTGATGGGTGTTTTAGCGATTCCATCTGTTTGTCTTTGTTATTTGCTCCCTAGAAATTTAGAGCTAAATTTTGAAAATATTATGAAAATTATTTCAATAGCCTTAGCACTCTCTATATTTTTAATTTCTATTTATAATTTTGACCAAAATTTCTCTAACCTTGATGATAAGCTTTTGCATGTATTGATGTATGTACTTTTAGCTGCAATAACTTTTACAGCAAGTAAAAAAACAAATTTATACATTTTATTTGCCGTTCTAATACTCATTGGAGTTGCCACAGAAGCTACACAAATGATTTTCGGTTTGAGGAATTTCGAGTATATGGATATAATAGCCAACTCTTTAGGTGTTTTAATAGGATTTGTTTTTTATTATATTTCTAAGAAGTACTTGAAAAAAACTCAATAAAACCCTAAATATTTGCAAGTTATTGGAGGATAACAATATATGAAAATAAGACCATTACAAGACAGAGTTGTAGTCAAAAGACAAGATGAAGAAACAACTTCAGCAGGAGGTATAGTGCTTCCTGGTTCTGCTACTGAGAAGCCTCAACAAGGTGAGGTAGTGGCCGTTGGTCCTGGAAAGAAATCTGAGGATGGAAAAGTGAGCCCAGTCGATTTAAAAGTTGGCGACCACGTTGTTTTTGGACAGTATGGTGGAAATACTGTGAAAATTGATGGGGAAGAATACCTAATAATGAATGAAAGTGAAATTTATGGAGTTGTTGAGTAGGAGGAGTTATGGCAGCAAAAGACGTAAAATTTAGTGAAAACGCAAGAGTCAAGCTTTTAGCAGGAGTTAATATTCTTGCTGATGCAGTTAAGGTAACACTTGGACCAAAGGGTCGAAATGTAATCTTAGATAAATCATTCGGAGCACCAACAGTTACAAAAGATGGTGTGTCTGTAGCGAAAGAAATAGAACTTGAAGATAAATTTGAAAATATGGGAGCACAAATGGTTAAAGAAGTTGCATCTCAAACAAGTGATCAGGCTGGTGACGGCACTACGACTGCAACTGTTTTAGCTCAAGCAATTGTAAATGAAGGCTTGAAATCTGTTGCCGCAGGAATGAACCCAATGGATTTGAAAAGAGGTATAGATAAAGCAATACATGCTGCGGTTGAAGAAGTAAAAAAATTATCATCACCCTGCAAAGATAGTTCTGCTATAGCGCAGGTGGGTTCAATCTCTGCAAATGGAGATTCTGATGTTGGAGATATAATCGCCGAAGCTATGGATAAAGTTGGAAAAGAGGGTGTAATCACAGTTGAAGAGGGCTCAGGTATAGAAAATGAGCTCGATGTAGTAGAAGGAATGCAGTTTGATAGAGGTTATTTGTCACCGTATTTCATCAATAATCAAGATAAGATGAATGTTGTGTTGGAAGATCCCTTCATTTTATTATTCGATAAGAAAATCTCTAACATAAAAGATTTAATACCATTACTAGAGTCTGTTGCTAAAGCTGGAAAGGCTCTTCTTATTATTGCTGAAGATGTTGAAGGCGAAGCTTTAGCTACACTTGTAGTAAATAATATGAGAGGTATTGTAAAAGTAGCGGCTTGTAAAGCTCCTGGTTTTGGGGATAGAAGAAAAGCTATGTTAGAAGATATTGCAATTTTAACTGGTGGTAAAGTAATTTCAGAAGAAGTTGGTTTATCTTTAGAGACAACTACAGTTGAGGATCTTGGGTCAGCTAAGAAAGTTGTACTTGATAAAGAAAATACAACTATAGTTGATGGAGCAAGTTCACAAGAAATGATTTCTGGAAGAGTTCAACAGATAAGAACTCAAATTGAAGAAACAACCTCTGATTACGATCGTGAAAAACTTCAAGAGAGAGTTGCAAAACTTGCTGGAGGAGTAGCGGTGATAAAAGTAGGAGCAGGATCTGAAGTAGAGATGAAAGAGAAGAAAGCTAGAGTTGAAGATGCTTTACATTCAACAAGAGCTGCTGTTGAAGAGGGAGTAGTTCCAGGCGGTGGTGTGGCATTGGTTAGATCACTACAAAAGATTGGGAATCTGAAGGGCGAGAATGAAGATCAGCAAGCTGGAATTAATATTGCATTAAGAGCATTTGAATATCCTCTCAAAACAATAGCAAGTAATGCTGGAGAAGAATCTTCAGTGGTTGCAGAAAATGTTAAAAATTCGAAAGGTAATAGTGGTTTCAATGCAGCTACAGGTGAATATGGTGATATGCTAAAGATGGGAATTATTGATCCTGCTAAAGTCACAAGAACAGCACTACAAGCTGCTGGCTCTGTAGGCGGAATGATGATTACTACAGAATGTATGGTGTCAGAATTACCAGCTAAAGAAACTCCACCTGCTGGCGGTATGCCTCCTGGAGGAATGCCAGATATGGGTGGAATGATGTAATTTGGATAAATTACAAAAAAAGGGGGCTTTAGGCTCCCTTTTTTTTTGTTGTTAATTTAGAATAAATGTAGGAGTTGTTATGGGAGAATACATTGCATATTACGAATACTGGTCACAAGTAAGTAGATTTTTACATGTTTTATTTGGCATTGCCTGGATAGGTTTGCTTTATTATTTCAATTTTATTGGAGGTGGATATTTAAAACAGGCATCTCCTGAAGCAAAGAAAGATATGCTTCAACTTCATCAGCCAAATGCATTATGGTATTTTAGGTGGGCTGCAATGTTCACATTCATAACTGGGCTGTACCTTTTATATTATGTTTCAGAAATTCCAGGTGCTTATAATGTCGGCATTTCTTTAGGTGCAACAATGGCAACAATAATGTTCTTAAATGTTTGGTTAATCATTTGGCCAAATCAGAAGAAAGTAATTGCAGGAACTGAGGATGCAGCTGATGCAGGTGCAAAGGCATTATTAGCCTCAAGAACTAATACTTTGTTCTCCTTTCCAATGCTTTATTTTATGATTTATTCTGCCCACATCAATAATGGTAACGATCCACTTCTTTTAGGTGATAGTTATGGCCCTGGATGGGGAACTTTATCACTTTGGCTTGGAGCAGCAATAATTTTGGCAATAGAGTTAAATGCTGTATTTGGCAAATTATGGAGATGGCTAGAATCTGTAAAGGCAGTAATACACTCAGGTCTCTTGCTTACAGTATTTTTTGCTTGGCTAGTTTGGTATAACTAATTTAAGTAATTTTAGAGATTTTAATTTCTTTAATAAGATTTCCATCAATCTTTGAGGTTTCTATATTATAAGATTCAAGATTTATGCAAACATTTCCAGTTGGAATGGTATCAATTTGATCAATCACCAAACCACTTATTGTTTTTGCTGGTTCTTCGGGTAAGCTCCAGTCCATTTTTTTGTTCAGCTCTCTTATTGTCACTGAGCCATCTACAGTTACACTGTTGTCCTCATTTATATTTATTCCAATTTCATCCTCATCAGGATCAAATCGCCCAAGAACTTGCTCAATCAAATCTTCTAAGGTAACTAAACCAGTAATATCTCCATATTCATCTACAACTAATGCAACTTCTTTCCCATTCTTTTGAAAGTTTTTTAGTTGAGAAAAAAGATGTGTTTTTTCAGGCACGTAATAGGGTTCTATTAAAAAATCAATATTATCACCTGAAAAATCATTAAATTGCTCTATCTCTTTAGAGTGAATGAAACCAAGTATTTCATCAGAATTCCTCTTAACAACAGGCAAAAATATGTCCTTATCATTCGGAACATCATGAGATTTATTACCAATTTCTATCTTCAGTACTTCATTTATTGGTATAAGAATATCTTCAACGGTAAGCTCTTTGAGTTCTAAAATAGATTTTAATGCGTCCATTTCCTCTTTATCTACTTCTTTGGTTTCTTTCTCAAGAACAGATTTGAGCTCATCTCGATTTAAATTTTCAGAAAAGTAATTTTCATTATTTTTAATCCCTGTAAGAGAATTACTAATGCTTGTTAGCATCTCGGAAAAAGATCCAAGATATTTTGTCAAAACTTTTAGGATTCTACCTGCTGGGTAGGCAATTGATTCAGGTCTTTTAGCTGCAAAACTTTTCGGAGCTATTTCTGCAAAAATAATAATAAAGATTGTTAGTAATAAAGTTCCAATCCAGACATATTCGTCACCAAATTTTTTTATTACAAAGAAAGTTAGTAAGGCAGAAGCAGAAATATTTACAAGATTATTACCTATAAGAATTACACCTAAAACTCTATTAATTTCTTTTCTTAAGCTATTTATTATTTTGGCTGATTTATTACCCTGTTTTTCTGCATTATCGAGTTTTATTTGATTAAGAGCCATTATGGAAGTCTCTGAACCAGAGAAAAAGGCAGACAATATAACAAGAATTAGTAAAACAACTACTAAAATTATAGAAAAACTATCCATTTTGTTTATTTTTAAAATTAATCAAGAAAATCAAAGATTATTTGTGAATCTTTTATAGAAAAGGTGTAAAATTCCATTTTCAAATATTATACAGAAAAAAATGGTTGTTATAAGACTTTCAAGAACAGGGGCAAAAAAAAGGCCTTTCTATCATATTTGTGTAACTGACAGAAGAAAAAAAAGAGATGGTAATCACATTGAGAAGTTAGGTTTCTTTAATCCAATAGCCAAAAAAGGAGAAGAAAAAATAAAACTCGATGTAGAGAGGTTCGACTATTGGACGTCTGTAGGAGCAATACCAAGCGATACAGTAATGACACTTTACAAAAGATCAAAGTTGAGTGAAGAGGATGTTGAAAAAATTGAAGAAAAAAAATTAGCACAGAAACAAAGAAGAAAAGAACGAGATGTTCTGAAAAAACAAGAAGAGGCCGAAAAGGCAGCAGCTGAGGCACCAGCAGAAGAG
This sequence comes from SAR86 cluster bacterium, assembly GCA_023703535.1. NCBI lineage: Bacteria > Pseudomonadati > Pseudomonadota > Gammaproteobacteria > SAR86 cluster bacterium. The sequence goes on from CP097967.1 coordinate 367,516, forward strand.
GCAGCACCAGCAGAGGATGCTCCGGCAGAAGAGAATCCCTCAGAAAAGAAGGGTTAGTAGTCTGAACCTTCTAGTAATAGGAAAATTTGGTAAGACCCATGGCGTTACTGGACAGATCAAGGTCCATTCATTTACTGAGCAAGAAAAAGATATCTTAAATTATTCCCATTTTTTTTATAAAGATGGTAATGAAATGAATTTAAAAATATTTACTGATGGGTCTGGAAAAATTTTTGGTCAGATTTCAGGAATTGACTCCATTGAAGCTGCTAGAGAATTTACAAATAAAGAAATTTTTATTCATAAGGACATGCTTCCAGAATTAGGTGAAAAAGAGTATTACTGGGATGATTTAATAGGAGCAACTGTAAATAATTTAGAAGGGCAAAAGTTAGGTATAGTCAAAAAAATAGAAAATCACGGCGCTTCAGATTTAATTTTTATAGATAATAAAAAAGGTCAAGAAATTATAGTTCCTGTTGAAAACGAATTTTTTCAAAAGTTTGAAAAGGATAATAATCTAATTATTGTTGATTGGGATATAGATGAAAATTAATATTCTTGCTGTTTTTCCTCAAATATTAGACTCCCTTAATTATGGCGTTACTGGGACAGCAATTGAAAAAAATATTTTAGAAATTCATAAGATTGATTTAAAAGATTATCCTTTGAATTCTTATGGATCTATTGATGATAAACCTTTCTCAGGTTCAGAAGGTATGATTATTTCACCTATTCCAATTTCAAAAGCTATGAACTTAGTTAAAAACAAAGGAAAAGTAATTTATCTTTCTCCTCAAGGTGAAACACTAAATCAAAAAAAGGTCAAAGAGCTAGCAATTTTAAATGATTTAACAATAATTTGTGGTAGATATGAGGGGATAGATCAGAGAATTGTTGATGAATATGTCGATGAAGAAATTTCAATAGGAGATTATGTTTTAAGTGGTGGTGAAATTGCAGCTACCGTACTTATTGACTCAATTGTTAGAAATTTACCTGGCGCTCTTGGAAATGAAAAATCACTAACCAATGACAGTTTTTCTGATGGTAGACTAAAAGGTCATTCATACACAAGGCCAAGAGATTTTGAGGGAAGAAAAGTTCCAGATGAATTAGTTTCTGGAAATCATGAATTAGTGAAAGAATGGAAAATAGCAAATAGTTTATGGGTTACGAAGCAAAAACGACCAGATTTATTTTCTAATCTGCAACTTTCTGAAAAAGAAATGATATTATTACAAAAGTACGAGTTAGCACAAAAAAATCTAAGGAAGGGAGATGGCTGAAAATATTCTTGATAAGTTTGAAAAAGAGCAATTAAAAGAACACCCAGAATTCAGAACTGGTGATACTATAGTGGTCCAAGTAAAAGTGACTGAAGGAAAAAGGACAAGACTGCAAGCTTTCGAGGGTTTAGTAATAAGTAAGAAAAATAGAGGTTTAAATTCTTCCTTTATAGTGAGAAAGATTTCAAGTGGCGTAGGTGTTGAAAGAACATTTCAGACTCATAGCCCGTTGATAGATTCGATTAAAGTAAAAAGAAAGGGTCTTGTGCGACAATCTAAAATTTACTACATAAGAGAAAGATCTGGCAAATCTGCAAGGATCAAAGAAAAAATTAATTAGTGCCTTCTGATTCAAAACTTCTTATTGAAAGCTTCTTAGATTCAATTTGGCTCGAAAAAAACGTATCACAGAACACTCTTCACTCTTACAGAAATGACTTAATTAAATTTGAATCCTTTTTATCAAAAGGAGGCAAAACTGTTTTAAATGCTGATCACCTTACAATTCTTTCTTATTTAAGTAATCTCTTGGATAATGGATTTTCCTCAAAGACAATATCAAGGAATATTTCCTCAATGAAATCATTTTTTAAATATTTAATAAGCTCAAAACATATTGATGTAAATCCAACAGCCAATATTGATTCTCCTAAATCAGGCCTTTTTTTGCCAACAACTCTCGATGTTGACGAAGTCGATAAAATTTTAAATTCGCCAAAAGAAACTCATTACATTGAGTTAAGAGATAAGGCTATTTTATATATGCTTTATGCTACAGGTATGAGAATTAGTGAATTAGTAAATCTTGCTAAACATAATCTTGACTTAAATAGAGGATCAGTAAAAGTTTTTGGTAAAGGTGGAAAAGAGAGATTAATTCCCTTATCAGAAAAATCAGTGGAAATGTTAAATAAATACTTATCTTCATCTAGGGATGTCCTTTGTAAGGATAGAGATCACATGAATATATTTCTCTCAACTCATGGACGACAGATTACAAGACAAAGCATTTGGCACAGAATTAAGGTCTATATAAAGAGAGAGGGAATCAAGAAAGAGGTTTACCCACATACTCTAAGACATGCTTTTGCAACTCATATGCTTAATAATGGTGCAGATCTTAGGTCTGTGCAGCTTCTTCTAGGCCATGCTGATTTATCTACCACTCAAATTTATACGCATGTTGCTCAATCTGAAATAAAAAATTTACATAAAAAGCATCACCCAAGGGGATAATGAGGCGCTACATTTTTATATTTACATCACTTTTTTTCTTAAATATTTTTTCTGATGAAGAAGTAGAGAAAAAGATAAAAGCGTTACTTCCAAATGATTTGACGATTAATTTTATAGATCAAGCAGAGCTAGATGGTTTTTTTGTTGTGAATGTAGACAATAATCAAATTCTATTTATTTCAAAAGATTTTGAATATTTTTTTGTTGGAGATCTACTAAAGAAAAGATTAGATCAGGGTTACGACTCCTTAAATATAAAGTACCGCTCATTATTTGCTCAAAACCTTATAAAGAAGATAAATAAAAAAGAATTTATACAATTTAAATCTCCGAAGGAGATTACTGAAATTACAGTTTTTACCGACGTTTCTTGTGCCTATTGCAGATTAATGCATAGCCAAATAGATAATTATCTTGACTTGGGAATTACTGTAAATTATCTTGCATTTCCTCAAGATGGTCTTGTGGGAAAAGTATTTGAGGATATGCAGAAACTTTGGTGCAGTGATAACAGGAATGTAGCTATTACTGAATTAAAGAAAGGAAATGATATTGAAGCAAACGCATGCACTAACCCTGTCGAAGACCATTTTAAAACTGGAAGATTGATTGGAGCTACAGGTACTCCTACAATAGTATTAAGCGATGGAAGAATAGTGCCTGGTTATATACCAGCAGAAGAATTGATAGAAATTATAATAAATGGATAAATCTGAGATTTTATTAGACTTAAATAAAATAGCTAAGAGAATTGGCGAACTCAGGGGGTTCCTTTGACCCTGATTCTCTTGTAGGGCAACTACAAATTCTTAATCAAAAGTTAGAAGATCCTGAGATTTGGAAAGATCACATAAAAATAAGCAAGCTAAATAAAGAAAAAACCGAGAAAGAAACTAAACTTAGTGAATTTAAAGGGATTGAAGAAAAATTTAATGATATAGAAGAGACGCTAAAAATATCATTTGAAATTAACGAAGAAGGTGAAATTCCAAAGCAGTTAAAAGCTCTAACTTTACTTGAATCTCAAATTGATGATCTTGAAACAAAAAGATACTTTTCTAAAAAAAATGATCTAGCAAATGCTTTTGTAGATATTCAATCTGGATCTGGCGGAACTGAGGCACAAGATTGGGCAGAAATGTTATATAGAATGTATACACGTTGGGCAGAGGATATGAATTTTGAAATAAAGGTCGAAGAATTTTCACCTGGAGAAGTTGCTGGCATCAAAAGCGCAAGTATTAATATTTCTGGAAACTATGCCTACGGCTGGATGAGAACTGAGACCGGGATACATCGTTTAGTTAGAAAATCACCTTTTGATTCAGGAAGTAGGCGCCATACATCTTTTGCTGCTGTTTTTGTATCTCCAGAAATTGATGATGAAATAGATATTGAGCTTGATATGTCAAAGGTCCGAATTGATACATACAGAGCATCTGGTGCTGGAGGCCAGCATGTCAATAAAACAGATTCTGCAGTGCGATTAACGCATGAACCAACTGGGCTAGTAGTTCAATGCCAATCACAAAGATCACAGCATCAAAATAAAGACAGGGCTATCAAGCAGCTAAAATCAAAGCTATATGAATTAGAAATTCAAAAAAAAGAACAGGAAATTCAAAAACTAGAGGATTCAAAGACAGACATAGGATGGGGGAATCAGATTAGGTCTTATGTTCTTGATCAGTCAAGAATTAAAGATATAAGAACAAAGCATGAAGAAACAAATACCCAAGCAGTTTTAGATGGTAAAATTAATAACTTCATAAAGGCAAGTTTAAAAAATGGATTCTAAAGATTTAACAAAGGTGCAAAAAGACAGAGAGGAAAAACTTAAAATTCTTAGAGAAAAAGGTTTTAATTATCCAAATAAATTTGAAAAGAAAGATTATCTAGGCGAGATTTCATCAAAATTTAGCAAAAGTTCAAAAAGCTCACTTGAGGATAAAAAAGTTTCCATATGCACAGCAGGCAGAATAGTTTTGAAACGTGTTATGGGTAACGCAGCTTTTATGACGCTAGAGGATAGTTCTGGAAGGTTACAGATTTTTTTATCTAGAAATAAACTAAATGAAAAATTAGATGAAGCCAAAGACTTAGATTTAGGCGATATCATTGGAGTTAAAGGTATTTTGTTTAGAACAAATACTGATGAACTTACAGTAGATCTTGATTCTTTCGAGCTGTTAACAAAATCACTTAAACCAATGCCAGAAAAACATAAAGGATTAACAGATATAGAAACTATTTATCGTAAACGCTATTTGGACTTAATGAGCAATCCTGAATCAAGAGAAGTGTTTATAAAAAGAAATAAAATTATTAAGTCTCTTCGAACAAACCTTGAGTCTAACGGATTTTTAGAAGTTGAAACTCCAATGATGCATCCAATACCAGGAGGAGCAAATGCAAGACCTTTTGAAACTCATCATAATGCATTAGATAAAAAACTTTACCTTAGAGTAGCCCCAGAGCTATATTTAAAACGACTTCTTGTTGGAGGATATGAAAAGGTTTTTGAAATCAATAGAAATTTCAGAAATGAAGGTATTTCGACAATTCATAACCCTGAATTTACTATGCTCGAATTCTATGAAGCATATGGAGATTTACAAACAACTGCAAAATTTATCCAGAAATTGATTCAAGATAGCATCCTTGCCGTCAATGATTCATTGAAAATTACCTATGATCAAAAAAATATTAATTTTGAAAAAGACTTTGAAATAAGGTCACTCAAAGAGTTAGTTAAGGAAGAGCTAAATGTTGAATCTTTAGAGAATGAAGAGGATATATTTGATCTTGCAAAAAAGAAAAAAATAAAAATAGAAAAAAACTGGGGTTGGGGTAAAGTGCTTCTTGAGCTATTTGAAAAGTTTGTTGAGAAAAAATTATGGCAACCAACTTTTGTTAAAGATTATCCTTTTGAGGTGTCTCCTTTATCTAGAAGAAAAGATGAAGAGAAAGAATTTACTGATAGAGTTGAGCTATTTATTGCAGGTAAAGAATTTGCAAACTTTTTTAATGAGTTGAATGATCCTCATGATCAAGAACAGAGATTCTTAGATCAAGTTAAACAAAAAGACTCAGGAGATGACGAGGCAATGTTCTTTGATGATGACTATCTTGATGCTCTACACCATGGAATGCCTCCAGCAGTAGGTGTAGGTATCGGTATAGATAGATTGATTATGCTTGCAACTGATAAGACATCAATTAGGGATGTAGTTTTTTTTCCTACTTTAAAGTAAATCTTTAACAAGCTCTCTTTCTTCAACTAATTCATTTGAAGTCAAGGCTATTCTTGATTTGGCAAATTCACTTAAAGAGAAATCTCTTACAATATTAATATTTCCCATACCATCTGATGTAAGAGGGAATCCAGAAAAAACTCCTTCAGCCACTCCATATGAACCATCACTAAGTATTGCAGCATTAAAAACATCACCAGATCTGGTTGGGTTCTCTACTGAAGAAACTGTTTCACATGCAGCTCGTGCAGCGGATGAGGCAGATGAGGCTCCTCGGGATTTTATAATTTCTGCACCCCTTTGCTGAATTTTTGGAAGGAACTTATGTTCAACCCAATCATGATCATTTATTTTTTTATAAATAATTTCTCCATCTAGCAAAGCATTCTCTAAATCTGGAAACATAGTAGGGCTATGATTACCAAAAATGGCAAGCCTATATATATCATCCACATGCACTTGAAGTTTCAAAGCAACTTGAGCTTTTGCTCTTAATGCATCGAGCATAGTCATTGCCATCCATTTTTGTGATGGATTATTTGCATTAGTGCAGCCGATAAGAGCATTTGTATTTGCTGGATTGCCAACAACAAGAATTTTACATGAATCTTTTGCTTTTGAACCTATAGCTTTTCCTTGTTCCGTAAAAATCCCTCCATTTATTTTTAGAAGATCTGCCCTTTCTTTTATCTCCTTACCATTTAGGACTATCCCTCTCGGAATTGAGCCAACAAGTAAACACCAATCAGCATCTTCAACTGCAGAGTTGATGTTGTCATGCACTGAAATGGAACTAATATTTGAATAAGCGGAGTCTTCAAGCTCTTTAACAAAACCTGATAGTTTCTCCATTGCTGAGGGAATTTCTACAAGTGAGAAGTCAATTTTCTCATTACTCTTAAAAATTCCATTTTCACAAAGAAACGGAATAAGTGAATAAGATATTTGTCCAGCAGCTCCTGTTACAACAACTTTCATAGATTAAAAATTATCTCTATTCTATGTTTACTTGTATCTTAATTCCATTAGAATTTACATTCTGAAGATAATTTTTTAAGGAGACAACTCATGTCATTAGATTTCGAAGGTAAGGTAGCAATAGTAACAGGTTCCGGTGGCGGTATAGGAAAAGGATATGCACTAGAATTAGGAAAAAGAGGTGCAAAAGTAGTCGTTAACGATTTAGGAGGGGCTGTAGACGGTTCAGGGGGCTCTCTTACAGCTGCAGAAACTGTTGTAAAAGAAATTCAAGATAACGGTGGAGATGCAATGGCAAATGGGGCTAATGTCTGCAATCAAGATGAAGTAAAGAATATGGTCGAACAAGCAATGGAAAAATGGGGCAGAGTGGATGTTCTTGTGAATAATGCTGGAATTTTAAGAGATAAATCATTTGCAAAAATGCCTTGGGAAGATTTCGTAACAGTAGTGAACGTTCATTTACTTGGCTCAGCATTGTGCGCACATACAGTTTTTCCAATAATGAAAGAACAAGAGTATGGAAGAATAATCATGACTTCATCGTCTTCAGGATTATTCGGAAACTTTGGACAAACAAATTATGGTGCAGCAAAGATGGGTGTTGTTGGTTTAATGAATACATTAAAACTTGAGGGTGCAAAATATAATATACATACAAATGCTATAGCCCCTACAGCTACAACAAGAATGACAGAAAGCCTTTTCCCTGATGATTTTAAAGATAAGCTTGATCCAAAATACATTATTCCTGCAGTTATTTTTCTCGCAAGTGAAAAAGCTCCTAATGGTGAAATTTTGCAAGCAGGAGCAGGTGTAATTGCTAATACATATATCATGGAAACTATGGGCAAGTATTTCGGTACTGATGAAAGTTTTAATGCTGAGTCAGTTGCAGAGCATTGGCCAGAAGTTTGCGATAATAAAGATGCAAGACGTCCACTTCAAGGAGGGGATGTAGCAATTAAGCATTTTGAAACAATTGGGAAAGCTGAACAAAATAAATAGTTTCCCAGAAAGCACCGCCATAGTTGCAGACCTACAGCAGTGCAAGCTTAGGACTTAATCAAAATTAAGAGCACCACCGACCTGGTAATCGATTACTCTTGTTTCAAAGAAATTCTTTTCCTTTTTAAGGTCCATAATCTCAGACATCCACGGAAACGGATTTTCAACCCCTGCATACTCTTCAGTAAGACCTATTTGTTGCAACCTACGGTTACAAATAAATTTTAGATACTCTTCCATAACTTTTGCATTCATTCCAAGAACACCCCTTGGCATAGTATCTCTAGCATATTCAATCTCGAGATTCGTACCTTCGACAATCATATCTTTTGCACGTTTTTTCATATCATCATCCCATAAGTGTGGATTCTCGTTGATTATGGTATTTATCACATCAATTCCGAAGTTTACGTGCATAGACTCATCTCGCATAATGTATTGAAATTGTTCACTCACTCCTGTCATCTTATTCCTTCTTCCCATTGATAATATTTGTGAAAAGCCACAATAAAAAAACATTCCCTCGAGAACACAGTAATATGCAACCAAATTACTTAAGAACTCTTTATCTTTTTCAGGGGTTCCAGTTTCAAAAGAAGGATCTTCAAGTTGTTTTGTATATTTCAAACCCCAAGATGCTTTCTTTTCTACACATGGAACTTCTCTATACATATTAAAAATTTCTCCTTCATCCATTCCTAAAGACTCAACACAGTATTGATATGCATGTGTATGTATGGCCTCTTCAAAGGCTTGTCTGAGAAGATACTGCCTGCACTCTGGATTTGTGATTAGTCTGTAAACTGCTAAGACAATATTGTTTGCAACTAAGGAATCAGCAGTTGAAAAGAATCCTAAGCTTCTTTTTACAATCATTCTTTCATCATCTGTTAAGCCATCAGGATCCTTCCAAAGTGCAATATCGGCATTCATATTTACTTCTTGCGGCATCCAGTGATTGGCACTTCCATCCAAATACTTTTGCCAAGCCCACTTATATTTAAAGGGAACAAGTTGGTTGAGATCTGCCCTTGAATTAATCATGGCTTTTTGCCCAACTTGCACCCTGCCTTCTAGTACGTCTTGCATTTTTTGTTTTGCAATTTCTAAATCTTCTTCCGTTGGTTCTTTTTTGGTAATGTAATTTTCAAGATCCATCAGATCATTTGTAACTTCCGGTTTAGAGTTTATTTCTACTTTTGGTGCTGGTTCTACATTCTGAACTGCACTTTGAACTTGAACCTCATTATTCTGAGTTTCTGATACTTGAGGTTCAGTTTTTTTCTCCTGACTCTCAAGATTTTCGGTTTTTTCCGTGCTATCCCAATCTAACATAATATTCTCCTTAAAATTTTACTGACATGCCTCACAATCTGGATCCAGAATGCTACAAGCCTTTGGGGCTTGACTCGCTGCCATATTCTCCTCTCTGTTCGTTTCTACTGCATTTAAACTTCCTTTATCGACAGTAGCCTTTTCTGTCGAAGTAGCTCCTATTGCTCTCAAGTAATATGTTGTTTTTAGTCCTTTGTACCATGCCATTTTGTAGGTGTTATCTAGTTTTTTCCCATCTACATTACTAATATATAGATTCAAAGACTGCGCTTGGTCGATCCACTTTTGTCGACGACTTGCTGATTCAACTATAAATTTTGGTTCAACCTCGAAAGCAGTTTGAAACATATTTTTTATATTTTTAGGAACCCTATTAATGCTTGCTAATGATCCCTCTGAGTACTTTAAATCTGCTATCATCACGTCATCCCAAAGCTGTTCTTTTTTCAGCTCTTCAACAAGGTATGGATTAATAACAGTAAATTCTCCAGATAAATTGGATTTAACATATAAGTTTTGGTATGTAGGCTCAATACACGGCGATACTCCAGTAATATTGGCTATTGTCGCAGTTGGAGCTATAGCCATTACATTTGAGTTTCTCATGCCATGTTTTTTTACCTGATCCCTAACTTTCTTCCAATCAAGCTTGGCATCAGTATTTTGGTCAATAAAATCCGCACCTCTCTCTTCAGCAAGAATTTTTATCGAGTCTAATGGGAAAATTCCTTGATCCCACAAAGACCCTGCATAACTTTCATATGTTCCTCTCTCTTCAGCTAGCTCGGCTGACGCCTGAATAGCAAAATAGCTTATAAGTTCCATAGACTCATCAGCGAAATTAACAGCTTCTTCTGAATTGTATGGGATGTTTAGTTTGTACAGTGCATCTTGAAAGCCCATCATTCCCAACCCAATAGGACGATGTTTTTTATTTGAGTTTTCTGCTTGCGGTACTGGATAGTAATTAATATCTATCACGTTATCTAACATTCTTATTGCTGTTTTAACTGACGATTTCAATTGCTCGACGTTAATTTTCCCATCTTGTATGTGTTGGGGTAAGTTAATGCTGCCTAAGTTGCAAACTGCAATTTCATCTTTATTTGTGTTCAGTGTTATTTCTGTACAAAGATTTGAGGAGTGTACTGTGCCAACATGCCCTTGTGGTGATCTTATATTGCATGGGTCTTTGAATGTAATCCATGGATGTCCAGTCTCAAAAAGCATTGTTAAGATTTTTCTCCATAAATCTTCTGCTTTGATTTTTTTGAAAAGCTTAATCTCACCTGAAGCGGCAAGTTTTTCATACTCTTCATATTTCTTCTCAAACTCTTTACCATACAAATCATGTAGTTCAGGTGCATCAGAAGGTGAAAATAGTGTCCATTCCTCATTTTTCATCAGCCTCTTCATGAATAAATCAGGAATCCAGTTTGCTGTATTCATATCATGAGTTCTTCTTCTGTCGTCTCCAGTATTTTTCCTTAATTCAAGAAACTCCTCTACATCTAGGTGCCAACATTCCAAATAAGCACAAAAGGCGCCCTTTCTTTTACCACCTTGATTAACAGCAACAGCTGTATCATTTGATACCTTTAAGAAAGGAACAATGCCTTGGCTTTTCCCGTTAGTACCTTTGATTCTTGAACCGAGTGCTCTTACATTTGTCCAATCATTCCCTAAACCACCTGCCCATTTTGATAACATTGCGTTGTCGTGTATCGCACCATAAATCCCACTTAAATCATCAGGAACAGTTGTTAGATAACATGAAGATAATTGTGGCCTTCTTGTACCGGAGTTAAACAATGTAGGAGTAGAACTCATGTAATCAAAACTTGAGAGTAATTTATAAAATTCCTCAGCTTTGTCGTTCTTATCTTTTTCATCTACAGAAAGACCCATAGCCACTCTCATCAAGAAAACCTGAGGCATTTCATATCTTGTATCCTCGTGGGTAATAAAATATCTATCGTAGAGAGTTTGTAGGCCTAAAAATGTAAAGTTAAGATCATTTTCTGCTTTTATACTTTTCCCCAGCCTGTCTAAATCAAAGTCTTTTAACCTTTCGTCTAGGAACTCAAGCTCAATACCTTTTTCTATCGAGCCCACTAAGGCTTTTTGATACATTTTTGATCTGTCCTTTTTTATTGATGTGTCAATATCTAGAAAACGTAATACCTCATTTTCAATGTCATCTAATAGCAGTCTAGCTGTTACGAAAGAGTAGTTTGGTTCTTTTTCTACAAAGGTTCTAGCTGCAATTAAGATGCAGTTTGAAAGATCTTCTTCTGATATTCCTTCGTATGCTGTAGCTCTAATAGCTTCAATTAGCTCTTCTGGATTTACATCAACCAGCCCTTCGCAAGCTTTATGCACTTTGCTTTCGAACCCTTCGCTTACTTCATTATTTGAGCTTTCTTCAGATTTTTGTGATGTAGTCTCACGTTTTAGCTGTTCCTCGTTTCTTTGATTTTTTCTTTCCTCTCTGTAAAGAACGTATGACCGTGCAACTTGTTGATGCTCATTTCTCATTAACTGCAACTCGACCTGATCTTGAATATCCTCTATATGAAGTGATCCCCCAGAGGGCATTCTTCTTTCAAAAACAGAAACAACATCATCAGTAAGTTGTTCTACTTGGTCATGTATTCTTGTTGAAGCAGCGGCAGAACTTCCTTCAACAGCGAGAAAAGCTTTCATAATTGCAACTTTGATTTTTTCTCTATCAAAGGCAACAACTTTGCCGTTTCTTTTCATTACTCGCATCTTTCCAGGCTTGAGTGCGAAGTTAGGAGAAAGCTCTTCTTTTGTTCCTGTTTCTGTTATCTGTTGTTCCATACCAATATGTATTCTTCTATAGATATGATTCACATTCAAGTATTTCAACACAATATGTTGTGTTATTTTTACATTCGTACACAATATGATGTGGTTTTTCTGTTGATAACTTATGGATAAAATTTTAAACTTTAGCTGGGATGCCTTTGAAATAGTGACTTTAATGTGTATTCTTTAGTTTACAAAATTTCATGAAAATACAAGTTTTAAATAATATTTCGAAAGCTGGATTAGATATTCTTGAAGAAAATAAATTTGTTATTTGTGGGGAGAATGAAGAAGACTTTTCAGGAATTGTTTTAAGAAGTAAAAATATCTTTGAAGCCAAATATGAAAGAAGTTTATTTGCAATTTCAAGAGCTGGAGCCGGAACAAATAATATAAATGTTCAAAACTGTTCAGAAAAAGGAATAGTTGTTTTTAATACTCCTGGAGCAAACGCAAATGCGGTTAAAGAAATGGTTATATGTGCCCTAATACTCGGAAAAAGAGATTTAGTAACGGGCAATAAAACTCTCGACTCTATTGATATTGATGACTTGAATGATGATGAAGTTGCTGTGGAAATAGAGAGTATGAAAAAACAATTTGTTGGGCAAGAGGTAAAAGAGAAAAAATTATGTGTTTTGGGTTTGGGTGCAATTGGTTCTCTTGTTGCAAGTCAGGCAATGAGTCTAGGGATGCAAGTTCAGGGATATGATCCAGGGCTAACAGTCGATGTTGCTTTAGGCTTGCCTTCAACTTTAATTAGATGTAACTCAATAGAAGAGGCTTTGAAAGATGCAGATTACGTATCCTTACATATTCCACTAAATGGTGAAACGAAGGGAATAATAAATAAAAAAATCTTCAATTCTTTTAAAAAAGATTGTGTGCTTGTTAATTTTTCAAGGGGAGGCATAGTACTTGAGGAAGATCTGATTGATGCTCTCGATAAAGAGCAAATTTATAAATACATAACAGATTTTCCTACTAAAAAACTTTTGCAAAGGCTTAAAAGCAAAAAAGATATTATTATTTTTCCTCATCTTGGAGCAAGTACAAAAGAAAGTGAAGAGAATTGTGCCAGAATGGCATGTGTGCAAATATCTAATTTTTTAAAATTTGGGAAAATAGAAAATAGTGTTAACTTTCCAAACATTAATTCTGATACTGTCGCGAAGCATAGAATTTTCATAACTAATAAAAATCATCCAGGCATTATTAGTCAAGTTGCTGAAACTCTAGCAAATGAAAAGATTAATATTTTAGAATTTGTGAATAAAAGTAGAGGAGAATTTGCTTGTAATATTATCGACTCTGATGAAAAGTTCGGCGATCAAACAATTTCTAAACTTCTTAACATAAACGGCGTTACAAATGCCAGAGTATGTTATTAAAAAAACAGGGTTTTTTTTGTTACAAAGTGTTGATTTTCTCACAAGACTATAAACTACCCTATTTTACAAAGGAAAATTGATGCTTCAGTATAATTTTTTAATAAGAAATCTCTGAAAAGCCCATTATTACTGGTTTTTTTTATATTGATTAAAAATTATACAAATTCATCAAAGTCTTTACTTCACGAAGGGTTTATGAAATTTTAAGTTACTTTTCCCCAAAGTTATCCACAGTTTTTGTGGATAAAAAAATGTGTTATTTTTAAGTAAATGAGTGAAATTTTTTCTTGGCAAAATTTTATAAATCAAGAGACTAAAAAACCGTATTTCAAGGAAATTAAAACCTCTTTAATTAAATCAAACAGGGATGGCCATAATATATTTCCGCCACCAAAAGATTTTTTCAAAGCTTTTGAAAAGTGTGATTATGAGAAAACTAAAATTGTAATTATTGGGCAAGATCCATACCCAACATTTGGTGTAGCTAATGGCTTAGCATTTTCTGTAAATAAAAATATAAAAATACCTGCATCACTAAAAAATATATTTAAAGAAATTGAAGATGATTTGAAAATTGTAAATAAGCATGGAGATTTAACCTCATGGGCAGAGCAGGGAGTTCTTCTTCTTAATGTAAATTTGTCAGTAGTGGAGGGAAAGCCTGGCTCTCATTCAAAAATTGGATGGGAAAAATTCACCGATTTGGTAATTTCAAAAATACAAAAGAAAGGCTCAATTATTTTTTTACTTTGGGGAAATTATGCAAAGACAAAAAAAAGTCTTATTGGCAAAAACAATTATATTCTCGAAGCAGCACATCCTTCTCCATTGTCTGCACATAATGGCTTTTTTGGATGTAGGCACTTTTCAAAAGCAAATAAAATTTTATTGAATGAAGGAATTAAACCCATTGACTGGCAACTGGGAGAATAATTTTATCATTATGGTAAAAATTTAAATCTTCAACAAAAAATTGTACAAATTCCTCTTTTCCAAGTGTTTTTGTAAATATTTTTTCTCCGATTTTTCTTCCATTTGAATCATTTAAAATCTCCAATCCCTTTTGCTTAAAAACAACACACTTCCTTTTATTTTTTGCAAGATAATTAAGTCTCGATATTACTTCTTGACCTCTGTAGCATCCTTTTTCAAATGAGACAAAATCTTTGAAGGCGTATCCAAACTGGGTTGATCTATGCTTGCAACTAAGTTGGCCATCAATATCAATACAAAAGTTTAAGATTTGCTCTCTATCCCACTCTTGTTGTGATAACAAATCTTCTTTTTTACCTAAACATTTTTCAAAAACTTTGTTTGAAATTCTCCCAAAAGCATCGGCTTTATTAGTTTTAATTAAACATTTATAAAATTTGCTATATTTCGATAGTTCATTCTCCAAAATTTTGGCTACATCATCTTTAATTAAAATTTTTATATCTTCCTCTAAAAAAAGTGTTGCATTTGTTATCACATAACCTTTCTCATCACAAAACAGGCCGTTAATTTTTTCTTGTTCCAGGTTTATATCACACGAAACTTGGCCCTGAATAAACTCATAAGACCTTTCTCCTTTTACAGTCATAAGGCTATAATCTCTGAGTTGATAGTACTTTTCAGTTATGGAAGACATGTTGTTCAAAAAACTAAATTTTAAATCAAGAAGAGGCATGAAGGAAACTACTGAAATTATAAAGAAGTTTCTCTCGTCATATGAACATTTAAATATTGAACAAAAAAATGAACTCAGTGAATTAATAGAATTAGATGATCAAAAAATTTTTGACCTCTTTTTTGTAAAAAAAAATGAGTTTGAACTAAAATATCCAAATCTTAAAAAAATGATCAATGATTGAACTTTTTAGGTAAATTACAATCAAAGTTTTATATGAAAAAAAATAATGTTGATAATTTAGTCCAGCTTTCTAGAGAAGGGGATTCTGCCGCTTTTGAAATCCTGTTTTCAACTTTTAAAAGTAGGCTACATAATTCTCTTTTTAAAATTCTTAGAAACTTTCATGAAACCGAGGACATTGTTCAGCAGTCTTTTATTCGTGCATGGGAAAAGATCGAGACATTTAAAGGAAATTCAAATTTTTACACTTGGCTCTATAGAATAGGGTTTAATCTTGCTATTACGAAAATTAATTCCTCGAAAGAAGTTCAAATTGATGAGGGTTTTGAAAGTACACTAAATTCTAACGAGAATATAATCAAAGACTTTGAAACAAAAGAGTTATCTCAACAAGTTCAACAGCTTTTAAAGCAAATTCCAGAAGAGCAGAGGACTGCCTATGTCTTATGTGAAATTGATGATAAAAATTATGATGAAATAGCATTAATTACAAATGTTCCAGTAGGGACAGTTAGGTCAAGAATCTTCAGGGCAAGAAAGTTTTTAATGGAGAACATAAAAATATGAGTCAAGTAATAAATGATTACCAATTAATGAAAATTTCCTCATTTATTGATGGTGAGCTTGAAATTAATGAAATTAAGGATCTTCTTCGTGAGATGGATAAAAATCCAAATTTGAAAGATGCTTATTTTAAGTTGTTTGATTTAAGCTTGGCTTCAAAAGAACTTACAAATACCAGTATTAAAAAAAACATCAAAAATTTATCTATTTCATCAATTATTTCTTACCTGAATCAAAGAATTGTTCTGCCCTTGTCTGTTTTTTTCCTAGGTGTATTTTTAAGTTACACAGTTGTTGACAGAGCTATAAATCATGAGGGGTATGATGAAGCATCAGCACTCATTGTCAAAGCAACAAAATCCATAGAAGCAAAACGTACTTTGGAAAATTTGCAGAACAATGAAATTTTGAGGTTTGCATCAAGACACTACAGCCCTACACAGGGAGGTGCTGCAGAAATTACGATGCCTGTAAGCTATTCTCCAAATTGGGTGCCCAGTGGGTTTAAAAGTGATCCTTCATCAAAAAATAGATTCATCAACTCAGCAAAAAGAAAAGAATTTTCAATTTTTATAAACCTCCCTAGAAATTCATCTTTGCCAGACGGTGAATACAAAAGAGAAAACTTTGTTCTATTGAAGAAAACTTACATACACAACAATAGAGCTCATAGCATTGCAGTTTTTGGTGACATAGATATTGATTCTGGAAAGAAAATCCTTAACTCTATTCAGATAAATTAAAATGAAAAAGATATTTTTGCTTCTTGCATCACTTCTATCGATATGTGTTTTTTCAGATCGTCTTGATTTTTCTGAACTTGTTAAAAAACAATCAAACTCAGTAGTGAATATTCAAGCAAGTAGAAAAGTTTACTCAAACCGAAGCTCAATGGGCTCATTTCCTAACGATATTTTTAGAGAGTTTGGGTTCCCGCTTCCTGAATTTGAAGAACCCAGGAGGCAACCTAGAGAAGCTACTAGTTCGGGATCAGGGTTTCTAATAGACAATGATGGGTTTTTAATAACAAATTTTCATGTTGTTCAAGATGCAGATGAGGTTATTGTTAGATTTCTTGATAGAAGGGAATTTACAGCAGAGATTATTGGAACCGATGAATTAAGTGATATAGCACTATTAAAAATATCGATAAATAATAGTTCTCCAGTTTTAATTGGTAATTCGGATAATGTTGAGCAGGGAGATGGTGTAATTGCTATTGGCTCCCCTTATAACTACGATTTTTCAGCTACATTTGGAATAATTAGTTCTACTAATAGAGGCATCTCTTCAAGAGCAGGAATTGGAGACTATGTTCCTTATTTCCAAACTGATGCTGCTGTCAACAGAGGAAATTCAGGAGGCCCGTTATTCAATCTTGATGGCGAAGTAATAGGTATTAATTCGCAAATATATTCAAGGTCTGGAGGCAATGAAGGCCTTGCTTTTGCCATACCAATTAATGTTGCTTTAGAGGTTGTGGAACAACTTAAAGCAAAGGGAAAGGTTTCGAGAGGATATTTAGGGGTGCAAGGACAAGAGGTTTCAAGTGATCTTGCTGAAGCATTAGGAATGGATAAACCAATTGGCGCTCTTGTAAGTTTTGTTTTAGAGGGTGAAGCTGCTGAAAAGGCAGGAATAAGGCCTGGAGATGTAATTGTAGAAATAGATAGAAAAGAAATAGTCTATTTCAAAGATTTACAGCACACAATTGGAAGAACTCAACCAGGATCCTCAGTAAGAGCAAAAATTTTTAGAGATGGAAAGTATAGGAACATCAATGTAAGAGTTGGCGAGCTGCCAGTTGATGAAGTTGAGCAGATTGAAGAAGAATCACCTCAAAAACCTACATATCCACTTGGGATTCGTCTTGGAGAGTTAGATAAAGATCAAGCAGACATTGAAACGCCAGAAAATGGTGTCAGAGTCTTGCAAGTCTATTTTAATTCTCCTGCATATGGACAATTATTTAGGGGAGATGTAATTACTCAAATTAAATATAAAGGTAAAACTTTTAAAATATCAAAAATAAGCGATTTTAGTGCTGCACTTGAATCATTTTCTAAAGGTGACAAAATAGCGGTGTTTGGAGTAAGAAATAGCTCAAACATTATTGTTTCCTTGACAGTTGAGTAATATAAGAAATTTTTCAATCATCGCCCATATTGATCATGGGAAATCTACTCTTTCAGACAGAATAATTGAACTTTGTGGCGGCCTTTCAAAAAGAGAGATGAAATCACAAGTGTTGGATACGCTAGAACTTGAAAGAGAAAGAGGTATTACAATTAAGGCACAATCAGTTTCTTTGAAATATGAGTTTAGAGGTCAGATTTATGAACTAAATCTTATTGATACACCGGGACATGTTGATTTTTCATATGAAGTTTCTAGATCGCTTGCAGCATGCGAAGGAGCACTGCTTGTCGTTGACGGGTCGCAGGGGGTTGAGGCGCAAACTTTATCAACTTGTTATAAAGCAATCGATTTAGGTTTGAAGGTAATACCAGTAATAAATAAAATTGATTTGCCTCAATCTGATCCAGAACAGGTAAAAAAAGAAATTGAAGAGATAATAGGAATTGATGCATCTGAAGCATTATCTGTAAGTGCGAAAGATGGAACTGGTCTTGAAGAATTACTGCAACAGATAGTTGAAGAAATTCCTGAGCCAAATGTTTTAAATGAGGAAAATTTACAGGCCTTGATTATTGACTCATGGTATGACAACTACTTAGGTGTTGTATCTTTAATCCGTATATTTAGTGGAAAGGTAAATAAAGGAGACAAATTTATTGTTAAATCTACCGGGCAAACCTTTACTGCTGAAAGTCTTGGTAAATTTACACCAAAAGAGGAAGCAACCAATTATTTGTCAGAGGGAGAGGTTGGTTTTTTAATAGCAAATGTAAAAGATCTTAAATCAGTACCAGTAGGAGATACGTTAGTACTATCCAAATTTCCAGAGACTCATGCACTAGACGGTTTTGAAGAAGCTAAACCACAAGTATACGCTTCATTTTACCCAGTTGATTCAAATGAATATCAGTCCTTTAGAGAAGCTCTTCAAAAACTGAATCTTAATGACGCAGCTTTGACATTTGAGCCAGAAAGTTCAGATGTTCTAGGAAGTGGCTTTCGATGTGGTTTTCTAGGAAGTCTTCACATGGAAGTAATTAAGGAGCGATTAGAAAGAGAATACTTTTTAGAGCTTATAACAACAGCACCAAGTGTGTCGTATGAAATTCTAAAAACAAATGGTGAAGAAATAGAAGTTAATTCACCTTCTGAACTTCCAACTCCTAATGAAATTTCTGAAATTAGGGAGCCAATAATTAAAACAACAATCTTATGTCCTGATAAATATGTTGGCGATATCATAGAGCTAGCAATTTCTAAAAGAGGAGTTCAAAAAAATTTACAATATTTAGGTGGGCAGGTTTCAATAATTTTTGATCTTCCCTTGTCTGAAATAGTTATGGATTTTTTTGATTTGCTTAAATCCAAAAGCCAAGGTTATGCATCTGTAGATTTTTCATTTGATAGATATGAAAAATCAGAGCTAGTAAAAATTGATGTTGCTGTAAATGGTGTAAAGGTTGATTCTCTTTCTTCAATTCTTCATAAAAATGATTCGCAAAGAAAAGGCAGAGATATAGCGAAAAGATTAAGAGAAGTTATTCCAAGACAAATGTTTGAAATTCCAATACAGATAATGCAAGGTAGTAAGATTATAGCCAGAGAAAGTGTAAAAGCATTTAGAAAAAATGTAACTGCTAAGCTTTATGGTGGTGATGTCACCAGAAAAAAGAAATTGTTGGAAAAACAAAAAGCAGGAAAGAAAAAAATGAAGCATATTGGTAAAGTTGCACTTCCACAAGAAGCATTTCTAAGCTTTCTTTCATCAGACAAAAAATAAAAATGGGCAGTATTTTTAGTATATTTGAACCAATATCCAACATATTCTTTTTTATATTATTTAATGGAGTTGTATGCGGGATTTCAATTCATTGGGTTGTTTCAAAGCTCAATGGCACATTCAGCAAAAATCTTAATCGGATTTTTCAAAATTTAGCGCTAGTAGCATCTATTTTTGTAATTGCAATAATTTTCATAAAGCAATGGAATATTGGAGACTTATTGGCATTTTATGCGTTATTTTCAGCAGTATTATTTTCAGTATCTATTTATTTCGGCAATAAAGAAGTAATTAAAGAAACAAGAGGTTGGTTTATCAATATCTTTCTCATTTTTTTCATAAGGGGATATTTCTATGAGCCTTATCAAATTCCAAGTCAGTCAATGCGTCCCAATCTTAATGTTGGAGATTTTGTTCTTGTAAACCGTTTTGCTTATGGTTACGAAGTTCCCTTTACAAAAAGATCTAAGGTATTTCATAAAGATCCTGAAATAGGAGAAATTGTTGTTTTTTTTCCACCACATAAACCTAATACACCCTTTGTAAAAAGAGTAATAGCAAAAGGGGGCGATACTGTAAAATATGTAAATAAAAAAATTTATATCAACGGTCTTCTGTATCAACAAGAAAATATTTCAAAGGACTTTGATGGCGCAAACATTATTAATGAAAGTAACGGCTCTACCAATTACCTTATAAGAAAGTCAAATTCAAATTTTTCAAGAAACTCTGAATGGGTTGTTCCCGAAGGAAGTTTTTTTGTTGTTGGAGATAATCGAGATAATTCAAGTGACAGCAGAGCATGGGGATTTGTTTCTGGAAAAAGTATTTGGGGCAGAGCAGATTATATCTGGTTAACTTGGGAAAGTTGGTCAGACATACCTAAATTAAAGTTTGAAGAGTTAAATTAATTTTTGATATAAATTTTTTTTGGGTATTATTTCCAAATGAAAAGAAGTGGTTACATAGCTATTATTGGCAAAACTAACGTTGGGAAATCAACGATACTCAACTCATTATCAGGAAAAAAAGTAACGATCACTTCAAAAAAACCACAAACTACCAGGTCAAATATTTTTTCTATGATCACGATAAATGACACTCAAATGGTTTTTATTGATACTCCAGGCTTACATAAACAAAATAAAAAAAGATTGAATAAAGAATTAAGTAAAAGACCAAAGGAAGCCGTAGAAAATATAGATTTGGTGATTGCTGTTGTTGCAGGAACAAAATTTGATAAAACAGATAAAAAAGCTTTTGAAATAATAGAAAACGTAAATTCAAAAAAGATATTAGTAATTAACAAGATAGATTTGGTGAAGAATAAAAAAGATTTATTTCCTTTTACGGAAAAATTGAACGAAGAAATGCAATTTGACGCAATAGTCCCTGTTTCAGCAACAAAAAATAATGGAGTAGAAATTCTTCTTAAAGAAATAAAGAATTATTTACCTGAGGGAGATTTTTTGTTTCCAGATGAGGGTTTTAATTTTCAATCAAAAGCATTTGAAATTTCAGAAATAATTAGAGAAAAGGTTATTAGACTTCTTGGTGATGAGCTTCCCTACGAGTCAGCTGTAATAGTTGATGAGATAGATGATCAAAAAGATTTGGTGAAACTAATTGGTTCAATAATTGTGGCTAAGAATTCTCAAAAAACAATTGTCATTGGAAAAAAAGGTGAAAAAATTAAAAGTATCAGCACTGCTGCAAGAAAAGAACTAGAGAATTATTTCGGGAAGAAAGTCTATCTAGAACTTTGGTGCAAAGTCCAAAAAAATTGGACAGATAATTCAAAAATTTTGGATGGTTTAGGAATTAAAAATAGGATATGAGGTTTGAAACTGATGCATTTATTATTCATACACGTCCGTATAAAGAGACTAGTCTGATAGTTTCTTTTTTTACAAAAGAATATGGAAATGTCTCGGCAATAGCTAAAGGAGCAAAAGGAAAAAAATCAAAATTTTCTGGAAACCTTGAGCCATTTCGTTTGATGAATATTGGTTTTGGAGGAAAAAGTAATTTAAAGAGTTTATTCTTTTCCGATTCTCTTGAAACGTATGATGACTTTAAAGTAAAGAAAAATTTGTACTCTGCATTTTACATCAATGAATTAATTTATAGCCTTTTACCTCCAAATGAGAGGGAGTTAATAATATTTAATCAATATCACAGCTCTATTAAAAAACTTAAAAAAAATGATAATACAGAAGAAATTTTACGAGAGTTCGAATATTTATTTTTAAAAGAAATCGGATATCAAATTGATTTTGAAAATGAATATAGTTCTGGAGATGCAATAGAATCAAATTCTTTCTACGAATTTGCACCTCAGAGCGGTTTTAAACGTGCTGAAAAAGGTTTTTTAGGCAAAGATTTACAAGAAATAGCCAGAAAAGAATATAATCCTATTAATCTCAAAACATTCAAAGCAATAAACAGAAAGTCGTTTGAGTATTATTTTGAGGAACTTAATATTAAAAGCAGAGGTTTTTTTAAATGATTTTAGGTGTCGGTACTGATTTTATCGAAAAAAAAAGGGTAGAAAAGATCCTTAAAAAATATGGGGATAGATTTATTAATAAGATTCTTTCAGACAGCGAGAAAAAAAATTTCTCTTCCATTGATAAAACTAAAAAAGTTAATTTTTTAACTTCAGCATTTTCATCTAAAGAATCTTTTGTAAAAGCTTTGGGAACTGGATTTAGAGAAATTTATCCAAGGGATATTTCAATTATAAAAAACAAATCAGGAAAACCATCAATCCAGTGCGATTTAATTCGTGACTATAAAGCTCATCTTTCAGTTACAAATGATGAGAAATATACACTTTCTATGGTAGTTATAGAAAAATGAAGATTATCCTTTTGGGAATGCCGGGAGCAGGCAAGGGAACACAAGCTGAACTTATTAAAGTTAATTACAGCATTCCTAGCATATCTACAGGAGCAATTTTAAGAGACATAAGCAATACTAATTCAGATCTAGGAGCAAAAGTACAAAACTACTTACAGTCTGGAAGGCTAGTTCCAGATGAAATCATAATTGAAATATTGGTCAATAGAATTAGTGAAGACGATTGTTCCAATGGATTCCTTTTAGATGGATTCCCAAGAAATATTGACCAAGCCAAAGCTCTTGAAAAAGCCAATATTGATATTGATTTTGTGGTTTTCTTAAATATTGAAGAGCAAGAAATAATTAAACGCATGTCTGGTAGAAGAATGCACTTAAAATCCGGCAGGTCTTATCACATAGACTTTAATCCACCAAAAAATTTTAATAAAGATGACCTCACAGGAGAGGATTTAATTCAAAGAGAAGATGATAAGCCAGAAGTCATAAAAAAAAGGTTAGAAGTTTACTATAAGGAAACATTTCCACTGTTAGATTTTTATAGAAAAGAATCAAACAATTTTTTTGAAATAGATGGCTCGCTTCCGGTAGAGGAGGTTGCAAAAGCTATAGATCATATATTTTCCTCGTGAACATTCTTTCAGTAGATTTAACTAAAAATGAACACTTTATTGCATTAAATTATGAAAATAATGAGTATTGCTTTGAATTTCAAACAAACGATTGGTCAGAAAAAATTGATACTCTTCATAAAATAGAAAATTTTGATTTTAAAAAATTAGACTGCTCTGCTTATGCTGCTGGCCCTGGTTCATTCACTGGAGCGAGATTGGCATTTACTTTTCTCAACACACTAAAGTTTGTTTACGATGTAGAAATGTTTGCATTTTCAAATTTGGCGGCTATGAATTGGTTAAACGACGACAAAATCCCTTTAATCATCGGCAATAATAATGATTTTTACTACAGAGAAAACAAAACAGATTTTTATACTCAAGATTTAAAAAAAGTAGAATCTATTAAAAATAAATTAGTAATGATAGAGGGATCTAATGCTAATATTTCCCCAAAACATTTAATTCAAAGGAATCAAGTTGCAATAAATATCATAAACATGATCGCCAGTAAGTCTAATTCCAACTTGGATAGTAATGAACCAAATTATGTAAAGAGTCTAACTTACAGAAAAATAAATGAGTGAATTAAATTTCTTGCAAGCCATTATATTGTCTGTTATTCAAGCCATCACAGAATTTATTCCTGTTTCAAGTTCAGCACATTTATTGCTACCAAGTAAATTATTAGGCTGGCCAGATCAAGGTCAATTTTTTGATATAAGTGTTCATTTTGGGAGTCTAGTAGCAGTAATTTTACACTTCAGAGACTCATTACTCTCAAGAAACTTCTATACTTCGAATTTTTTTTTATTACTGATTGTAGCAACCATACCAATTATCGCATTAACTCTAATTTTCAAAGGAATTACAGACCTAAGGTGGTCTCTTACAAGCATTGCAATATCAAATATTTTGTTTGCATTTCTGTTATTAATTAGCACAAAAATAAATGTTAAAAATACCAACAAAAAAGATATCAACCAATTAACTATAAACGGAGCTTTAACAATTGGTCTCTGGCAAACTCTTAGTATAATTTCAGGCGCTTCTAGGTCTGGAACAGTTATTACTGGATCATTATTTTTAGGCTATAGGCCTGAAGATGCGGCAAAATTTTCTATTTATTTATCTATTCCAACACTTCTTGGAGCAATGTTTTTTGGAATTATTAAAAATGATATTTTAAAAGAAGATGTTGACATTTTAATGACATTTAGCAGCATTTTAATATCATTTATAGTATCTTTCTTTACAATAAAATGGTTTTTATCGTTTGTAAAAAAAGTAGGATTTCTTCCATTTATCATTTACAGGCTATTTTTGGGAGTTTCGATTCTGTGGTTGATATAAAGGAGATTGTTTGTAGAGAAAAATCTTTTATTAGCGAAGCAGAATACTATTCAAATAAGTATCAAATTCCTGTTAATTCGATTTCATCGGAAAATTGCTATATTGACTTAAGTTTAGAAAATTTTTTAGTTTTTAAGCAAAAGAGAATTTCAAACCTATTTCATAAAGATCCTTTTCTCAGAAGGGTTAAGAATTATCAAAGGGAAAATATGCTCAAAAAAGCGATTTCTTATCAGGCTGGCAAACCAAAAAGTATTCTAGATGCTACAGCAGGTCTTGGGCGAGATGGTTTTATTTGTGCTTTACTTGGCCAAGAAGTCACTATGGTTGAGGAAAATAAAGGAATGTGTATTCTCATTGAAAGTGCTTTGAAAAGATTGCCTAATAGATCATATTTTAATGATGCGAAAAATAGGATAAATGTCATTAATGCTGATTCATCAAAGATAAAACTGAACACTGAAGATTATGACACTATTTACTTAGACCCTATGTTTTCAACTCATAGCAAAAGCATGAGCAATAAGGAATTAACTTTTTTGAAAACATATATTGATCAAGAGCAAGATTTGGTGAATGCCTTTTTAAAAAAAAGATATAAAAGACTAGTCGTAAAAAGAGAAAAGAGCTTTAAATCTGAATCAACTAAAAAAGAAAATATAATTTATAAGGGGAAAAGTATAAATTTTCATGTATTTATTTAATGCAGGGTAGTAATGATGTTCTTTCATATGTATGCTTAAAATATGAATTTCGGTGAAGCATTAGATTCAAGTTTGGTTAAAAAGTACAAAACTTTTGGTGGAAGAGCATGTAGGGCAGAGTGGTACTATTTTCAAATATTTTCCATGCTTCTTGCTGTTATCGTAGCCTCTGTTACTGGAATTATCGCTGGAACAAGTATTGATCCTAATGCTATACGTGATCTTTCACAGGAAGAACTGACAGATTATCTAGTGGATTCAGGATCTTTTAATGTAGTTATATACAGTACAGTAGCAATTTCAGCACTACTTTTTTTACCCTCAATTTCAGTAACTGTTAGACGTCTACAAGATTTAAACATTACTTATTTTTGGGCACTGCCTTATTTCATAACTTACATACTGGGTTTTTATGTAATTCTCAATCAAGGTGAAGAGAATGCTGAAAGGTTAAACTCAATTTCCTCATTGGTATTCATAGTTTATTTATTAGTTTTTGCAAAAAAAGGTGATTACAAAAAGAATAGATTCGGTGAGAATCCGCTTGAAAAAGAATCTTAATAATCTTTATTTTCGCGATTAAAACCTTTAAAATTTCCAATTCATGGCAGTACAAAAAAGTAAAAAAACACGCAGTAGAATTGGAATGAGGCGGTCACATGATTCTCTCAAAGAAACATCTTTATCAACAGATCCTGTGTCTGGTGAAAGACACATAAGACATAACTTAAGTGCAGATGGCTTTTATAAAGGAAGATTGGTAAAAGATCTTAAAAAGAAAGTTAAAGAAACAGAAGAAGAAACTTCACAATAAAATCATGAGCTTTTCATTAATGTTCCCTGGTCAGGGTTCTCAATATAATGGGATGTTTAAAGAGCATTTTTCTGAATTTATTGAATTTAAAGAAGCTATAGATATTGGAGAAAATTTTTATAAAGAAAACCTTTCGGAAATAATTTTTAATAATGATGAGAGAATATCTGATACCTTTTATACCCAACCTATATTGCTAATAACGAGCTATGCTTGTTTTAAAGTGTGGAAAAATAAAGGCTGCCCTGATCCCAAAGTTGCACTAGGACATAGTTTAGGAGAAGTTTCAGCATATCTATGTTCTGGAGTTTTAAGTTTTGACGATGCACTAAAATTAATTCGATATAGAGCATCATTCATGATTGAGAGTAAAGGCAATACAAAGACTAAAATGTCTGCTGTTTTAGGTTTAGTTCCAGATGAAATTGATAAAATTTTGTTAGATAAGAAAAAACATTTCTTAGAGGCAGTAAATTTTAATTCGCCTTCACAAACTGTAATCGTGGGAAATGCTGATGAAATCGAATCCATTAAAGCTGCATTAATTGAAAATGGAGCAAAAAAAATTATAGATCTTTCAGTTTCTGTGCCATCACACTCATCTATGATGAATATGGCAAGCACAAAATTAAAATTAGCAATGGATGATATTAATTTTAAGAGTCAAAATTTTTCTGTAATAAATAATTTTGATGCAAAAGTATCTCTCACTGAGAGTGAAGTAAAAGATAAACTTGCAAAACAGATATCTAATCCGGTTCAATGGGTAGACTCTATGAAAAGATTGAAAAAATATAGCATCAAAACACATATTGAATTTGGACCAGGAAAAGTATTGTCAAGCTTAGCAAAACAGAACAGAGTTGAAGGAGAATTTAATTCTGTAGATAATCTAGAAGTGTTTTTGAAATTATTAGAAGAGTATGGAAGTTAAGAAAGTTTTAGTCTCTGGAGGAACAAAAGGAATAGGAGGAGCAATAGTCACCAAATTGCTTGATGAAGGATACTCTGTTATTGCTACGACAAGAGATAAAACAAAAGCAAATATTCTTGAACATAAAAACTTAACAGTAGAAAACTTAGACTTATCATCTAAAGACTCTGTTTCAGAATTCCAAGAAAAGGTAGAAAGTTTCAAACCCTCTATCCTTATAAATAATGCGGGAGTTACTAAGGATAATTTATTTCTTCGAATGTCAGAAAATGATTGGACTGAAGTTATAGAAACAAATTTAAATGGTACTTACAGGCTGACGAAAATATTTCTCAAAGACATGATTAAAAATAAATGGGGAAGAATAATAAATATTGGTTCTGTTTCAGGTTTAATGGGAAATCCAGGTCAAACAAATTACGCATCTTCAAAAGCGGCACTTGAGGGCTTTACTAGATCTCTTGCGAAAGAAATTGGATCTAGGAATATTACTGTTAACTTAGTTTCTCCAGGATTTATAAATACTGATATGACAAGCGGTTTAACTATCGAAAAGCTTGAAAGCCAAATTCCTTTAGGAAGAATGGGGAATCCTTCAGATGTTGCATCACTAGTGGCTTTTCTCGCGAGTGAGGGTGCGGGTTATATTACTGGACAAACATTAGTAGTTGATGGTGGTTTATTTATGCAGTAATGTATGCATTACTTGAATTGTTAAGGAGTATATATGAGTGATGTTCTTAATAAAGTTGTCGACATTGTTTGTGAACAACTAGGTGCAGATAAGGGTGATGTAAAATCTGATTCATCTTTTGTTGAAGATCTAGGTGCTGATTCTTTAGATACTGTTGAATTAGTAATGGCATTTGAAGAGGAGTTTGGCCTTGATATTCCTGATGAAGAAGCAGAAAAAATTACCACAATCCAGAGTGCAGTCGATTGGATCGAAAGTAATAGTTAGAAGACTTCTTTTTTTCCTAACGCTTAGTGCAGTCGATTGGATCGAAAGTAATAGTTAGAAGACTTCTTTTTTTCCTAACGCTTATTTTTCTTTTGGGGTTACCAGCCTCAATCAGACTTATAGAAATACAAAAAATACCAACTGGTGATAATTTAATTGTTGAAAAAGGGCAAGGAATTAATTCGATCATTGATAGTCTAAAAAATCAAAATAACAACAACTTTTTAACAATCTTAAAATTAAAATATTTATTTGAGTCTACAAATATTATTCCAGGTAGGTACGAAATTAAGCCAAGCATGACTTATGTTGAGTTAATGGAAGATATTTTTGAAGGTAATTTGCAGCAATTTAGGTTTACTATCATTGAAGGAACAGTTGCTAAAGATGCTTTAAGAAAACTTAGACAAATAATTAAAAACAACAATTTAAATTTTCAAATCTCGTCAAAAACTTTAGAAATCTTTTCAAAAGAATCCTTGATCTTGCCAGATACATATTTTTTTACTGATCGACAGCAACTTGAGAGGCTGATGATAAATCAAAAAATAAGATTAGATAATATTCTTACAAGGTTATGGGAAAATAAACCTAAAGACAATCCATTGAAGAGTATAAATGAAGCCTTAGTTCTTGCTTCAATAGTCGAGAGAGAGGCTGCTGTTGAATGGGAGAGAGCACAAATATCATCTGTTTTTTTATCAAGGATCAGAGATGGATGGAGACTAGATGCTGACCCAACGTTAATTTATGGTTATTACGGTGATTTTTCAAAAAAAATTACAAAGGAAAATCTTAAGGCTGTCAAAGGGGATAATAACCCTTTCAACACATATAAAATTAAAGGATTACCTCCCAGACCTATTTGTTACCCCTCATTGAGCTCAATAGAGTCTGTGATAATGTCATCCCCGGGTGAATATTTTTTCTTTGTCGCAAAGGGCGATGGAACTCATATATTCTCAAAAACTTTGGATGAGCATAATAAAGCTGTAAATAACAGGTAATTCGGTAAATAATATAAAAGATGTTTATTACATTTGAAGGTATAGAGGGCTCTGGAAAATCTACCCAAATAAAAATGCTAAAAGATGCTCTTCTTGTTGAGGGTCATGAAGTAATTGTTTTAAGAGAGCCTGGAGGAACAATTCTTGGTGAAAAGGTACGTGAAGCTTTCTTAGAAAAGACAATTGAAAAAATTTCTGTTGAAACTGAAACCTTCCTTCTTTATGCCTCAAGAAAACATTTAGATCAAAATCTTCTTAAACCTAGCCTAGCAGCAAAAAAGTTCGTCATTTGTGATAGATATTATGATGCAACTGAGGCTTATCAATGTTATGGAAAAGGCCTCCCCCATGATTTTTTTAAATCACTCAATAAAGTTTGTAATTTATCAATACCTGAAATTACCTTCTATATTGATATTACGTCTGAAATCTCGAAGGAGAGAATATCAAATAGAGAGAGGGATAGAATGGAAGCAGAAGAGATAGATTTTTTTAATAAAGTAAGGGAAGGGTATCTTAAAATCGCTGAAGAAAATAGAGAAAGAATATATAAGATTAATGGAATAGATACTATCGAAAATATTCACAAAAGAATACTAGAACATGTGGGAGAAAAAATTGGTTCTTCCTTGGGATAAAGATTTTTTGTCTTCGAAAACAGAATTAAGTTCAAAAACAATTCTTTATGCATCTGAGGGACAAAATGTAAATAATGTGTCTCGTTCTATTGTAAAAAAAATTCTTGGTAATATTGATTCAAAAGACTATTTGAACTTGCCTCTTGAGGAGATAGCATCACAAAATTTTATTTTTTTATATCCTAAAGATAAGTCTGTAATTGATATAGATCAGATTAGAGATTCTTTTAAATACCTTTTTTTGAAATCTAATTCGAAAAGGCTTCTGTACTTAGAAAATATAGAAAGAATTGAAACTAGAACTTTCAATACTTTACTTAAATTTTCAGAAGAGGCTGACAAAAATATGATGATTTGTATGTCTACGAATAACATCAATATAGTTCCAAAAACAATTCTAAGTAGGTTTCAAAAATTAAAAATACCAAAACCAAGCAATGAAATTGTTAAACAGCATTTAATTAATCTTGGCTTAAATTTTGATGAGCAGAAAAATGATTTTGTACTACAAAATCTTACCCTTCTTACTGAAGATGAGGATAAAAATATCAATGAATTATTTTTAAAATTTGATGAATATGAGGCAAAAAAGGAAATCACCACTAAAGATAAAGAAGAAATAAGATTATTTTTAGACTATCAAATACATAAAATTAAATTCAATATGCTAAAACTTAAGTCAAATAACAAACGAAAGCTTGATGAATTAAGGGATTTAAGGAAGCAAATCTTAATGCCACATAACCTTAGTTTAGATATTTTAAAGTCAAAACTTTGTCTTTACATTTAGAAGGGGAGAGAAAACTAAAAACAAAGGGCTAGTTTTGTCTTTAGTTTTCTCAAAAAATTCTAGAATTCTGGGTATGCTTCGATACCAATCTCTTCGGCATCCAAACCTTTCTTCTGAATTTCATCTGAAGCTCGAACTGGTGCAACCATATTAAGTAAGAATAAGAATGCATAAGTCAGAACGAAACCCCATAACATTATTGCTAAAACGCCAACTGCCTGTCCGCCAAAAGTAGCATCAGAGTTGGTAAATGGAACAACCATAACACCAAATATTCCTGCAGTTCCGTGTGCTGAGATTGCACCAACAGGGTCATCAATCTTCAAGAATTGCTCTATGAAGACAAGTGATCCGTAGCAAAGTAAACCTCCTATAGCACCAATTAAGACAGCTTCATAACCAGAAGGTGTATGGGGTGATGCTGTAATAGCAACTAAGCCAGAAATAGCTCCATTCAGAGCATATATGATATTAGTTTTACCAAAGAATATTCTGGCTACTAGTAAACATGCGACTACACCTCCACAAGCTGCCAAGTTAGTATTCATAAAAACATGGGCAACGGCATTAGCATTTTCTGCAGTATCTATAGCTAATTGAGATCCGCCGTTGAACCCAAACCATCCAAGCCAAAGGATAAAAGTACCTAATGCTGCAATGGGGATATTTGCACCATATAGCTTATTTGTTTTACCATCGCTTGAATATTTACCTACCCTTGGTCCAATAAATATAGCTGCTGCTAGAGCACAGGCTGCACCCAATAGGTGAACCGTACCTGAACCAGCATAATCTGAGTATCCATATCCATCATCAGCAGTAAGAAATCCTCCACCCCAATTCCAGAAGCCTTGTACTGGGTAAATGAAAAACGCGATTACTGCTGCTAATCCAAAGAATGGCCATTGGTTCATTCTTTCTGCGACAGCACCAGAAACTATTGAAACAGCTGTTGCTACAAAAACGACTTGAAAGAAGAAGTCTGCAGCTGACGCGTAATATGGTGTGCCATCGTCCTCTAGGTTTTGAACTGAAGCATCACCTCCAAATTCACTAAAACCAAAACTAAAATCAAAATCAGGTATGATGCCTCTCCAGCTGTCACCGGCATACATTGCGTTATAACCTGCTAGCAAAAACATACAACATGCTATTGAGTACAGTCCAATATTTTTAGTTACAATTTCAGCTGTATTTCTTCTACGAACAAAACCAGCCTCGAGCATTGTAAATCCTGCTGCCATCCACATGACTAAAGCTCCAGCCATAAGTGTGTAAAACGTATTAAAAGCGTAACTTATTTCAAATAATTGATCTTCCATAATCTAGCCTCTTAATTAAAAAGATGCTCCGACTGTAAAGAACAGTCCATCTTCATCCTCTAATCCTGATGCAGCCTCTGCACTAAAAGAACTATAGCCTACTGAGGCATCATAATCGCCAAGTGAGAAACCATAACCTAGTAAGAAATTACTTCCAGTATCCTCATAGTCACCAAAAGAAACTGAAAAATCACCAAATCCATAAGATACGTCATAGTAATCTCCAAATTCATCTCCGATGTAATAAGAAAAGCCTAAATTTCCATACGAAAAGGCTAAATAAACTTCTGAAAAGTCAGCATCATCTACCTCCGGATAGCCATAATTTATATAGCCGATATCGTAACCAAAGCCACCTTCAATCTCGCCAGAATAGCCAAAGTATGTATCGAGCTCTAAACCTGCTCCACCGAACGAAACATTTGATCCCCAAGTGCCAGCATAAAAGCCGCTCTCGGAGCTATAATCAAAACCACCACTGTAGCCGGGAGAATCCATTGTTTGTGTCATCCCTCGCCAGATGTAGTTTGATGAAAGAGTAAAGTTTGAAGATATATCTCCAAACACATACGTAGTCAGAAATAAGACTAAAGTCATCATTCCTTTTTTCATAAACATCTCCTTACAAAAAATATAAGTGTGTTAAGAATCTAAAGGGTCAAACCTTCATAGTGTATTGGTGCGCGTTCCTTCAGCTTTCGCTTACTTCCGTCCCCTAGGGGATGAACGATTAAGACGCTGCTCCTTTATTACCATGGAGTATGGTTTAACTTTTAACCCATGTTATATGGGCTCCTTTTAACCCATGGAGTATGGGGATGTAAACATCTTCTTTATAAACACAATTTATAAATTAACATTATCAAATTTAATATCTTATAAAATATTTGTCAATGCAAAATAATGAAATATCTAGTAATATTAATGTAAAGGAATGTTTTCAGAAGATTCACATAAAGATAGTTGTGGAACAGGTATATTATTCAGTAAAAATAATACTTCCAGCCATTCTATATTAAAAAGATCTATATCCTCGCTTCAATGCATGAGACATAGAGGTGCATTGAGTTATGACGGAAAAACCCCTGATGGCGTGGGCATAATGATCGATTTAGACCATAATTTTTTTCAAAAAAAATTACTTGATGAACAAAACTTAATACTTCCATCCAGGTTTGGTTTAGGGATGTTTTTTGTTAATAAAAAATTTCCATTTTTAGAATATTTAAAAGTTATTCTTGATGAGCACGAACTAAATCTTATAGCTTTAAGAGAATTAAAATTTGATGAAAGCATTTTAGGTGAGATGGCCAAAAAGTCATGTCCACAGATACTTCAAATCTTTGTAGAAAATAAAAAAAGAACTGACTCTAGTGATCAATTAGATGTAAATCTTTATAAAGCAAAAAAACTTTTTGACAAAAAATTTGATTTTGAACGCGAATTATATTGCTGCTCTTTCTCTGCTGATACTGTTGTCTATAAGGGCCTTGTAATGCCTTCAGAGTTTGACAGTTTTTATACTGATCTATCTGATACTTCACATCGAACAGCAAGTGTTATGTTCCATATAAGATTTTCTACAAACACGTCTCCAAAATGGCATTTAGCGCAACCATACAGAGTTATTGCGCACAACGGTGAAATAAACACCATTTCAGGAAATAGAAACTGGTCGCTAGCAAGAATGAATAATTTATCCTCAAAAAGATTTGGCAACATGAGGAAATATCAACCATTAGTTAACCAATCTGGCTCAGATTCCTCAAGCCTAGATAATATGATAGAAGTTCTAAAAGAGGGTGGAGTAAATATTGGAAGAGCTGCAAGAATGCTAATACCACCATCTTGGCAGAATACGGACTTAATGGACTCAGACGAAAAGGCTTTTCATGAGTATAACTCTATGCACATGGAAGCATGGGATGGACCTGCCTTAATATGCTTTCAAGATAAAAACTTTTTATCTTGCTTCCTCGATAGAAATGGATTGAGACCAGCAAAAATTGAATTTTTTAATGATGAGACTGTTTGTATCTCTTCTGAATTTGGATCAAATAACGACAATTTGAAAACAATAAAAACTGACAGATTGGGACCAGGTGGTCTTTTTGTATATGACAGGAATTCTCAAAAAATTTTAAAAGACAGAGATGTTGATGAAGTTTTGGCAAAAACAAATCCGTACAGGGAATGGTTGAAAAAAAATTCAAAACACTTAGAAGCTAATTTACATGAATATGCTGGACCTCAAATGCGTGAAATATCTGAAAAATACTTTAATGACTCAGCAAGAACATTCTGCCTTTCCAAGGAGGAGATTAATCTACTAGAAAAATATTCTGTGGAAGGAGGAGAGCCTACAGGTTCAATGGGAGATGACACTCCTCTTGCGCCAATTAGTGAATTTGTAAGATCCCCTTACGATCATTGCAGGCAAAAATTTGCTCAAGTCACAAATCCACCAATCGATTCTCTCAGAGAAAAGTATGTAATGTCTCTTGAAACTTGTATTGGTCCAGAACTAGATATTTTTGAAGAGACCTCTGAACATGCCAATAGGATTGTTGTGAACTCTCCTATTCTTTCACACAAAAAATTTAACCTACTTATAAAAAATAAAAAGTTCAAAGTGAAACGGTTCTTAATAGAGTACGAGAGAGAAGATTCTCTTGAAGAAAGTTTAATTAAATTATGTGAAGATGTGTTGGCATCGGTAAAGGAAAGTTACTCAATTATAGTACTTGATGAGAAGCAAACCTCATTCAATAAGCCTGTTATTCCAGCTCTTTTAGCAACATCAGCAATTCATAATTATTTG
This sequence comes from SAR86 cluster bacterium, assembly GCA_023703535.1. NCBI lineage: Bacteria > Pseudomonadati > Pseudomonadota > Gammaproteobacteria > SAR86 cluster bacterium. The sequence goes on from CP097967.1 coordinate 401,994, forward strand.
ATCAAAAATAATCAGCGAGTTTCCTGCAATATTATTGTAAATACTGCCTCTGCAAGAGACACTCACCAAATAGCATGTTTAATAGGTTTTGGAGCAACATGTGTCCACCCTTGGCTTGGTCTTCAAACAGTTTTAAAAATTGGAAAACAAAGAGAATTAGATTCCCCAGGCAATGAACTTTGCGCATCTTATAGAAAGTCATTAAATAATGGTTTATTGAAAATAATGTCAAAGATGGGAATATCCAATATTTCCAGTTACAGAGGAGCAGGACTTTTTGAAGTTGTTGGATTTTCCGAAAAGATTAATAAAGTTTGCTTTCCCAAAAATGAAACACTTATTTTTGGCGATTGCTTTAAAGACATAGAAAGGAAATCTCTTGAAGTCATAGATAGTGATAAAGATAGTAAAATTTTGCCAAAAGGTCTTCATAAATTTGTTCATGGAGGAGAGGAGCATGCTTATCAGCCTGGTGTGGTAATTGAGTTACAGAACTCCCTCAAAGAAGGATCTTATGAAAAATTTAAGAATTTCTCAGAAATTATTAATGAAAGAAAGCCACTGGCTGTAAGAGATTTTTTTGAATTAAAGAAAAACGAAAAAACTATTGATCTTGAAGAAGTAGAACCAGTAGAAAGTATTTTAAAACGTTTCGATTCTGCAGGAATGAGTCTAGGTTCACTATCTCCTTTAGCCCATGAAACCCTTGCTGCTGCAATGAATGGTTTGGGCTGTCGTTCTAATTCAGGAGAAGGAGGTGAGGACAGGAAAAGGTTTGGAACTAATTTAATGTCGAAGATTAAACAAGTTGCCTCGGGAAGGTTTGGAGTAACTCCACATTATTTAGTTAACGCTGAGGTGTTACAAATAAAGATCGCCCAGGGAGCAAAACCTGGAGAAGGAGGCCAGCTACCTGGAGCTAAAGTGGATTCGTACATCGCTAAACTCAGGCATTCGAAACCAGGGATAACCTTGATTTCCCCTCCACCTCATCATGATATTTACTCAATTGAAGACCTTGCTCAACTTATTTATGATCTTAAACAAGTAAATCACAAAGCACTTGTTTCAGTTAAGCTTGTTTCAGAGCCAGGTGTTGGAATTGTCGCTGCAGGAGTAGTAAAAGCAAATGCCGATTTTATTACTATTTCGGGACATGATGGTGGTACTGGTGCAAGTCCAATATCATCAATAAGATATGCAGGCTCTCCATGGGAGACTGGATTATTTGAAACACAAAATATCCTACTTCAAAGCAACCTTAGGTCTAGAGTTAAACTTCAAACAGATGGTGGACTAAAGACTGGATTAGATGTAATAAAAGCTGCAATTTTTGGTGCAGATTCCTTCGGCTTTGGTACGGCGCCAATGATTGCAATGGGGTGCAAGTATTTGAGAATTTGTCATCTGAATAATTGTGCTACTGGTGTTGCTACTCAACAATTGAGAATTATCAATGATCATTTTCTTGGTGAGGTGGAAAAAGTTCAAAATTATTTTATTTTTGTCGCAAAAGAAATAAGAGAGATTCTTGCTGCACTGGGTTATAAGTCGATTGAAGAAATTATTGGCAAATCTGATTTGCTTGAATTAAAAAAAGAGTACTACGAAAGATCGACAAAAATGGGTCTAGATAAACTTTTATTTAGATTTAGACCTAATAAATCTCAACTGAATACTAAGGCTCAAAACAATATAAATAAATCCTTGAATGATGAATCTTTATCAAATCTTATCTCAGAGAAAATATCCAAAAATATAGAGAAAGGCAAAGGAGGTGCATTTAGTTTTAAGATCTCTAATACCCATAGATCAATAGGTGCTGAAGTATCTGGAATGATATCAAGGACTCATAGTGAAAAGGGTATGCCAGAGAGGCTTATTTTGAACTTCAAAGGAACTGCAGGACAAAGCTTTGGTTGCTGGAATGCCAAAGGGCTTGAATTGAATTTAAAAGGTCTAGCAAATGATTATGTAGGGAAAGGAATGAATGGAGGAAAAATTGTAATTACAAAAGAAAAACATCTAAAAGACGACAGATCAGTTTTACTTGGAAATACTTGTCTTTTTGGAGCTACAGGAGGAGAGTTTTACGCAAATGGTGTAGCAGGGGAAAGATTTGCAGTTAGGAATTCTGGTGCTAAGGCAATTATTGAAGGCGCAGGAGACCATTGTTGTGAGTACATGACTGGTGGTGAAGTAATTGTGCTAGGTTCAGTTGGGAATAATTTTGGTGCAGGAATGACAGGAGGCTTTGCATATGTATTTGATGAAGATAGAAGCTTTGTTGATCGATGCAATAAGGATCTTATTTCTTTTAATAGAATTACTAGCCAAGAAATGGAGGCTCATAGAAGCTATCTAAAAGACAGAATTTTCCAATTTATAAAAGAAACTGACAGCAATGTTGGAAAAACAATTCTTGAAGACTTCGATAGATATAAAAGTCTATTTTGGATTATTACACCTTACGCAGAAAATCTCGAAAAGATAATAAAGAACACAAGAGAGGAAGCTGCATAATGTCTGAAAAAAACTATGAATTTATTGAAATTAAGAGGATAGAGCCAGAAACAAAAAGTTTGAATGTAAGAAAAGTAGATTTTTCCGAAATTTATGAGCAAACAAATATAAAAAAAGTTTCAGAACAGGCAAGCAGGTGTCTTGGATGTGGCAATCCATATTGTGAGTGGAAATGTCCTTTACATAATTACATTCCTGACTGGCTTAAACTTATAGAGGAAAATAGATTAGAAGAAGCAGCTGATTTATGTCATGAAACAAACGCTTTTCCAGAAATATGTGGAAGGATTTGTCCCCAAGAAAAACTTTGTGAGGGAGCTTGTACCTTAAACACTGGATATGAGGCTGTTACTATTGGCCAAGTTGAAAAATATATTTCTGATACAGCTTTGGAACAGGGATGGAAGCCGAAAAAATATTCAGAAAAACAAACCAAATTTCACGTATCAATAATTGGTGCTGGGCCAGCTGGATTAGCATGCGCTGAAACATTAATAAGAAGAGGAATAAACTGCACTGTTTATGATAAGTATTCTGAAATTGGCGGATTACTTACATACGGAATTCCAGAATTTAAGCTTGAAAAAAAAGTTGTTCTAAAAAGGAGAGAAATCTTAGAAGAGCTTGGAGTAAAGTTTGTTCTAAATTGTTGGGTAGATGATAAGAAAATAAAAGAAATTGAAACAGCAAGTGATGCTATTTTTTTAGGGCTGGGAACTTACGAATCTATTAAGGGAAAATATAAAGGGTTTGATAAGGATGGAGTAACTGAGGCTCTGCCATACCTCATTAAAAATACTGATTATTTAATGACTGATAGTGATTTTGAGGAATTAAATTTCAAAGGACAGAAAGTTGTTGTTTTAGGAGGCGGTGATACAGCAATGGATTGTGTAAGAACAGCGATAAGACAAGGAGCAAAAAGTGTAAAGTGTATTTATAGAAGAAGTAAAGAACATATGCCAGGATCTTCTAAAGAAGTTAAACATGCTGAAGAGGAGGGCGTTGAGTTTATTTTTAATACACAACCAGTTGAAGTAGAGGGAAATGGTTCGGTCAAAAAATTGAAAATCGTAACGACAAAATACGACGAAAATAAAAAATCGTTAGTTGAACAAAGCGGCTCAGAAAAGTTGCTTGATGTTGATCGTCTAATCGTAGCATTTGGATATAGCGCATCACCACAAGATTTTTTTATAAATAAAGGAGTGGAAATTGATAAAGATGGACTAGTAAAATTAGATAGAAATGAGTACAAGTATCAGACTTCTAATGAAAAATTTTTCGCTGGTGGAGATATGATTATGGGTTCTAGTTTAGCAGTTTATGCAATAGCACATGGAAGAGATGCGGCAAAAGAGATAATTAACTACTTAAAAAGCAATTAGAGCGAGTAACAGCCTTTTTAAGGCATAAATTTTAAAATCTAAGCCAACTCTTTAGAAAAAAACAAAAAAAGGGCTCAGAAGAGCCCTTTTTAGATAAATAAAAAATTATTTATGCTTTCTTTGGCCCCCAAACTAAACCTAACTGGAAAAGAACAATGACGGCACTTAAAGCCATTGCTACAGGACCACCTAAAGCAAGTGGTGAAGCAAGACTTGCTTCTAATCTTCCGCATGAAGCGCCTTCAATAGCGCATATTGACGCAGTATATGACTCAAATACATAACCAGCAATAAGTCCAGAGTTTGTGAAACTCGCTGCAACCAATACACAGTAAGCAGTTGTAAAGATCTTTCCAACCACATTATCACCGGCATCCCCTTGATAAATTGCATTTGCAAACCTAAACCCTAACCAAGTAAAGATTGCAAAACCTACAAAATACATTGCGTTACTAATAAGAAAAATATAAAACAAATTTAAATATTCATATTCACTCATAATAATTATCCTCCTAATACAAGATTAGAGCATTCAAAGACAGTTTTGTGTGACAATTTGATGAACTTAGGACCAGAAAAAAGGCTGAAAAAGGGTAGGTTAGCTTTATTTTGGGGGCGGAAACCAGATCATTGCCATTTGGAACAAAATTATAAATATATGAAAAATATAGGCAAAGGCTGGAGAAATAATCGGATTGACTAAATGAATAGTTAAAAACATCACTGCGACAAAAATACAAAAAAGTGAGCAAAAGATCTTTGCAACATTTCTAACAATATCTCCACGATTAATTGCTGCTCTTAAAGAATTTGCAAGATTAAATGAAATATAAGTTAAAACACTGAGACTTAAAAAATATATTCCTGGTTCCATATTAATATTTTACCTTTTTTTTAAAAATTTTCGAATTGAAGAAGAGGGTAAATAATTTTTTTTCATTTCCTAAATATTATTTTAACTATATATATAACTTCGCATAATATATATTATGTTAAATTAATAGTATAAATAAAAGTAGTCACTATATTAGCTCTACATGTGTATAAATGCGCCTAATAGCAGAATATAACTTATCGGTATTTTTGTGAAAAAGAATTATTTAACATAATCCAAGTAGTGAACTAAGAGAACCAAGAATGTTTACCAAACTGATTGGGTTCTACCCGTTTTTTATTATCTAAGTAGTACTTGAATCCCATCATTACACTTTCAATGTATGATTGAAGCTTATGTTTAACATATAAATTCCAGGCTAACCACTTTATTAGAGGATTTTTATAAGGTAAAGAGGGATTTACTCTTACCTTTAATGTAGAAATACTTCCTTTTTCTGAAACAATCCAATTTACAACTGTATCTCTTCTTTTCGCTCCTATTCTTAGATCGTAGCCATTCTCATGCCAATTAAATATTTCTCTGGTGTACTCTAATCCGCTAAAATAAAGCACTTTATCCATAGAATTGCTGCCTGGCCATGTAATAACTTCATTTTTCTTACAGAAAGGATGATATAGCTCCAATGCACCGGGTTTTCTTATAAGATCTAGTAATTCTTTTTTGGGAAGCTTAAATGAAGCCTCAGATTGTACATACATGTTAAATACCTTAAAAATTCTTTTCTAAATATGCAACTCCATATTTATTACTAAAAAAATGATCTTCAACTCTTCTAAACCCCATTTTTTCATGAAATTTTAAAGATTGTTTATTTATTGGTTCAATATTTGCCTCAGCACAAATAGTAAGCTGCTCATTAATATAATTTTTAAAAATATTTCCATACATAAATGAACCAAAACCCCTATTTTCAAAGCCTTTTTTGACTCCTACGCGGTCAATATATAGAAATTTTTTGTATTTTTTTTGAAAATATTGATAGTTTAGCGATTCATATGGAAGATCCTCTCTCATGCAAACTATAAATGCGCATATTTCTCTCTGAAATACCAAAAAACTTCCAAACGTAGATAATGCAATTAAATCCTCTAATTTGCTTAAATCCCCTAGGGAGCTAAGCATAGGCTTATGACTCTCATTTATCTCTAAAACTTCGCTTAAAGACGCCTTTTTAGCCTCTTTAAGATTAAATTGCTCTAAATTATTCATTTTTACAAAATTATTATTACAAAAAAGTGACATTTTTACTTTACTGATTACAATAATCTTTCATGGCAGGCAAAGATACTATTGAAATGCAAGGAAAGGTAATAGAGGTATTACCTAATACTGTTTTCAGAGTTCAGCTTGAGAATGATCATGTCATTACAGCACACATCTCTGGGAAAATGAGAAAAAACTATATCAGAATAATGAATGGTGATAATGTAACTGTAGAGCTCTCCCCTTATGATCTCAGCAAAGGAAGAATTACCTTTAGAACTAAGTAATTTTTTCTTTTTTCTTTACTTTAAAGTTTAATTGTTTCGCCTTAATTCCAACTAAGATTGTGTCACCTTTTTTTGCCTTATCATCTATGAGCATTGCGGAGACAGGTTTTTTAATATGCTTATCAACTGATCTTGACAAGGGTCTAGCACCAAGTTTCGCATCAAATCCTTCATCAAGTATCTTTTGCACCACAGCATCAGTCCACTCCAAATCAATTCCTTTAAGATTTAGCTTTGCCTGAACCTCAACAAGCAACTTTTCTACAACCGAATTTAAATTATTATTATCGAGCTTATTGAAGTTGATTATTCCATCAAGCCTATTTCTAAATTCAGGTGTAAAAGCTTTTGAAACAGCTTTTTCAAACTTATCTACCGATTCCTGTTCTATGAAGCCGACTGCCTCGTTATCTGCCTCAACTGCTCCAGTATTTGAAGTCATAACGATTATGGTATTTTTAAAATTAATATTTCTTCCATTGCTGTCTGTTAGAGTTCCATAATCAAGAACTTGTAGAAGAATATTAAAAATATCAGGATGTGCTTTTTCAATTTCATCTAAAAGAAGTACAGAGTGTGGCTTTTTATTAATCTCCTCAGTCAAATATCCGCCTTGATCGTAACCAACATATCCAGGAGGAGATCCTATTAGTTTTGAGATGCTGTGTTTCTCCATAAATTCTGACATATCTATTCTGACAAAATCTATACCAAGGAATTGTGCTAACTGTTTAGTGAGCTCAGTTTTTCCTACTCCTGTTGGGCCGGTGAATAGAAAAGATGATATTGGTTTTTCATCGTTACCAATACCTGCCTTAGCCGTTTTAATTGCTGCAACTACTGCCTCAACAGCATGATTTTGGCCAAAGATTACAGACTTAAGGTTCCCCTCAAGACTATTCAGGTTTTCCTTATTACTTGCGCTTAATTGCATTGCTGGAATTTTTGTAATTTTTGAAATTAAATTTTCAATATCTGATTTTCTTATTGTTTTACCCATATTTTTTGCAAGTTTCTTTTCTGAACCAGCTTCATCAATTAGGTCTATAGCTTTATCTGGAAGTTTAGAATCCTGTAAATATTTGTTGGACAACTCAACGGCAGACTTTAAGGCTTCTTTGGAATATGAAATACCATGAAATTCTTCAAATTTTCTTTTTAAACCATCAAGAATAGCTATAGTTTCATCTATTGACGGTTCATCAATTGGTATTTGTTGGAATCTTCTAGATAGCGAACTATTTTTTTCAAATACCTGCCTATACTCTTTATAAGTTGTTGCACCAACACACCTTACATCTCCTCTTGCTAATGCTGGTTTAAGTAGATTTGAAGCATCTAAAGCACCCCCTGATGCTGAGCCTGCTCCAATAATAGTATGAATTTCATCTACAAATAAAATTACATTTTCTTTTTTTTCTAAAAAGGAGGTTAGAGTCTTCATTTTTTTCTCAAAATCTCCTCTGTATTTTGTTCCTGCAACAAGACTACCTACGTCTAATGACATAACCTGATAATCTTTAAAAATTTTTGGCGCCCTACCCTCTGCAATAGCTTTTGCTAGTCCCTCAGCTATGGCGGTTTTACCAACACCAGACTCGCCAACAAGTACAGGGTTATTCTTTCTTCTTCTACCAAGTATTTGAAATAATCTCTCCAAGGTATCATCTCTACCAATCAAAGGATCAATATTGCCCTTTTCTGCCTCTTTATTTAAGTTTGTTAAAAAGTCTGGCAAAGTTTCAGGTTGCGATGTTGTCTTTTCTGCAGGGTCAGCTGTTTCAACAGATGTATTTTTTCCATGTGAAATATATTCAACGATATCTAATCTTGAAATATTTCTTCTGCTAAGCATGTACACTGCATAACTTTCTTTTTCAGAAAACAAGGCTGCTAAAAGATTTTCACCGTGAACTTCAGTTTTACCACTTGATTGAACGTGAAAAATAGCTCTTTGAAGAACTCTTTGAAATGCGAGTGTTGGCTGAATCTCTTTCTTCTCTTTAGTTTTCGGCACATTTTTTTTGATGTAATCCTTTACCTCTTTTTCTAAACTATTCACATCAACTGAAAGGTGTTCGAAAATTTTTCTAGAAGATTCCTCTTTGGTTAAAACCAAAAGTAGATGTTCAATTGTTACAAATTCTTCTGAATTTTCAGAGCATTCTTTGAAAAGTTCATTGAGTGCATTTTCTAAATCTTTTGAAAGCATATATCTAATATATCTAATCTTTTGCCAATTCTTCAATATCTGTTTTCAAAGGATGTTCATTTTCTTTTGAAAATCGATTTATCTGTTGTGATTTTGTTTCAGCAATTTCTTGTGAAAATGCGCCACAATAGCCTTTCCCGTCATTATGTATTTGAAGCATTATTTCAGTTGATTTTGCATGATCAAAACCAAAAAATTTCTGAATTACATACACAACAAACTCCATTGGAGTATAGTCATCATTAAAAAAAACTACGGCAAATAACGGCGGATGACCAACTTGTGTCTCCTCTTCCTCTAACTGGACATTTCCAGTAGTAAATGTTTCTTCAGGCATTTTAGAATTTTTTGATTAGATGTTCGCCAAAATCTGAACAACTTACTTCAATCGGATCATCAATCAATCTAGCAAAATCATAAGTTACTGTTTTTTTCTTGATGGTTTTTTCCATTGCAACCAAAATCATATCAGCTGCTTCGGTCCATCCTAAATGCCTTAACATCATTTCAGCAGATAAAATTAACGAACCAGGATTTACTCTATCTTGTCCAGCGTATTTTGGCGCAGTTCCATGCGTCGCTTCAAAAATTGCTATTTCATCCCCTAAGTTTGCTCCGGGTGCTATTCCAATGCCTCCAACTTGTGCAGCCAAAGCATCAGATATATAGTCACCATTTAAATTTGGTGAAGCTAGCACATCATACTCTGCAGGTCGGTGAAGAATTTGTTGCAAGAATGCATCACAGATTACATCTTTAATAATAATTTCATTTCCGTTGTTTGGATTTATCATTGAATGCCATGGACCACCATCAATTGGCTTTGCGTCAAACTCTTCTTCTGCAAGTTCGTAACCCCAATCTCTAAACGCCCCCTCGGTAAATTTTTGAATATTCCCTTTATGAATTAGGGAAACCGACTTCCTATCATTTTTTATTGCATATTCAAATGATTTCCTTATGAGTCTTTTGCTGCCCTCTTCTGAAACAGGTTTAATTCCTATTCCGCAATTTTCAGGAAATCGTATTTTTTGCACATCAAATTGCTCTTTTAGAACTTTAATAAGTTTTTTTGCTCCGTCAGTATTAGATTCAAATTCAACACCAGCGTAAATATCTTCAGAGTTTTCTCTAAAAATTACCATATCCACAAGCTCAGGATGTTTCACGGGGCTTGGAGTTCCTTTAAAATACTTAACTGGTCTTAAGCAAACATATAGATCTAGTTCTTGTCTCAAAGCTACATTTAATGATCTTATACCCCCTCCAACTGGTGTTGTAAGTGGTCCTTTTATAGAAACGATGTATTCTTTACACAACTCTAAAGTTTCTTTTGGAAGCCATTCGTCAGCACCGTAAACTTTTACTGATTTTTCACCACAAAAAACTTCCATCCAGCTGATTTTTCTTTTACTTCCATAAGCAGCCTCTACAGATGCATCAACTACCTTCTTCATTACTGGGGTAATATCAATTCCAATACCATCGCCCTCTATAAATGGAATAATAGGATTATCTGGAACAACAAGTTTGCCTTGTTTTAGAGTAATTTTTTCGCCTTTGGCTGGTACTTTTACTTTTGATGAGTTCATGTTGATTAAATCGTGCTTGATTATACTTACATTTGCATTAAATATTAAGACTTAATTTAAATTGATATGAATAAAAGTAAGAAAGTAATAGTAGGAATATCAGGAGGCGTTGATTCCTCCGTTGCAGCATTATTATTAAAATCATCGGGTTTTAATGTTCAAGGGCTGTTCATGCAAAATTGGACCAATGAAACTCCAAATATTAAGTGCACATCTGAGGAAGATTACAAAGATGCTGAAAAAGTTTGTGATCAAATTGGCATACCCTTAATGAAAGCAAACTTTTCATCTCAGTATTGGGAGAAAGTTTTTGAAAATTTCCTAGATGATCATCACCGAGGATTAACGCCTAATCCAGATATTCTTTGCAATAAAGAAATAAAATTCAGAGCATTTCTTGATTATTGTCTTGATATTGGAGCTGATTATATTGCAACTGGACATTATGTCAGGACAAAAGTTTCTGGGAGCAACTCAAAATTACTAAGAGGGTTTGATGAAAAAAAAGATCAGTCATATTTTTTGCATCAAGTAAAAGGGAAAGATTTAAATAGAGCAATATTTCCACTTGGAGAACTAAAGAAAACTGAAGTAAGAAAGATAGCTTCAGACAACAAACTATTGACTATGAATAAGAAAGACTCTGTAGGAATCTGTTTCATTGGTAAAAATAATTACAATGTTTTTATTTCTAATTTTTTAGGAAAAAAACCCGGCTCGATTTTAGATGAGCATGGAGAAAAATTGGGCAATCATCAAGGGCTTATGTACTTTACTCTTGGCCAAAGACAAGGAATTGGTATTGGAGGAGTAAAAGGTAAATTGCAAGACTCTTGGTATGTTGCTCATAAAAATATTGAAAATAATGAGCTGACTGTTGTTCAGGGTGGTTCACATCCACTGTTATATAGTGATGGTTGTTTTGTAGAAAAGTTGCACTGGATTGACGATCAAATTTTTGATGAAAAAAATCTTAAAGTTCAGATTAGATACCAATCAAAAGCAGTTAGTTGCAAGCTTAAAAAAGTTAAAGGGTGCTATAAAATTATTTTTGACAAGCCTGAGTTGGCAGTTACTCCTGGACAGTCAGCTGTATTGTATTCAGGAGAGGAATGTTTAGGCGGTGGAATTATAAAGGAAAGAATTTCAAAAGATTTTTACAACTGGGCAGAAAATCGAGGTTATAATTACCAAGTCTATGGATGAGACAAATCTGAGGAACCTCTCTCCTCTTGATGGAAGATACCGCGATAAAACAAAAGAAAGTCGTGAGATATTCTCTGAAGAATCTTTGATTAATAAAAGATTAACTGTTGAGTTAAAGTGGCTCAAATTTTTTATAAAAAACTTCAGAAAAGATCTTATTAAAAAATCAGACTTTAAAAAGCTCGATTCACTTCTAAAAAAATTACCAAAAAATTTACCCTTGAAAGTAAAAGAGATAGAGAAAACTACAAATCATGATGTTAAAGCAGTTGAACTTGCTTTAGGCGAAAAATTTAAACAAAAAGAATTTAAGAATTTAATTCATATTTTTCTGACTTCAGAAGATGTAAATAGTTTTAGCTATGCAATTATGATGAAGGAGATTCAGAATGCATCACAAAACTGGGTTCAAGAAGTGATTTCAATATTAAACAAAATGAGATCGAAATATGCAGATTTGGCAATGCTTTCTAAAACTCATGGACAGCCTGCAAGCCCTACTACTTTAGGTAAAGAGATCAATGTTTTTAAAACTAGGCTTGAAAGAGAAATTAAGACTATGAAGCAACTTCAAGCAAGAGCAAAATGGGGAGGAGCTACAGGAAATTACAATGTGCATCAGCTAGTTTTCAAGAAAAATTGGGTAACAATATCAAGAAAATTTTTGAAAGAGTCAGAAGTTGAACTGTGTGAAGTAAGCACTCAAATTGAACCACACGATTTTATGGCAGAGCAATTCAATTCTATGCAAAGAATTTCAAATATTTTACTGGACCTTTCCAGAGATATTTGGACATACATATCAATGGATTATTTCAAATTGAAAGTTCTTAAAAGTGAAGTTGGCTCGTCAACAATGCCACATAAAGTTAATCCTATAGATTTTGAAAATGCAGAAGGAAATCTAGGTTTATCAAACGCTTTATTTTCTCATCTCTCAGAAAAATTACCTATTTCCCGACTTCAAAGAGATCTGTCTGATTCAACAGTGCTTAGGAGCATTGGTTCTGCTTATGGATATTTCGAGCTTTCTGTAAATTCTCTACTCAAAGGCCTTAATAAACTCGAGGCAAATAGAGCTATTATTGGTAAAGAATTAGATGGAAAATACGAAATTTTAACTGAAGCAATTCAAACCTTTCTAAGGCTTGAGGGTGTTGTTGAGCCTTACGAAAAGGTGAAGAAAATATCACGTGGAAATGCGATGGATAAAGAGACTTATTTAAAAATCATAGATGAATTAGTAGTTGATAAAAGTCATAAAAAAACTCTAAAAAATTTAACTCCTCAAACATACGTGGGAATTGCTGAAGAGTTAGCTAAATTATAAGGAAAAATATGAAATTTAATTTTGATATACCCGAAGAATCTCAGGAAATTTTTTCTGAGGATGCCAATTATTTTGTTGAAAATTTACATAAGAAATTTGATACAAAAATTAATACTTTGTTAGAAGAAAGAAAAAAAAGACAGAAGTCTTTCGATGAGGGAAGTCTGCCAGATTTTCTAGACGATACTAAAGAAATAAGAGAATCAGAATGGCAAGTGAGGCCAATACCAAAGGATCTTCTTGACAGGAGAGTAGAGATTACAGGCCCAGTAGATCGAAAGATGATTATCAACGCTTTAAATTCAGATGTGAAAGTATTTATGGCAGATTTTGAAGACTCACTAAGTCCCACATGGGAAAACGTAGCTAATGGACAAAAAAATCTCTTCGATGCTGTAAGACGAACAATTTCTTTTGAAAATCCTGAGAATGGAAAAAAATATAAATTGAATGATGAGATTGCAACATTAATGTGTAGGGTCAGAGGCATTCATTTAAAAGAGAAAGGTTTGACAATCGATGGCTCTCAGCCATATGGGTGCTTGGTCGATTTTGGATATTATCTTTTTCATAATGCTAAAGAATTGATGAATAAAAATACTGGACCTTACTTTTATATCCCAAAACTTCAATCGCATTTAGAAGCTAGACTTTGGAACGATATCATTTCTTTTGCTGAGGAAAATCTAAATATTCCAAAAGGAACTGTGAGAGTGACATGTCTCATTGAAACGCTTCCAGCAGTTTTTGAAATGGAAGAAATTTTGTATGAACTAAAAGATCACATTGTTGGACTTAACTGTGGTAGATGGGATTATATTTTTAGTTACATTAAAACCTTTCAAAAGCATTCGGATAAATTATTACCAGACAGATATCAGGTAGGAATGAATCAACCTTTTTTAAACGCGTACTCTAGATTGCTTATCAAAACCTGCCATAAAAGAGGTGCCTTTGCTATGGGGGGGATGGCAGCCTTCATACCATCAAAAGATCCTGACGAAAACAAAATTGTTACCGAAAAAGTAATGGGAGATAAGCTTCTTGAAACGTCTAATGGACATGACGGAACTTGGATTGCCCACCCTGGTTTATCTGATATTGCAAATAATGTTTTCTCAAATGCATTCGAACCAGGAAGAACAAATCAGATGCATATTCTTAGAGAGGACGATCATATTAACGCTAAAGATCTTATTACTCCTTGTGAAGGAAATTTTACGGAAGAGTGCTTCCGTTCAAATATTAGAGTCTGTTTGAGATATATTGAAGCCTGGCTTAGAGGTATTGGGTGTGTACCAATTTATGGACTTATGGAAGACGCAGCAACAGCTGAAATATCAAGAAGTTCTCTATGGCAATGGGTTAAGCATTCAGTAGAACTAGATACAGGTTTAGTATGTTCGGAGCAAACATTTGAAAAAATTTTAGATGAAGAATACAATGTCGTTCAAGAAGAGATTGGGCAAGACTCTTTGGCTTCAGGTAAGTTTTCCGAGGCTAAATCACTTTTAAAAGATTTAGTTCAAAGCGGAGAATTAACTGATTTTCTTACATTGCCAGCATATAGGAGTATTTAAATGAAGTTAGCTGAACAAGTAGCTTCTCTCGAGAAGGATTGGGCTGAAAACCCAAGATGGAAACACGTAAAAAGACCTTATTCTGCAGAAGAAGTTGTCAAACTAAGAGGCTCTCTGCAACCTGAAAGCACACTTGCAAGGAAAGGTGCTGAAAAGCTTTGGAAATATTTAGAGACTGAAGAATACATTAATTGCTTGGGTGCACTAACTGGCGGACAAGCTGTCCAACAAGTTAAAGCCGGTGTAAAGGCAATATATCTTTCAGGATGGCAGGTTGCTGCGGACAATAATTCTGCTGAAACAATGTATCCAGATCAATCACTTTATCCTGTCGATTCAGTGCCAAATGTAATTACTAGAATTAATAATGCTTTTAGACGTGCTGATCAAATTGAATGGATGAATACAAATGGTGAACCAAAGTTTGATTTTTTTGCACCTATTATTGCTGACGCAGAGGCAGGTTTTGGAGGCGTATTAAATGCCTTTGAATTAATGAAGCGAATGATTCGTGCCGGAGCTGCAGGAGTTCATTTTGAAGATCAGCTTGCCAGTGTAAAGAAATGTGGTCATTTGGGAGGGAAAGTTTTAGTGCCAACAAAAGATGCTGTAGAAAAGCTTATAGCTGCGAGGTTAGCAGCAGATGTATCTAATACCCCAACAATATTAGTTGCAAGAACTGATGCTGACGCAGCAGACCTTGTGACATCAGACGTTGACGAAACAGACAGACCATTTTTAACTGGAGAGCGAACTTCGGAAGGTTTTTATAGGTCTAAAGCTGGTCTAGATCAGGCAATAGCAAGAGGTTTGGCTTATGCGCCCTACTCTGATTTAGTTTGGTGCGAAACATCAAAACCGGATTTAGAGCAAGCAAAGGTTTTTGCTGAAGCAATTAAAAAAGATCACCCTGAAATTTTACTGGCATACAATTGCTCACCTTCATTTAATTGGAAAAAGAATCTTGATGAACAAACTATAGCTAAGTTTCAAAAAGAACTAGGAGCTATGGGCTACAAATTTCAATTTATCACGCTGGCTGGAATACATTCTATGTGGCATAGCATGTTCAAACTTTCAAAAGAATATGTTAATGATGGAATGTCAGCTTATGTACGATTACAGGAAGAAGAGTTCGAAGATGCTAATAAGGGCTATACTTTTGTATCTCATCAACAGGAAGTTGGAACTGGATATTTCGATGCAGTAAATGAATGTATTCAGGGTGGTGAAAGCTCTACTTCAGCTCTTAAAGGTTCAACTGAAGAAGAACAGTTTAAATAAAACTTGATTTTCAAGCCTGCATCGAGCAGGCTTTTTTAATGCTTAATTTCTTTCTTAAAAAATCTTTTTTATTGCTATTTTCAATAATATTTATCTTCTCTTGCAGTAGTGAAAAAAGTTCTCAAAACTTAATTAACGAACAACAAACATTTGTTTTTTCTGTAAGTAATTTTAAAGAGAGTGTAAAAAGTTATGAGCAGCTCAATATTTCAATAAGTGCGAACTATGAGTGCAATTTTAATATCACTGGCACAGATATCCATTGGGTTACATCCTCTGATAAAAAAAATTTTTCTTACAGAGCTCCTATAACAGTGCTAGATGAAGAGGAATTTTTTATTGATATCAGTACAGTTGAAACTATAGATTGCCCTAATAGAACACAAAGAAAAATCCATAAAGTTTCTCGAGATGTAAATGCTCTCCAATTTCTTCCATCTCCTACTCCATTTAATTACAGGGAGTTAAAAAGTGATTTCTTCGCATCACATAATATAGGTTTTGGAGGTATTGAAATAACTGATAGGTTTACAAGCGTAATTTGTTACCCAACTCCAGCAGACTGCACTTCATATGAAAATGAACTTTTTGGCCAAGATGCACACAATATGGCAACTGGGGATTTTAATAATGATGGTTTTGAGGACATTGTTGTAGCATGGGCGATATTTCCACATACATTGGAATCAGAGCAAAAAATCAATGCTCCTATCAATATTTATCTAAATGATGGCACAGGCAATCTGTATCATGACCCAAATATATATGTTTCAGGGGAAGCACCAAAACACCCTTTTGCTTATCGACTTGCTGTAGCAGATTTCAATAATGATGGAAAAGATGATATTTTTGCTGGTTCAATGGGTCTTCAGTATAGAAATGAGGATTATTCAAAAAACTATATCTCACCTTACCCAGACTTGCTCTTATTAAGTAATAGCTCAGGTAAATTCGAAGAGTCTAGTAGAAACATCAATGATCAAAATAATGGAAATGGAAAGCAATGTAATTTTAGCCATGATGCCAGTATCGGAGATTTTGATAATGATAATGATATTGATATCTTTGCATGCAATATTTTATTGGTGAACGACGGCACTGGAAACTTCTCATTTGAGGAATATTTAGGCACATCTCTTCAAATAAACTATGGAAATCCAATGAGTAGCCTTTTAGTAGATTTGAATAATGATTCCTATGATGATTTAGTTTTCTGGAACTTTGATAACAGACCTGAAAATTTCATAGAAGAAGGTTTTGCATACCTTAGTAATGGAACTTCAGATATTAGCAATTGGATTCAAGTTGAGCTGCCCGTTGGTCCTTTTGGGAGAAATCATAATAAATATAATCATGCAGCTTATGGAGATTTAAATAATGATGGCAATAAAGATATTGTCGTATCTGTTACCAGGGACAACCCATATTATGAGGGTGCATATATTCAGGTTCTGTTAGGAGATGGACATGGAAATTTAACAGATGTTACATCCACCAACTTTGTGGAACAACCTCGAGATAAGAATCATCACGGCGAAGGAAATATCTATCTAAGAGATTTTGAAGGAGATGGTGATCTAGACATCTTTCATTCGACGAGAGATTTTTCATCAAATCTTCATGGAGCACATATTGCGCTAAATGACGGCAGTGCATTTTTCGTCTCTGTGCCTGAAAATATTTTTCCTCAAAAACCTAAAGCAAATATGTACGACAATAATGATTACCTATTCAAGGGTATGCCTATTAATCTTGATAATTCTGGGTGTTTAGACCTTATTTCTACTTCTGATAGCTGGATGGATGAAACAGCTACCAAAAATTATCTGTATAGCTTAGTAAATATAAAATGTGATTAATCCTTCACTTTGCCACAAACTTCGCATTTATCTCCTTTTGATAGATAAACACCGCCACAGCTTGGCTGTAAAGGCTTTTTCTTTAGTATTAGGCCTATAGACATACCAAGAATAGCTAAAGAGGCTACAATCAGCCCTAGAATTACGTTAATCATGGATATATTCTACTCCATTGTGAAGAATTTAGAGTTTCTCCATCTTTTTTAATAAAAAAAACAGCTATTTGCTCGTTTTCAGCAATTTTTAAACCTTCTTTGGTGCCTAAAACATACATTGTAGTAGCCCAAGCATCTGCGTATGCAGCACTTTCATGTAATACTGTAACGTTAGCTACATCTCTAGGTCCTCCCCCCCAAATATGCCCTGGATTTTTATATTCTCCAGAAGTAGCAATAGAAAGTCCCTTAAAGGGCATAGAAAACGATTTAAATATTTTTTGGTTCATACTGAAGGGGTCTTCTATTGCCCACTTCCAATTACCTCGGTGAGGGGCTAATCCCTTTGCTTTAATTTCACCACCTATCTCAATAAAGTAATCACTAATTCCGTTTTCCTGCATAATTTCTGCTACTTTATCAACTGCGTAACCTTTGGCTACAGCTGAGAAATCTAGAATCCCACCTTGAAGAGGGTCGAAAGAATTTTTACTTATTTCACTTAAATTTAAAGAAAGATCATACAGATATTTCAAATCCTTTGACCAAGAGTTCATTTCTTCAATGGAAGTATTTAATACCTCAGAATTCTCTTTATAAGTAGAAAATATTAAATCGATACGATTAAGTTCTTTTTCAATCTTTTCTGGAATTAAAGGATCTAGCTCCTGTGTTTCTGGATGAACATAGCGATATTTATAACTCGTACCATATATCTCACCGTTTGAAGTTGTATAGGTAAATTGTTGGCATCCAACAAGTAATAAAATTAAGAGTAGATGTCTAACCACCAAAGTCATCCAGCATGATATTCTCTTCTTCAACACCTAAGTCAGAGAGCATCTTAATGCAAGAAGAGTTCATGATTGGTGGACCACATAGATAGTATTCACAATCCTCTGGAGCAGGATGTTTGGCAAGATACTCGTCTTGAGTAACTTGATGTATGAAGCCTGTAAGGCCTTTCCAATTGTCCTCTGGAAGCGCATCTGATAGGGCTATATGAAATGAAAAGTTTTCATGTTCTTTTGCAAGTTTTTCAAATTCATCTTGATAGAAAATTTCTTTCATACTTCTTGCTCCATACCAGTAGCTGATTTTTCTATTTGAATTAAGTCTTAGTAACTGATCAAAAATATGAGATCTTAAAGGAGCCATGCCAGCCCCTCCCCCAATAAAGACCATTTCATTTTCAGTTTCTTTTGCAAAGAACTCTCCAAATGGACCAAAAACTTTTACCTTGTCTCCTGGTTTTAAGCTAAAAACGTAAGAGGACATCACTCCAGGTGGGAAGTCTGACCCAGGAGGTGGAGATGCTACCCTAATATTAAATTTTAAAACACCCTCTTCAAGAGGATAATTCGCCATTGAATAAGCTCGTATTATTGGTTCTGGGTTTGAGGCTACATTATCCCAAACTTTAAATCTGTCCCAGTCAGAATGGTATTCTTTCTCAATTTCAAAATCTTTATATTTTATTGCTTCATATGCTGGAGCTTCTAGTTGAACATAACCACCAGCTTTAAATCTTACGTTTTCTCCCTCTGGCAACTTTAGAACCAGTTCTTTAATGAATGTGGCTACATTTTCATTTGAAATTACTTCACACTCCCACTCCTTTACTCCAAAAACCTCATCGGGTATCTGAATTTTCATATCTCTCTTTACTGGAACTTGGCAAGACAGACGCCAATTGTCATTCTGTTGTTTGTAGTTAAAGTGAGACTGTTCAGTAGAGAGTATGTCTCCACCACCATCTATAACTTGGCATTTACATTCCGCACAGGTACCACCACCTCCACATGCAGATGCGAGGTAAATATTTTTTGCAGCTAGTGTGCTAAGTAACTTTCCACCCGCAGGCACCGTGATACTTTTTTCTGGATCGTCGTTAATCTCAATTGTTACATCACCAGTTGAAACTAGCTGGGAACGAGCCAACATTACAAATGCAACTAAAACTGATACAACAAGGGTGAAAGCTAAAATCCCAAGATATAAATCCATTAAAGTATTATTCCTCCAAATGACATAAATCCAAAACTCATTAAACCAACAATAATATAAGTAATACCCAGTCCTCTGAGACCTTCAGGAATATCGCTATACTTAAGCTTTTCCCTAATACCAGCAAGCAATACTATTGCTAACGCCCAGCCAAATCCTGCGCCGAAGCCATAGGTAACACTCTCAATTAAGTTATAGTTCTTTTCTACCATAATTAAAGAGGCTCCAAGAATTGCGCAATTAACAGTTATAAGTGGTAGAAAGATTCCAAGCTGGTTATAAAGAGCTGGCACATATTTATCAAGAAACATTTCTAAAATTTGTACTGCAGCTGCGATCACTCCGATGTAAGTAATAAGTTCAACAAATTCTAAATTTGTATTTTCTAAACCAGCCCATGATAAAGCACCTTCCTTGAGCACATAAGTGTAAATAATATTATTCAGGGGAACAGTTAATGTTAAAACAACTATAACAGCTAACCCTAAACCAAAGGCTGCTTTTACTTGCTTTGAAATTGCAAAAAAAGTACACATCCCTAAAAATAGTGACAACGCTATATTCTCTATAAATACTGTTCTTACAAATAAACTTGTTAGCTCAGCCATTAGACGCCTCCTTTTTTGCTACAAGTGGTTTGAAGGTATGGGCCTTGAGTGGATTTTCATCTTCTTCAACTTGACTCGTACTGATAGATCTTATGACCCAAATCATCAACCCAATAATGATAAATGAACTTGGTGGTAATAAGAGGAAGTTATTTGTCGGGTACGAATCAGGCATTACCTGTAAACCTAGAAATGTACCACTTCCAAAAATCTCTCTTATTGTTGCTACTACTATTAATATAAAACTATAGCCCAATCCATTTCCCAATCCATCAAGAAAGCTTCTTATTGGTGGATTTTTCATTGCATAGGCTTCCGCTCTACCCATCACAATACAGTTAGTGATAATTAAACCTACAAAAACAGAGAGCTGTTTACTTGCTTCGTAAGCATAGGCTTTAAGAATCTCGTCAACAATTATCACTAAAGAAGCAATCACAGTCATTTGAACAATGATTCTTATGTTTTCTGGAATGTAAAATCTTAAGAGTGATATGAAGAAATTAGATAATGCCACTACCGAAGTTAAAGCTGCACACATCACTAGGGTTACATCCATTTTTACTGTTACTGCGAGAGCAGAACATATTCCCAATATCTGTAAAGCAATAGGATTATTTTCAATAATTGGAGCAAATAGTAGTTGTTTTGACTCTTTAAAAGTTAATGGTTTCATTAGCTGTTAAATGTCTCCTTTACTATTTTTAAGGCGGGCCCGTAGGCTTCTGGTCCAAGCCAATATTCAATCATATTTGAAACGCCATTACTTGTCAGAGTTGCTCCAGAGAGACCGTCTACCTCATATTTATTCGAAGAGGCTCCTTTCACAACCTTTAATTCAACTCCCCCATCTTTGTTATATAAAATTTTGCCTTTCCAAATATTTTTCCATTCCTCATTCTCAACTTCCGCACCTAGTCCTGGAGTTTCTTTATGTTCATAAAATTCAATTCCGTTTATTGTATTTAAATCGGATGCAAGAGATATGTATCCATAAAGCGTTCCCCATAAACCATAACCTCTTATAGGCAAAACAACCTTTTCGATATTATCTTCTTTATCAAACCACAAATACATTGGTCCTACATTTTCCATTCTTTTCAAAATGGCAATATCCTTTTCTTTTGGAACTGCTGTTGATAAGTCAGATTTCAAAGTCGCTTTTAAATGATCATATTTCTCATCCATCTCAACAAGCTCATTTGATTTGAAATTTACATAAATTATTTCTATTTTTTCAAATTCTTCATTGATGTTTTCTGAATTTATTCCAGCAGCTAAAAGAATTTTACTTTTTTTATCATTCTCTAAATTTAATTCTTGTGTTGATCTTACAGAAACAGCTGTAAAGGAAACTACAACAGCGCATGCTATACAAGCTAATAAAGGAATAAATAAATTTTTCATGAATTATATCTCTCCATCCTTCGAGAAGTATTTAACGATGTAATAGTGAAATCTATAGCCGGAGCTAAGAGATTCGCAAAAAGAATTGCAAGCATCATTCCCTCAGGAAATGCAGGGTTTATAACCCTTATCAATACAACGATAACTCCTATCGAAATTCCATAAATCCATCTACCCATATTTGTATTTGCGGCACTTACTGGCTCTGTTGCCATATACACCAATCCAAAAGCAAAGCTACCAATTGTTAAATGCCAATACCAGGGAATTGCAAACATAGGGTTAGTGTCTGAACCAATTAAGTTAAGAGCACTACTCATAACAATCATTCCTGCTAAAGTTCCAAAAATAATTCTCCAAGATGCGATTTTGGTGTAAACCATATATGCCCCAGCAAGAAGAATTAAAAATGTTGACGTTTCACCTATCGATCCAGGTATTTGTCCAAAAAACGTTTGCCCCCATGAAAAATTACTGTTAATTCCGTTCATTCCTTCTAACGCAGCTATGCCAAGAGCTGTTGCTCCAGAATAGCCATCAATTGAACCATTATCAGCAAGACCTGCAACCCAAACCATATCTCCAGAGAGTTCAGTTGGATATGCGAAATAGATAAACGCTCTACCAGTTAGCGCCGGATTTAAAAAGTTTTTTCCTGTGCCACCAAAAAGTTCTTTTCCTACTACTATTCCAAAAGCAATTCCACTTGCTGCTTGCCACAAGGGAATGTCTGGAGGGCAACTAAGTGAAAATAGAACAGTTGATACAAATGCACCTTCATTAATTTCATGTCTTCTTATTGTGGAAAAAATTGCTTCACATGCTATACCAGTAATAAATACGGTAAGGTAAATTGGAACAAAATAAACCATACCAAACCAAAACCTATGCAGATGGTTTGAAGGGTCTGTGCCAACAAGTTGAATAAGGCTGTTATGCCAATCACCTGTTGTTGAAAAACCACCCTTATCTAAATAGTCTAGACCAAAATAGCCCATGTTATACATTCCCCAGAACATTGCTGGGAATGTTGCAAGCCACACAACAACCATGACCCTTTGAACATCAACTCTATCTCTAATGTGAGTTTTTCCAGTTGTTGCAACTTTAGATGAAAAAAAGAAGTTTTGAACTACCTCATAAAGATAGAAAAAAGTATTACTTTTCTGCGGTCTATTTTTGTCAAAAAAGTTCTCTAAAAATTTCAAGAATTTTCCTCCTTCCAAATATCATCTATACAATCTTTAAATAGTGCCACATAGTCATATTTACTAGGGCAAACATATGAAAAAACACTCATATCTTCAGGAATCAAATCAAAAATACCTAATTCTCGCAGTGCTACAAGATCTCCAATTGCTAAAGATTTCAAAAACAATGTTGGGTCAATATCAAAAATGTTAACCTCATCAAAGACACCTATAGGCACAATAGCTCTGTAACCTCCATTTACATTTGTATCAAAATCAAACTTTTCAGGCTTTGTAATGCTTGAGAGAAATACATTTGTGGCACTATGATCTTTTTCGCCCAATTTCAGCCAATTGAAAAGGTTCGCCCTCCTTTCATCCGAAATTATAGTTACTTGATCAGAGTATCTTGTAAGATAACTGGTATAGCTGTCACCAGATGTACCATATAATGCACTCCCAGAAATAAGTCTGCTTTCTTTGTTTGTATTACCGGCTGTTAATTCGGTTAAGCTTGCTCCAGAGACAGTTTTGAGTAGTTTTGGTTCAACACAGGCAGAACCTGTAACACTTACATATTTGTCAAAACAATAACTTTTGGTGGAAATATATTTTCCAATTCTTATTACATCCTGCCAACTAATAGTCCAAGTTTTTTTACTTTTTCTTATTGGACAAATTTTATAGATGT
Organism: SAR86 cluster bacterium; assembly: GCA_023703535.1. NCBI lineage: Bacteria > Pseudomonadati > Pseudomonadota > Gammaproteobacteria > SAR86 cluster bacterium. Next base: position 425,414 of record CP097967.1, read on the forward strand.
GAGCAGAACTGTTACCACTTGGGTACTTACCACTTATCAAAAATTTTTCTACATTTTCATTAGCAGTTTCTATTTCCTCATTACCACATAAAAATACAGCATCCTCTGCAAGTTCTTCCAGTGCATCAAGTCCCAAATCAAAAAAATTATTTTCCTTTGAAATTATGAGATTGGGGTTTAATTCAAGTGGGTCTTTTCTACAACAATTTACAAAAATATAGTTTGGCTTTGAATTAATATTTGGCACCCTATCAAAAGGCCTTTCCCTAAAGCTATCCCAAAGTCCAGCACTATTTAAATCCTCACCTATATCACCACTTATATTTAATTCAAAAAGAGTATTTTTTTTGTCATTTTCTATCTCAACTGATATTAAAGCTCTTTTTTCCCCTCTATTCACTGAGCTTATTACCCCACTCACCGGAGAGACAATTTTAAAGCCATGATTGGTCTTATCTTCAATAATTGGTTGACCAACTCTTACTTGATCACCTTCAGACAGTAGAAATTTAGGCTTAAGACCAAAATAATCTTCACTTAAAATTCCTATAAATTTTGACTCTAGATCTTCAACTATGAATTTTTCTACAGAGCCAAAAAGAGGTACATTCAATCCCCCTTTTAACTTTATTTCTTTCATTTATTGCTTTGGATATCTTACTAGGTTGACATCTAATACTTTTTTCAAAAGCCTTACAACCTGTCTGCTGTAACCATACTCATTATCGTACCAACAGTAAATAGTCACATTGTTAAAATTACTAATTGTTGCTTGAGAGTCATAAACTAAAGCAAATTCATTGCTGTAATAATCCGATGACACAGCATCAATAGAGTTTGAGTAGTCAATGGTTTCTCTTAAATTTGAACTAAATGCTGCTTTTCTAAAACATTCATTCACTTCATCTACACCAACACCTCTTTTAACTGTCAGGCTTATTATCGCAAGACTAACATTAGGAGTTGGAACTCTTATGGCATTTGCTGTAATTTTTCCTTTTAATTCAGGGAGAATTTTAGCTACAGCTTTAGCAGCACCTGTATCCGTAATTACAAGATTTAAGGCAGCACTTCTGCCTCTTCGGTCAGATGGGTGGAAATTATCAATTAAATTTTGATCATTTGTAAATGAGTGAACTGTTTCAATGTGACCGTTTACAATCTTAAAATTATCATCGATAAGTTTTAGAGCGGGGACTATTGCATTAGTAGTACATGATGCTGCTGCAAGCATTTTATCCTCAGAAGATGCTTTATCATCATTAACTCCAAAAACAATATTTTTAATTTTTCCTTTCCCAGGAGCAGTTAATAAAACTCTTTCAACACTTGGGTTTTTTACGTGTTGTGAGAGCCCCTCTTCATCCCTCCATACTCCAGTGCTATCTATTACAGTCGCTCTCTTAATATCAAAGTCTTTATATTTAACCTTCTTTGGATTGTCTGAGTATATAAATGAAACTTCATTTCCATTTATTATCAATGAATTATTTTGTTTGTTTACTCTTATAGTCCCGGGAAACGCTCCATGAACGCTGTCATTTCTCAATAAACCTGCCCTTTTTATTAGATCATCATCATGTCCAGAATCTCTTAAAATAATCGCTCTAAGCCTCCATTTTGCTCCTGCACCAGTATCGCTTATAAGTATTCTTGTTAAGATTCTTCCAATTCTTCCAAAACCATAAATAACAATATCTTTTGGCCTAAGAGGATAAGATCTTTTTGTTCTTTTTTGTTCCGCTAAACATTTGTCAACATACTTTTCCGAATCTAGTTGTTTATTCTCTAAAAGATGTACAACCATCTCGCCAATATCTATTTCGCATGGCATTAATTTCATCTTCGAAATTTGCTCTAGGACTGGATAGGTTTCAATCTCACTAAGCTCATTTCCTTCAACTTCCCTAACGAATCTATGTAATTTCATTATTTCTAAAGCAGAGCAATTCAGCAGGGGACGTCCATACATTAAAATACGTATACCGCTTCGATAGAGTTTACCGACTATAGGAACCATTGATTCTGCAAGTGCTTCTCTCCACTTCCAGTCACCAAAGTAATCATCTACCTTTGGCCTTCTTCGTTTATCTGGATTAAATCTTTTGACCAAAACTAGCTATTTATATACTTCTGTAGATAAAAGTCAGCGCTACCGAAAATATTTGCTATGACCATTAATCTCTTAAGGTAATGACCAACAGACATTTCTTCAGTAACACCCATACCACCATGAAGTTGAACGGCCTCCTCTCCAACAAGTTTACCTGATTTTGAAATTTGATTTTTCAACCCATAGATAAGCTTAGTTTTTTCATCTTTATCCTCTGTTGCGAGAACCTTCAGAAGGAAGGATTTTGTATATTCAGTTTCCATAAACATATCAACCATTCGGTGTTGTAAGGCCTGAAATTTAGAGAGTGGTGAACCAAATTGTTCTCTTTGTTGTGTGTATTCAATTGTAAGCCTATAACATTTCTCCATCGCACCAACAGCTTCAGCTGAAATACATACAATTGCATCTTTCATTACCTCTTCTAGGTTATTTAGTGCGTCTTTTTCTTGGATTATTGCTTCTGGCTTGCAATTTTCAAAAGTTAGTTCACCAGACACAAATCCATCATAAGTTTTATAACTCTTAAGATTTAAACCTTCAGCATCTTTTGAAACTAGTGAGAAACAAAAGTCATCACCCTTTTTTGAAAAAACTATAAAGTAATCTGCATTTGGAGCATTTAGAACAGTTGATTTGGAGCCACTGAGTAGACCTTTATCATCTAAAACTGTTTCAATGTTTTCTAAGTTATATCCTTTTTCTGGTTCGTAATTTGCTAAGGAAAATTGCTTTTCCCCACTTACGATAGAGGACAGATATTCATCTTTCTTATCAAAACCAGATCTTTTCAAGACTCCACCCGCTAAGACTACATTAGCCAAATATGGTTCAACTACTATTGATTTGCCAAACTCTTCAAACAGGATACTTAAATCTAAGACATCCCCACCAAGACCTCCAAGCTCCTCGTCAAAAGGAACAGCAAGCCAACCTAAATCTGCAAATAATTTCCAGTGTTCCTTGCTAAAACCACTGTCAGAATTTACAGACTTCATTCTTGTTTCAAAGTCATAATCTGAAGTACAAAACCTTGATACACTGTCACGAAGTAGGTTTTGTTCGTCAGAGAAATTGAGATTCATAATTTACAAGCCCAATACAGCCTTAGCTATAATATTTTTTTGAATCTCATTTGTTCCACCGTAAATGGTGACTTTTCTAAAGTTTAAATATTTTGCAGCCGTAAGTTGAGCTGCTTTAGAAGATGATACTTCCTGATCCTTAAAGCCATATGGACCTCCGAAAGGAATAGCCTCATGACCTGCAGCTTCAAGAGCAAGAGATGTTAGTCTTTGTTGAAGTTCAGTTCCCTTAATTTTTAGGAGAGAAGATTCTGCACCAGGACCTTTACCCTCTCTTTCTGCTGCTAGACCTCTAAGTTCTGTCATTTCCAAAGCACTAAGATCTAATTCTATTTGTGCAACTTTCGATTTAAAGAATGGATCTTCGGATAAAGGACTATCATTGTGAAAGATTTTTTCCGCTCTTTTTACCAGACCATTGAGACCTCTTCTTAATTGGGGTGCTCCAGCAATTGATGTTCTTTCATGAAAAAGTAAGAATTTTGCATAAGTCCATCCCTGACCAGGTTCTCCAACAACATTTTCAGCTGGCACTCTAACATTATCAAACCAAACTTCATTAACTTCGTGATCTCCATCTATAGTGATTATTGGTTTTACGCTAACCCCAGGAGTTTTCATATCAACAAGTATGAATGTGATACCCTCTTGTTTTTTACCTGAGTCATCTGTTCGAACAAGAACAAAAATCCAGTCAGCATGTTGTCCTAATGTTGTCCAAGTTTTTTGTCCATTAATTACGTATTCTTCACCATCTTTTTCTGCCTTACACTTTAAAGAAGCTAAATCCGAGCCCGAACCTGGCTCTGAGTATCCCTGACACCACCAATCATCAAAATTTAATATTCTTGGTAAAAAATAATCCTTTTGTTTTTGAGAACCAAATGTCCAAATCACAGGAGCAACCATTTGAAGACCAAATGGTATAAACATTGGACAGCCTTCCATCGCTAACTCTCTGAGGTAGATGTATTTTTTTGTAGCATCCCAGCCAGTACCACCGTGCTCTACAGGCCATGAATGCCCCATCCATCCTTTTTTAGCAACAACTTTGTGCCACTCTACTATCTCATCCCTTGTTAAATCGTCCCCATTATCCATCTTTTCTTTGATGTGTTTTGGGTACTCTTTATCGAGGAATTCTCTGACTTCACTCTGGAAGTCTAGGTCTTCTTTAGAAAAATTTAGATCCATATTTCACCCTACTTCTTTTACGTCTAATTATATAATATATAGCTAACTTTATTTATTGGGATTTTTGAGAAAAATCCTATTGGTATTAAAAACTTTATGGCCCTTTTTTTCAAGTTAATAGCTATTTTTTTGTTGTTATCTTTACATACCAACGCAGAGGATAATAAGCAGAAAATACTAGTTGAAGTAAATTTTTTTAACTGGAAAAACTCAAATTCTACTGAAACTTTTGAAAATTTAGAGGAATTGAAAGTTTTCGATCCTTTTATTGATTTGAGAAAAGTTGAAATTAAAAATTTTCAAAGCTCCTTAAAAGAAAATATAGATAAAATTGAAAATGCATCATTCCTACATTCATTAGCCTGGAAGCAACAAATTGAAGAACTTGAAACATCAAAGTTTGTCAAAATAACACCATTTTTTGAGAACTGTTTTATAAAGGCCTACAAATCTAGATTTTTAAGATTGGTCGTAAAATGTGCTTCTAGAGATGGCTTTATAATCAATAGTTCTTCAAAAGCAGAACTGGGAAGAACATATTATTTTGATCATCCAATGTTTGGTATATTAGTCTCTTTAAAACAGCAATAGGATTATTTGTAGTAGGCGTTTTCATTTTTGGAGTGATCGGTAATATCCCTTACTCCCTTTAGCTCAGGAACTTTTTCAGTAAGAGTTTTTTCTATACCTTCTTTTAGTGTTACATCTACCATTCCACATCCCTGACAACCACCACCAAATTGAAGAATTGCATACTTGTCGTCTGTAATTTCTTGAAGGTGTACATTTCCTCCATGTGAGGCTAGTTGAGGATTTATTTCGTCATATAGAATGAAATTCACTTTATCCTCTAAACTGGCATCTTCACCAATTTTAGGAACTCTTGAACTTGGAGCCTTTATTGTAAGTTGGCCACCGAAGTTATCTTTATCGTAGTTAACTTCCGCATCATCAAGGTAAGGTAAGCTTTTTTCCTCAATAAAAAGAATAAATTTTTTAAATTTAATTTTTGCATCGGTGGGCTCGGACTCATCTTTTTTACAAAAAGCTAAACATGTTTCAGCTCTAGGTGTTCCAGGCTCAGATACAAATATTCTTATATCACAATCAAAGTCTTTCTTTTCAATTAGCTCAGATAAGTACTCTTCCGCATTTTGCGTTACATTGATCATATATTTAATATAGTTCTTAAATGGGAATAATAAACGATTTTCTATCTATTTTATCAGGAGTTGGTAAAAGAGACTCTTTAGAGCAATTTATTAAGAAAGGTTTTCTTAGAGCTTTAGCTATCGGAGCAATAATACTATTTTCATTTGTCAGTATTATTTTGCTGATAGTATATTTAATTAATCGGCGCTTCCTCATCTTTGTTTATAGCAACGATAGTTTTTGAGTCTTTCATACCAGCAAGATGTTGAATTGCACCCGATATTCCGACAGCTACGTATAAATTTGGAGCTACCGATTTACCTGTTTGCCCAACTTGGTAATCATTTGGTGCAAAACCTGAATCAACTGCTGCCCTTGAAGCTCCAATTGCAGCATTAAGTTTTGTTGCTATTCCTTCCAGAAGTTTAAAGTTATCTGAATTCTGCATACCTCTTCCTCCAGACACAACAATATCTGCAGATGTTAATTCTGGTCGATCAGATACAGTAAGTTCGTTTTTAACAAACGTAGGTTTATTAGTATTATTTGCTGGCAAGTCATGTTTAACAAACTCAGCACTTCCTCCATCTGTAGAAGTCTTATCAAAGGAGGTTGTTCTAATTGTAAGAACATTTCTGCTTTGTTCTGTTTTTACAGTTGCTATGCATGCTCCTGCATAGATTGGTTTTTTAAAAGTGCTACCATCAACAACTTCTATTACTTCTGATATTTGCTGTATATCCATAAGGCCTGCAAATCTTGGCATTATATTTTTTCCTGATGTGCTTGAGCTAGCGAGGAAGTAATCATAATCATCGCTAACAGCAATTAAACAATCTACAGTATTTTCTGCAATTTCATTTTCAAATATTTTATCTTCAAAGACATGAACCTTTTTAACAGAGCTTAGAGCTGATATCTCAGTTTCCAGATTGCTAATATTTGAAGTTATACAAATTAAATCTATTTCATCTCCAAGCATTTCAGCAGCCTTTACCACTGAAAGCGTTGCTCCAGATAAGGAATTATTATCATGTTCTGCAAGTACTAATATTTTTGTCATATTACCTTCGCCTCATTTTTTAATTTTTCGACAAGATCATCAACGTTTTCAACTTTAACGCCCTCCTCTCTTTCTGGTGGAGATTCAACTTTTAATGTTGTAACTGTGGGCTTAACTTCAACACCTAATTCTTCGACTGTTAATTCCTCAAGAGGCTTTCTTTTAGCTTTCATAATATTTGGCAAAGAAGCATATCTTGGTTCATTAAGCCTTAAATCTGTAGTAATAACAGCTGGTAAGCTTGAACTTAGTGTTTCAAGACCTCCATCAATTTCCCTTGTTACCTCTACACCATTACCGTTTAATTCAACTTTTGAAGCAAATGTTATTTGAGGTAAATTTGTAAGAGCTGAAAACATTTGTCCTGTTTGATTGTGGTCTCCGTCGATACCGACTTTGCCCATAATTACTAAATTTGGTGATTCTTTTTCATAAACCTTTACAAGAATCTTTGAAACATCAAGAGGTTGAAGAGTCTTATCAGTTTTCACAAGTATGGCTCTGTCAGCTCCTAGGGCAAGTGCTGTTCTGAGTTGCTCTTGGTTTTTTTCGTCTCCAACACTTACTGCAATAATCTCAGTTGCATTTCCACCCTCTTTTAATCTTATTGCTTCTTCAAGAGCAATTTCACAAAAAGGATTTACAGCCATTTTGACATTTGACAAATCAACATCGGTATTTGCTTGATTTGGTCGGACCTTGACGTTGTAATCGTTTACCCGTTTAATTGGAATGAGTATTTTCATTGTTTTTTTGAATCAAATAACAATATATAGGATAAAGTTAAATTTTAAACAGTAAAGCATAATTTATGGCAAGGGAATCAATGGATTATGATGTGGTTATCGTAGGCGGTGGCCCATCAGGACTATCTGCTGCAATAAAGCTAGCACAGCTATTCAAAGAAAAAAAACAAGAAAAAAGCATTTGTGTGCTGGAAAAAAGTGCAGAAATTGGAGGCCACATACTTTCTGGGAATGTCTTTGAAACAACAGCACTTGATGAGCTCATACCTGACTGGAAAGAAAAAAATGCCCCATTAAACGTCCCTGTTAAAAAGGATGTAATTAAGTTTCTTCTCAATGATAAATTAAGCATTCCTGTTCCATCATTTCTTATGCCAACAATGAAGAATCATGGCAATTACATTATCAGTCTTGCAAATCTTTGTAGATGGCTAGCTGAACAAGCTGAATCTTTAGGAGTAGATATTTTCCCTGGATTTCCTGCTGCAGAAATCATTTACAAAGAGGGAAAAGTTGCAGGAGTTATTACTGGCGATATGGGGAAAGATTCAAAAGGAAATGAAAAAGATTCTTTTCAACCTGGTATAGAAATTTTTGCAAATGAGTCTACTGTTTTTGCAGAGGGATGTAGAGGAAATCTTGGAAAACAATTGATTAAAAAGTTCGAGCTAGATAAGGGAAAAGATCCACAACATTACGGGATAGGTTTTAAGGAGATATGGGAAGTTGATAATGAACATCATTCAGAAGGTTTAGTGATGCACACAAATGGATGGCCATTACCGGACGATACACCTGGAGGTTCATACATGTATCACGCAGAAAATAAGCAAGTATTATTAGGTTTAGTTGTTCCTTTAGATTATAAAAATCCACATTTAAGTCCTTATGATGAATTTCAAAGATGGAAAACACACCCCAGTATCAAGAAATATCTTAAAAAAGGAAAAAGACTTTCATATGGAGCAAGAGCATTGATAAAAGGTGGACTGCAAAGTCTTCCAAGTATGGACTTCCCAGGAGGACATTTAATTGGTTGTAATGCTGGGACTCTTAACTTTTCAAAGATAAAAGGATCACACACAGCTATGAAATCTGGTATTGAAGCTGCAAAAGTTATTTCTGAAAAGATTGATGGCAAAGATGCGACTCTTGATAAACAGCTCAAAGAGACATGGCTCTACAAAGAGCTGTATAAATCAAGAAACTTTAATCCCTTCTTTCATAAATTTGGTGGCTTAATTGGAGCAGCTATGAACGTTTTAGATCAGTTAATATTTAGGGGGAAGCTTCCATTTACATTAAATCATCCTGTTCCAGATCATGATTGCCTTAAAGAAGCTAAAGACTGTAAGAAAATTAAATATCCTAAATATGATAACGAAATAACATTCGATAAATTAAGTTCAGTTTATTTATCGAATACATATCATGAAGAGGATCAGCCTTGTCACCTAGTTCTAAAAGATCCTGATTTACCAATTATGCATAATCTTGAGAAATATGATGAGCCTGCACAAAGATATTGTCCTGCAGGAGTTTATGAAGTTGTTGAGGAGAATGGAGAAAAAAGATTTCAAATTAATTCTCAAAACTGTATACACTGTAAAACTTGTGACATAAAAGAACCTTCACAAAACATAAATTGGATTACACCTGAAGGAGGTGGAGGTCCAAACTACCCAAATATGTAATAAAATAGTTGAATGAAATTCTGGCAACTCATTCTAGTTCTGCTTATATCATTTATAGTTGGCTTCTCAACAAACGTCTTTTACGAAAATTTTAAACAAAAAGGACCTAACGAGGATCAGGCAAAATTTACTGCGTTTCTAGATGAATATTGGGAATATGTTATCGATCAAAATCCAACATTTGCTTCACTGTTGGGCTATGAGGGCTATGATGATAAGGTTTCCAGTAATTCAATTTCTGAATTTTACAAGAATAGAGACTTTGAAAAATACGTTATAGATGTTTTAGAAAAAATTAATCCTGAGAGCCTAACAGAAGATGATCAACTTAATTACCGATTACTTCTTCTATCGAATGAAACTGATCTTGAGTCTCGTAGTTTCCCTGGTTTTTACATGCGTCTTAATCAAAGAGGCGGCGTTCAAGATTATTATGATTTAGCTAGCAGACTTAAGCTTGAAAGTATCCAAGACCATAGAAATTGGTTTGAAAGAGTAAAGTCTTATTCACAGAACGTAAAAAACTCGCTAGATATAAATAGAGAGGGACTTGAAAAAGGATACACTCAACCGAAACATATCGTTCGAAAAGTTGCAGAACAGATCGATTCAATGACTTCAAAAAAAACTGAAGAAAACCCTTATTTCAAATCTTTTTCAAAATTAGAGGCGATGAATAGTGATGAGGCAAAGGAATTGTTGGCTGAAGTTAAGGAATTTATAGAAGATGAGCTAATGCCATCATATAAAGAATTATCAACATTCTTAAAAAATGAGTACATTCCCAATTCACGTGACTCAATAGGGTTAAGTGGAGTGCCTGACGGAAAGGCTTGGTATGAATTTAAAGCGCGATCTTTTACTACTACAAACTTAACACCTGATGAGATTCATGAACTTGGATTGAAAGAAATTAACAGAATAAGAAAAGAAATGGAAGATGTCATAAAAGAAGTCGAGTGGGATGGAGATTTTAGATCTTTTTTAGATTTTTTAAGAACAGATCCACAATTTTACTACGAAACTGGTGAAGAGCTTTTAGCTGCTTATAGGGCAATGGCTAAAAAGATAGATGCATACATGCCAACTCTTTTTAATAAATTTCCAAGAGCGCCATATGGAGTAATTGAGATTCCAATGGAAACAGCTCCCTACACTACAACTGCATATTACAATAGTCCCTCCGCAGGTAGACCAGGTTATTTTTATGCAAATTTATATAAACCAGAAACTAGACCTAAATATGAAATTCCAGTTTTAACTGTTCATGAAGCAGTGCCAGGACATCATCACCAGCTTTCTCTTACTCAGGAACTTGAGAATGTTCCTAATTTCAGAAAGTATTCAGGATTTACAGCTTTCATTGAGGGTTGGGGGCTTTACAGTGAGCAATTAGGCGAGAGTATGGGAATTTATGATGATCCCTATGATAAGTTTGGACAACTTACCTATGATATGTGGAGAGCAATTAGGCTTGTTGTAGATACTGGCATGCATTACAAAGATTGGTCTAGGGATGACGCCATAAATTTATTTTTAGAAAATACTGCTAAAACGCAGTTAGATATTGAAAATGAAGTTGATAGATATATTGCATGGCCTGGCCAAGCTCTTGCATATAAAATTGGTCAACTCAAAATCATGGAACTAAGAGACAAAGCTAAAGAAAGTTTAGGAGAAGATTTTGATATTAAAACTTTTCATGATCATATTTTAAGTTTTGGCTCTATTCCTTTAAATGTACTTGAAGAAAAGGTAGATGAGTTTATTGTCGAGAATACAAAATGAAGTTTCTCAATTTTAAAAAAATAGTTCTTACTTTAATAATTTTTACATCATTTTCAGCACATGCTTATTGGGATAAAGGACATTCAGCAATATGCCAACTTGCTATTGATAATTTAAGTGAAGAAAGTAAAAAAGAGGTAAATAAAATTATTGGCAATGATAAAAAATGGTGTGTGTGGGCCGACACAATTAAAAGAGATAGACCTCAAACACGATCCTGGCATTACGTAAATCTACCGGAGGGTGTTTCTGAGTATTCACATGATCACTGTCCAGCAAAGGGGTGTATAGTCAGCGCATTACTTCAACAAATAGAAATTTTTAAAAATAAAGACGCTTCAAAAAGAAAACGTAAGGAAGCATTAAAATTTATAGGCCACTTTATTGGCGACGTACATAATCCCCTTCATATTGGATATTTGAGTGATCTTGGTGGGAACAGGCTTGAAGTAGAGATATGGAATGGTGATAAAACGAATATGCACCGACTTTGGGATGGTTTGATTCCAAACTATGCTTTAACAAAACCATTAATGTTTTTAGATGTTGAAAAAGCATCCCCAATTGAAATTGGAATGTCGCACGAGGAAAGAGTTATATATTGGATAAATGAAAATAGAGAAATTTTATTGTCTGATGCAGTTGGTTATGTGGCTAGGCAGTCATTTTTAGATCAGGCTTATTTTGAGAAGAATGTGCCAATTGCTTACTATAGAATGTCTTTTGCAGGATCTAGGCTTGCCCATCTCATTGAAGAGCTTTTAGGAAATTAATTTAAGTAAAAATAATTATTGTCAGACTCTAAATAAAGTCTATTTCCATCCTGATTCGCATCTGATATTAGCTTATAGAAAACATTTCGGCTAAGCAGCCCCCATACATTATCTTTCAGTTTAATTTTAGGATAAGGCTGATTATCAATCATAGGAACAGATAAAGGATTATTTTTTGTTAACTTAATCCATTCATCTGTATTGGTTTTAAACATAATAAAATTTTCTTCAAACTTATAATCAGTAATAAGAAAAATCTCTTTTTTTACTTTAACTAAAATTTTTTCTGAGGGCGTTACTACAAAATATTCGCCCTTTTCATATTTGATCAGTTTTGAAAACAATTGAACCATCTTAATTCTTTCAATTTTTGAGCCGTTATAAAACCACTCAGCATCTGAATTAATTTCAAACTCAACACCTTCACAAAGTTTGGGATTCCATTTTTCAACTGGATAGTCCTCTAGCGAGAGAATATTTTCTTCTAATTTACTTAAGTCCATACATATATAATTAGTCCAATTCCAACAAATATAAGTCCAATTGAAGAAATTATTACAATCTTTTTTTGAACACTTTTTGTAAGTATGCTTCTACTTCCGAGATTGAGAAAATAGCTCAAAAACATAAACCAAAGGGATGTAGCAATAAAAAAATATAAAGAAATAAAAATTTGAAATTCTAGAGAAGTTTTTTCAGCAATGCCACCAAATAGTGATATAAAAAAAATAAAGGCTTTTACATTTAGAGCGTTAACTAAAAGGCCCTCTCTAAATCCTTTAAATAAATTCTCTTCTTCTTTTCTTTGAGTAGAATTTGCCAACTCTTCGATTTCGTTATTTCTTAATCCTGAAATTCCTAAATAAAGCAAATACATTCCTCCTAGACTTCCAACAAATACGTAAAGATTAGGGATAATTTGATAAAGAATTCTAAAAGCGTAAACACTAAACATTGAATGAAGAAATACTCCAAAACCAATAGCAAAAGAGGCTATAAGTGCATATGACAATCTTTTTTGTAAAGAGGTTTTAACAACATAAAAAAAGTCAGGCCCAGGAGATATAACTGCAAGAAAATGAGCAAAAGCTAATGAAAAAAATATAGAAGCACTCATAGGTATATTGGCTCTCTTTCAAGTTTAATACCATAAGTCGCCATAATGACATCAATAACCCTACTCTCAAGTTCTTTTACCTCTCTTGAGGTTGTAATTCCAAAATTTACAAACACCAATGAGTGTTTTGATGAAATTCCTAAATTATTTAGCCTCATACCTTTTAGATCTGACTTATCAATCATTTCAGCAGCGGAGAGTTTTATTTGATCTCCCTCTCTTTTGAATGTCTTCAATTTCTCTAATTTCTTATTATTTTGAAAAAATTTTTCTGACACTAATGGATTTTTAAAAAAACTTCCAACATTTGGGTAATCTGAAGTATTAGGAATTTTAGATTCTCTTAACTCAACAATTTTATTAGCCCAATTCATTGCATATTTAATATCATTAGAATCTTCTTTAACAGAAAATATTCCTGGAGAGAAGTAACTAGAATTTGGAGAAAATTTCCGATTAAGAATCAGAGTAACTTCATTTATGATTAGATCTTTATTTAATTGAAATACGCTTTTTCTATAACCAAATTTACAATCTTTATTTAGAAAATTTACAACTTTATTTTTTTTAATATCAAAACACTCTAATTTTTTTACAAATTCTGAAATTTCTGAACCGTATGCACCAATATTTTGAATGGGTGCAGCACCAACTGATCCGGGAATGCCCGCAAGATTTTCTAGACCAAAACATCCATTTTTAATTGTTTTAAAAACTGCCTCGTTCCAATTAACGCCTGCTCCAATTTTTACAGTATTTTTATCTACTTTAAATTTTTTATTTTTCGATTTTGCAACAACATCCTTGAAGTTTCTTGGAAAAATTGTGTTGGTCCCCTCTCCTAAAGCACATATTCTTAAGTTGTTTTTTTTGCAATAACTATTTAATTTTTTTAATTCATCTAGATTTTCATATTCAAAAAAAAGTTCTGCCTCTGAACTTAATCTAAGTGAATTTTGATGTTTGAGATTTTTTTTAATTAGATTCAATTTCAGTGATATGGTTTCTAAATTTTTCTAGATCCTCAGGTGTATCTATTCCCCAAGCTTCAAAAGTCTTTACTTCAAGAACATGGATATCGTACCCATTTTCTAATGCTCTTAATTGTTCTAGTTTTTCTATCTTTTCAAGTTTTGAATTAGGCAATGAAGAAAATTTTTTTAAAAATGATACTTTATAGCCATACACTCCAATGTGATGAAACATTTCAGCCCCCTCCTCTGCTGAAAAAGGAATTTTTGCCCTAGAGAAATATAATGCTTTTCCATTATTATCAAAAACTACTTTTACTCTATTTTCATCGTCAATGTTATCGTCTTGGTTAAATTTTTTACAAATAGTTGCGTAGGGGTGAAGATTTACTGACATAAATTCTGCTAGATTATTTACTGCATCAACATCGATCAAAGGCTCATCTGCTTGAAGATTGATAACTAGTTCATCGTCACCCATAGATGCACTTTCCACATACTCACAAATTCGATCTGTACCAGAAGAATGATCTTTATCAGAAAGAAATGGCACACCACCAATTTCTTTAATATGCTCGTATATTTCTTTTGAATCTGTAGCAACCACTACAGAGTTAGCTTTGGTACTTTTGCTTCTCTCCCATGTTCTCTGAATAATTGTTTTTCCATTAATTTCTTTCAGTAGTTTTCTCTCCAACCTGGTTGAAGCAAGCCTTGCAGGAATTACTATATTAAAGTTTACGCTCATTCAGTTTATCAGTAATTAATTTTGTGATGTTAACATTTAGTTTTACTTTCATTTTTAAAAACCACATATTTTTTTGTATAAGTTTCTTATCCATTCTTACTGCATCTTTTTCAGTCATTAGAATAGCTCTTTTGAAATCAAATTTAATGTCATTTTCAGAGAAATAATGATGATCAGGGAAAAATTTATGTTCACAAGCAATACCTAGATTTGAAACACTATTTAAAAATCTTTCAGGTTTTGCAATTCCTGATATTAAATTTGCACTTGTCCCAAATGGATAATCTTCTATTTCAAATTCATCTCCTGTCTTGATGTTTACCCAACTTGCAGGCTCTAATTCAAAAAAATCAACATTATCCTTATTTCTTCCGCTGTATAAAAACAAATCAGTCTTGTTAATTCTCTCTTTTTTATCCCTTAAAGGGCCAGCAGGAATGAATAAGCCATTTCCAAAATCCCTTTTTGAGTCTTCAACAATTATTTCAAAGTCCCTTCTTAAGCCATGATGTTGAAGGCCATCATCAGAGATAACTATGTCTGTATTTATATTTCTTTGAGCATATGAGACAGCTCTTGCTCTATCTCTGTCCACTACTACAGGAAAGCCCCTGTTATAGTGAAATATAGCTTCGTCCCCTACATGTTTTGCATCCGAATCATCATTCAGCTCAACTGTTCCATTAAAGTTTCCTTTATAGCCCCTTAGAACAATAGTGGGCCTATATCCAACTGTTCTTAAGTCTTTAGCAATTTGACTAACTAAAGGTGTTTTTCCATTTCCTCCTGCAGATACATTTCCCACAACAATAACAGGAACCTCATCTACCGAAGAAATTTGTCTTCGATTAAATAAGTCTTTTATAGATATTGAAAGCCAATATAAGAGGCTAATTGGCATTAACAATATGTTTAATATGCCGACCCTATCCCAAAATCCTAATTTTTCAACATAGATTTCTGGTAACACTTTTTCTATTTTAGGAGTTTCTTTTTCTATTTTTTCTTGCCCCTTCCCTTGAAGCTTGTTGTAAAGCCCTTGTTGTTCCATGAGATCATCATGTTTGCCCATTTGAGTTATTCTTCCATCTTCAATTACACATATCTTGTCAGCTTTCTCAACGCTGCTAAGCCGATGCGCAATAATGAAAGTGGTTTTATCTTTAGATGCCTTTTCAATAGCCGTCTGAATAGCCTTTTCAGATTCATTATCTAGTGCAGAAGTTGCTTCATCAAAAATTAAAATAGAAGATTTTTTAAGAAGTGCTCTAGCAATTGCAACCCTTTGTTTTTCTCCACCAGAAAGTAAAACACCATCATCGCCAATAATTGTGTCAAAACCATCTGGAAGATTTGTTATAAATTCATAAGCGTTAGCATCCTTCGCAGCTTCATAAATTGCCTTTTCTGTCACTTCCTTTAAACCATAGGTGATGTTATTTCTTATGGTGTCATTAAAAAGAACAGGATCCTGAGAAACATACGAAATTGCTTCTCTTAAGTCTTTAAGATTAATCTTCCTTATGTCATAACCATCAATCGTAATTTTTCCTTCAAAGGAGTCATAAAATCTATTTAGAAGATTCACGATAGTAGATTTTCCACTTCCAGATCTCCCTACAAGAGCAATTGTTTCACCTTTTTTTGCAGATATCGATATCTCTTTTAGAACTGGATCAGAGTGCTCGAGATAAGAAAATGAAACGTTTTCAATTTCTACATTTCCTTCAAGTGTTTGTTGAAGCTTGATGCCAGACTCATGATCCTCTGGATAGCTATCAATAGTATTGAAAATATCTTCTGCAGCAGCTAGCCCTCTCTGTATTACAGCGTTTAAATTCGACAATTGCCTTATAGGCCTAGCCATTAAACCTGCTGCAGTAAAAAAAGCTACAAATGATTCAGATGGTAAATTTAATTCATCTAAGTTTGATAAAGCAAGATAACTCATAAGAGCTAATGAGAATGCAACGAAAACTTGAATAAGCGGGGTAGATAAATTCAATGTACTCTCCATCTTCAGGTTTTGTTTTAAATTCTCATCGTTTGCCCTTTTAAATCTTTCTTTTTCACCATCTTCATTATTGAATGATTTAATTTCCCTTGCGCCTGTTGCAATTTCATTACTTACTTGAGTTACTAAGCCCATAATTTCTTGAATTTTTCTAGCTACTCTTCTCATTCTTTTTCCTGCAAAACTTACAACAACTGCTATTAAGGGTGTTATTACAAGCACAACAACTGTAAGTTTCCAGCTTAAATATAAAAGATAAACAAATAGTCCAATAAGCAATAATCCCTCTTTAGCTAAAATTTTTAGGGCATTTGTTGCTGCCCCAGTAATTTGGTTTGTTGTAAATATGATTCTGTTTACAATCTCACCTTTGGAGGCCAGATCAAAAAAACTCATAGGCTGATAAATTAGAGAGCTGATCAATTCTTCTCTCAGATTATGAACTACTTTTAAACCAACATTAGCCATGAAGAAATTACCCATATAAAAACCTATTCCTCTAAGTACAGAAACCACTAAAAGAAATAGTGCTAACGAGATTGGACTAAGAAGTTCTGATTGATTTGAATTATTTATGTAGCTTATAACTCTTTTAAGCCATTCAACAGCTGATATATCTGCTGCTGCAAATATAAAAAAACCAATAATACTTAGTGAAAATAAACCTTTGTATCTAAAGGTGTACTTAAGTAGTCTTGAGTAAATATTTTTATCCAACTCACTCTCCTAAATGGAAATTAATAATCTTTAAGATTGTATCAGCACGCTCTGCAAATGAAATATCATGAGTAGCATACAATACAAGACAGTCATTATTTTTTGCATACTCAAGTATAAAATCTTGAACATTTTTACTATTTTCCCTGTCTAAATTTCCTGTTGGCTCATCTAATAAAAGTATTTTTGGACTAGATGATATAGCTCTTGCTACAGCAGCTCTTTGTTGCTCGCCTCCTGATATTTCAGAAGGATATTTATGCTTAAGATTCAATATGTTTAAACTTTCTAAACTTTTGCTTATTTCTGGTGAATCCTCTCCAAAATTGGCTGCCAAACAGTTTTCATAAATAGTTAAATTTTCTAAAAGGTAATGAAATTGATATACAAATCCAAAATTATCTCTCCTAATCTTGCTTTTATAATTTTGATTTTGATCATGAAGTTCACGATCCAGTACTTTTATGGAGCCACTATTAAAATCATCGAGACCAGAAATAATATTTAAAAAAGTTGTTTTACCAGATCCAGAAGGACCAACGAGGCTGTATGACTTATTTGATTCAAACGTGAAATTCATTTCTTCAAAAACCTTATGGATTAGCTTACCTTCCCCATAATTCTTTGAAACATTCTCTAATTTAATCATTTTATAATTGAAACAGGATTTGTATTTGCAGCTTTATTTGCAGGAATAATTCCAAAAGAAATTATTAAAAAAATAGCAACAAGGTTAATTATTACAACATCTTCAAAGTGAACTATTGAAGGGAAGTATTCTAAATAATAGACATCTAAGACTGTGATGCCAAAAATTTGCGATAAAAAATTAAAAAATTCAGTAATGTTTAAAGATAAAAAAATGCCCATTAGATTTCCTAAAAAAATGCCAATAGCTCCTATGATGCCAATTAGTTGAATGAAGATGAGCTGTATTTCTGTTTTGGAATATCCAAAAGTTCTTAATATTGCAATCTCCTTTTCATTTGCTCTTATAAGATTGTTAATTGATATTAAGAGGCTGAAGATTGCAACGAGCAATATTAATGAAATGAGCAGTGAGATCATCACCCTTTCTAATTGAACAGCTCTGAAAAGGCCTCCATACGAACTAT
Organism: SAR86 cluster bacterium; assembly: GCA_023703535.1. Lineage (NCBI taxonomy): Bacteria > Pseudomonadati > Pseudomonadota > Gammaproteobacteria > SAR86 cluster bacterium. Next base: position 443,704 of record CP097967.1, read on the forward strand.
TCCAGCTTATAGCCGAAATTTGATCAGATTTAAGCTTCATCAAAATATCCCTTCTAGTTTGACTCGCTTGCAAGACGTCATTAAGTTTGATTTCAATTTTTTCACCATTTTTTGGATTGAATATCGATTTAAATGATGTCTTGCTAATAAGTGCATATTTTTGATCTATCTCAGAGCCAACTGAAAAAATTCCAACAATTTTAAATGGAATAATTTTTGGCATTTCTTCCAATGGATTTTCTTCATCTATTACAACAATGTTTACAAATTCATTTGGAAATTTTCCTAATTCAAGAGCTAGTCCCTCTCCCAAAATAATATTATTCCCATTCTCTAGGTTCAAAAGACTGCCAATACTCAAGAAATCTGGAATTATAGAAAGCTCTGATATTACATCAGTGCCTTTGATTAGTGCTCCTGTAGTGATATTTTCAGAATTTAATATCGTCTCTTTTGAAAAAAATGTTGATGTTGAGCTAATGCGAGAGTCAGATGCAATTTTTTCAATTGTATCTTTTGAGCTTATGAAGCCCCCCTTCTTTTCCAGAACTATATGGGGAATTACGCCAAGAATTCTTTTCCTTAGTTCATTCTCAAAACCATTCATAACTGAAACAACTGTTATTAACACAGCTATTCCGATGCTTACACCAAGTGTTGTAAGTATTGAAAGAGAGGATAATTTATTTGACCCCTTTTTTAGAAGATACCTAAATGAAATTTTATTGAGGAATGTGATCAAGAAATTCTTTTCATTAAATCTAAGAAAGCTTTGAAAGATTTTCCTCTGGGAGGCCGCATTGCTTCGAAGATTTTATCAAATTTACTTTGGTAATACACAGCGCGAAGATTACTAAAATTCAAGAATCCTTCATAACCATGATAATGTCCATATCCTGAAGGTCCAACACCTCCAAATGGTAAATGTGATTGTGCAAGATGAAACATTACATCATTAATAGTTACCCCACCTGATTTTGTGTTATTAATTACAAAATCTTGCTCAGTTTTTTTATTTCCAAAAAAATAGAGACCTAATGGATGATCATGCGAATTTATATAATTTGTTACTTCATCCAATTTTTCAAAAGTCATCAATGGAAGAAGTGGACCAAAGACCTCATTCTTCATTACTTCCATGTCATCGTTTACATTCAGAATGACTTTAGTGCCCATTAAGTTAATCTCTTGATTATCGAAATTCCCCAATTCAATTACTGATGCACCTTTTGCTTGAGCATCATTTAAATAAAGTTCCATTCTTTCAAAATGATCTTTATTAACCATTGAGGTGTATGTGTCTTCTCCATCAGCAGTTGGAAAGAATTCTGCAAAAACACTTTTCAAAGCATCAACAAAATCATCTTCTAACCCTTTTTTAATGAAAATATAATCAGGCGATAAACAGATTTGTCCATTATTCAAGGTTTTAACGAATAATATTCTTTTTGCAGCAAGTTTTAAGTCTGCATCATCAGAAATTATTGTTGGACTTTTTCCACCTAGCTCCATGGTAGTAGGGACTATATTTTCCGCAGTTTGACTAAGCACCTTCTTGGCAATTCTCCCACTGCCGGTATACAGAAGATGATCGAAGGGAAGTTTTGAAAACTCCTCACCCACTTCAGGACCACCAAGAAAAATCGCAAATTCTGATTTATCAAAATATTTTTCAACTGCTTCTTTTATTAGCTGCGAAGTATTTGGAGTAAATTCTGATGGTTTTGCCATTACTGTATTACCTGCTGCAAAAATGGATGCTGTGGGATAAAACACCATTCCAACAGGAAAATTCCAAGGTGCAATAACTCCTACACTTCCTAGCGGAGAAGGAATCATATATGACTTTGCTCCAAGAAATCCAGCTCCGTATTCCGATGGCCTTTTTATCGACTTCATCCATTTTTTTGTATTCTTAATAGAAAAATTTAGCGTTCTAAGCGTTTGAGATATTTCTGATGTAATTATTTCGTACTTTGATCTCATCTTATAATCAGCATTTAAGCTTTCAATTATTTGATCATCATGTGTTTCTATAAGAGCAACGCATCTTTTTAATCTATCTAATCTTTGTTCTAGAGATGGATGTCCATTCTCAATAAAGTTTCTTTTTTGTAAATCTAAAATATCTTTCATAGCTTTATTTAACTAAGTCAATTATACACTCTACCCAGCTGTCATTGGAGTTTAATGAAGGTACATAATCAAGTTTTTGACCACCATGTTCCTCAAAAAGTTCCTTATATTCACTACCAATTTCAACAACTGTTTCAAGACAATCTATGGTAAATGATGGCGATACAACTAATAGACTTTTTGCTCCAGACTCTGCTAGATCTTTTATTACTTTATCTGAAAAAGGCTTTACCCATCCAGAATCAAGTCTAGATTGAAAAGAAGTAACAATCTTTTTATTTGGAAGTTTGAGTTTTTTGTTTATTAACTTTGTGGTTTCAAAACAGGTGGCTTTATAACAATAGTGGTTATCACCATGAACTCCTTTCTCACAATCTCTATCCGAGCACAACCCCTCTTCATATACATCATTTAGTTGACTCACAGGCAAGCCGTGATAGCTAAAGATTACTTTGTCATACTTTTTTAAATCAAATTTTTTAATATTTTCGACAAATGCATTGATAAATTTTGGATTATCATAAAATTGGTCGATGGTTGTGATCTTTGGAATGACAGTCCATGAAGAAATCTCTTTAAATGTTTTTTCTAAAAATGAACCAGTTGTTGCAGATGAGTACTGAGGAAATATTGGAAAAAGAATAATTTCATTAAATCCTTTTTTTTCGATTTTCTTTAAAACTGAATTTATTGAGGGATTTTTGTAACGCATGGCGTAAAAAACTGCATGCGATTTATTTAATTTTTTTGAGACTTTTTTGACTAAGTCCTCCATATGGAATTTTAATGGAGAGCCCCTTTTAGTCCATAACTCCTTATATCCCTTTGAGGATGAAAATGATCTTGTGGGTACAATTATCAAATTGACTAAAAGGTATCTAAGCAAGGACGGAATATTTATCATCCTTGAATCAGTTAAAAATTCGCTCAAGTATTTACCAACATCGATTACTCCTGGGCTATCTGGAGTGCCAAGATTAAGCATTAAAAGCGCTTTTTTACTTGTATTCATTAGTTTTAAGTATATACGGATGGAACATTGTAAATGCAACTGTTATAACGCAAACAATTGCTGATAAAGAATATAGATAAAAATAACCATAGACATAAAGAGAAACAAATAATGGTGCAATCATGTGTCCTATAGGGTATGTGCTACCCAGAAGGCCTGCTGCCGAGCTTTGAAAAGACTCATCATGGCTCTGAGATAAAGCTGAAGCATAACTTGGCCTAACTATTGCAAAACCTATACCATTTAAAATTAAGGCACCTATAAGAGAAAAAATATCATTTACATATATCAAAGCTATGAATGACAAAAATGCCAAGACAGGGCCTAACAACATCATTGTTTTTAACGACTTAAATAATGGAGTTATAAATGTTTGTGTTATCACTATAGATGTTGAATATATGCCAAAGGAAATGCTTACATAAACAGCTGCATCTTGTGCAGAATAGCCTAATTTATCAAATATATAGAACCCTAAGGTTTGAAATATAATAGCCTGTGTAATGCTCATAAACGATGAAAGAACAACAAACGGCCATACTTTTTGGTCGCCAATTTTTAGCCTTTTTGGTTTGCTTAAAACTGCTTTTGTAGATTCAAGATTTCGAAGCCTAATATTCAGCTGTAATGCTGCTAATAATCCTAACATTGAAAATAGTATGAATGGAATCTCATTATTAGCGAATCTGAAGAAGAATGCTCCAACGATCGGTCCCAATATAGTTCCTAAGACAAAGCCAGATTCAAGGTTTGCAAAAATTGTTGTTCTGTTTTTGCTAGAAGAGATTCTTCCTGCATATCCGAATAAAGCAGGTCTTGTTGCTGAACCAAATATGCCATAAACCATTCTGCAAGCTATTAGAGAAGGCAGAAGTGCAGCTGATGTAATGAATCCACGATCAAATAGAAAAATCGGAAGTATTATCAAAAACATATTAGCTGAATAACCAAGAGAACCAATTAACGCTACAGTTCTTGTTCCAAATTTATCGCTATACCTTCCCCACAAGGGAGACATAAAAAACCACGCAAAAGCTGAAACTCCAAAGACAAGAGAAACTTCTACTTCATTCAATCCCTGTTCTCTTGCGAAAATTGGTATTGAAGTAAAAACCAATGACTGGCCAAGACCAATAGTAAACATTGTAAAAAAAATCCATAGATAATTTTTTTCACTACGTGTTTTATACATTCAATTTAGAATTTAGAAATACCAATTGAACTTTTAACTTCTTCTAATAATGGCTTTGTAAATGCCCTTACTTTTTTTGCATTAGATTGAAGAATTTCCTCAAGATAATTTTCTTTAGATTTTAGTTCAGCATGTTTTTCACGTATAGGAGTTAAAAGCTTGTTTAATTCTTCGAAAACAATTTTTTTTGCATCTCCCCACCCTATTCCATCGCTAAATTTGTTTTGCAGTTCTTTTATGGAGTTTTCGTCTGCAAATGAGGAGTATATCGAAGATAAAATATTATCCTCCCATTCTTTTTTCTCTCCTGGTTCTTGGGAGTTTGTTATTATCTTCATAACTGATTTTTTTAATTCATCTTCGCCTGAAAGTAATGGAATTATGTTGTTGTAGCTTTTGGACATTTTTCTTCCATCAGTACCTAAAACTGTTTTCTCTTCATTTATTACAGCTTCAGGAATGTTAAAGGTATTTCCAAATTTTTTATTAAACTTTTCTGCAATGTCTCTTGTTATTTCTAAGTGCTGCTGCTGATCTTTTCCAACTGGAACATGAGTAGCATTTGGACATAAAATATCACTAGCCATTAGTATTGGATAAGAAAATAGTCCAGCTGATATTCCCTCTTCAACATCTTTTTTACCATTTTCTTTATTTAAATCAGTTGCCGCTTTGTAGGCATGAGATCTGTTTAAAAGACCTTTTTCAGCGATACAAGATAATATCCATGCGAGTTCACTCACTTCAGGAATATCAGATTGTCTGTAAAAATAAGTTTTTTCTGGATCTAATCCTGAAGCTAACCATGCTAATGCAATTCCTTTGGTAAGCTCTTTAAGTTGTTTAGCATCACTAATTTTTATAATGGCATGCAAATCTGCGATGAATAAAAATGACTCATTATCTTTTTTTGCTAAGTCTAAAGAGGGCTTAATTGCACCAACATAATTTCCTAAATGAGGATAGCCACTTGGTGTAATACCTGTTAAAATGCGTTTCATATTTGTATTGAGGATTATAAATAATAATAAACTAGATTTGTGGGAGAGAGAGCAATAAATTTAAATCAACAGCTTAATTATATTGAGCAACTTTTTTCTTCAGGCCAAATAAAAAAGGCACAAAAAGACCTAAGAAAGCTAAATACGCAATTTGGCAGAGATAAACCAATTCCCTCAAAATTTAAGCACAGATTTCAAAGATTAAATTTTACTGCAAAAGAATTTGATGATTGGGCAGAATTTGCAACATCAGATAAGCGAACTGAATTAATTAGCAAGGTAAATTCACTTACAAATCAAAAACTTGAACCACGCAAATTAGCAAACCAAATAAATTCTCTTCAAAAGCAATGGCAAAACCTTGATCAGCATGGGAAGACTGCGAGTAAGGAAAAATGGGCATCATTTAAAACTGCCTGTGAAGAGGCTTGGGCACCTTGTAAAGATTATTTTCAAGAACTTGAAGGTAAAAAGGAAGAGAATAGAGATAAAAAACTTTCACTAATAGAACAGGTAATTTCCTTTCCCTCTGGCAAGACTGAAGAAACGATTACTGTAAAAGAAATTGTTAGTTTCCTTAAAACTCTCCATGAGAAGTGGAAATCTTTTTCGCCAGTTCCAGACGCTGATTTTCAAGATTTAAATAAAAAATTTAAAGAGTCTAAAAAAGGAATAAATAAACTTCTATCTGATGTAGAAAATTTCAATAAAGTTAAAAAAGAAGAGGTAATTAATTTAGTTAAAGAACTAGATAAAGAAAATATTGATGAATCAATAGCAAAAATTCACGAATACAAGGAACAATGGAGAAGGCTCGGTCCATGTGGAAGAAAGTTAGATCCAGAAGTGAATAAACAATTTGAAGATCATTGCAACGAATTTTTGCTAATTAAAGATAAAGAGTTAGATGAGTCAAGAGGAATTTTTGAAGCAATCCTGAAAGATTTAAGAGACAAAAACATTACTCCTGGTGAAGCAGAGCAGAAATTTACAGAGTTAGAGAATTTACAGGATCAGCCTGAGGCTAAGAAATTTAAAAAAGCAATTAAAGATTACGCTGAAAAGCAGAAAAATGAAAAAGTTCAAGAGAAACTTAAAATTTATCAAACCTTTATTGAGAGCTTAGTAGATAAAGGTGCCGAAAAGATTTCAAAAGAACTTGTACCATCATTTGTTAACGGTAAGCCAAAAAATGAAATGGATCTAAATGAGGCATCAATTCGTTTTCAAATGTTTGCCGGACTTGATCCCATTGGCCCAAAAGAGATAGTCTCCAAAATTAAATTCGAAGAATTAAAAAACAGATTTGCTGAGAAAGATATAAACCAAGAGGAAAAGGTTGTTGAGCATTTCACAAATCTTACTTATTCAAAGAATTTAATTGATAAAGAAAACCTTTCTGATGTTAAAAAAGCAATGTTAAAAGCCTTAAAGAAAGTTGAGACATTGCTTCCGTAATTAAAAAAATTTTGAAATTTATTTTATTTTTGCTATTTTTTTACTTTAATTTAATCTTACATTAATAACTATGCATACTTCTGACTTAATAGCATACGCAGCACCAATCTTCACATTTATGATATTTTGTGAATTTGTGTATGGGTATTTTAAAAACCGAAATAATTACAGATTAAATGACACATTTACAAGCATATCTCTTGGGATGATGAGTAGATTTCCTGTTTATTTGCAATTAGGAGTTCAGGGTATAGTTTATGCATTCATATGGAATCAATTTAATCTTGGGTTATTAAATTCTTATACACCTCTTACTTGGATTTTAGCCTTCGTTTTATATGATTTAAGTTATTATTGGCTTCACAGATGCCATCACGAGATTAAATTCTTATGGGCATCACATGTGGTTCATCATCATGGGGAAGAATTTAATCTTTCAACAGCCTTAAGACAAACTGGTACTGATTTTATTTTTAAATGGGTTTTTTACACTCCTATGCTGTTCCTTGGGGTGCCTCCAGAAATTTTTGTTACTGTTGCAGCATTAAACCTTATTTATCAATTCTGGGTACATACAGAACATATTGATAGATTAGGATTCCTAGATTATATTTTTGTCACTCCATCAAATCACAGAATTCATCATGCTCAAAACAAGGAGTATATAGATGCCAATTATGGTGGAGTCTTTATTATCTGGGACATAATATTCGGTACGTTTAAAGATGAGAGAAAAGAACTGAAGCCTATTTATGGGACTTCTAAACCTCTAAAATCGTGGAACCCATTTTGGGCAAATTTTGAAGTTTGGACAGAAATTTTCAAGGATACTTGGAGAACGAAAAGTTGGAAAGATAAGTTTAAAGTTTGGATTTCTAGACCAAAATGGAGGCCTAAAGATGTTTCTGAGAAATTTCCTATTCAAAAAAATGATCTAAGAGAGTTTAAAAAATATGATCCTAAAGTTACACTATTTGCGAAAATCTTTGGTTTTGGCCAATTAGTCTTTGGTAGCTTTTATTCGCAGTCATTCTTTTTCAACGTAAGCTCAATGGGAACAACAGAAATATTTTTAATTGGAGTTAACATTACCATGATTTTGGTTTTTGCATCACTGTTATTCGAGGGCAAGGGCTTTGGGTATCATTTGGAATTTGCTCGAGCAATTTTGGTACTTCTAGCCATCTACTTTGGACAATTTGAATTTATGCAACTGACAGTATTAATTCATGCAATTATTTGCGCTCTTCTAGCGGGATATATGGCAGTTAGTAATAAGACTGTAGAATTTAACGAAGCTCGCTCGGAATCTTAAATTCAGTCAACGTACCTGAATCTTCACATACATTTGCCCATTTACCGTCAAATTCAAAACTCGCTAATCCACATGTTGAAAATTTTTCAATAAATTTACCTGAAAAACTTTCACTAAATTCGTGCATCGAGGGATTGTGTCCAACAATCATTAGAGACTTTATATCTTCCTCAATGTGTTTTAAAACTGAATATATATTTTGTTCAGATGAATGATATATAGTTTCATCAAAAATAATATTTTGAGTAGTTTTATTAAAGAAATGATCAAGAGTTTCTTTAGTTCTTTTTGATGGGCTGGAAACCACTAGATCCAGTCCCTTTCTTTTTGATTTAAAAAAATTCCCCATTAGATCAGCATCTTGTATTCCTCTAGTAGATAATGGCCTATCAAAGTCTTTAAGAGCAAAATCATCCCAACTTGATTTGGCATGTCTTAATAGATATAAATTTTTCATGTTTTTAAGTAGCCTTTGATAACTCTTTTTTCAATCTTCCTCTAAAAGAAAAATCATCGACAGTAATTGTATGTCTAGGCGATTGAATTTGTTCAACATCTGGTTCATTTATTTCTTTATCTATTAGTTTTTTAATTTCTCCATTAGGTGTCCATTTTCCTGCTAGATGTTTTGCAGCTAATTTTGATTGAAGTTCAGCACCAGGCCAAATACATCCTAATGGCTGAAAAAGCCCTATGAAGTATAAATTTTTAATATCTCCTGGGATCATTTTGTGAAGGAGTTTGACAGGGCCATTTTCAAAATTAATTAAGTCTTTTTTAAAAAATTTATGTTTTATTTTGAAGCCTGTACAAGCAATAATTACGTCATACTTATCATGAGTGCCATCTTTAAAATAAACAGTTTTTCCATCCATTTTTTCTATATCTGGTTTGGGGATCACCTTGCCATGCCGAACAGAATTATAAAGATCGGAGTTTACTGTGGGATGTGTTGCAAGGACATGATTTTCAACTTTAGGTAAACCAATATCCTCATTTTTACCCTGAAGCAACTCAAGCATAAATTTCATAAATGGCAATCTTACAAATTTAGGTAGAAGTCTGGAACGCAATGCAAAAATATCCGTAGTCAAACCAAACATAAATTTTGGAATTAAAAAGTATCCCCTCCTCCAGCTTATAGTTGTTTTTTTTGAAACTCTCGACGTTTCAACAGCAACGTCACAAGCAGAATTCCCACCGCCGATTACTAACACTCTTTTATCTTTAAAAGGTGCAGCCCTTTTATATTCGTGAGAGTGTAAAAAGTCGCCCGTGAATTTTCCTGGGTATTTTGGAAATCTTGGTTCATGATGATGACCATTACAAACAACAAGAGCGTCAAAAATAAGGCTTGTTTGTTTTTGAGTTTCTAAATCTTTGTAAGTAATTTCCCATTTATTATTTTTTAAATTCTCACAATTCATAACTTCAGTATTAAATTTAATTTTTTCATTTAATTTAAAATTTTTTGCGTAATTAGAAAAATACTGAAGTAATTCTTGATGAGAGGGATAATCTGAAGCAGTTTTAGGTAAAGGGAAATCTTCATAGAAGGATGTATATTTTGAACTTATTATGTGAGTTGTCTCAAAAACACTTGAATGACCGGAGGGATCATCAAACCGCCAATTACCACCTACACCTGAACATCGCTCAAAACCTGTTACATCGAAGCCTTGGTCTTTAAAATTTTTTAGGGCAGCTATTCCTGACGGACCAGCCCCTATAATTGCTACTTTTTTCATATTTTGTTTTGAATTATTTATGCTTAAATTTATATTATACAAATTAGTTTATGTCTCAAGTAATTGAAGCCAATTGCCCTATATTGTCCAACCCACCATGGAAAGGTGGCAAAGCAAAATATCGTCTTGGGCTTAAACCGATAAATTTAGATGAATGGTTTGATGCAAAAATAAGCTCTGAAGTATACAAACATAAAAAATCTTTAATTGATTTTAAATATGATGAAGTCATTGCTACCACAACTGATTCCAGTGAATCTCAAATTTATTTGAGTGAAAAAATAACTGGAAATAACGAAAATTATCCAGATCTGATAGCAAATATATCTCTTCGAGTACCAGATGATTTGTGCATTATTCAGTCAACTGGTAAACAAAAACTTTTAGCTGCATCAGTGTGTTCGCCTAGCTATTGGAATTTAAAGGAAAAGATAGGCAAATCCTTGAGAGAAGTTCATAAACCTGTAAAGTCGCTTAATGAAAAAATTGGCAATCCAATTGAGAAATTCATTGCGAATGCTCCAATTAATAAGCCTTTTAAGAGAGAAAATTGGTTTATTCATGGCGATAGCAATAGATACCACACAAAAGCCGAGGGAATCCCTAAAACACCTATTGAACATTGGGTAATAAGGTCTGAAAGAGAGACCTTATGCAGGTATCATGAAAAATATACTTTATTTGCGATAAATGTTCGATTTTCTAAATTTTTGAACCTACTTGACTACCCTGAAGCCGCTAATGAAATGTTACGTTCATTGAGCACTTTCGATGATGAAGAAATAAAATATTTTGGCGGCGAAAATAAAATTTCTAAAATTAAATCCTTTTTGCAGTCTCACTTAAGGAATTAAAATACTCTTTAGCAGAACTCATTACTTTTGGCGCTAACCATAGTGTTGAAACTAAAGTTGGAATTGCCATCATAGCGAAAGCACCATCAATGATATTTAAGGCGGTATCAAGTGATATAACCGCAAATATTACTATCATAAGAATAAAAATATAGGTATATATTTGGCTGCCTTTTTCACCAAATAGAAATTTTGCACATGATGAGCCGTAATATGAATAAGTAAAAATAGTACTTATTCCGAAACAAAGAACGCACAAAAATACAACAAATGAACCTACTGGACCTAAGATATTGTTAAAAGCCTCTGCTGTTAATGTAACACCTTGAGCATCAGAATTCTGCCATACACCTGAAATAAGGATGAGCACAGCAGTAGCTGTACACATTATCAAGGTATCAAATATTGGGCCAGTCATTGCTACAAGACCCTGTTTAACAGGATGCGATGCTTTTGCTGATCCATGCACTAATGACTCAGTACCAATACCAGCTTCATTAGAAAATGCTCCTCTTCTTACACCAACAATAATTACTCCCATGATGCTACCACTCGCTACTGCTGATCCGGTAAAGGCATCAGAAATTATTAAAGATAATGATGGTAAAAAGTCTTCAATATTTAAAGCTATACAAATTAACACTGCTCCAAAGTAAATACAGCCCATAAAAGGCACTAAATATGACGCTACATTTGCAATTCTTTTTAATCCTCCTACAACAACAATTGCAGTAATAATTGCTAGAAATATCCCCGCGATAAGTTCAAAATTTTCTACACCTGGGAAATAAAGATCTTTTGATATTTGAACAAGCTGATTACTCTGAAATCCTGGGAGACATCCAATTATTCCAAAAATAGCAAAGAAATATGCAAGAGGAAGCATATAGTTAGGCAAAGCATTTTTAATTACGTACATCGGTCCAGCATTTGTCGTTCCATCAGGATTAACATCTCGATACATAACTGATAACGTACAAGTAAAAAATTTAGTAGCTATACCTACAATAGCTGTAAGCCACATCCAAAATATAGCTCCAGGGCCACCAAGTTGAATAGCTACTGCAACTCCAGCAATATTCCCAAGTCCTATTGTTCCCGAGAGTGCAGCAGTTAAAGCTTTAAAATGGCTAACATCTCCAACATCACTCGCCTTTGAGTATTTTCCTGTTAGAAGTGCAAATGCATGTGGAAGATATCTAAAAGGCCGTAAACCTGAAAAAATTAAAAAGAAAATGCCTGAACCTACAAGAAATATCACCAACCATGGTCCCCAGGCCAATGTAGCAAATTGTTCAGCTAGGTAATCAAAGGACATTGTTATTCAGTTATTAGCTCAATATCCTTAAGAAATAAGTCAACTTTAAAATCTCGACCATATCCAGCAAAAGCAATCTCTCTGAAATTTTGCGGTTTAAATGATTTTAAAGAATATCCATATTTTTCGAAGTCATTGAATTCTATAAAGAACTCCTGCCACTCTTCATTGACCTTAAATTCTTTTCTGAAAAAAGACCATGGAGGCAATTTCATTCCACTTAAAGTGATATGAATTTCATAAGCTTCATTATTTCCTTTTGCCATAAACTTCAGTCCTTTAGCAGATTTTGAAAGTTCCTTTTGTGATTGGCATCCCATTCTTACAAAACCACCATTATTCTCAGTTGTTACTTCTCCAATTAAGTGGATGTATTCATCAGAAGATGGAGTTGAATTTTCTTCAAGAGTTGATTTTCCTCCCATTACATCATCTGTGTAAATTTTGAGAGTCGATTTACCTCCCATAACATTATCTGTATATAAATTACATTGAGCAGAATTTTCTTCGTCTGAATTAATAAACATTGATAATAAAAAGACTATATATATTTTTTTCATTGGTATAGTTTATTTTATTTGCAGACATAAAGGTTAAATAAAAATACAATATATTTCTATGAAAAATGTTCTTACTCTCTTAATTTTATTATCGTTCATTACAACAACTGCAGAAGTAAAAAACCAGTTTGCAACACTACCTGATATTTACTCCGTTAAAATTTCACCAGATGGAAAAAGTGTAGGCATATTAAGAAAAATTGATGGTGAGAGAATGCTCAGCATTCTAGATTTAGATACTAAAGAAGTAATTTATAACCATGAGTTTGTTAGAGGAGACCAAATCAATACCTTTTACTGGGCCAGCAAAGATCGGCTGGTTTTTGAGCTATTGAGATCAGGGAGAGATAGCACTAGGTATTTTGCTACAGGACAAGTTTATTCAACAAATATTGATGGCACTAAGCAAATAATGCTTGCTGGTTATAACGCAAAACGCGAAGCCATTAGAACTGGACAAGGAAGTGCAAAAAGACCTGCCCAAGTGGCAAATATGATGCCCGATGATAAAGAGCACATAATTGTTCAGTTTTATGACAGCTCTGAGTTTTTTGAGCTTTGGAAAATGAATATATATAACGGCAGAATGTCAAAAATAACAACTGCACCTGTAAAACAAGCAGATTTTACCTTCAACAGTCAAGGTGATGTAACGGGTGCACTGGGTGTAAATTTACAATTCGAAGTTGTCTATTATATCTATAAAGAAAATTTACCTGTTGAGTATGATCCGCTTGATTGCAGAGAGGCAAATGATGACGAGACTTGTGTAAAAGTAAGAACTGGGAGACCAAAAGTATCAGATTGGCAATTTCTAACTAAAGTTGATCCTTTTAAACAAATACAGCCAATTTCATCATTTGGAAGAAAAATATATATGCTAGGTTATGGTGAAGGTAATAAATCAGACAGGAGAGGACTTTACACTTACGACATAATTACAAAAAAATACAATGAAATTTTTACTCACCCAAGAGTAGATATAGAAGTTGGAGCGATAGCTGTAGATGATGCAAACAAAGTTATTGGAGTAAGAACCGATGATGCATATCCATCATTTGTTGTTCTCAAAAGCGTAAAAAGTGATTATAAAGATGCACTAATTGAAATTCAAAAAGCTTATCCTTATGAAAGTTTTAGTGTGACCTCATCGTCATCCGATAATAAGAGATTAATTGTCTATATGTCTTCAGATATAAATCCTGGAACATTTTTTCTTTATGATAGGGATAAAAGTGAATTTACTCCATTAGCTCGTCAGTGGTCTAAAGTAAATTATCAAGACCTTAACCAAATGATTGCTTATGATTTTAATAATCGAGATGGAGTTCCAATTCAGGCTTTTTTTACTCAAGCAAAAAATAAATCTAACAAAAAAACAATTATTTACCCTCATGGAGGGCCTTGGGCAAGGGATTATTGGGGCTATGATCCAACAGTACAGTTTTTAGCAGAAAATGATTTTAACGTTATTCAGATGAATATCAGAGGCTCAACAGGTTATGGATATAAATTTGTATCTGAGGTTTTTGGAAACTTTGAAGAGGTATTAGAGGATATTTATGATGGAATAGAATTCTTTCATTCAGAGGGTTTAATAGATAAGGAAAATTTATGTATATATGGAGGCAGTTATGGAGGCTATGCTGCTACAATGGCTCCTATAAATCGCCCTGATTTATTCAAATGTGCAGCAAGTGATGCTGGTCTATATGACATAGAGGCCCAATATATACGAGGAGATATTCGAAGATCTAGAGGAGGAAAAGTATTTTTAGATAGAGCCTTTAAAGGAGATAAAAATGAAATTGATGCATCCCAATCACCAATTAATAGGGTCTCAGAAATGAAGGTGCCCTTCTTTCTTTTACATGGCAAGCAAGACATAAGAACACCCTTCAAAGATGCCGAGCTATTCATGGAAGAGATGGATAGAAATAATATTTCATATGAAAAGATGGTCATCACAAAAGAAGAGCATGGTTTTTCCAATGAAGAAAATAGAGAAGCATCTATGGAAAGACTGCTGAAATTTTTCAATAAATATCTTTAGAGGTAAATGAATAATCCTGAGTTCAATACAGAATTAAAAGAATGGATAGAAGCCCTTGAAAATACAATTCTTTCTGATGGGAAAGAATATTCAAAAGAACTTCTAAAAGCCCTTTTTACAGAAGCATCCCTCAAAGGAATTGTTCTTGATGAGCTCAATGATCCATCTTTTAAAAATACTGTTCAAAGCGATGAGGAGTTACCTTATCCGGGAAACTGGGATTTTGAAGAAAAAATTAGACATTTCATTCGATGGAACAGTCTCTTAATGGTACTTAAAGCTAACAAAGATGATGATTTAGGAGGTCATATATCTACCTACTCCTCAGCTGCAACACTTTATGAAGTTGGCTTTAATCACTTTTTTCGAGGATCAGATAAAAAGCTAGGCGATCTTATATATTTTCAAGGCCATAGTTCTCCAGGAATCTATGCTAGGTCTTTTTTAGAGGGAAGACTTAGAAAGGGTCAAATAGAAAATTTTAGAAAAGAAATTAAGGGAATGGGTCTTTCTTCCTATCCTCATCCTTGGCTAATGCCAGATTATTGGCAATTTCCAACTGTTTCTATGGGGCTTGGACCTATCTTTGGTATCTATCAAGCACATATCATGAGATATCTTGAAAAGAGAGGACTCATTGAAGAAATTGAAGATAGAAAAGTTTGGGTTTATTGCGGAGATGGAGAAATGGATGAACCCGAATCAATGGGGGCTATTAGCCTAGCTGGAAGAGAAAATCTTAACAATTTAGTTTTTGTAATTAATTGCAATTTGCAAAGATTAGACGGCCCTGTAAGAGGAAATTCAAAAATTGTTACTGAGCTAGCAAAACAGTTTAAAGGCGCTGGATGGAATGTAGTAAATTTGATTTGGGGAAGGCATTGGGATGATCTAATTAACAATGATCAAAACGGTTTGTTACAAAAAATTATGGATGAGACTGTTGATGGGGAATATCAGAATTTTAAAGCTAAAGGTGGTAAATATACCAGAGAAAATTTTTTCGGGAAAAATCCTGAAGTTCTGAAAATGATTGAAAAATTCTCTGATGATGAAGTTGAGAATTTAAATCGTGGAGGACATGATCCAATTAAGGTTTATAACGCTTATAGACTCGCATATGAAAATAAAACTAAACCGACTGTTATTTTGGCATTTACTATTAAAGGTTATGGAATTGGGTCAAGGCAGGCGGACAACACAACTCATCAAGTTAAGAAATTAACAAAAGAAAATTTAGAAAACTTTATTGATAAATTTAATCTCCCCGTCAAAAAAAATAACTTAGAGAATCCTGATTTTTTAGACCTTTCGAAGCATAAAGAATTAAATAATTACTTACACGAAAGAAGAAAAGCATTAGGTGGATTTATTCCGCAAAGAAAAGTTTCAAAGGAAAAATTGAAAGCTAATAAAGATACATTCGTCTCCTTTGATGATGCTGTAGAGAGGGAGCAATCAACAACAATGATTTTTGTGAGATTACTAACAAAGCTACTTAGAGATAAGTCTATAGGTGAAAGAGTTGTACCTATAGTGCCAGATGAAGCACGTACTTTTGGAATGGATGCCCTTTTTAGACAATTTGGTATTTATTCTTCAGAGGGACAGAAATATGAACCCGAAGATGCAGATAAAGTAATGTTTTATCGAGAGAGCGAATCAGGAATTATGCTTGAGGAGGGAATAAACGAAGCAGGTGCATTTTCTGCATGGTTGGCATTAGCAACTTCTTATTCAAATAACCAACTTCCAATGATTCCTTTTTATATTTTTTATTCAATGTTTGGATTTCAAAGAATACATGATTTGGCTTGGGCAGCAGGTGACTCAAGAGCTAAGGGATTTCTTTTAGGAGCAACATCTGGGAGAACAACTCTAAATGGCGAGGGACTTCAGCATCAAGATGGCCATAGCCACATCTTAGCCTCAACAATACCAAATTGTAGATCTTATGATCCCTGCTTTTCATATGAGGTTTCAAGTATTATTGATGAGGGAATAGATGATATGTATGTAAAAGGCAATGACCGTTTTTATTATCTAACCTTAATGAATGAAAATTATTCACACCCAAAAAGACCAAAAAGTGCAACAACTGAAAATATTATTAAAGGGGCTTATAAGTATCTCGAAAATAAAGATCCATCCCTCAGAATTTTGGCATCTGGAGTTACATTGAACTTTGCTATAGATGCAGAAAAAGAACTCAAAAAATTAGGCATTTCTACAGAAATATGGTCAATAACAAGTTTTAATGAATTGTATAAAGATGGAATTGAAGTTGAAAGATTAAATAGGTACGAAAATAAAAAAAGTGTCTCACATGTAGAGTCATGCTTTTCAGAATGTTTGCCAACAGTAGCTGTATCAGAATACGTGAGAGCATATACAAATCAAATTCGACAATGGGTAAATGGTGACTATGTTACTTTAGGGACTGATGGTTTTGGAAGAAGTGACACAAGAGAAGAGCTAAGAAATTATTTTGAGATTAGCAAAGACCACATAGTTATTAATGCTTTAATTGTCTCTGGCAATAAGGATAAAGCTGAAAAATATATTAAAGAAAAAAAAATAGACTTAAACACAAAGGCGCCATGGCTAAGATAAATACAATTGCATTAAAAATTCCAAATTTAGGTGAAGCAGAATCAACAGAAATAATAGAGGTAAATATTAAAGTTGGTGACAAAGTAAACGTGAATGACCCCTTAATTGTACTTGAGTCAGAGAAGGCAGCTATGGAAGTCCCATCAGACTTTCAAGGAGAAATTAGCGAAATACTTATTAAAGAGGGCGATAGTGTTCACGAGGGGATGGAATTTGCAAAGATTAAAGCAGAAACGGAAGTAAAAGAAACTAAAGTTAAAGAGGAAAAAGAAAAAGAGATAGTTAAAGAAGAAAAGATCATTAATAGACCTGCAATAGATTTTACAGGCATTAATGCAGGCCCAGCTGTAAGAAAATATGCACGTGAATTAGAAATAGATCTCAGCATTATCGAGGGTACAGGCAAAAACAAAAGAATTACAAAAGAAGACCTTAAAACTCATATTCACTCGAATAAATCTGGTTTAAGTTTTAAAACCTATAAAGAAAATGATTTTGTTAATGAAGGTTCCTTTAAAATTCAAAAACTTTCTAAAATTCAATCTCTAGGAGCAAAAAATTTACATGAATCATGGGTAACAATCCCACATGTAACACACTTTGAAGAAGCAGATCTAGCTGCAATAAATAAATTGAGAGAGAATAAGAAGTCGTCAGTTTTAGCATATTTTGTTCATGCTTTATGCCAAATTTTAAAAGAGTTTCCTTCATTCAACTCTTCTTTAATCGATGGAGACAACCTTTTATTGAAAGAATATATAAATATTGGCATCGCGGTGGATACTGAAATGGGTTTAGTAGTTCCTGTTATAAAAGATGCTGATAAATTATCTGTAGAGAATATTTCAAAAAAAATTGAAGAGCTGGCAGGAAAAGCTCGTGACAGGAAGTTATTTGAAAAAGATTTAACTGGTGCTACATTTACCGTTTCCAGTCTTGGAAAAATTGGAGGCATAGGATTTACACCAATAATAAACCCTCCTGAGGTTGGAATTATCTCAATTTCTAGATCGCGAAATGATGTTGAATTACAAAATGGAGAGATAAAGGAAAAAGTTATTCTTCCTTTTGGATTATCTTATGACCATAGGGTTATAAATGGTGCTGATGCAGGTAGATTTTCTTTGGCACTTAAGGAAAAGTTAGAATCATTATCTTAATTATTTCCACTTAATATTACATCCCATTGAGGGATGTTGAGCTTGATTTACCTCTTCGCCATTAAGTAAATTTTCTATGGCTTCTCTAACATCAATACCAGAGGGTTCAATGCCATTTCCTGGACTAGAATCATCTAATCTACCTCTATATTCAAGCGTTTTTTCATTATTGAACAAATAAAACTCAGGCGTACATGCTGCTTTAAAACTTTTTGCAACTTCTTGAGTCTCATCGTAAAGGTAAGGAAAGAAGAAACCTAATTCTATGGCTAATTCTTTCATTTTCTCAGGCGAGTCCTCTGGATAGTTCACTATGTCGTTTGAGCTAATTGCAACAAAATCAAGATGATCTTTGTAATCATGTGATAGCTTAACTAATTCTTTGTGATAATGAATTACGTAAGGACAATGATTGCATATAAACATTACCAACTTCGGACAAGCACTATTGAAATATAAGGAAGAAAAAATTTCATTATTAACTGTATTTTCAAGTTCAAAATTAGGCATTTGTGTCCCTAACTCCAACATGGAAGAATAAGTAAGTGCCATTTAGATTTTTTTTCCTGCAAGCTTAAACCAAGTATCAATTACTGTATCAGGGTTTAAAGACATCGATTCAATATTTTTCTTAAGTAGCCAGTCTGCTAAATCTGAATGATCTGAAGGACCTTGTCCACAAATTCCAATATATTTTCCTTTCTTTAAACACGCATCAATTGAAAGTGAAAGCATCATTTTTACAGCATCATCTCTTTCATCAAAAACATCTGCAACTAGAGACGAATCTCTATCTAAGCCTAATGTAAGTTGTGTCATATCGTTTGAACCTATAGACATTCCATCAAAATATTTTAAAAATGAATCCGCTAAAAGGGCATTTGATGGAAGTTCAGACATCATAATTATTTTTAATCCGTCTTTGCCTCTTTTTAAACCATTTACCTCAAGCAAATTAATAACATCTTTAGCCTCTTTTAAAGTTCTTATAAATGGAATCATAAGCTGAATATTTTTTAAACCCATCTCATTTCTGACTTTTTTAAATGCCTCACATTCCAACTGAAAACAGTCTTTAAAGGCTTCAGATACATATCTGCCTGCACCACGAAATCCAAGCATTGGATTTTCTTCTTTAGGTTCAAACTGTTTCCCCCCTATTAAATTTGCATATTCATTAGATTTAAAATCAGACATTCTCACAATAACAGGTTTGTTATTAAAGGCTGCTCCAATTGTGGCAATCCCCTCAGATAGTTTTGATATAAAAAAATTTATAGGATCTTTATATCCATACATTTTTTTATCAATCAATCTTTTTGTTGACTTATCAATCTTAGAGTATTGAATTAATGCTTTAGGATGGATACCAATCATTTTATTAATGATAAATTCAAGCCTAGCCAATCCTACTCCTTCATTTGGAATTCTTGAGAAACTAAAAGCTTTATCAGGATTTCCAACATTCATCATAATTTTGACGGGAATTTTTGGAAGCTTAGATATTTCATACTCTTCTGTTTCATAATTTAATTTTCCTTTATAAACCTTTCCCACCTCTCCTTCAGCACAAGAAACAGTAACAGGGACTCCTGAATTTATTGTATTTGTAGCAGTATTCGTACCAACTATCGCCGGAATGCCAAGCTCACGAGCAATTATGGCCGCATGACAGGTTCTCCCTCCTCTATTGGTTATAATGCCTGATGCTCTTTTCATAACGGGCTCCCAATCTGGATCGGTCATATCTGCTACTAAAACATCGCCCTCCTTTACTTTATCCATATTCTTCGGACTATCGATTATTCTTGCGATACCTACTCCAATTTTTTGTCCTATGCTTCTTCCTGTAATTAATATTTCAGAATTTTCTTTTAACGAAAATTTTGTGATTTTATTTCCAGAATTACTGTGAACTGTTTCTGGTCGTGCTTGAAGGATATATATTTTATTATCATCTCCATCTTTCCCCCATTCTATGTCCATGCACTTACCGTAGTGCTTTTCAATAATGGATCCATATTTTGCAAGTTGAATAACATCTTTATCTGAAATACAAAACTGATTTGAAAGATGTTTTGCTACTTTTACAGTTTTTACAGATTTTCCAGCTTCGCTTTTATTTGTAAAAAGCATTTTTTCAGATTTCTCACCTAGATTTTTTCTAATTATTGGAAAATGATTGTTTTTAAGACCATCTTTAAATACATAAAATTCATCAGGATTTACTGAACCCTGTACAATGGTTTCACCTAAACCATAGGAAGCATTTATAAAAATAATATCCTCGCTTCCAGATTCAGTATCCAAAGTAAACATCACACCAGATGTTGATTTATCACTTCTGACCATTCGCTGAAATCCTACTGAGATAGACACATCAGAATGATCAAATTTTTGATGTACTCTATAAGCAATTGCTCTATCCGTATAAAGAGATGCGTATACCTTTTGCATTGCATCAACTAGAGCTTTGAGGCCGACAATATTTAAATAGGTTTCTTGTTGACCAGCGAAAGAGGCATTAGGTAGATCTTCAGCAGTTGCGGACGATCGAACTGCAAATGAGTAATTTTTATTTTTACAAATATTAGTCCATGCTTCTTCAATACTTTTAAGCAGTTCAGAAGGAATTTTTGCTTTTAAAATTAAGTTCCTAATTTTAGAACCAGTTTTCTTCAGTTCTTTAATGGAATTCACATCCAATTTTTTGAGTAATTCAGGAATTTTTTTATCAAGTCTGTTTGCTTTAAGAAATTCTTGAAATGCATATGAAGTTGTTGCAAAGCCATCTGGAACATTAACCCCCAGAGATGAAAGGTTATTTATCATCTCACCTAGAGAAGCATTTTTTCCACCAACACATTCAATATCATTAATGGATATATCGGAAAACTTTTTAATGAACTTATTCATTTATAAATGTAAGTATTTCTATTTCAAAATTGAATATATCTCTTCAATAAGTTTATTTGCTGTTCTGTAGAGCATTGAATAATCTTGCTGTCTATTTCCAACAAATGCAAATCCAATTTTTTTCTCTTTATCTCCAAAAGCTACAGCTCCACCTGCACCTGCATGCCCAAACGCTGTCTTTTTAAAAGTTGGAACAAAATCACCTAAAAAATTGCTTTTTTGTTCCAACATAAAACAATATCCGAATTTTAAATTGCTTCCGAAAAGTACTGTATCAGGACCTCTGGAATGGACTTCAATAGCTTTATTTAGAATGCTCTCATCAAAAAGACGCACACCATCCCTTTCACAACCTGTACTCATAATTCCAAATAATTTTGCTAAACTTGCTGCTGTTCCGTGACCATTTGCAGATGGCACTTCTCCTTTACGCCAATCATCTTTGTTAGGATAATTATCATCATCACTTCGTCCTGTATCGAAAGCGATAGCATAATCTCTGCTTTTTATAGCATCTTTAAAATTTTTCATATTTTGATTCAGAATTGCATCTGGTACATTTGCTAGTGAGTTAATAAATGGGTTCTCTTCTGTCCAATTTTTAAAAGTGATTTCTGCACATCTAGCAATATCTTGATCCTTAACTCCAATGTGAAAGTCAAGCTTTAGAGGTTCTGCAAATTCCTCTCTAAAATAGTTTCCAACCGTTCTTCCATCTACTCTTCTAAAGAGTTCGCCAATTAACCACCCAAAGGTTAAGGCATGATAGCTTTGAGAGCTACCAGGCTTCCTAAATGGACTTTGTGCCTCTAGTTCCTTGGTATACGCTGACCAATTAGTCCAAGGTTCTTTTGGATAACCATTTTGAAAACCATACATACCAGCTCTGTGGCATAAGAAATCTAAAACTGTTGTCTCTTGTTTTCCATTGCACCCATACTCAGGCCAATATGTTTGTACTTTTTCATTTACATCTAATTTTCCTTCGTCTATTAATTTTATGACACAAGCTCCAACAACACCTTTTGTCACTGACCATACATTAGTAATGGTATCTTGTTCCCAACTGCTAGATTTGTCAGGTTTCGAGTAACCTCCATAAAGATTTACAACCTCTTTTCCCTCAAGCTCTAAAGCAACTGATGCTCCAATTTCAAAGCCATTTTCTATTTGTTTCTCAAGGATTTGATGAATTTTTTGGAATCTTTCGTCACAATGACCTTCAATCATTTATTAAGTACCCCGTTATGATAAATATATTTTCTGTTCCTATTTTATGGTATTTTTAAATTACAAACTAATGGAGAAATTGGTTTAATGAAATTAATCAAATTGCTTTTTATTTTTCTACCTACCTACGCTTTTGCTGATATGGATAAGGTTTGTACTATTGATATACAACAAACTGCTGCTACAAAAAAAGACTGGCAGGAAGTCTATAAGAATGACTGCTTCAGAAATAATATCTTATTGATAAAAGGAGTTCCTCATGATGAGCAAAGTCTATTTATTGCAAGGTTATGTAGATTTGATAGAAATGTAGAAAGGAGCAAGAATTCATTTACTTGCGTAGTTTACGGAAAAATAAGAGATCTATAATCTTTTTTGTAAGTATTGCTTACTAATTTTACATTTACCAAAAGTAGCTTTCCTTGGCCCTAATTCACGTTTGAAAGCATTCTCTTCTTTGTTGTGAATTATTTGTTGCTTTCTTTGTTTTAAAGAATTTTCATCTCGAAAAGAGATTTCATACACATCTTCATTGGCTGATGTATTGAGCATTCTAAATTTTTTATTTTTATCATTTGTTATATGTATTAGATACTGCTCTTTGGTATTTATATAAAAAAAATTTTTTTCAGAAATTCTCTCGCATTCGTAGTAATGATGACTTCTAAAATATCCCATTGCCTCGCCATAAATATAAGTAGCAATAGCAATAATAATTAAAAATATATAAAAGACTCTTAGTGGATCCATTATTTTTTAAAATTGGCGGAGAGACAGGGATTCGAACCCTGGAGACGCTATTAACGTCTGCTGGTTTTCAAGACCAGTGCATTCAACCGCTCTGCCATCTCTCCTGAATTTTGTAATTGTATATCATTTACACTTATTTTATAGAATGTAAAATTCACTATATGAAAAAAGTATTTATTTCAGGAATATCTGGCTATATTGCAATGCATTGTGCTCAACAGCTGCTTGAAAAAGGATATTCAATAAATGCTACTGTTAGAGATACAAAAAAAATAGATCCCATTAAAAAAGCACTTAAAGATCTTTCTTTAGATGTTAGTAAAATAGATTTTTTTGAAGCTGATTTACTTTCAGATAAGAACTGGGAAGATGCAATGACTGGGTGTGAGGATGTATTGCACGTTGCATCACCCTATCCATTAGCTCAACCAAAAGATGAAAATGATTTAATCAAGCCTGCAGTTGAAGGTACTGAAAGGGTTGTTTCGTTAGCTCTTAAACAAAACGTAAGAAAAATAGTGCTGACATCGTCAGTTGCAGCAATATCATCAGGACACACAAAAAAACAATTTAGCGAAGAAGATTGGAGTAAAGTTGATGAGCCTATTCCTGCTTATCCAAAAAGTAAGGCTCTTGCAGAAAAAAAGGCTTGGGACCTAATTAATAAATCGAATAAAAAAACAAAACTTACTGTCATTAATCCTGCGGGAGTAATTGGCCCTTCTCTTACTTCTGAGGTAAGTTCTACTCAATTAATCATTTCAGGTTTAGTGAATGGAAAAATTCCAATAAACCTCCCCATTCACATAGGATACGTCGATGTTAGGGATGTTGCTCTAGCACATGTTAAAGCACTTGAAAGCACTAAGTCTGATGGAGAGAGGATTATTCTTTCAAACACTGAATTATGGACAAAAGACGTATCCAAGATACTTCGAGAGAATGGTTACAATGCTCCAAGATTTTCAGCTTCTGTTGCAGTGGCAAAATTTTTATCAAACTTTATCCCAATATTGAAACCGTCTAGGAGATTTTTTGGTAAAGCAATGACAAAGAACAGCACTAAGGCTGAAGATATTCTTGGCATTAAATACATAGATATTTCAAAGTCTATTATTGATGAAGTAGAGAGTTTAAAGAGATTTGGTAAGTTTTCAGGTTAGTATCTAAAGTGCTTTATTTTTTCGCCGCTCTTCTCAATTTCAGTCATAGATTTTATTCCAATTTCTAAATGTTTTTTTGACCAATCGGAGGTTACCTTTTTATCTGACTCCTCAGTTTTTACTCCTTCAGGGGTAGTAGGAACGTCTGATACAAGCAATAATGCACCTCTAGCAATTTCATTGTAATGTCCTGTAACAAATATAGTTGCCACTTCCATATCTATACCTATAGCAGTACTTTTCTTTAGCTTTTTAAGAAATACTTTGTCATGTTCCCAAAGCCTTCTATTTGTTGTGTAAATTACTCCTGTTCGATAATCGCAATTTGCTTCAACAATTTTTTCAGAGACAAATTTATGTAATTTAAAAGAAGGCAGAGCAGGCACATCTGGAGGAAAGTAATCATTACTTGTGCCCTCACCTCTTATAGCTGCAATTGGAAGAATAAAGTTACCAATTTCAGATGTGTCTTTTAATCCCCCACATTTCCCCAGAAATAATACTCCTTTAGGATTCCTTGCAGTTAATAAATCCATAATAAGCGCTGCATTGGGTGAACCTATGCCAAAATTTATTATGCTAAGCCCATCTTTATTTGTAGCACTTTGCATTGGTTTATCTTGACCCTTGATTTCAACATCAAATGTTTCTGAGAAAGAATCAATATAATTTGTGAAATTTGTTAATAGAATGTAATCACCAAAATCATCTGGCTGCATTCCTGTATATCTTGGAAGCCAATTTTTTGCTATTTCGTACTTATGAACCATAAATTGGGATGGAATAATATCAGAATTTTAGAGAAAGTAAAATTTACTTAAAATCTTTTATGCTTGGGCAAGAACAAACTAAATTTCTATCCCCATAGACATTATCAACCCTTCCTACCGGTGGCCAGTATTTTTGGAGTTTAGTTTGATTATTTGGATAATAAGCTTCTTTTTTAGTGTAAGAATAATTCCAATCTTCTATTGCGTCATCTATACAGTGAGGAGCATTCTTTAATAGATTGTCTTCTTTATCTGAAATTCCATCTTCAATAGCTTTAATTTCGTTTCTTATTCCGATCATTGCATCACAAAATCTATTTAATTCATCGAGAGATTCACTTTCTGTAGGCTCAATCATTAAAGTTCCTGCTACAGGCCATGACATAGTAGGAGCATGAAATCCATAATCAATTAATCTTTTTGCAATATCTTCAGCTTCAATGCCACATGATTCTTTAAATGGCCTTACATCTAAAATACATTCATGGGCTACTAAACCCTCATTACCTGTGTATAAGATCTTATAATGATCTTTAAGTCTTTTAGCTAAATAATTGGTATTTAATATCGCAACTTGTGTTGCCTTTCTAAGATGATCTTCACCCATCATAGCAATGTACATCCAGCTAATGGGTAAAATGCTTGCGCTGCCATAATGTGTTCCAGAAATTGAGTATTCGGAGTCAACAAAATTTAGTGGATCTTTCGGTAAATATGGCTTTAGTTTTTCAACAACTCCAATCGGACCAACACCAGGGCCACCTCCCCCATGAGGGATACAGAATGTTTTATGGAGGTTTAAATGCGATACATCTCCACCAAACTCACCTGGATAACATGTTCCTACCATGGCATTAAAATTTGCTCCATCTATGTAAATAAAACCACCAAAATTATGAATTAAATCACAAACATCTTTTACTCTCTCCTCAAAAACACCATGAGTTGATGGGTACGTAATCATCATTGCTGCTATTTTATTTTTGTGTGTATTAACCTTATTTTTAAGATCATTGAAATCAATATCTCCATTCTCGTCACAATCAATTACCACAACCTCATATCCCACCATTTGAGCTGAAGCTGGATTGGTGCCATGTGCTGATTCTGGAATTAAACATATATTTCTATCATGGTCGTTATTAGCCTTATGAAAGCTGTCTATAGCAAGCAGTCCAGCATATTCACCTTGAGATCCTGCATTAGGTTGTAAAGAGATTGCTTTATAACCTGTAATTTGGGATAGCCAATCCTCTAAATCGCAAATTATTTTTTGATAACCCTCAGTTTGATCAGTTGGCGCATGTGGATGAACATTTGCAAATCCATTCCAGCCAACTGGAATCATTTCAGAAGTAGCGTTTAATTTCATCGTACAAGAGCCTAATGGAATCATACATCTATCCAGCGCTATGTCTTTGTCAGATAGACTTCTGATATACCTGAGGATCTGTGTTTCTGAGTGATGGCTGTTAAATACTTCATGATTTAAATATTCTGTTTTTCTATCGAAAGATTTATCCCAATTTATTTCATATTTTTTCAATGGCTTTTTTAGATCCTCAAAAAGTTCAGATATGTTATTAATATCCTGATCTGTTGTCATTTCATCAAAACTCAGGCCTAATTCTTTTTCAGAGATAACTCTTAGATTAATTTTTTTATCCTTTGCCCTTAGATGAACTTGTTCTGGATTTTCAAGTTCCACAACTAGTGTGTCGAAAAAATTGTTATTTTTAATAACATATCCTTTTCTTGATAACTCATTAGCAATTTTTAGTGTTTTTTCTTTAACATCGCTCGCAATAGATTTTAGACCATTTGGACCGTGGTAAATTGCATAAAAGCTGGACATTATTGCTAATAATGCTTGAGCTGTACATATATTACTTGTCGCCTTCTCCCTTCTAATATGTTGTTCTCTAGTTTGTAGTGCAAGTCTGTAGCAAGCACGTCCTTTACTATCTTGAGTTAATCCGATTAATCTGCCAGGTAGAGATCTTTTATAGACATCTTTTACTGCCATAAAACCTGCATGTGGACCCCCAAATCCCATTGGCACACCAAATCTTTGTGCTGAGCCCACCGCTATGTCTGCACCAAAATCCCCTGGAGTTTTTAAAAGTGTTAAAGCAAGTAAATCAGTTCCAATAATCATGAGACCACCTTTTGCTTGAATATCTTTAGTAACACTTTCTAAATCTTCAATTGAGCCCTCTGCATTTGGATATTGAAAATACGCAGCAAAATATTCCTTCCCCTTATCAGGACGATCACCAATTTCAATTTCAACACCAAGTGGTTTTGCTCTAGATTTAATAATTGCGATTGTTTGTTTAAATGTTTTGCTGTTTACAAAAAAAGTATTGGATTTACTCTTAGCTACTCTTTTGGCTAACATCATCGCCTCAGCAGCTGAAGTTGGCTCATCAAGCAATGATGCATTAGAAATATCCATTCCAGTTAAATCAGAAACCATAGTTTGATAATTCATCAATGCTTCTAGCCTTCCTTGAGCTATCTCTGGTTGATATGGTGTGTAAGATGTGTACCAACCAGGATTTTCAAAAACATTTCTTTTAATCACTGCTGGAACGTTGCAATTATAGAAACCCTGACCAATGAAAGTTTTAAAAACCTTATTTTTTTTCGATATTTCTTTTAATGCTCTTAAAGCGCTTGGTTCATCTAGTGGTTCTGGCAGATTTAACTTTTTCTTACTATAAATTGAATTTGGAATAAGTTTTTCTAAAAAATCTTCCATATTTTCATAACCAAGATCATGAAGAATATGATTGATTTCACTATCTTTAAGACCAATATGTCTCTGAGAAAATTCTTTAGAGTTTTGACTCATTTTTAAGTTTGCTTTTTATTCTTCGCTTAATTTTTTATAAGCATCTGAATCCAACATTTCATCTAGTTCATTTATATTCTGTGGCTTAACTTTGAAAAACCAACCATCCTCATATGGAGATGAATTTATTATTTCTGGGTTATCAGACAATTTTTCATTAATTTCTACGATTTCACCTGTTAGGGGTGAGTAAACGTCAGATGCAGCTTTAACTGATTCAACTATTGCAACACCATCTTTTTGAGACACACTAGATCCAATTTGAGGCAACTCGACGTAAACAATATCACCTAATAATTCTTGAGCGTGATTAGAAATGCCCACAGTAACGACTCCATCGTCATCTCTGGCCCACTCATGTGAGTCAAGAAATTTTAGATTTTTTTCATTATCAGACATCTTTTTTTAGCGACTCTAAAAAGTTCGTATTAGAAAATTTTAAAGTAATTTTCTTATCTCTCAATACAGCGCTACCAATTTCACCACAATTTTTATCAACTCTACAAAATCCTATGTTTTTTTTGAATGTTGGACTCCATGTTCCGCTTGTTACAACTCCAGAGCCACCTTCAAATATTACCTCTGCACCGCCTCTTAAAACCCCTCTTTCTTCTGTGTAAAAACCTTTAAGAATTTTTTTTGAGTCTTTTTTTTCTTCAAGAGCGTTTTTTCCAATGAAGTCTCTATCTTTATGATTAAAATCTATTGTCCATCCAATATTTGAATCGTAGGGTGTATTAGTCTCATCCATGTCTGTTCCGTAGAGATTTAGACCTGCTTCAAGGCGTAAAGTATCCCTTGCTGCCAATCCGATTGGTTGAACATCATTTGAAATAAACTCATTCCAAAACTTAATACCTTTTTCTTGGTCACAAATAATTTCATAACCTAATTCTCCTGTATAGCCGGTTGAGGCAATCATCACATCATCTGTATTGTGAACAGAAAATTTTGATATATCTTTTTCAATATGACTTTTTATGAATTTATAAGAATTAGGACCCTGAAGAGCTAAAATTGAATAATCAGACTTAAAGTCAACTCCTACGTCGAAAGGTTCTGCAATCTTACTTAACCAACTAAGGTTCTTCTCTCTTGTAGCGCAATTTGAAACAATCCTAAAACTTTCATTTCCTAGATAATAAACTATCAGATCATCAAGAATCCCACCTTCATGATTAAGCATTGGAGAATACATTGCCTTGTTCTGACCGTTAATCTTTTTTATGTCATTTGGAAGAAGAAATCTTAAAAAATCTTCTTGTTTTTTACCATCTAAATCAAAAACAGCCATATGGGAAACATCAAAAATACCTACATTTGTTCTGACCTCATTATGTTCGTTAAGTTGAGAACCGTAATGTAAAGGCATTTCCCAGCCAGAGAAATCAACCATAAAACCACCTAAATCTTTATGTTTGCTATTTAGGTAGGTAGCCTTCATTTTTTAGCGAGAAATTCTATTTCAATACATGCACCAAAAGCTAAATCAGCAACTCCAAATGCACTTCTTACTGGATAAGGTTTATCAAAATTCTTTAGATAGGTTTTATTAAATTCAGGAAAGTCATCCATATTTTTAACCATGACAAGGCTTTTCACTATATTTGAAAAGTCTAGATTATAGTAATCGAGGTTTGCTTTTAGATTTTTAAAAATTTGCTCTGTTTCAGGCACTATTCCACCCTCAACTAAACCATTTTCGTCAAGCCCTAACATTCCAGAGAATTGAATAAATTCGTTTAATTCAACTGCATCTGAGTAAGGAGTATTATTTTTTTCGGAATTCTCAGTTTTAAATTTCATCTAACTAATCTATATTTATTGCACTCAAATATCTAGTCATTAAATAGCCTTGTGTATTTATAAAAGTAATGTAAAATTTCCAATTTATGGCAGCTAACAAACAGCAAAAAGTATACTTAATACCTGAGGGTGAAACTAGAGATAGTCATACCTATCACTACACTGTAGTTAAAACAAAAAAATTTATTCAAGAAAACGAGAAGCTCAAGATCAAAAAATTTAATCCTGTTAAAAGAAAACATGAGTGGTTTGTTGAGGCAAAGCTTCCACCACATAGTAAAAACTAGAAACTTCTTTCTATGACCTTATATAAAACCAATGAACAAATTATTTGAATATTTAGAAGACGTTATACTTGCTTCCATTGCAATTATGACACTTGGTGCCGTAGGTTTTGAATTGGCTGCAATTTATGAACGTGGCGTCATTGAGTTAGCTGATTTACTTCTAATGTTCATTTATGCTGAGGTGTTTGGCATGGTTGCAATTTATTTTAGAAGCCACGTCTTACCAGTTATTTATCCATTATTCATCGGCATAACTGCTCTTGCTCGATTAATCGTTCTCCAAGGTAAAGAATCAGAGCCTGAGCAATTAATCTTTGAAGCTGGTGCGATTCTGCTTTTAAGTGTTGCAGCACTAATGCTAAGAAACGTAAAAGTAAGTCTCTCAAACGGAAAAAAATAACTTAAAATATCCATAGGGAGTTTTCTTTATGTTGCGTATTCTAGTTTTATTTTTATCTTTAAACCTTCTATCAGATGTAAACAAATTTATTGATGCATCAAGTAAAAAATATGACCAGTTAGCATTAGACCTTTGGGATTATGCAGAAATGGGCTACCAAGAGGTGAAAAGCTCAAATGCACTTAAAAAAGTTTTAAAAGAGGAAGGATTTTCAATAAGGTCAAATATCGCTGGAATTCCAACTGCATTCATAGCTGAGTACAATAACGGTGGCCCGGTAATAGCAATTCTTGCAGAATATGATGCGTTGCCCGGACTTTCTCAGAATAATGTTCCTTATCGTGAATCAGTTGGAGGAGCAGCTGGACATGCATGTGGTCATAATCTATTTGGTGCTGGTTCAGTTCATGCAGCTGTCGCAGTAAAAAGATGGCTGAGAGATACAAATACTCTAGGCACAATAAGATTATATGGCACACCAGCTGAGGAAGGTGGAAGTGGAAAAGTCTATATTGCCAGAGAAGGAGAATTTAAAGACGTAGATACTGTTTTGCATTGGCATCCTGATACTCAAAATAGAGCCCATTTTAGTGCTAGCAATGGAAATAAATCAGCAAAATTTAAGTTTAAAGGTATTTCATCACATGCAGCTGGAGCGCCACAAAATGGAAGATCAGCGTTAGATGGGGTTGAAGCGATGAATATGATGGTGAATATGCTTAGAGAACATATGGATGAGGAAGCAAGGATTCATTATGTAATCACTAAAGGGGGCTTAGCACCAAATGTAGTGCCTGAAGAAGCAGAAGTCTATTATTATGTGCGACATCCAAATGTTGATGGAGTACGAGATCTTTTCAATAGAGTTGTAAAAGCTGCTGAAGGAGCCTCACAAGGTACTGAAACACAAATGACTTTCGAGGTAATGCATGGAAATTATCCTTTAATGCCAAACAGAACACTTTCTGAAGTAGTAAATAATGAAATGCTTAAGCTGGGAGGCATTTCATATACAAAAGAGGAAGAAGAATTTGCTAAGAAAATCTACAAAACCTTAATTAATCCACGAGCAAAAATTGGTGATCAAGAAGAAATTAAACCTCTTGTTTTTCAACAGAGCAAGGGTTCAACAGATGTAGGTGATATATCGTGGTTAGTGCCTACTTCAGGAGCAAGAGTAGCCACATGGGTGCCTGGAACATCAGCTCACTCTTGGCAAGCAGTTTCTGCGGGAGGCATGTCCATTGGCACTAAAGGTACTAATTTAGCCGCAAAGGTTTTAGGGAATACCGCAGTAGCGCTGTTTAAGAATCCTAAAATTATAGATGAGGCCAAAAAAGAATTAATGATGAAAGTCGGAGACCATCAATATCAAGCTTTATTGGGAGATCGCAGCCCTCCATTAGATTATAGAAATTGATTCAAAAAGGCCATTGCTCTTGTAAGCAAATAAACTACAGTTTCGATAATAAAAAGATAATTAATTCATTTCATTGTCATTGTGAAGATTGCCAAAGGTCTACAGGTGCAGGAAAAGCATCAATTCTAGTTATTAAAAAAAGTAATTTTAATTTAAATGGTGAACCAAAATTTTATGGCACAAAAGGTTCGATGGGCTCAACAGTTAATAGAGGTTTTTGTTCAAATTGTGGTTCAGGGATATTTAGCTATTTGAAAGAGCTGCCTAACTTTCTTTTCTTAAAAGTTGGATCACTTGAAGACTCTAGTTGGGTTAAAATCGAATCCAACTATTTCACAAAGTCCTGCAATGAATGGAATATGCCAGATGAGCAGCTTAAGAGTTTCAAAGGAAATCCAAATTTATTAGAAAATATTAAAACTTTAATTAAATCTTTAAACTAATTTAAAAAAACAATATTTGCATTTAAGTAAGACGCAAAACTAATCCAAAGAACATAAGGAAGGTATAAGAAAAAGCTTACATATGAATTATTTGTCCATAACTTATGCAGAATAATTACATTCAAAATTATCAAAATAATAATATCGAAAAGAGCAAGAGTTAAGGCTTGGTGTGCAAAGAAAATCCAGCTCCATGCACCATTTAAAATCAGTTGAACAACGTAAACCTTATAGATTAATTTAGCTTGAAGAAAGCTCACTACAGCCATAAGAGTGTATAGAATTGGCCAAACAATACCAAAAATATAATTTGGAGGTCTTAAACTTGATTGCTCTAAACTTTCGTACCATGACCAATCAGTAAAGCTATTTGATAAACCACCAAGAAACGCTATTAAAAAAGTTAAAATGGGAAGTGATATTTTAAGAGCCATATTTTAATAATATAATTTATTTTAAGTATAGGAGGAAACATGGCTACATATATAGTTCTTGCAAGTGCTCTTGCGGTAATTCAATTTTGGGTGATCCCCTTTTTAATAAATGTAAAAAATCTCAACTGGCAAATGTCTAACAGAGATGAAAGTTTAGATGATTCAGTTTTATTAAAAAGAGCAAGAAGAGCAGGTGCAAATATTTTGGAAACATTACCTATCTATTTAGTATTCTGTTTATTATCAATTATTGAGGCTAAAGATATTTCAGAGCCAGCTTTTTATTGGCTAATTCTAAGAGTCATACACGGTCTGTGCTATTTGTTAGGTATTGCTTATGTGAGAACACTTGCTTGGCTTGGTTCATTAGTGTGCCTCATTGTAATGGGCCTCTCATTGATTTGATATCAGGATCCTGCTGGGGGTACAAAAAAAAAGAGCCAGTAAACTGGCTCTTTAAAAAATGTATTTTTTTAGTTAGGGCTTCTTAGAACAGGTCCAACATAAATTGATCCATTTCCACAATCAGCCATTCCAACTAAGGCTCTTCTTTCGTCTGTGTCACGTAATTCAGATCTCCAAAACTCGATGCCCTCACCTCTTTCAGAAACTGCAGAAGTATAAACAAGTCTTATAAAATCTGCATCACCATCATAGCCAGGACCAGGAATGATAAGTTTTCTTCCTTGAACATCACCATTTTCTTGTGCCATTTTTGCAAAGTCTACATACGCATCATAGTAAGTTCTTAGACTTGTTCCTTCATTCAGTTTGCAAGAATTATACTGTGCAAGAATGAAATTACCTGCATCAGTTGAACGTGGTTGCGATATTGCCCACTGAACAGTTGAAACAACTTGAGAATTTTTTGCAGGTAGTTTTGCAAATAAGGCGTTTGCTTTGGGATCTTTTGTCCAAACTTCAAGACCTTTAAATTGAGCAGCACTGTCTGGCCAATTATTTACCCACATAAAGTCGTGACTAGCTAGATCTCTATGGAAGTAAGGTTGCAAAAGTGCAACAGTCATAGAGTCATATACACCACCTTGGGTTTCTGCCCATTTAGCAAATTCGCCATACCATTTTGCTACATCCGAAATGTCCTTTCCTTTATTAAAAGAACCAAAATAATACTCTGCTGTATTTCTTTCAGGAACATATTTATATTCAGATTCCTGAGAAAAAACGTGAGCTGAGTAAATAAAACAAAGTGTTAAAAATAATCTAATCATTATTCCTCCTCAAAATCACTTCTTACTGTTTGGTGAACGCCACCAAAACTTGCTGAAGAGTAATGTTGTGTTCTCATTACCCATTTTCCATTTTCTTTAATCCAAGTAGTAGTTACTCTTGTTCTGTATGGCTGGTCGTCCTCGCCAACAACACCTTCGTAATAAAATCTTACAACATAGGCATCTTTGGTAAGTTTTATTGCTTCTGGATAAAAAATGCTATTAAATCCTACAGCATAATTCTTTTCATAATCAGCTGCACTTGATTTCAAGCATGCTTTATGAAAACTACCATCTGAATTAGTACTACATACGCCCATTTTGCTCTCGTGGGCAACCATGGTTTTAAAATCTCTTACCTCTCTTGCTTCATAATACTTTTCAACCGCAGCCAATACATCATCATGATCGTCTGCAAAAATATTAAAACTAAACAAAGTTAAAATAAAAAATATAATTTTCATCATTTCTCCTAATCAACAAAGACTGTATGATCCTTGCCCTCTTCAACCACTCTTATTACAAGTAAGTCAGTACACTGATTTCCAAGATTAGGTGTGTCATCATCACCACCGTGAACCCAATCAGACGGCTCAAACCAATATTCACCCTTTGAATATTCTTTCCATTTTCCTGATGATTTAGATTGTGATAAACCATCAAGCACATACACTAAAGTTCCAGCAGCAGGATGAAAATGTTTAGGTGTATTACCAGCATCACAAGTAGAACGCTTTTCAACAACTAATTCCATGCCACCATCGATTTTAAATTTCTCAGACGAAACTAAGCCTGAAAAAGAAGGCTCATCATGATCATCTGCAGAAATGAAAAAACTCATTAAAGATATTAATAAAAGTCTCATTTTATCTCCTTGATATTTTTGGATGAGAATTACTCTCATTTATTAATTTAACCTAAGAATTGTGACAATTGGAAGAAATATAAGAAATTAAATAAAAAAAGGGCACCGAAGTGCCCTTTTAACTTTCATGGAGTTATTAAAAGTTATATCTGTATCTAAGATATACAAATTGTCCAGAAATACCCATCGGAGCAAGTTCACTATAAACTTGTCCTAGAATACCACCATATATATCATCAGTTAGGCCGAATACGTTTGCACATGAACCTCCTGATGGACACGCATTTACTTTGGTAACACTGTCACCAACGTTATCGAATACATTGTTTATACCCATCATTACAGAGCTGTTACCCATGTCATAGGCAACTTCCATGTCAAAAACCCAAGTTGCACCAAATTGACCTGGTGAACCTAAGTAAGCATTTTGCCATGTATCAAACCACTCACCCCAATAACTTGCTCTACCAAGAACTCTCCAGTTACCGTTGAAGTGATTTGCTGTGAAGTTACCTCTATCATCAGGGGTAACTCCTTTAAATGACTGTTCAGCTAAAGCATCAATATTTGCTCCAGCATCAGTAATTTCTACTTTATTTTGGCTCCAACTTGCATTCCAATAAGTTGTTCCTCCATAGTTTTCAGTTTCAAATGAAGCATTTAAATCAAAACCATTGGTTTTAGTATCAAAGTCATTTGTGAAATATCTAAATGTAGGAAAATCCCCTGCTCCAGGAACACCTTGAGCAATAAGATCTGCAATGTCTGCATCAGATAATGCAAAGTTTGCAGAAACAACTAATCTATCCTCTACAACAATTCTGAAAAAGTCTGCTGTAAAATCAACTTCTCCCCAACTTCCAAAGAAGCCAAGTGATATGTTTTCTGCCTCTTCTGGTTGAAGCACTTTTCCTCCATACAGAACTGCAAGTGGAAGTGTTGAAGGAATCACACCCTCGTTAACTAAGTCTCCTGAAGAATCAAAGACTGTAGATACTTTTCTCGCATTAGCCTGACCAGGGGTTGGCGCTTTAAATCCTGTGCTGAATGTACCTCTTGCACCTAGCCCATCTGAAAATTTGTAATTGAATCCAAACTTATAATTGCTTGTATTTCCAAAAGTATCATAATCCTCAAATCTTAAAGCTGCTCCTAATCTTAAATTATCTGAAAAGTCATTTTCATAATCCAAATAGACAGCATCATTTTCTCTTTGCCATGAACCTGCTGCAGCTGCTGGGAATCCAGGGTAACCATTTGAAGATAAGCTAAACCCTTGTGTTGCAAGCCCACCGTCTAAATATGATTCAGGCTGCCCTGCTACAAGTGAATATTCCTCTGTTCGGTGCTCGTAACCAAAAGCTACGAAAATTGTATCTGAGTATTGGTAAGTAAAGTCAGCATTTAAATTATTTTCTTCTTGCTGTTCAGCACCAACATCAAAATCTCTTGGAGTATTTGGACCATAACTAGCATTAACTGAATTGTTTAAAAACTCATCTGCCTCGTTATATCCATAGTAATAACTGAAGTCAAAAGTCATACCATTCTCAAATTCTCCATCAAAACCTAGAAGAACCGATCTATCTTCTACGTCTGCACCAAATCTTGGAGTAAATCCTCCAGGAATTAGTTCTTGGAAGTTAAAACAATTAGGATCTGCCTGGACTGCTGCCCATGCTACTGGATCTGGTGTTGAGCCTGTGAAAGTAACAGTTGGACAAGTTTGTCCATCATTTGGAGTTAGATCTCCAATAAGCATAGTTGCCCCACCATCGTTACTGTAAACAGCACCTCTATTAGTTGGGTTTCTGTAGTAAAAAGTTCCATCTACATGTTTACTGTTGTAGTTTCCGTGACCATAAAATTCACCACCACCCATAGGTGCTCTAAAGTTAAAGAATGCTTTTAAATCATCGTCAACAATTGGTCGTCCCCATGGCATTGCTGGATCTGGAACACCTTGGTAACCATCAGCAATTAATCCTGCAGCATCGTCCCTTTGCACTGCCCTTACTGTTGCATCTTGGCTTCCATATTCAAAACTTGTATTAAAGAATCCACCATCACCCATAGGTAATCCGTAATTACCCATAAGATAACTTTGTTCTCCATCACCCTCTCCGTATTGACCGTAACGATATTCGAGGAATCCACCTTCAGAGTTATCATTTAAGTTAAAGTTTATAACTCCAGCAATAGCGTCTGATCCATATTGAGCAGATGCCCCATCTCTTAGAACCTCTACAGATTTAATTGCAGAAGCTGGTATTGCTGATACATCAGGTCCTTGTGCACCATCTGAAATGTATGCTCCTAACCATGTTAAAACACTCCCTCTGTGTCTTCTTTTTCCATTAACTAGCAGCAATGTATGATCTGGAGACATGCCTCTTAAGTTAGCTGGTCTCATAATGCTTGCCGCATCACTTATTGGTTGATCATTCACGCTAAATGATGGAACAAGATTTCTCATTAAATTAGCAAAATCTGTATCACCATTATTTTGGAATTCACTACCAGAAATAACGTCTACAGGTGAGAAGGTATCTTGAGGTGATCTAGCCTCACTTCTACTTCCAACAACTGTAACTTCTTCAACATTCTGTGCATCTGCTGAATCTTGTGCTTCAACAAATACAGAAGAAAGTATAAAAGTTGATAAAATCAAAAATTTTTTCACTTCGCCCTCCATGCTTTTTGACCCCTAATACTCAATAGTGCAAAGGAAATAAAGCAAATGCAAGAAAATAAGGAAAAGATTGTGACAAATTAGCGAACAAACTAACAATATCCGTTATATATTCGATATATTGCAATTTTTATCACTAAATTAATGTAATCTTAATGTCATGAACAAATTAAACTACTTTTTATCTTTTCTTGTACTTTCGTTAAATCTTTTTTCAGATCCACTTACCAAGCCTACAAGTTTCTCTAAAGATCTTTATAAAGATCAAATACTTGAAGGAAATTATTCAGAACGAATTCAACATCCAGATGATTTCTTAGGTTTTGGGTTAGGAGAAAGAGTTGCAAACCCTCTTCAAATTTCTCAAGCAGTTAGGGCTTACCAAAAACAAAGTGATCGTATTAAAGTTATTGAATATGGACGAACTCATGAGGACAGACCTCTCTTTGCTGTTTTCATCTCATCTCCATCTAATATAGATAGATTATCTGAAATTGAGCAGGATATATCCAAGTTAGCTGATGCTAGAAATACAACGGATTCAGAAGCTAAGGAATTAATAGCTTCTTTACCTGCAATAGCATGGATGGCTTATTCAATTCATGGTAATGAAACATCAGGAGCAGATGCCGCTCTTGGAATAATTTATCACTTAATTGCTAGCGAAGATGCTGAGGTAGTTGATTTGCTTGAAAATATGATAGTTATAGTTGATCCAATGATGAATCCTGATGGCCGAGATAGATTTGCTAAATCATTGGAGCTATATCGTGGAACAGCGCCAAATTATGATGATCAGTCATTACTTCATACTGGAGATTGGCCTTACTCAAGAACAAATCATTATTTCTTCGATTTAAATCGTGACTGGTTTTATTTAACACAACCTGAGACTCAAGGACGAGTTCCTTTGATTAATAAGTGGCGACCACAAATTTTAGTTGATGGCCATGAAATGGGTGCACAAGATACTTTCATGACAGGCCCACCAAGAGAACCTATTAATTCAAATATTGATAGAGATCTAATTAAGTGGGGAAATGTTTTTGCACAGGATCAAGCGGAAGCTTTCGATGAAAGAAATTGGAGATTTTACACTGGGGAATGGCATGAGGATCTATATCCTGGATATTCTTTTTACGTGCAATTCAGAGGCAGCTTGGGAATTTTATATGAGCAATCAAGAATGGCAGAGGATGGAGTTCGTAGACCTGAAGGCACTATTCAATCATATAAAGAATCCGTTCATCATCAATATGTAAGCACATTAGCAAATCTAGAAACCCTAGCAAAATATACTAAAGCTATGTACGAAGATTTTTGGGATGGCAGAAAATATAATATTTCAGAAGACAGCGAATATGCCAATCAGAGTTTTGTAATTTTACCAACAAAAAATCATAGCAGACTAAAAACTCTAGCAGAGAAACTTAAAGCTCAAGATATTGAAATATATACAAATGAAAGAGCAATAAGAGCAAGAAATGTTCTACAACAAACTGGAGATGTTGAAGCAAATTACGTAATACCTGCAGGTAGTATGATAATTCCAAATTTACAACCTGAAGCACCGTTAATTGCAGCTATCTTAGAGTTTGATGCTGACATTATAGAATCAGTCTTAGCTGAAGAGAGACTTAGAAGTCTTAAAGATGGATCATCTATAATGTATGACACTACTGCATTCAACTTAACAATGATGTACGGGCTTGAAGCTGTCACAGTTCCATCTAATCTTGAAGTTGGTTTAAAAGAATGGAGCCCACAAAATGTTTCTATTAAAACAAATCCAGAAGCTATTATTTGGGCTGTTGACGGAGTTGACGATAATTCAGTAGCTTTTGCCGCAAGATTAATGGAAAAAGGTGTAGAAGTCAGGATTATTGATAAAGAAGCACTACTTTCAAAACAATTTTTATCAAGAGGGAGTATCGCTGTTCTTGCTATGGATAATCCAGAATATCAGGATTTATCTGAAACAGTAAACAGTATTGCCACAGAACTCGATATTTCTGTATTATCGATTGAATCTGGTTTTGGTGCAGAAGAGTTACCGGATTGGGGCGGAAGACATTTTCGTTTACTTGAAAGACCACAAATTGCAATTCTTAGTCAATCAGGTTTTAGTTCTTATGATGTCGGTGTTAGTTGGTGGTCACTAGATCATCATCTTGGTATTAGACATAGTCAAATAGATGCTTCACTTGTTAACTACGCAGACTTGAGAAGATATAACACTATTATCTTGCCTAGCGGTTACAGAGATATGGGTGAGTATGAGAAAAAGGTTTTAAGCGATTGGATGGAGCAAGGAGGAACCTTAATTGCTCATGCAGCTAGTTCTTATGCTCTAGCTTCTGAACAGGGTATTGGCTCAGTAAAACTTCTTCAAAATACATTTGAAGAGAGTGAAAAATATAATATTTCGTTGCAAAGAGAATTGAGTGCACTTTATGAAGAATTAGATATAGAAAGCGTAAATAGTAATAAAGTTGACTTAGACACAGCTTATCCTTGGGAGCAAAGTGAAGGTAAATATCCTCCATCCCAACTTGCATATAGAGATAACTGGCAATCAATCTTTATGCCATCAGGTGCCTTTGTGTCAGGAAGAACAGATCAAGAACACTGGCTTACATTTGGAACAAATAGCACACTACCACTCCTCTACGGGAGCAATCCTGTTTTAATGTCAGATGATAGCTCTGAGGCGCCTATACGAGTTGGTGTTTTTTCAGACTCTGCAAAAGCAAATACCTATTCAACTATTAACTGGTCTGATATTCCGCCTGGTAAAGAGTTAAATGTGAGAATGAGTGGATTATTATGGCCTGAGGCAGCACAAAGAATCGCAAACTCAGCTTACCTAACAAGAGAGAGAATTGGTAAGGGTCAATTGATTTTATTTTCAGGGCAGCCAAACTTTAGGGGCGCAACTTTAGGTACAAATCGTGTATGGCTTAATGCTGTTGTCTATGGCGCAGGCCTTGGAACCGAACCAAGAATTAACCCTTAATAAATAATGGCGGAGAGACAGGGATTCGAACCCTGGAGACGCTTTCACGCCAACTGATTTTCGAGACCAGCGCTTTAAACCACTCAGCCATCTCTCCAGATTAGTTATAGTATTTAAAGTTTTGTTCTAGTAGAAGAAATAATTAAATATTAGAATAGCAAACTATGGATGCAATCTATGTCTTGGTTGGGAGTTTAGTTTTTTTTGCTCTTTATATTTTTCTTGAAGCAAGGCCAAAAGGATTTAGTTTAAAAAACCTTTTTAAACGCGACGAAGAGTAAATTTTGGCTAAGGTTCATTACTTCTACTCCACTATGAATGCGGGTAAGTCCACTTCCCTACTTCAGTCTAGCCATAACTATGAAGAGAGAGATCTTAATGTTTTGCTATTTACACCTGAAGT
Source organism: SAR86 cluster bacterium (assembly GCA_023703535.1). Lineage (NCBI taxonomy): Bacteria > Pseudomonadati > Pseudomonadota > Gammaproteobacteria > SAR86 cluster bacterium. The sequence goes on from CP097967.1 coordinate 484,808, forward strand.
TGATGCAAAAATACATGATTCATTCATTCACTCTAGGATAGGTCTAAAAAAACCTGCTTATGTATTTAGTGAGAAATTTGATTTTATAGACTATGTTTATAAAGAAAATAAAAAGCGAGTGTCCTGCATTTTAGTTGATGAAGCACAGTTCTTAACATCTGAACAAGTTAAACAGCTTTGCAGAATATGTGATGAAAAAAATATTCCTATTATGTGTTACGGAATTAGAACAGACTTTAGAGGAGAGCTTTTTCCTGGAAGTTTGGCTCTACTTTCACTGGCTGATAACATTATCGAACTTAAGACAATATGCGAGTACCCCTCTTGTTCCAGAAAAGCCACAATGATTGCAAGATATGACAAGGATGGAGAAATTGTCTTGGAAGGTAATCAAATTGATATAGGTGCTGATAAATATAAGGTTTACTGCCGTAAACATTACAGAGAATTAACTAAGATTATCTAAACAAAAATTCCTGCAACTAGCCCACTCATACACGAAGCAAGAGTTGCACCAATTAATGCTTTACCTGAAACTTTTATAAGGTCAATTCTTCTTTCTGGTGCCATTGCTCCGATACCAGAGATTAAAATACCTACACTTGAGAAATTAGCAAAACCACAAAGAGCATATAAAAGAATAACCTTTGTTCGCTCAGTGAAATATTCAGGGTCAAGACTGCCAAATTGTATGTAGGCTACAAATTCATTAGTAGCTAATTTAATTCCAAGCAGTTCTGCTGCATTTGCAGATTCATTCCATGGCACTCCCATAAGCCAACATATTGGTGCAAAAATATAGCCAAGGATCTTTTGTAGAGATATATCTCCGAAAATTGACAAGAATCCATCAACGATAGAAACAAGAGCTAGAACCGCAAGGACTATAGCTGCAACATTTACTGCAATACCTAGCCCATCTCTAGTACCTCGAGTAATAGCATCCATAGAGCCTTGATAGATATTTTTTTCTTCTGAGCTTTTCAAATTATGAGTTACATCAGTTGAAGGACTCATGATTTCTGCATACATTATTGCAGCAGGCACAGATAGAATTGATGCTGTGAGGAAATGTTGAACTACATTTAAACCCTCAAATTGATTTTCCAATTGACCTGCTAAAGCAATCATTACTGAACCAGAAACGGTTGCCATGCCTGCAGTCATGAGTATGAGCAGTTCTTTATTACTCATAGTTTTAAGGTAAGGCCTGACAAAAAGTGGGGCTTCAACTTGGCCAACAAATACATTTGCTGCTGCACCAAAAGAAACTGGCCCACCTAAATTGAATAATCTTTCACAAACATAAGACAACCCTTTAATAATTAAGGGTAAAACTCTCCAGTGCCATAAAAGAGCACTTATACATGACATCACAATAATCAACGGCAGAACATTCAGCGCAAATATATATGGATGTGCTTCAAATAATGAACCAAAAAGAAAACTCGTACCCTCTGCAGTTGCTGAAGATAATTTTGCTACCCCATTGCTTAAGGCTTCAAAAAAATTATTTACAAAGTCATTTAATAAAATGAAAGCAAAAACAAACATCATTAAGATAGCAAAAAAGATATTTTTTACTTTAATTTGTTTGTAATTATCTGAGAGAGGAACAGTTACAGCAATTAGTACTAAACCTCCAATTAAAACCTGTAAATAATATTCCATGTCTACCCTAGTTTAATATCACTTAACCTTTTATTTAAGAAATCATTAGCTGTTAAATTAGTTTCTGGATCAAGAATTACTTCAGGTCGGGGATGGAGAAAAAAAGGAATGCTATATCTTGATTTATCTTCATTATTCTTCGTTTTAACACGGTGAGCTGTGCTTCTAAGTTTTTTATTTGAAATTATCTCCAGCATATCTCCAACATTACATATAATTTCATTTTTCTCACAATTACATTCAACCCAATTTCCTTTTTTATCAAGTGCCTCAAGCCCTCCTTCATTACCTCCAACAAGCAATGTAATTAAATTTACATCATTATGCGCATGTGCTCTATCATCATTTTTCTGTGCATCAACAGGTGGATAATGAAGTAACCTAAGAACAGAATTTCCGTCAACTGCAATTTCTTTTAAATCAGCATTAAAATCAATATTGAAGTTTGAAATAGATTCAAGAATTTTTATTCCAAGTTTTTCAAATTCCTTATACAGAGAATTTATATCATCGAAATTTTCAAGTTCATTGATGGTCAAATTACTTGCCAAATCTGGGTTAGAGCATGAACCTTGATGCCAAAATTCTTTTTGATCTGGTACGTTTTTATTTAAGGCTGTTTCAATTCCGTAAGGGGTATAGCCTCTGGCTCCATTTGTTCCTTTTAAATGATATTTCATTTTCACATCTAGAGGTAAATCAAATAATTCCTGCGTAAAATTGAATAATTTATCGATAGATTCTGAACTGATTGGATGATCTTTTATAACAAAAAAACCCACATCGTTAAGTGAATCTTCCAAGAATTTAGAGAGCTCTTCATTATTAGATTTTAAGTCGTGGTAATTGATGGTTGGAATTTGTTCCATGCCAAATTATACATTTTAATTTACACAAAAAAAAAGGGTGGCCTAAGCCACCCTTCAATTTTAGCAATTAATTAAAAACGGTATGAGAAACCGATTTTAACTAAGTAACTAGAACCTCTTCCTGATCTACCTTTATCTCTTAAACCTCTAAAGTTTCTATAGATATAGTATTGATCAACTCCATCATTTAGAGCTTGACCATCAACAATGTCATGGTCAGATTGGAAATTATAAATTCCCCACTCATCATTTAAGAAGTTACCAAGGTTTCTAATTGTAAAGAACACAGATGATTGGTCGTTAGTTCTTAGACCTGGGAGCATTTGCTCAAATTTAAAGTTGAGCCTTGCATACCAAGGTGAGTAATGTTGACCTCTATCAACAAATGCACCTCTTTCAAAACCATAAGAATCCATTGTTGCAAAGAAAGCATCTGTATCGAAGCCATCAGCAAAAACCACGTTTGGATCATTAGGTCCTGTAGGGACATATAGAAGCATATTATCACCATCACCGTCTAACGCATCACCTCTCATATCTGGATAACCATTAAAGACAAAACTATATGGTCTACCTTTGTTATGACTCCAAGTTAAACTAAACCTTGATTCAAGATCAGCAAAAAGAGTTGGAGACCATCTCATATAAGCAGACATTCTTTCAGGTATTTCAAATTGTGAAACACCCAATGAAGGATTATCTCTGTCTACATCATTAAAGTATGTCCAGCTACTGTATCCCACTGAAGAATTCATTGGGTTACCCACTAGTGCCTCAACTTCTGCATATCCAACGCTTAGGAAGAGATCTTGCTCTGCCCACTCTTTTGAAAATCCAACAGCCAAAGATGTGTATTCACCCTCTGTAGATTGGTTACTATACTCAAGGTTGTTATAACCAGCACCAGGTTTTTTGTCATAAATAGGTACTCCTGCAAAGTCGCTACCAAGATTTATTAATTCACCAGTATGCACATAAGGAGCATTTACACTTCTTCCAGAAATATAATCTACATAAAATCCAATATCATCTATGAGCAATCCATCTGCAAGATCAAGATCGAATGAACCTCTTAAGCCAAATGATGTTTTAATATTCTTTGGAATTTTAAAGTTTGGATCTAGGTAGTCACTGTAAAAACCAACACCACCACTTGTAACTCTATCAAGCAGAGCACATGGAATACCGTATCCTGGTCCAGTTTTACCTGTTACAGGGTTAGTACAAAGCGCATCAGTTAGAAGGTTTGTGTTTCTAGCATTAAACTGTAATCCTTTAACACCGTCATTACTTACTGTGTTAGATAACCACACATTTGGATATCCACCTGTAAACACCCCGTGACCAACATAGGCAGAAACTCTATCTGTTAAATCAAAATTAACTGAGAGTCTTGGCATAGTTAGTTCTAGACCGTCGATAGTATTACAGTTTCCATATCCATATGCAGCAATAAAGTATGCAGCATTTTCACAGTTTGAAGTTTGTTGGTATGACTCATGTCTTACACCGATAGATGCTGACACTCTGTCATTAATTTCTACATCATCTTGTAAAAATAATGTTGTAATACCATAGCCCCAAACAGCGGCTGAATCTTTTGGATCTAAACTCTGTGAGTTACCGTAATAAGCTCTAACATCACCTGCTTCAAAAGCATCAATACCACCGTAAACTCTGTATTCACCACCTCTTGAATGTGGAACAAATATATTAAATATATCTTGATCTTCTTGCTCCATTCCAAATTTGAATAAATGATTGTTTACTAAGTATTCTCCTTTGAACGATAAGGTTGTATTTTCCCATGACATTTGGTTTGCTTGTCTTGAGTCGTCAGTACCACTCAGATAAACACTTCCAACACCACCAACATTGTAGATTCTAAATTCTCCAAAATCAGGGTCTTCACTTACAGCTAGCTGTCTATTTGCTAAGTCTCTATACCCTATTCTTATTTCGGTGCTGAAGTCATCAGTCCATTGTGAGAAAACTTTGGTTTGAAAATTTTGTAATTCGTGACCTCTTTCATAGAAATGTGACTCAAATACTGGAGTCCATGAATCAGCTGGAGTAATTTCAAATCCATCGTTGTAATTTAAAACAACTTCAGCTCTGTGTTGATCACTAATGAAATAGTCAAATTTAGCAAGTAGCTTTACATCTTCACTTGGAGATCCTTTTGAAAGACCACCAGGATCAAATCCATAAACATCCTTTGCAATTTGTCTAATTCTATTAAAGTCAGCCTCTGACAGCCAAGAAGACTCATTTGCTTGTCCAGAGCCTACGTAACCTCTTTCATATGGATCAAAGTCATCGTACTGTTCGAAAGCAACAAAGTAATAAAGATTTTCAACTTCCGGAACTTTACCACCAAGAGTGAAACCATATTTAGTTTCTTCGTATGGGTTAATAGTTAAGGAATCTCCTTCAAGTGAATCAGCTTGCAGACTATCATCAACAAACTCATAGAAGAATTTACCACTAGTTGTATCAGAACCAGACCTTGTTACAGCATTAACAACACAAGCTGCAAAACCACCATACATAACATCATATGGCGCGAACTCAACAGAAACTTGCTCAATTGCATCATATGAGAATGGCATTCTAGAAGTTGGATAACCATTACTGTTCAATCCAAATCCGTCGTTTAATCCAATCCCATCAACTGAGAGAGCGTTGTATCTAGGGTTTGATCCATTACAGTTAAAACCTCTGTATGACTGACTTTCGTCTACAAAAATACGTGGGTCTTGGGTAATAACATCTTTAATATCTCTATCCCAAGCTGGAGCTGCTTCAATATCAGCTAGATTAAAAACCGTACTTGGTCCAGGAGCTACATTTCGAGTAATCAAACTTGCAGTTGCCACTACCTCATCTGTTGCTTCTAGAACAACATTAAGACTTAGAGCTGCACCAACACTTAAAAAGACATCGTTATATCTTTTAGTACCTTGCGCAGAAGCAACCACAATACTATATGGTCCTCCAGACTTTAAGTTTGATACTACAAAGTATCCATCACTGTTTGAGGAAGCTTTTGCTTCTGCATTCGTAGGTACATATACCACTGATACAGACGCCCCCCCTACAGAGTTTCCACTTGAATCAGAAACAAATCCTTTAACATCAGATGTAGTTTCTTGAGAATACACAGAAAGCGATATGAATATCGCCATAAACGATAAGAGTATTTTTTTCATTTAGAATCCTCGCATAAAAGCGTTTATATAAACCTTATCTTATTACATAAATGTGACAATTTACAAAGAAAATTGAAAACGTTTTACTTAAGTGGAATAAATTCGAAATTTACGTATTTTTTTAGAGCTTCTGGAACTATTAAACCCTTATTATCATCAAAATAATTTTCCATAATAGCCACTAAACATCTGCCTACAGCTAAACCAGAGCCATTAATTGTGTGAGCTAAAATTTTTTCTTTTTCGTCTTTAATCTTTATATTCATTCTTCTAGCTTGAAAGTCTGTAAAATTAGAACAAGAGGATATCTCCCTAAATGTTTCTTGGCTAGGCAGCCAAACCTCAATGTCGATGGTTTTAGAAGCTGAAAAACCTAAATCACCTGTACACAATTCAACATGCCTATATGAAATTTCAAGCATATCGAGAATAGAGGATGCATGAGAGATTAAACTATTTAATGCGTTGTTAGATTTACTTGGATGAACAATTTGAACTAATTCAACTTTTTCAAATTGATGTTGTCTGATCATGCCTCTAGTATCCTTTCCATAACTTCCTGCTTCTGATCTGTAGCATGGAGTGTGTGCAGTAACCATTACCGGCAATTCATCTACTGCTAATTGTTTATCTCTAAAAAGATTTGTTAAAGGTACTTCTGCAGTGGGGATCAAATATTTTTCTTCATTTTCTACTTTAAAAGAATCATCCGCAAACTTAGGCAGTTGACCAGTTCCAAATAAAGAATTCGAATTTACAATATGAGGAACATAACATTCTTGATAATTATTTTTCATAGCTTCATCTAACATTAATTGAATTAATGCTCTATGCATTTGCGCCAGCTTGTCCTTGAGAACTACAAATCTTGGCCCTGCGACTTTTGTTGCATCATCAAAATTTATACAATCAATTTTTTCACCTATTTCAACGTGATCTAAATTAGTTTTTGGGTTCTTGAACTCTTTTCTATGGACTTCAACATTATCTTCTTCACTACTTCCATTCGGACATTTCTCGTGGGGTATATTTGGGATCAATGAAAGATTTTTATTTACTTTTTCATCTATTTCTTCAAATGATTTTTCTAATTTAGTTAGATTAGTAGATAATTCATCTGACCTTTTTTCTTGTTCTGATGAATTAGATTTATTTTTTTTTAACTCACCAATTTCTTTTGAAACTTGTTTCTTTTGATTTCTAAGTTCTTCAATCTCAATTTGTAATGAATTCTTTTTTTCATAATCTAAAACAATAGTGCTTAGATCGAAGTTCTCACCTCTAGAGTTAATTTTCTTTTCAATATCTTTAAGATTGTTTTTAAGTAGCTTTAAATCAATCATAAAACTTCCCTGGAGCCGTTTGAATTCATTGGAGATACGATTCCATTTTCTTCCATAGTTTCTATCAGACGAGCAGCTCTATTGTAGCCAATTCTAAATTTTCTTTGAACTGATGATATTGATGCTCTTCTTGTTTCAACAACAAATTCAACAGCCTGATTGTAAAGTTCATCATCTCCATCAGAATCCTCAAGGTTCTCTATTAATTCAGGTGATTTTATAACCTCCTCAATATAGGTTGGCTGTCCAAGTTCTCTCATTTTTTTTGCAACTCTTTGCACTTCTCCATCGGAAACAAATGCTCCATGGATTCTCTTTGGAATTGAAGTGCCTGGTTCGATGAAAAGCATATCTCCTTTTCCTAGTAATTGTTCTGCTCCACCTTGATCCAGAATAGTTCTGGAATCAACTTTTGAAGAAACTAGAAATGACATTCTAGATGGAATATTTGCTTTGATTAATCCTGTAATTACATCCACTGAGGGTCTTTGGGTAGCTATAGCCAAGTGAATGCCTGATGCTCTTGCTTTCTGTGCAAGCCTTGCAATTAATTGTTCAACTTTCTTACCTGTTACCATCATCAAATCAGCGAGCTCATCTATGACTACCACTATGTATGGAAGTTCTTTAATTTCAGCTTGATTTTCTTCTTCAAGTTGTTGTCTTACATCATCTGAAATAGAGCTAAGGTTAGAAACTTTTTCATTGTATCCCTCTAAACTTCTGACACCTAAAATAGACATAAGTTTATATCTCTTATCCATTTCTTTAACACACCAATTTAATCCGTTAGAAGCTTTCTGCATGTCAGTTATAACCGGAGTTATTAAATGCGGAATATCGTCATAAACTGATAGCTCTAACATCTTTGGATCAATTAATAAAAGTTTCAATTTTTCTGGATCATTGTTTCTTAATAAATTTAACAAGATTGTATTTACTCCAACTGATTTTCCGGAGCCTGTTGTTCCAGCAATAAGCAAATGAGGAAGTTGCTGTAAATTAATTTTTGATGCTTGCCCAGAAATATCTCTACCAACACAAAATTCTAGAGAAGTTAGTTCATTCTGTTTGAACTCTTTCATAATTGAATATAAGGATACAATCTGTCTTTTTGGATTTGGTATCTCAATTCCGATAGTAGATTTGCCTTCTATAACCTCTACAACTCTTACACTTTTGACTGCAAGAGATCTTGCTAGATCATTTGCAATATTTGAAACTTGGCTAGCTTTCGTTCCTGGTGCAAGACTAATTTCAAATCTAGTAATTACTGGCCCAGGCAAATTATTTTCAACATTACCCTCTATTCCAAACTCTCGCAGTTTGATTGTAAGATTTTCTGATAAATCATTTAGATATTCCTCAGTAACTTCTGTCGACATATCTTCTTTTTGATCAAGCAAATCGATAAAATCTTCTCTTTGAACAGGTTTTTCAACAACTTTTTTCTTTACTTCTTTAGGCTTAGCACTAATTGATTTTGATGGTGTTGGTTCAGGAGAGGTTTCAATAGGCTCTTCTCTAACCTCTGGAACTGCAGTCTCTTCTTTATCTTTACTGCTAGGCGATAAAAATGATCTAAGCGCATTAACAATATCTGAGAAAACAAAATATTGAACTAATAAAAAGAATATAAATGAAATTGTGCCTAGCCACATTTTTGGAAGAAAAAGTGACATAGATTCAATAAGATTTAAACCAGCTCTCCCTCCATTGTTTATATCTAAATAATTAAAGTTGTAATAATCAGCAGTAATAAAAGCAGACGCCGAAATACATGCAAGTAGAACTGAAAATAAACCTAAAAGAAATTTATTTATATTGTCTAAAACATGCAAATACGCATCCTTTTCAGAATAATTAAAGAAAAAAAGCAAACCAAAATAAAATAAAATAAACACTAAATAAAATGAAACTAAACCAAAATTGAAAAATAAATTCGTAGAAAATAGTGCACCAAGAAAACCAAAGTTATTTTTAAATTCTTTATCTACAATCAATAAGTCTTCAGTTGTATCAAGGTAAGAAAAGGTTATTAGACTACCAAAAAGAAATAAAGAGAAAATGATTAAAGAAAATCCAAAAAACTCCCTATAAATTCTATCTATTGACATGCTAAGATATTGTAACTAAAAAAACCTAATGTACTCTTTTTTTAAACAAAAATGGCAGAACAATTAATAATTCTCGGTTCAGGACCTGCTGGTTACACTGCTTCTGTATATGCTGCAAGGGCTAATCTAAATCCTGTTTTAATTACTGGCTTAGAGGTTGGTGGACAGCTTACCACTACTACGGAAGTGGAAAATTGGCCAGGTGATCACAACAATCTTCAAGGGCCAGAGCTAATGGATAGAATGAAAGAGCATGCAGAAAAATATAATGTAAGAATAATCAATGATTACATTAAAGCAGTAGATTTCAAAAAAAATCCTTTGTCTCTTACTGGGGAAAAAGAGGAATATGTTTCTGATTCATTAATTATTGCAACAGGAGCTTCGGCAAAATATCTAGGATTAGCATCAGAGAAAGCTTTTTTAGGAAGAGGTGTCAGTGCTTGTGCAACATGCGATGGTTTTTTCTATAAAGACCAAGAGGTTGCTGTTATAGGTGGAGGTAATACAGCTGTTGAAGAGGCTCTTTATTTATCTAATATTTGTTCAAAAGTTAATGTTATTCACCGTAGAGATGAGTTTAGAGCTGAAAAAATCCTACAAGATCGCCTTTTTAAAAAGGTTGAGGAAGGCAAAATAGAACTGGTACTAAACTCAAATCTTGATGAAGTTATTGGAGATGAAGTAGTCAATGCCATTAAAGTTAAAGACAACAATGGAAATTTAAACGAACTAAACGTTCAGGGTGTATTTGTTGCAATTGGTCATAAACCAAACACAGATATATTCGAAGGCCATTTAGATATGGAAGGTGGTTATATCAAAACAAATACTGGATTTAATATTGGATCAACATCAACTTCAGTTCCAGGAGTATTTGCAGCTGGTGATGTTGCAGATTATACCTATAGACAAGCGATAACTAGTGCTGGATTCGGTTGTATGGCGGCTCTTGATGCAGAAAATTATCTTTCAAGTAGTTAAGTAGTATTAACCATGCCACCATCACAAGTAATGGTTTCACCTACTGTGTAAGCTCCCGCTCTTGAACAAAGATAAATGCATAATCCAGCAATATCTTCAGGCGAACCAATTCTTTTGCGGGGATTCATATCCGCAATAAATGAGTAATCGAAATTTACTGCTTTCCCCAACATATGACTATCAAATGGACCTGGAGCAATAGCATTAACAACAATATTTCTTTCCACAAGAATTTTAGCCAGATGCTTCGTTAGATGAATAATTCCGGATTTTGCTGCTGAGTAAGCATAAGTTTCACCTATATTTCCTACTCTTATTCCATCTATTGAGGCAATGTTAACAATTCTTGTAGGATCCTCTCTAGAGGCTTTCTTTTCTAAATTTTTAACTAATTTTTGGGTTAGAAAAAAAGGAGTTTTTACGTTGATGTTATTTACCTTATCCCAGCCATCTTCAGGATATTCTTCCAGCTTTGCTCCCCATGCTGCACCAGCATTATTTATAAGAAAATTTATTCCATCGGGTTCTTTTTCAGTAATGAAGTTAGCAAATTCATTAACACCATCAACTGTCGAAAGATCAACACAGTAGGGAATACAATCAATATTGTATTTTTTAGTTAATTCTTTAGCCTTATCTTCAAGAGCCTCTTTTTTTCTTGCTGTTATGTAAACCTTGCAACCATTTGCAAGAAAACCCTCAGTAATCATGGCTCCTATTCCTCTTGAGCCACCCGTTACTACAGCGGTTTTATTTTTAACATTAAATAAGGTTTCAAGATTTAAATTCATAATGAACTTACATAAATTGTAGCAGCTGCGACACCCACTAAAATAATAATTAATGCAACAACAGAGTCTGTCGAAGAGTTTTCTTTCTCTTCATCGTTATCGTAAAACTGATCATCACTCATAGATTTAATCCTTCTTTTGCTAAAACTGGATTAGCGTACTGAGTCATTATATCGTTAAGTTCATCTTTAGTCACAGTAGCTAAAAGTTCATCATAATAGTTTTTTGCTCTTTTGAGGCTACTATCATGCGTATTGTCTTTAAGGAATCTAAATGCATACTCATTTGTTTCCCAAAGCTTATAGTTCTTAATTATTTCAGAATCAATTTTTTTAGTAAGCTCTTCAACATTAAACCTACCTTTAATTTGCTCACCAATCGAAAGATGCACTTGTCCCTTGTTATTCATAATTCCCTTAAAGATATGACTTACATCTTCACCATATTTTTTCTCTTCTTCAGAATGGGAGGTTATTTTTTCTTTAGCTAATGGATCGATTTCATATGAAATTGAACACGTAACTATATTGTATTTATCTGTAATTTCTTCAAATGAAATTTCTTTGCGCAATGACATATGTAACATTTTTAGGACTGCAGAATCGGTAAAATCTTTTCCATCTTTACTGCGACCTTGTTTTTGCGCAATCCAAACATGGTTGCCACTTTCTAAGGTCTCCTTTATAAAGGATGAAGACCTCATTAAATTTGAATATATTTCTTTTTTCGATTCACCACTTCTTGGAATGATGAAACATTTATTTAATCTCAATAGATCGCCCATCCAACTAACATCAGCTAGATTATCTCCTATTGCATTAAAAGTAGTCTCATGACCGTTTTCAGTTATTGCGTTGTTACATAAAGCAGAGTCAAGGGTAATATCTCTGTGGTTTCCAATAAATAGATATGGTTTTGTTTTATCAAGCCTCTCAACACCACTGTAAGTGAATTTTTCGATTGTTTTATCTATTACAGAGGATAGAACTTTTTTCATTTGATTTTGAAAATCATCAACCGTATGTATGTTTTTTATTTTGCCCTTGAAAAGTTGCATTGCTAAAAATTTTGAACCAGGAAGAGATAGAAATTTAGACTCTTTATTATTCAAATTTTTTTCAACGAAGGATAAAAATTCTGTATTAGCTAGAAGTTTTTTTAAAATATCGTTAACTTCTTCGTCTTTGTAAGGTTCGATTCTAATCATAATGAATTTATAATTTACCCATGGATGATAAAACTGTATTAAGAAATATTGTAATTTTTTTTGGAATAATTGGGATTGTGATAATCATTCTGATGATTGGTGCCTATTTCTATTAGCCTGGAGGCCACGTGAGACCTCGTCCACCTAACAGGTGAACATGTATGTGGAAAACACTTTGCCCAGCATCTGCACCATTATTTATTACTAGCCTGTAATTATCATTGAGATTGTATTTATCTGCTATTTTTTTTGATACTAGCAGGAGATGACCAAGAAGCTCTTTATCACTCTCTTCTGAATCGGACACTTTCGCTATTTCCTTATTTGGAATAATGAGCACATGAACGGGCGCTTGTGGATTAATATCTTCAATAGCAAAACACTGATCGTCTTCGAAAACAATTTTTCCAGGAATTTCTCCTGATTTAATCTTTAAAAAAATTGAATTTTGACTCATAAAAAAGTCCTTATAAGCCTAATTAATATAATGACACTAATGATTGTTAAAACAATTGCCATAAATCGCACTAATAAGCTTTTAAACATGTTTTTGGAGCCTTCTTTAAAAAAATAGTTAAGCAATAAGATTGATAATAAAACAATGGAGATTAAGCCAACAAAATACAACATTAGAATAAATTAGCTATATATTCCCATAGTACTACCAAAAGAACTAAACCCAAACCCCATATAGCACAAGCCAATAAGTCAAAAAATAGAAATTTCTTATAATCAAGCTTAAATGAACCTACAAAAAACGGTGCAAAAGGTCTGATGCTAGGTGTCATTCTTCCGAGAAGTATCGCCCCAAATTCATATTTTTCAAACCAATTTTTTGTTTTTTCAACTCTTTCCTTTCTCTTCCTAAAAAAATTCCATTCGAAGATCTTTGTGCCAAACACTCTTCCCATCAAATAGCTAGATTGGTCTCCTATAAATGATCCAGCATATGCAAAAATTGTGATTAAGAAGATATTTGATATTCCCTCAAGATAAAGGAAAACAGCTAATAAATACAAAAAGAGACTTGGAAAAACTACACCAGTAATTACAAAAGATTCGAAAAAACCTAAGAAAGTTAATAAAAGAGGAGCTAAGTATGGGTTTTCCCTGCTAAAACTTTTTAATACATCCAGCCAGGAGCTACTTTTTTTTTTAAAATTCTTTCCATATCAACAATTTTAAAATTTTGATTATCTGGAAGATTTTCTCCATCATGAACAATTAAGAAACCTTTAGGAAACCTTTCAAAAGATACTGCTGTTACATCTAAACCATCGGTATGCTCCACATCTTTAATTTGAAAAGAACCTTGATAATCAAAGGGATATTGTCTGTCGTACATATTAAATTTATTATCCCCTTGTGATGATAGGATTATAAATCCATCCTTAGCACCTGTTTTATAGACAGCAATTCCTTCAGGATCGCCACCAATATTGCCATCTCTAGAATCTATTTGTTTAATTAGCTCAAGGTTTTCTGTATCAAAAACTTTTAAAATACCTCTTGCTCCTTCTCTTGAGATAAATATATGTCCATTTTCTTCATCAAATACACACCCTTCTGCTTCATTGCCAGCAGCAGGAACATTTTCTTCATCTGCTGTAATGTCTATGGTTTTAATTAATTCTTGTTTCTCTAAATTCCAATACTGAATATTTACACCCTCTTCTTCAGTCACTATTGCCCTTAACTCGGAATCGACTATACCTATGCAAATGCCATAAATATTTATTTCTGGATATACAGCTAAAGAAATATTTTCAAATAATTTTGCATACTGGACAGAATTATCTGACCTGTCTGTGTAAGCAAACCATGAATCTCTTACATCTACATTATTTGGCTTTCCGTTATCATAATAAGCAAGTTCTTCACCGGTAAAACTATATATATACATTCCAGCAGTTTTATCAGTACCTAGGATAAGTGGATCTCCTTCAGTTAGAAATATTGCAGGATCGTCTGCAGCATCTCCCTCTGAAGCTATTGGAGGTGTTTCATAGTCATACTCAACTACAAAAGTTTCTTTCTCACCACCGCAAGCAGAAAGCAGAATAAAAGCGATAAACAAAATTATCGCTTTAAGGGTTTTATTAAATAAATTAGAAATTGTATCTAAAGCCGAATGACATCCAGTAACCATATTCATCATACTGAGATAGTCTATCAGGAGAATTCCAATAATAGAACTCTGGTCTATTATCTAAATTTTTTCCTTCAAATCTTAATGATAAATTTTCTGTGTATTTATATTTTGCAACAAGATCATAAGAATAATAATCGTCAGTAAATCTCATATAACCATATCCAAAGTCATCATTGAATAATTCTTCACCTTCGTCACCAAGGTAATCAAGATAACTTGATCTGTAATTTACAGAAAATCTAATATCAAATTTTCCTTTATCATAACCAAGAGAAAAATTAGCTGCCTCCTCTGAAAGTTTTCTAAAAGGAATAGTAAATGTTTCAGTATTATCTCCTCCTGGAGCAAAATCACTTTCTCCGTCATTATATGTAACATTAGCTGACACAAAGAACCCTTCTAGAGGTAAATATGCATCGAGTTCTGTAAAGTAATTTAGCTCATATCCAAGGATTGATGAATCTCCTGCATTGGCAAAGGTCTCTAAATCTGAAAAGAAAATTCCACCAACTATCTGGTTGCCAAGCACTCTTGGGTAAATAGTGTTAGATATATCTTTGTAATAAAGACCTGCAGAAAAGAATGATTCATCTCCATAGTATTCAAATCCTAAATCATAATTATTGGCTTCATATGGTTTAAGATCTGGATTACCCATCGAACCAGACCACTCACCATCGCCATTTCCATCACCAATATCAGGAACTGGTGCAGTTTGTTCAAATCCTGGCCTAGAAAGCGAACGATAAGCTGCAGCTCTTAATTGCACTTTATCATTCAAGAAATATTTTACGTTAATACTTGGTGCTAAAAAGCTATAGTCATTTTCAAATTCTAGTCTATCTTGCTGATCTCCATCGTTGAAACCATAAGTTTCAAATGACGTATCTTCGTTTCTAAAACCAGCCACAACAACAGCATTATCTGTTTCTATAGTAGCCATGAAATACAGTGCAAATATTTCTTCTTTAGTGCTCCAGAAATCTGCAAGATCTAAATCCAGAGGCCTAAATTGATTTTGCAAAGGAAAGACTAATGAAGGATCAGCAAAAAAAGATAGTGCCTCTGGAAAATACCACAAGTTATTTGGTGCTGAGGGTGAGTAAGTTAACATACCTTGTGCTACATCACCTGAACCATCTAAATTTCCCTCTTTATTTGATTTAATTCTTTCACTTGATTTAGCGCCAAATTCAATTGACATGACATTCCCATTAAAATCGAACGGATCACTTTCAAAATCAATTTTAAAAGCATCTTCACGATCTTGAATTAAACCATAATCTATTTCCAGCTCGTCCCAGTCATACTCTGATGGATCAGTAAGCATCTGTCCTCGAGGTGCTAAAGATAAGCTTATAAATTTTGGATTTGCCCAGCTGTAGGTGCCACAAATATCATCACCGCTTCTAATACGACACTGAGCTCGAAATTTAGCATCAACATTATTGGTATCATCCTCTTCTGCAAAAGATTCACTAAATTGAAATTTGGTGTTATACATGCCTAGTCTGCTCTCACCCCCAAAAATTTTGGTTTCAATTGTTCTTACTTCTATTCTTTTTCTTGTTTCTTTATCTGCGGTAATTCTTTGATATGATGCAGAAGTAGGTGTAACAGAGGACTCTACTAAATTTCTTGCGCGATATTCATCTTTAAATCTAATCTCATCATCCTCATATTTATTAAATAAGAAATTATAAAAAAGTGAAGTGTCATCGTTTAAAGCCAAGTCAAAATCTGCAGTAAAACCTTGCCTTTCTCTAGTTAAATCATAAAACCTCATTTCCCAGTCCCTAGCTAGGTATTTGTTTCCATTATCAGCAATGCCCCATGGCTCATAACCTGTTTCATTGTTATTGGAGATTATGTGTTTACTTTGATATGTGTACCCCAAAATAGCACCAAAAGCATCACTTAACTTCTCACCATATGTCAATGAGTACTTTGGGCTATCTGCTTCACCAGAAAAATCGTTATATGATTGATCGTATTTTATCTTTACTAATCTCTTATCTAATTCAGTAGCTTTTTTTGTTTTAAATTCAATTCTTCCACCTATACCTTCTAGGTCTTGTGAAGGGATTAAAGTTTTATAAACTTCAATAGAGTCTAGAAGTTCAGTTGGGAGACCATCGAGTAGAACTTTTCTACCGCCCTCTGGAGCTGGTACCGTAGCGCCATTAAGTGTTACTCCATTAAGATCTCCTGACATACCTCTTAAAGTGATGTATCTACCTTCACCTTGGTCGTTCTCAACAGAGACACCAGAAAGTCTTCTTACTGCTTCAGCAGCTGTTTCATCAGGAAATTCTCCTATTGCATCGGAGTCAACAATTGAAACCACTTGATTGGAATCTTTCTGCTTATCAAGCGCAGATTTAAGGCTTGCTTTTGTTCCAACGGCAACAATTTCTTCTATATCTTCATTGGTATCTTCTTGGGATACCAAATATAACGAACTTATAATTAATAACGGTAAGATTTTTTTCATAGTAATACGCATAAGCTAATAATTTAGATTCAGACAATTACAGTTTTGTGACAGATACGTGCAAAATATGTAACAGAAATGTATTTAATACGTAAATAAATTCATAAATAATTCTAGAAAAATTATTGAAAGAGCTGCACCTATAGGAAGTGTGACAACCCATGAGACAAATATTGTTCTTACTGAAGCCAGATTTACAGACTTAATTCCTTCTACTAAACCTATCCCAATAACAGCTCCCACAAGAGTATGAGTTGTTGAAACAGGCATATTTAACTGACTGGCTAAAACGACTGTTAAAGCTGCTGACAATTGTGCTGAAAATCCTTTGCTAGGTGTTAAGCTTACTATCCTTTCTCCTATAGTTTTCATTACTCTATACCCTAAAGTTGCTAGACCTATAACTATCCCCACTGCACCTAATAACAAAATCCATAGCGGTGTCTCGGAATTATATGGCTGACCTAATAACTCATATGAAGCTTGGTAAACTGCTGCTAATGGACCTATTGCATTTGCTACATCATTTGATCCATGAGCAAACGCCACTGCACAAGATGTAAAGATCATTAAATAAGCAAATTGAGATTCACTTGATTGATTTTTAGACAGTCTTGATCTTGAAAAGGAATAGAATAAAAAAGTAAAAACAATAGCTGAAATTACTGAATATGAGACACTATCAGAAAATGTTAAAACTACTTCGCTATCTTTAAGAATATTTTTTAAACCTTTTGTTATCGTGATAAGTGAGATGGCAAAACCCGCCAGGAAAATATAAAAATTAATTATTAAAAACTGAAATTTACTTTGTTTTGTAATAATAAATTCTTTGCATATCCAGTAAATCAAAGCAGCCAGAAGACCAGATGATATCGGCGAAGTTAACCAAGATAAGGAAATGTTGCCTACTACGGACCAGTTAATCTTATCTGAACCTAACGCATATATACCAAAACCTACAATTGCACCAACAATAGTGTGTGTTGTAGATACAGGCCAGCCTCTTATGCTTGCTACAAAAAGCCAAACACCAGCTGCAAATAATGATGAAATCATGCCGTAAATAAGAATTTCCTGCTGACCTATGAATAGTTCAGGGTCAATTACACCTTTTCTAATTGTTTGGGTAACCCCTCCACCAGCAAAAAAAGCACCTAAAAATTCAAAAATTGCAGCTATGAGTACAGCCTGAGAAATAGTTAATACCTTGCTACCAACTGAGGTACCCATTGCATTAGCTACATCATTAGCTCCAACACCATATGCTGTAAAAAAGCCAAGCATTGCAGCAGAAAAAAGAATAAGAGGTATTCCAAAAATTGTTAATTCAACTAGTGCCATTCAATAGAGAGATAATTTCGTTATACTATACCCTCTTTTTAATACTTTTACATGAGCGTTTTTGAATACAATTTCGAGCAATATAAATCACTTTCACCTGATTTATATAGAAAAGAAAAGTATAACCTTCAAGTTGAATTATTGAAATTACAGGAAGATGTAATAAAGAAAAAAAGGAAGATTGCTATTTGTTTTGAAGGTAGAGATACTGCTGGAAAATCGTCAACAATTAACTTTTTTTCTGAACATTTAATCCCATCAAATTTTAAATACGTGCATCTTGGAATTCCAACAAAAAAAGAGAGAAAAAATTGGTTTGAAAGATATGAAACATATTTACCAAATAAAGGTCAAATTGTTTTATTTGATAGATCCTGGTATACACGTGCATTAACCGAACCAACGCTTGGGTATTGTTCAAAGAAACAATATGAGGAATTTATGACTAAGGTAAATAAATGGGAAAAATCTCTTGTTAAAAAAGGGACTGAACTGGTTAAATTTTATTTTTCAATTGATAAAGATCAACAGAAAAGACGTATTAACGCTAGAAAAAATAGCAAGTTGAAGTATTGGAAATTATCTGAGTCAGATAAATTGATGGTAAATAAATGGGATGTTTTTACACTCTATAAAAATCAAATGTTTGACTTAACGTCTACGGATTATGCTCCATGGGTTGTAATTAATGCTAATAATAAAATGATTGCTAGACTGAGTGCGCTTAGGTACATTCTTAATAACCTTGCTTACGACGAAAAACTATCTCTTAAACCACCAAAATGGGGAGAAGATTTAGGAAACTATTCCTTGCATATCGAAGGAGTATTTTTTGAAAACCTCACTTATGAGCAATTTAAAATATTAGCTCCATTTTCTGATTAAGATGTTATTAGGAATTGTCGATATTGGATCAAACGCTATTAAATATAAAATATTTAATACTAAAGACAATAGTTTAGTTGAATACTACAGAGAACCTTTAAGACTCGGAAAAGATGCGTTTACTCAAGGGTTTCTTTCAGAATTAACCTTGAAGCAACTAGCTATTGTTCTCGAAAGATTTAAAAGAGTTTTCTCAGAAAAAAATATTGAAAAACAATTCTATATGGCAACATCTGCAATTAGAGATTGTACTAATAAAGATGAGATACTTTCTTTGCTAAAAAAACAAAACATAGATCTAAAGATTATATCTGGAGATACTGAGGCTGGCCTTCTTAAAGAATTTAAAGCAAATGTAGACTCCTACGCGATATTGGATATAGGTGGAGGTAGTGTAGAGGTTTTTGTAAGTGTTAATTCTCAAACATATGCAAAATCATTTCAGCTAGGAGCCGTTAGATTGCTTAATAAAGGTAAAAACTACAAAGAAAATGAAATGAAAAACTTTGGAAATTGGTTAAAAAAGTATGGACCAGTTAAAAAGTTATACGGCCTAGGTGGAAATTTAAGAGCAATATTTGAGGCTAATAATCATTCAGGTCCTTTAAGCTCAAAAGAGTTTACTGAATTTGTAAAAGAATATAACAGTGTCTCAAAGAAAGATTTAATTGAAAAATTTAGCATCCCTAAAGATAGGATAGATATCATTCCATTAGCAGCAGAAATTTATGAACTTTCTTTAGCAAGTTTAAATTGTAATGTAATTGAGAATTCATTTTGGAGTATATCCGATGGATTATTCAAACAAATCCTTAACAGGAATCTTTAGATTTATTCCACCATTAATATTTAAGATCGATAAGTTTTCATTAAGAGCGCTGTCTTTAATGTTGAGATAAATATAATTAAAGTCTGTTGTTATTAAACCTAACTGATTATATTTTCTGTCGAATAATATTATTTTGTATGAGTCATCTGTGCAACTAAGTTCACCAATTAAACGCTCCTTAAAAATTCTGCTTTTTATATAAGCATCACCATTTATTCCTTTGCATTTAAAGTCTTCAAGAATCAACTCTTCTAGTTCGGTTTCTATATTAATAACTGGAATAAATGAAAGCTTAAAATCGCGACTATACTTTGTGTTACTAACCGTAATTTTTCTTAAATCAAAACTAGTTAAAATAGTTGACGTAAAGTAAAAGCCATCCGTGATATTAGTTTTTACACCTGCATGGGAATAAGAGTTCCCATAATTAATATCCCTAATTGAAAGATTTACTAATTTAACGTTCCTTAAATCTCCAGAAAATATATTTCCTTTTGCATTTTCGTAAGAGATTCCATAAGACTGCAAAGGTGCTTTAACAATCAAATTTATTGGTGTAAAAAATATGACTACTAGGAAAATTACTAATAGTGCAAATATTGAAAAAAGAATTTTAAGTATTAACTTCAATTGTTAAATTCAAAGTTGATTCATTCCCAGAAATTTTTATTTCATTGGGTTCGATATTATTTAATTGTATATAATTAAGAATTTCAATTAATTTACCTGGTGCTAGATTATCAAATAAAAATAAATCGCCATCTAAGGAGTAAGAAATCTTTTTGTCTTTGAGGAAAAGCTCAAGATTTTCAACTAAATTCTTAGTATTTTTATTGTTTTCATACATTTTTAATTGAGAAATTTTTTGTTTTTGTTCGTTGAAAAGTTTATTTTTCTGGTCGTATTCAGCCCTTATCTCAAATAGGTTATCTATCAGGATATTTTCTAGAAATATAAAAATTAAAAAAAGAACTGAAAACCCAATTACTGAAAATAATTTTTTATTATTCTTTAAAAATTTAAATTTCATATATAAATTTTGTAACTACCAACCCTCTATCAGTTCTTGAGCTAACTTTTTTAAAACTGTTTCCTTCAAAGGCTTGTTCATTTAGGAAGATAATCTCCTCTGACGAATTATTAAATAGAATTTCAAATTCAAACTTATTCAACTCTCTTGAATAATAGAGGTCTACTAATCGTCCATTTTCAAGCTTTGAAGATGAGATTTTGTAGATTAATTTTAAAACTTTTGATTCTTGTAAATTAAGTTTCTCAATTTTTTCATTAATTGCTTGTTCTACATTTAATGGCTTTTCTAGGGGATATATATCTTTGTAGAACTCAAGAATAATGTCATTAAATGAGTTTAATTTATAAGTTTGATTAATAAGATTGCCTATTCCTATTAAGTTAATTAAAACAATAGCTGAAATTAATCCAAAGACATATTTTTTATTTTTTTCAAAGTTAATTAAATTTCCAATATTAAAGGTATTTAGTTTATAACTATCAAACTGAGAATTAACTTTTTTAATTAGATCCTCATCAACAATTTTCTTAAATTCAGAACCTTTGTATTTCAGGACTTTTAAAGCATTTTTTGAAAATTTTAAATATTGTGAGTTAGTATTTAGGTAATAGTCATCTAGGTAATTGATATTTTCCTTAAAAATTTCACTAAAAAACAAAACATCTGAAGTAATTAGTACATCGTTTTCAAAGTTCTGAAAAAGGTTTTTTATTATTTTAAGATTTTTATCATTTACCAGAAAATAATTACCCTTTTCAAGAGAACATTTAAGGACATTTAAATTAGTATCAATATTAAGTGAAGACGTTAATGAATCATTGATCAGCTTAGCTTCTAAATTTGCCCTTTTTTTGTATCTCTCAGTTTCTTTAACGTGTGTCAGCATTTGATCTGGAAATACAAATAAGACATCTTTTTCGTTTTCTAAGGTTGAGTATTTACACGTAGAAACATTTTTATCATCAAAATAACTACCTGTTTCCAGATCATTAAAAATAAATATTTTCATCACTTATGGTTCTGTAGATTATGTTATTTTCTCTATTAGATAAATCTATAAAACTAATTAATTTAAACATGTATTCTTCGATTTGAAGAGTATATTTAATTTTTATAAATATAGGCTTAAAGACAATATACTTATTTTTAAGTTTAATTTGGTTTATTGAAGTGCGGTCAACTAAATCTTTATAATTCAAATATCCCGTTTCTGGCTTATTTAAAATAATTTTTTCTATATCTTTTACTGTTAAATCCGAAAATATAGAGTGAAAAACCTTTTGATTATTAAAATTAATATTATTGATATTTAATTTAATTTCATTAGAAGGTAAGGCACATATATTTCCATAAATTTTTTGAAAGTCAGCATCAGTTAGAAAATTTAAATTAAGGTCTTTTATCTGACTTTTGTGATAAAAATTTTGATCTGATGCTAAATTTAATCTCTCATTAGAAATATAATACAAATCCTCTGCCCCGTAAGTTTCTGGGAAATTATTTGTATCAATCGAATCAACTATTCTGTGTAAAAGCTCAATATGAGAATTTTTGTTTACGAATGATTTGCTTAAAAAAACGAGAAAATTTATTACATTTTCATCATTTTTTTCTGTTATACCATTTTTGCTCTTAACTAAGGCATTTAAATTAAAGCATGAATTCATGTCTTCTAGCTCAATAGTTAAATTAGAAAAAGATCTTTTAGCTATAAAATTAAATTCCTTTTCAGCAATATTTAAATTTCTTAATAAATTTGAATTATTAAGTAAATTTTCAGTTATAAATTTTTCATAATTAATTAGTTCTATTCTTTTTTTAATAGATTCTTGGTAAATATTTGTTGAAACAGAGTCATTAAAAATTTGTTTACTAATCAAAATAGTCAAAAAACTAAGTATGGTTACTAGCGATAATGTGCTTATTAAGATAAATCCTTTTTTCATTAAAATTAGAACCCTTTCCTCTTGTTCGATCGAATAAGAAAATACAATTAATTTGGGATAACTTTTATTTTGTTTAATATTTGAATTAGATGTTTGATTATTTGGCCATTTTTCATCAAGCAAATTTAAATCTTCGCCAAATAAAATTTGATAATTATCAATATCTTTAAGAAGTATTCTCTTTGATAAAACAACGGCATGATTATTTGGAAGTGTAGTTTGTCTAACTAAATTATCATTTTCAACATAGTAATTTACTCTCCTGAGTTTAGATTTATCTTTTGTATTATCTGATGTAGATAAAGAAACAAATGACATCAAAGTATTATTTTGATTTCCAAAAAATGGAGTTGAAACCTTTCTTCCTGCTTCATCTTTAAATAAGAAAGGTATAGATTGTAATAAGTCTAACCTTATTATATTTCCAGTATTTAATTCATCTCTATCCTTTGAAATCTTAATTTTTACTTTCGTTTCTAAATTTACAACATTAGATAAGTATTCGAACGACATTAATGCAATTATGGACGCAGCTAAAAGAGCAACTAGAACTTCTATGATTGTGAAACCGCCTCTCATTTTATCTGATAATTTTTATTTTTATTTCTTTATCACCATCAATAAAAATAATCTCAATTTCTCTTCTTATTCCAAATGAAGAAAGTATTTTCTCCCTTTCTTTTTTTACCCCTAAAAATTTTTTTAGGGAAACATCATCGGTTGAAGTTTTATTGGAGTATAGAGTAAGTAGATTTATTTCTTTTGTAGTTTTATAGACATATTTTTCCTTTTGAAGCTGCGCTTTGAGGTTTTGATCTAATAGCAATGAAAAGGCTGTAAATGTAATTGATAAAATTAAAAGCGATACAACTACCTCGATGAGTGAAAAACCTCTTGTTAGATTTTTAAAGTTCAATAATTTCATCATTTGAAAGAATAATTTTCTTTATATTTGATTCCCAACCTGGATAAATCGATATAAAAGGCTCATCATCCTGGATTTTTATATATTTATTATTTATGTCTATTACTGCCTTTATTGTTGGATAATTAACCTCTTTTACTACTTCATAATTACTCTGATAAACGATAACGTACCTATCTTCATATATGTTTATTTGATTACCAGTATAGTTAGCAAAGTCTTGAAAGTTTTTTATTTCTGCATTTAAAGAAATTGGAATATTAGAGTTTTGAAAAAATATATAAAAGCTACTTCCGACTAAAGAAATAATCAACAAAGTAACAATGATTTCAATAAATGAGAAACCTTTATTTAGTGATGCTACTAATATCTGCATTTTCACCATCACCACCCTCTTTAGCATCTGCTCCTAGAGAGTAAACTTCATAGTTAGATGCATTTTCTGGAGGTTTATAAAAATACTCATTACCCCATGGATCTATTGGAATTTTATTAAGATATCCACCTTCCACTAATTTTGAAATACCCTCATCTTCAGATGGATAATTACCCTCATTTATCTTATACATTACTAGTGCTTGTTCTATCCTTGATATATCTACCTTGGCAGTTTCAGAATAAGCCTTGCTTAAGGTTGGCAAAACATTAATTGATACTAACGAAACTAGAAGACCTAATATTACAATGACTATCAATAGTTCCAATAAAGTAAAACCAGATTTGAGAATTTTTTTCATAAATTAAAAATTAAATTATTCATTTGTAGTAATGGTAACATTATGGACAGAACAATTAATAAAACAAATACACCCATTACTAAAATAATTGAAGGCTGTAAAAAAGTTAACATTATGTTTCTTACGCTCTCAACTTCTTGGTCTAAATAGTTCTTAATTTTTTCAAACATTTCACTAACTTTCCCGCCCATATCACCTGAAATTAGTAACTGAACAAAAACTCTAGGAAAGACTTTAGACTCCGAAAAAGATTGACTTAATGAGCTACCGGAAATAACTCTATTTTCAATTACATCAAGCTCTAAACGTAAATAAAGGTTATTAAATGATTCTTTAGCTATATTTAAACTTTCAATAGTATTTAAACCAGCCTTTGTCATGAGGTGCATTGATGAACAAAACCTAGCAGTTTGATCGAATAAAATTATTTTGCCAAAAAAAGGAATATTCAAAAAAATCTGTGATATATCAAGTTTTCTCTTAAGACTTAGCCAATTTGAATTTACAAGATAAACAGGTCCTAAAAAAATTAATAAAACTAAAATTAGTATTGCCGGAAATATATCAGATAAATATAGTAAAGCAGTTGTTAATGCAGGTAATGATACATTAGATGAAATAAACTGATCTACCACTTGAGGAAGCACAAAGCTTAGTAATGCGTAAATAACAACTATAGAAACTGAGAAAATAATTGCAGGATATGTAAGTGCTCCAATTACTTGAGATCTAATCTTTATTTCTTTATCTAAATAATCTGATAAGTCTTTAAAAACTGTGGGGAGTGATGCGGATGTTTCACCAGCAAATACCGTTGAGCAATATACTGAATCAAATACTCTTGGATAGTCTCTCATACAATCACTCAAAGATTTTCCTTGCTTTAATTCCTCATTGATAGCATGAAGTATTTGTGAAAATTTATCTTTGATAGTTTGATTACTAACTATTTCCAAAGTTTTTTCAATTGGTGTTCCAGAGCTTAATAAAGCTGAAACTTGTTTAGTGAAAATAGATAAATCTTTTTTAGATATTTTTAAATTTGATTTTTCTTTTGCAGCTTCATCAATTGATGAAGGGTTTAATTCTTTAAGTTGAAGCTGGTTAATTGCATCTGATTTGCTATCAGCTGTTATAAATCCTTTAACTTTATTCTCATTTTTATCAAATGCTTGGTATCTATAGGTTGCCATTATTCTTGTGAAACCCTAAGTATTTCTGTTATTGATGTCTCACCTGCTATTACAGCTTCAAGACCATTTAAAAAGATTTTTTTGTTATTTTTAAAAACATAGTCAGTGATTTCTGCCTCTGATGCTTGTTTGTAGATAAGTTCATTTATTTTTTCATCTACAACGATGCACTCACCAATACTTAGACGTCCACTATATCCTGTATCATCACAATGCTTACAACCAACCGGCTTAAAGATCTCACCTTTAATGTTATTGCTTTTCATTAATTTTATTGATTTTTGGTCATTATCAGGTTTTTTACACTTTACACATAATCTTCTCACCAATCTCTGTGATAAGACAAACAATAGACTTGAAGATAGTAAGTATGGTTCAATTCCCATATCTCTCAATCTAGTAATTGCATTTACGGCACTATTTGTGTGTACTGTTGAAAGTACTAGATGCCCTGTTAAACTTGCTTGAATAGCGATATCAGCAGTTTCTTTATCTCTTATTTCTCCAACCATTACTACGTCAGGATCTTGTCTTAAAATAGCCTTAAGACCCTTAGCGAAAGTCAAACCAGTTTTGCTATTTACTTGTGTTTGACCAATTCCATTGAGAGCATATTCAACTGGATCTTCAATAGTTAAAATATTTTGCGATCTATCTGAAATATTTTTAAGACCCGAATAAAGAGTCGTGGTTTTTCCAGAACCTGTTGGTCCAGTCACTAAAATAATCCCTTCATTTTTTTGTAATGCATTTTTAAATTTTGTTTGAATATCATTTGAAAATCCCAAACTTCCAAGTTCTACATGAGATTTATCCTTTTCTAGTATTCTTAAAACTACCCTCTCACCAAATGAAGAAGGTAATGTTGAAACTCTTAAATCAACTTCTTTTTTTCCAATATTTATTGAAATTCTTCCATCCTGAGGTAAACGACGTTCTGAAATATCTAGATTAGACATAATCTTTATCCTTGAAATTATCATTTGGGTTATGTTCTTTTGATACTTAAGAACCTCTTTTAAAACACCATCAACACGAAATCTTATAGTTAAGTTATTTTCAAATGGTTCTAAATGTATATCAGAGGCTCTAGCCTTGATAGCTCTTGTTATCGTTGCATTAATAAGTTTAATTATTGGACCTTTATTTTTATCATCCAAAAGGTCATCAGACGGTTGAATTGAGTTAGCAAGATTTTCTAAATTTAATTGATCTAAATTATCTAAGTCATAATCAGATGATTTATCTGAGTAAATTTCAGTTAAAAAAGATTCAAAATCATTAATTTGATGATTTTTGGTTTCTATCTTTTCGTTGAATAAGTGCTGAATATTTGAAATTATTTTTGGGTTAAGATCACCAGAATAATGAAGAGTAGATACTTTATTATCATTAACTAAAGCAATTCCATGTAATTTGCAGAATGCATAAGGAAGAACTAGTTCCATTTTAATTTTCTAATAAGGATTCTTGAAATATTTGCTTGGCCCTTATCAAGTTGAATTTCTCTTGCGAAAGATCTTTAGTTGTAACTGAATCTCTAAGGATTGTTGGTCTTAAGAACACCATAAGATTTCTTTTTTGTACAGATTTTGCTGATGATCTAAATAGTCCTCCAACAATAGGAATATCGCCTAGTAAAGGGACTTTATTAACTGATTCTTGAACATCTTCATTAATTAGACCACCTAAGACTATAATTTCCCTGTCATCTGCAAGAATTGTACTTTCTATTTCTCTTTTATTGGTTATCAAATCAGTTGAGTTAGGTAGTTGTGATCCAGCTATACTTGAGACTTCTTGCCTGATAAATAATGCTACTGAGTCAGATTCATTTATCTGAGGTTTTATTTCAAGCTTAACTCCAATTTCTTCTCTAGACGTAGTTCTAAATGGTGTAAGGTTATTTGAACCTAATGATTCACCTGTAGTAATAGGTATTTCTTGTCCTACTAATAGTGACGCTTCCTCATTATCAAGAGCTACAACTGAGGGAGTAGAAAGAATATTTGAATCTTGATCTTCTCTTAAGAGTGAGAGTAAAACAGCAAAATTATCCTCACCATTTAGTGTATTCCCTAGTCCTACAACTAAACCTGAGGTATTTAATAATGAAGAAGTAGCATTAAAGTTTGTAACAGAATCTGAATCTGAATCAGCAGCACTCAATAAAGACAACAAATCAGGACTTTTACTATTTGGAAATCTTGTTAAAGCTATTGGTTTATCGCCCTCACTATCACCAGAGTAGATTGTATCAACACCAAGAGACTTTGCTATAGATTCAGATATCTCAACTATAATTGCCTCTACAAGGACTTGTGGTCTTCTTATATCGAGCTGAGAAACAATGGAAGTTAGTGTTCTGATGGATTGTGGACTTGATCTAATAATTATTGAGTTTGTTTCATCATGTGAAGTTATTACCGTTTTGTAATCAAAATTTTGTTCCTGATTGAATGAACCTGATACATCATTCAAAATCTTAAGAATATCTTCTGCTTTAGAGTAGTTTAGATAAATAACTTTTGTATTCTCTTCAAGCCTGTTGTCAATATCTATCTTCTGTAACATCTCTATTACTTTATTGATTATGTTGCTTGGACCACTAAAGATTAATTTATTTGAACCCTGAAATGTAGCAACACCTAATTTATCAAGTTTATTATTTGGGTCGGATTTAAGAGAATTAATTATTCTTAGTGCTTCAATAGAGGATAAATTTTCAAGTTTAAGATCAGAAATCATTGTGTCTAATTCACTGTCTAAGTTTTTAATTATCTCTACAACTCTAATCACATTCTCAAGATCATCGGACACTAAAATTTCTCTATCATTATTTAAAGCTACGATATAAGAACGAACACCTACTAGTGGTTTAACTGCATTGACTATATCTTTTGCACTTGAATAATTTACAGTCACTATTTGAGTATCAATTGAACCAGGAAGTTCATTGTTTTCATTGAAATTTTTGATACCTTCTTGAGCTGGAATTATTTTAAAAATGTCACCATCTTTTAACACACTATAGCCTTGAACTTCCATAGTCGAAACAAATACCTCCCATATAGATTCTTTATTGAGAGAGGATTCAGAATAAACTGAGATAGTGCCTTTAACTCTAGGATCCAAAATAACTGTTTTATCAGTTAGCAATGCAATATCTTGGGCAAAGGTTTTTACATCAGCGTCTTTATAAAAAATATTTTGCTCTTGGCTAATTACAAGGAAAGAAATAGACAATATGTAAAATATTTTTTTCATGATTTAATTAATCCTACTTTTATTAAAAGAGGTCTCTGTGCCAATTATGTCTAAAAATGTATAAGTTTGTCCATCAAAAAAATAGGCTCTTGAACCATCAATATGAGAAAAAATAACGCTTGAGTTTATATTTTGACCCTGTTCAACTAATCGATAATCATCCCTTTCAAGAATAATTATTGTACTTTCTGGATTATTTCCCCTAATTCCCACAAGTTCAAAACCTAAATTTGATTTATTTGCAGTACTAACGTCAACATCTCTTGATTTGAGCTCCTCAAAAGAATTATCTGAAATTATTGGTTTAGGTAATTCTTCGTTAATTTCTGCATAATTAAAGCTGAAAAATCCCTGAACATAGTAAAAAGATAATAACAGTAGTAGAAGTAAGGACATTAAAAATACCCTTAGCAGATCCCATTTATTCATTTGGTAAATTTTACAATTAATGTGGAATTCTTACAAAGAAAGATGTTCCTTTAGATATTTTCGATTCAACTCTTACTTCACCATTCATCCTTGAAATTAATTGTTTCACAAGAGATAAACCCAGACCTGTTCCTTTGGTATGTGCTCTGGCTTTTGAAGTCCTATAAAATCTATTAAAAATCTTATCTAAGTGTTGTTTCTCAATACCATGCCCATTATCTTCAATTCTAATTGATAACTCTTCACTGTTATTAATGGCCGTTAAATTAATAAAACCTTCCGGTTTTGAGTATTTAATACTGTTATTAATAAGATTTGAGAAAACTGTTCTGAAGGACTCCTTGTCAGTATTTAGAAAAATATCTTTTCCAATATAGTTATTGAAAGATAACTTCTTATCTACTAATAATGCTTGCTGAGCATCAAAAATTAGTTGAATTTCATTATTGACATTAAATTTTTCTTTTTTTAGAACTAGACCACCAAATTCAATCTTTTCTAGCTCCATTAGGTCATCAACCATTTCACTCAATCGTTCAGAGTTATCTAAAATTGATTTTAAAAACCTATTAGAAACCTTCTCATCATTAATTGCTCCTGAATAAAGTGTTTCAGAGCCAGCTCTAATTACAGATATAGGAGTTTTAATTTCATGGGAAACGTCTGTAACAAACTGTTTTCTAAGGTCTTCTAACTTCCTCATTGATGAAATATCATTTATTACAAGAATTAATTCATTTGTTGTTTCCATTTTGGTAGCAGTTAATAAATAGTTCCTATCTTCTCCTTTTACCTTAATATCAAGATTATCTTCAGATGAAATATTCTTTTTTGCATCTTTCAAAATTTTATTTATTACAGATAATTTCTTTGATTTTATTTTTTCACCTAAAAAAAATTGATGCTTTCCAAACATTTCTAAAGCTATATCGTTAGTGAATCTAACCCTAAAGTTTTTACTAAATATAATTACTCCCTGATTAATGCTATCTAAAACTGAACCAAATTGAGTTCTTTGATCCATAGCCTGATCAATTTCTGAACTTAAGCGAATAGAAATATCACCTACTGCTTTAGAAAGTCCTTCAATTTGTGTATCAGATGTTAAAGAAGATTTAATTGGTTTACCTTTAATTGCCCTTTCTGTATTTTTAAGGAGTTTGGTTAAGTCACGTCTAATATTGCTCTCCACACTGTACGTCATGATGCTTGAGGATACGATTGCTAATACAAACAATAAAATAAATGGGTAAATAAAAAAATTAAAAAAAGATGTGTAAATGTTGAAAGGCATCGCGACCCTTATAACGCCCTCAGTCAGATCATCGCTATTTCTTAATATAGCAAGGTAAATTAGATCTTGTCCTGTAGTTTCACTTGTTCTTGTTGCAGTACCAAATTTATTAGTTAGAGCATTTTTAATTTCAATTCTATTTTCTGGTGAATGTTTTTCTACATTAATTAGTTCATTAGTTGGAACTTCGGAGTCACCAAGTACATCCCAATTTCCATCAATAATTGTCACTCTAAGTTTATTTTGCTTCGTATCTGAAACAGATAAATTATCTGCAATAAGGTCATAACTGTATTCAAAATCCTGCTTGAAACTTGGTAAAAGCTGATCAATTGATTTAGCTTGCATGTAAAGTGATTCAACCAATTGAGCTCTAGAGTTGTTATATATAAATGAAGAAAAAATTGTTGAGACAATAAAAATGATAAATATCAAAAAAGATAAGGAGAGAAGAAAAATTCTTGAAAATCTTATTTTGGGAAAAATGTTAAGCATTAATCAACATTACTGAATCTATAGCCCACACCTCTAATTGTTTGGATATAGTCTGATGTATTGCCTAATTTCTCTCTTAATCTTTTGATATGCGTATCTACAGTTCTTGTTGTAACTTCTGCACTATATCCCCATACGTCGCCTAATAATTGTTCTCTTGTCTGAACTCTGCCCTTTCTTTTAACAAGATGCTGTAATAATTTAAATTCTAGTGCCGTTAAAACAATCTCTTTATCATTTATCTTAAGTTCATGAGCATCTAAATCTATTCGAATTGGACCAAATGTTACTAATTTATTTTGAACTAAAGACTCACGTTGTTTTTTTAGTAAAACTTTAACTCTAAGAATAAGTTCTCTGACACTAAATGGTTTTGTAACATAGTCGTCTGCGCCAAGCTCAAAACCAATAACTCTATCAATTTCTTCACCTTTTGCAGTAAGCATAATAATTGACATATCTCTAATATCATCATCTGCTCTAATGGACTTACAAACATCAAGTCCTGATACACCTGGCAACATTAAATCTAGTATCAAAACGTCAGGTAAAACTTTCTTTATATTAGATAAAGCTTCCTCACCATCTGGAGATGTAAAAACCTTGAAGCCCTCATTAGAGAAATTATATTTTAATGTATCTCTTATATCGGGTTCGTCTTCAACAATGTAAATCTTTTGGCTCACGTTGCTAATTTAACTTAAAAATAATTAGGATGAAAGAAGGATCTTTACACCAACCCTATCTAATTTTTGAGAAGCAATTCTAGGTAAAGCAGAATCAGTAAATTTGATTTTTTCAGGAATTTTATAATCTGCAATTTTTCCCTTGAGAAATGCTTTTACTTCATCTTCAGTAACTTTGGAAGAGCAAAAAATATAGGCACCTACAATTTCACCAAACTTTTGATCTTCTATCCCGCATACACAAGATTCAATAATTTCTGGATGTTTATCAAGAGCATTTTCGACTTCTAGGCATGATATATTCTCTCCACCTCTTATTATTAATGCTTTTTTCCTATCAACTATATATAGATACCCATCTTCATCTAAGTAGCCTAGATCACCGGTTTTTAGCCAACCATTTTGAATTGTTTTATCAGTCTCCTCTTTGTTCTTGAGATACCCTTTTGTGTTTGATGGTGATTTAAAAACTATCTCTCCAATTTCTCCAGTTACTAGGAACTTCCAGTCATCATCTATTACTGCTATTTCTGTTAAATCTGGAATAGATAAACCAGAACTATTAGGTCTATCAAGATAATCTTGCCCTCTATTTATAGTGCCGAGTGCTGTAGTCTCAGTCATGCCCCAAGCAAATGTAAGAGGAATTTTAAATTTATCATCTAATTCTTTTACCTGATCTTCAGGCCTTGCAGCCCCACCGGCACCAATATCTACAAGTGAACTTAAGTCATCTTTACTTACTCCTGGATGATTCAATAGGTCCCAAGATTGTGTTGGCACACCTGAAATATTTGTTACCTTATGATCTTTAATTAATTTTATAGCTTCATCTGTATCCCATTTGTACATGAGAATTAGTTTTCTTTTACCCAATAATGAGAGAAGAAACATACTTATTAAACCTGTTACATGGAAAAGTGGAACATTAATGATGATGGAACCATCATCTACATTAAGTAGCTGTTCGTTATGTATTTGAGCTCTCAAGGCACCAAAAGTATAAAAACCTAATAGACCATTAATGAGAGCCAAGTGAGTTAACATCACTCCTTTTGGCAATCCAGTACTTCCTGAGGTATAGAGTAGTACTGCCAAATCTTCATCTTTGGATTCAGTGTCAGGCCATTTTTCTGAAGATTCAGTTAAATAATCATTGAAATTATGTGTCCCTTCAATATTCTCTGAACCATTTACAACAATTTGTACTTCAAGATCTTTAACGTATTCATATCTTTTTTTATCTACAAAAATTACTTTACATTCACTGTGCTTGATTCCATAACTAAGCTCGTTTTCTTTCCACCATGAGTTAAAAGGCACACAAGTTGCTCCTAAACCAGTTATGCCTAAATAAGCGATAATCCATTCAGTACAATTCTGCATACTTATGCCAACAAAATCATTGGCTTTAATGCCATTTTTATGGAGTGTATTTGCAAGGGATTTAGCTTTTAAAAGCACTTCACTTAAATTTAATTCTTTCCCGTTTTCATGAACGAATGGGAAGTCACCATGAAGCATTTGAACTAAATCATACATTTCTCTTGAACTTTTAGGTGCATTTACAAAATGATTCATTTTGCATCCATTTATTTCTCTTTCACCTAACTCAAGCAAGGGAAGATTTTTTCTTAATTCTTCAAATGCAGCTTTTAAATTTTCTTTTGTTGTTGGAAATGTTTGGCTCATAATTTGTTAAAATCAATCAAACTTTAAACCAAGATTTATGTCGAATCAAAATTTCTTTGTAAATAAATTTTTATATTTTCTTGATAAAAATACAGAAGACTTCTTTCATGACTCCTTAATATACATATTTGAGCATGATCAAAATGGTGCATTGGGGATAATAATCAATAAAACTATAGATATTGGTGAAGACAAAATTTTTAATTCTTTAAATATTGAATCTTTAAAGAATAAATCGCAAAAAAATCTTTTAAATGGTGGTCCTGTTGATATCGACAAACTTTTTATAATTCATGATAGTGATGACAAAGAGTCATTGTGCGTAAAAAATGGATTAAACCTCACTTCGAGCATGAATGTAGTAAAAAATATCGCATCAGGAAAATTTAAAGGTAAATACAAGCTTGCTATAGGATATTGTGGATGGGATTCTGGTCAATTAGATGAAGAGATTGCTAATAATTCTTGGTTTGTTATTGAGCATGCACCAAATTTCTTCTTTGAATTAAATGTTGAGGAAATAATTCCTTATTTATCAAAAGAATTAGGATATGATTTAAGGCAAATACTTAATAGTAAAGATACAACCAAACATTGATATGACAATATTTTTATCGATATCATCTTACAAAGACCCTCTTTTGATTAATACCCTTCAATCAGCATATAAAAATGCAAAAAATAAGGATTCCATAATTTTTGCAGTTGTTGATCAAAATGATCAAAAATTAGAAGTAGACAATTTTGATTTTCTCCCACAATTACGATACCACTTTCTTCCAGCAGAATTTGCAAGAGGGTGTGCATGGGCTAGATCTTTAGCTCAAAGCCTTTACATGGGAGAGGACTATTTCTTACAAGTAGACTCTCATACTATTTTTGAGCAGGATTGGGATGAATATTTTATTTCTTTCTACAAGAAATTATCTAAAAAGTTTTACAGACCAGTGATTAGTTCTTATCCAAGAAATTTTGAAATTGAAGATCTTGAAACTATGAAAATTAAACGACATCAGGAAGATGATAGTAATACACATGTAATGGTAATTGATGAAGAAAATGTTTTTAAAGAAGGCTATTTTTCTATGAAAAAGGGTTTGTCTATAGGAGATAATGAAATTAAAAAAGGTTTTTTAATTGCTGGAGGATGTTTGTTTTCAAGCGGTTCAATAATAGAGGATATTCCCTATGATCCTTATCTATATTTTGATGGCGAGGAAGATTCTATGGCTTGGAGACTTTTTACTAATGGATACAATATTTTTCATACTCCAAATACTCCTATTTTTCATTATTATGTAGATCCATCAAATATAGTAACTAGGCCCTTTCATTGGGATCAGACTGAGGAAACTAAAAGGGATACTAATTGGCATGATCTTAAGCAGAGAGGAAGGAAAAGATTAAACGCAATAGTAGAAAATAACTTAGAAGGTGTTTATGCATTAGGTCAAGCAAAGAACCTTGATGATTATTCACTTTTTTCAGGTCTAGATATTAAAAACAAGCAAGTACTGGATCCAGGAAATGTATTTAATTTTAATAAACTTAAGGATTTAAAATGGAATCAAGACTCAGAAAAAACAGGAATATTTGGTTAAAAAAATTTTTAGCTCTTCTTTTCTCTCTAAATCTTCAAACTGAAAATCTAACAGGTAAAACCGTAGTTGCAGATCAAACTATGGTTGTTACAAGGCACTATTTAGCTTCAGAAGTAGGAAATCAA
Organism: SAR86 cluster bacterium; assembly: GCA_023703535.1. Lineage (NCBI taxonomy): Bacteria > Pseudomonadati > Pseudomonadota > Gammaproteobacteria > SAR86 cluster bacterium. The sequence continues at coordinate 520,129 of CP097967.1, forward strand.
GTATTAACTAAAGGTGGGAATGCAATTGATGCAGCTGTGGCAGTTTCTTTTGCATTAGCTGTAGTTTTGCCTCAAGCAGGAAATATAGGTGGTGGAGGTTTTATGATTTTCTATGACAAGGAGGATGACAATATATATTCACTTGATTACAGGGAAATGGCACCTCTTAATGCTACTGAAGATATGTTCATGATTGAAGGAAAAAGAAGCAGAGAATTAGCACTTGAATCGTATTTAAGCTCTGGTACACCGGGTACAGTTCATGGCATGTATGAAATTCATAAAAAATTTGGAAAACTTTCTTGGGAACAACTTATTCAGCCATCTATAACATTAGCATCAGAGGGTTTTAGGGTTACTAATGAATTAGCAGAAGCACTAAAAAGTGAACAAATTAAATTAGGAAAATCTACTAATACAAAGAAGATTTTTTTTAAAAATGGAGAACCTCTTAAAAAAGATGACTTACTTATACAAACTGATTTAGCTAACACTCTTAGATTAATTGCAATTTATGGGAGTGATGGTTTTTATAAAGGTGAAACAGCACAAAAAATTGCATTAGATATGAGTAATAATGGAGGCTTGATAACTACAGAAGACTTAAGTGGATATTATTCAAAGTTAAGAGATCCAATAATTTTTAATTATAAAAACTTAAAAATTGCTTCCATGCCACCTCCCTCCTCTGGAGGATTATTGTTAGGTCTAATGTTGAATATGCTCGAGAATTTTGATCTCTCTGATGACCCTAATGATGTAAAAAATATCCTAATTATTTCTGAAATAATGCAAATAGCATTTTCTCTACGTGCAAAACATATTGGTGATGAGGATTTTTATCCAGTTCCAATTGAAAATTTTCTCTCAGAAGATATTGCTACAGAACTTAGTAAAAATGTAAATTCCAAGAGAACTAGCAAGAATAGTGAAATAAATAATACGAATATAATTTTTAAGGAAAATACAACGCACTTTTCGATTATTGATAAATACGGAAATGCTGTAAGTAATACAACAACCTTAAATACAGGATTTGGTTCTGGGATAGTTATTAAAGATACAGGTATTCTTATGAATAATGAAATGGACGATTTTTCATCTGCTCCAGGTGTAGAAAACTACTTTAGTTTGCTTGGTAGTGAGGCTAATAAAATTGAGCCTAAAAAAAGACCTTTAAGCTCTATGACGCCAACAATAGTTTTTGAAGATGACGAAGTAAGATTAATTACTGGAGCTCAAGGCGGTGGAAGAATAATTACAGCTGTACTGCAAATCATCATAAATTATTTTGAATATAAACTAAGCCCTGAACTTTCTGTTTCAACGAATAGATACCACCATCAATGGTTTCCTGAGAAGCTTTACTATGAAAATTTTGATGATAAAACATTACGTGAATTGAAGAAACTTGGTTTTGAATTAGAAAAAAGAGAGCTTGAAGATTATTACAGTAATGGCATTACATCTACTATAATCATTGAAGGAGATAAGATCATAGGTATAAGTGATCCAAGGTTAGATGATTACAGTTCAGCTGGTTCATCTGCAGATTAAAAATGGAAATAAATACAACCTTTTTATTACCTTTGGGAGCAATGTTCTTGTTGCTTATTATATTCAGGGTTATCATTTTTAATGCTTTTGTAAAATTAACTTCCAAAACAAAATCCAAGCATGATGATCGAATAGCTGAAAAACTTAAACGCCCTCTTACATTAATTCCAATTGGAATTGGTTTATATTTGCTGAATGATTCTTTGAACTTACCAGATTCAATAACAGCTTACTCAACCATATCAATCCAAACATTTTTTTATGTTGCTATTTTCCTATCTATTGCGCCAATTGTTGATCCAATAAAAGATTACGTTGGAGAAAAATATAATTTTCTTTCTCCAACATTAAGAAATTGGGTCTTTAGAGCTCTAAAATTTGTCATATATTTATTAGGTGCAGTAAGTGTGCTTGAACTTTGGGGTATAGATGCAGCCTCTGTAATTGCAGGTTTAGGTTTGTTCTCAGTGGCATTAGCACTTGGAGCACAAAACTTCTTCAAAAACTTAATTGGTGGACTTCTTATAATTGGTGAAAAACGATTTAAGCAAGGTGACTGGATTAATGTTGAAGGAGTTGCTGAGGGATCTGTCGAGAGAATCGATTTTCGAACAACTCTAATCAGAAGATTTGATAAAGCTCCAATATATGTAGCAAATTCAGTTTTAAGTGATTCAGAAATAATAAATTTTTCAGAAATGCCATTTAGACGAATAAGATTTCATGTCGGCTTAATTTATCAAACAACGCCAGAAAAAATCCTAGCTATCAGAAAGGATATTGAAGAATATATTGAAAAAAATAAAAATTTAGTTGATGCAAAAGACCAACCCTCAACTATTAGAGTTACAAATTTTAATGATTCAAGCATTGATATGTTGGTGAATTGCTTTACTAAATCTACACAATGGCATGACTTCTGTGTAGCAAGAGAAGAATTGTTATTAGAAATAATAGAGATAGTTAAAAGAAATGGTTCAGACTTTGCATATCCAACGCAAACAATACATTTAGAAAAAGATTAATGCTGTGATTTTAGGTACCTATTTATTGGTATCTCATCTAGTGAAAGTAGTTCTATATTGTATTCTTCCCTTAAATGTTTGAGTGGAGTATTTAATACTTCATTTGGAATATCATGATAATTCCACTTTTTTGTCATCTTGCGGCATTTTTTAATTACTTTGAATTTTACCGGTGCTAGCGATAAGTAGATCTTCATTATCGACCACCATCCACCATATTTACCAATAATGTCATCTACAACACTTTTATACTCCGGATCTTTATAAAAACCCCATATGCGTGACCAGCTCCAATGAGTTCCCCAAAGTGTATAGCTATCTAGAAGACTTTCTTCTTCAATTGATGTCCCTAAGCCAAATAGCACATGAGTGTAGTCATGTTCTTTGAAAACCTTGGAGTGTGGATTGTCTTTTTTTTCAGCTAGTGCTTCAAATTCTTTATTTATTGAATAAAACTCCTTAAGCCCTTCCTCTAGTGTTTGCATTGAGTCTTGTTTCTGAAAGTTATACATAGGCTTATTATACCAAATTGGAGCGACTGACGGGATTCGAACCCGTACCAAAAGCTTGGAAGGCTTTTGTGCTAGCCATTAACACCACAGTCGCATAAAGCTTTATTATAGTTATATAAGTCCCATTATAAAGAACTTTTAAAATAACAATTGATCCTTATAGTTCACATATTTCTATTAAAAGTATTAAAATTTAAATATTGGGAATATGTATGAAATTTTTTACAACGTTACTTCTATTAATCTCTAGCCTGCTTTGCTCTGACACATTAATTCATGCTGGCAAATATATAGATGTTATTAACGGTAAAGTCATTAGTAAGTCATCAATTATTATTGATGAAAATGGATTAATAAAAGAGATAACTTCTGGATATAAAAATTCTAGAGGTTATGAATATTATGATCTTAAAGATAAAACAGTAATGCCTGGTCTGATGGATATGCATGTTCATTTTGGTCAGGAGTATCTCTCAAAAGCAGATGTACCCGTAAAGGTTGAAAAAGAATACAGCGCTATAGCTGCTGTAAAACATGCAAAACTAACATTAGATGGTGGTTTTACAACTGTTCGTCAGGTTGGTGATAGTGGTTTTATTGCAATATCTTTAAGAGATGCTATTGCTAAAGGTGATGCAATTGGTCCAAGAATATATACATCTGGAAAAAGTTTAGCCACAACAGGAGGTCATGCTGATCATACTAATGGCAGAGCTTTTGGTGATTACGTCTACCCTGACCCTGAAAGTGGTGTCGTAAATGGACCATATGAAGTTTTTGCTGGCGTTAGACAAAGATATAAGGATGGAGCCGATGGAATAAAAATTACAGTTACTGGTGGAGTTTTGAGCTTAGCAAAATCTGGCGATAATCCACAATTTACTCAAGAAGAGGCTAACGCAGTGGTCCAGGCAGCAAAGGATTATGGATTTTGGGTTGCAGTACACGCTCATGGAGCCGAGGGGATGAAAAGAGCCATTAGAGCTGGAGTTGATTCAATTGAACATGGAACTTACATGGATGATGAAGCAATGGATCTTATGATTGAAAATGGTACATATCTTGTACCTACAATTTCTGCTGGTGAATTTGTAGCAGATAAATCAAAAGTTGATGGATTCTTCCCTGACATAATTAGACCAAAGGCAGCAGCAGTAGGACCGCAAATAGGTGGAACTTTTGGTAAAGCTTATAGAAGAGGTGTAAAAATTGCTTTTGGAACAGATGTAGGTGTGCAAGCACATGGAACAAATTGGAAGGAATTTGTATATATGAAGCAATATGGAATGCCTGAGATGAAGACAATTATATCTGCGACTATTGAAGCTGCAAAACTACTTAGAATAGAAGATAGATTAGGTTCTATTGAAGTAGGTAAAATTGCGGATATTATCGCCGTCTCAGGTGATCCAATAAAAGACATTACATCTATGGAAAATGTTGTCTTTGTAATGAAAGAAGGCAAAGTATACAAAAATAATTGAAAATTCTTAGAGTAATATTAGGGAATCAACTTTTTCCTATTTCCCAAATTAATTTATCAAAAGATGTGCCTATTTTTATGGCTGAAGACTGTGGCTTGTGTAGTTATATTAAGCATCACAAATCAAAAATAGCTCTGTTTTTTTCTGCAATGCGGTCTTATAGAGATCAGCTTAAAAATAATAGTTACAAAGTAATTTATTACGATGCAAATAATAATTTCTCCACATCTTACTTCGAGAAACTATTTGATGAAGTGAAGAGTAATAAAATTAAAAAAATTGAAATTTACGAAATCGAAGACAAACCATTTGAAAAAGATTTTTTAGAATTTTGCAGAACAAATAATATAGAAATAAGTTTTCTTCCAAGTCCTATGTTTATAGATTCTAGGGATTCATTTAAGGATTTTTTAGGCGATAAAAAATTTCATTTACAAGCTAATTATTACAAACAAATGAGAAAAAAAATGAATCTTCTTTTAGAGGATAATAAACCGATTGGAGGTAAGTGGAGCTTTGATGAAGATAATAGAAAAAAGCTCCCTTCTGCATATGAAATACCGAAGCTTCCAACTATTAAACCATATAAAGAATTTAGTGAAATAAGTAATGTTATAAATATTAATTTTTCAAATCATCCAGGCGAATTACATTCTTGGATGCCTCATTCTTATGAACAAATTGTTGAATGGCTAGAAATATTTTTTAAAGAGAGATTTAAAGAGTTCGGCGATTACGAAGATGCCATTGATAAAAATGAACACTTCATTAATCATTCTGTATTAAGTAGTTCGTTAAATTTAGGCCTAATTACACCTGAAGAAGTAATAGATAAATCTATTGCTTATGCTAAAAAAAATGATATTCCACTTAATAGTCTCGAAGGTTTTATTAGGCAAATTATTGGATGGAGAGAATTTATAAGAGGTATTTATCAAAATTATGGTGATCAAATGGTTAAATCAAACTATTGGAATCATAAAAATAAACTTACAGCTGCTTGGTATGTAGGTTCAACAGGTATAGAGCCTTTGGATGAAGCTATCAAAGGAGCACAAAAATATGGTTACACACATCATATAAATAGATTAATGATACTTTCTAATATTATGAATTTATGCAATATCGATCCAAATGAAATTTATAAATGGTTTATGGAAATGTTTATAGATTCATCTGATTGGGTTATGGTGCCCAACGTTTATGGCATGGGTACATTTGCAGATGGGGGTATTTTTGCAACAAAACCATATATCTGTGGCTCAAGCTACATCCTAAGAATGTCTAATTTTAAGAAAGGAGATTGGTGCGATATTGTTGATGGATTATATTGGAAATTTATAGAGGAAAAGAAAGATTTTTTCATTACTAATCCAAGATTATCATTAATGGTAAGAGCTTTAGAAAAGCTTAATCCTGATAGAAAAAAACACATCTTTGAGTGTGCTAATAACTTTATAAACAAAGTAACACAATGATAGTTTTAAAAGATGAAGGACTGTACTGTCCTGAAGGTGATTTTTTTATTGATCCCCTTTTGCCTTGTAAGAATGCTGTTATAACACACGCGCATGCTGATCATGCACGACCAGGCATGAAAAACTATATTTGTACACCAGAGACATCTGAAATTATGAAGTTGAGAATTAGCAATGACCTGCTCATTAAAGAAGTTGAATACAATAAAGAAATAAAGATTAATTCAGTAAATATTACATTTATACCTGCAGGCCATGTATTGGGTTCTTCACAAATTAAAATTGACAATGGAAGCGAGGTAACAATCATCACCGGTGACTATAAAAGAGCTAGTGATCCAACATGTAAGGCTTTTGAAGTCCATGAATGTGATACTTTCGTTACCGAGGCTACTTTTGCTTCACCAAATTTTAAATGGCCATGTGTAGATATAGAGATAGATAAAATAATTAATTGGCACAAAGACAATCAACAAAAAAATATCAACTCAGTTTTATTTTCATATTCATTAGGAAAAGCTCAAAGAATAATTAAATTAATTAAAGATAAGTACAAAATTAATTTTTATGCTCACCAATCAATAAGATCAATCAATAAAATCTACATGAAATATGGTATTCAAGACCTTGAAACAAAAACATTGAATACAAAAAAAAGCGTTATTGACGGAATAATAATTACTCCTCCTGGAGCGAGACGATCAAAGCAACTTAAAAATTTTATGCCCTACTCTACTGGCTTCTGTAGCGGATGGACTCTTAATAGTAAGAGAGATTTCGATAAAGGATTTACAATTTCTGACCATGCTGACTGGAACGATTTAATAAAAACAATAGAGCAAACCAAAGCAAAAAAAGTAATTATCATTCATGGCAATGGGCCAATGCTACGAAAATATTTAAATGAAAAAGGTATTGCCGTATCTAACTTTACAAAAAATAAACATGAGGATAGTACATTTCAGCTATCATTATTTAATGGATAAAAGACCTGAAGATAAAGCTATGCAACTTACCTATTCGCTTGGGATGGTTATAGCTATTGTCTTATGCATATTAATATTTTTTAGACTTTTATATTTATTTTTAAGCTGATATTAACTTATTAAAATAATTCTGATCCACATTGCCTCCAGAAATTGTTATTAGCGTATTTTTTCTAGATACATCAATTTTTTTTGATAATACAGCGGCTAGACTAACGCATCCACTGGGTTCTGCTATTATGCCAAGATCTTGATGAAGAAATTTCATTGCTTCTATAACTTCAGTATCTGTAACAGATAATCCTTTTTTACAATTCTTTTTATTAATAGGAAATGTAATTTCCCCGGGTATTTCAACTTCTAGGGCATCGCATATTGTATTATCTCTTTTTTTTAGTCTTGTTCTTGTCTTATTTTTAAGAGAAATTTCAGTATCATTACAATTAAACGGCTCAACAGGATAAATTAATGCATCAGGAAAAAAATGTTTGATAGCTATACCAGTTCCAGCTACTAACCCTCCTCCAGATGTACAAGATAATAAGATATCTAATTTTATATCTGAGGATAAAAAAAATTCTGCTACCTCTAAGCCAAAACTTCCCTGACCAGCAATAATATCCTCATTATCGAAGGGTTTGACTAAAGGGAAATTCAGTTCCTTTGCTAATTTTATTGCTATCTCTTCTCTGCTCTCTATATGTCTTTTGTAAAGAACAATTGTTGCACCATTTTTTTTGGTTTTTTCGATTTTATTCTTTGGCGCATCTTCAGGCATTACTATGGTAGCTTCCATATCAAATATTTGAGCAGCTTTAGAAACACCCTGTGCATGATTGCCTGAAGAAAAAGCAACTACACCATTAATATTATTTTGTTTTAGTTTGCTTAAAGCAGATAAAGCTCCTCTAATTTTAAATGATCCTGTAAGTTGTTTAGTTTCATCTTTAAGAAAAATATTTGAATCAAATTTTTTGTTTAGAGCTTCAGATGTATGTATCGGTGTCTTTACAATATAAGGATTAATTCTTTTGTAAGCATCATTCAAATCATCAATCGATACCATATAAACAGTTTAATATATTTAATTAATTCTTATAATTAAATTATGAATTCAAAACAAGCGTTATCTACATTTGGTCGATCTGGAAATCCTATGTTTTCAGATAAAACCTTTAACGAAAAAGTAATAGATGTATCTATTCCTAAAATGACATTACAGGGAACTGTAAATAAAGTTGGAATAAGTTTACTGCTAGTTCTTCTAACTGCATCATATACATGGTCACAATATTTCTCATATGGACCGCAATCAATAACTGGTTTGATGATCGGTGGAAGTATAGTAGGTCTTATATTTGCAATAATTACTATCTTTAAACGAACCTGGGCGCCGATAACTGCCCCCTTATATGCTCTAGCAAAAGGTTTTGCCCTTGGTGGTATATCAGCTATGTATGAATCTCAATTTGGTGGCATCACAATACAAGCTGTTACTCTAACTTTTGCAACAATGTTTGGTCTTTTATTCGCTTATAAAACAGGAATTATTAAGCCGGATAGAAATTTTTTATTAATGGTTTTTGCAGGTACATTCGCTATTTTTGCCTTGTACCTAGTTAATTTCATAATGATGTTTTTTGGTACTTCTATAGGCTTTATTCACTCAAATGGATTATTCGGAATTGGTTTTTCATTATTAGTGGTGTGTATAGCTGCTTTGAACTTAGTTCTTGATTTTGATTACATAGAACAAGGAGCAGAAAATGGTGCTCCAAAATATCTTGAATGGTATGGAGCATTTTCATTAATGGTTACACTTATCTGGCTATATTTAGAGATACTTAGATTGCTTGCAAAACTAAGAAGCAGATAATGGAAATATTTCTTTTAATACTTTTAGTAATAATAATAATAGCCTCTTACCTGCTCTTTAATGTTAGAGCAGGGAAAAAACAAACGAATAGAGATGATAGAATTAAGTGGCGGCACTAATCTTTTCTGCTTCTGAGTTTGTAGCACTTTTCTACTTCGCAAGACAATCTTTCCCATCTTTCAAATAAAACATCCCCATTAGGATATTCAATAGTCTGGATAAAAGACATCTTATCTCCCATGAAATTTGGCATAAAGCTAACTTTGTTATTTAACGAATTTGAATCGGTAGAATTATTTATATATTCAACCAATGTGCCGTTATCAAGTTTATAAAAGCCTTGATTAAAACCTGCCTCACCTTTTTGATTGTAAAAGCTTACAAAATATGTGCCATGATAATTTCCATCTACATACCCTTCTGTATAGACCTTGATAGGCGAAGGATTTCTGATATCAAAAAATTGGCCATTCCAAGAAGATTCAACTAACTTCCAAGCACCAGGAAGATCTTTTTTCTCTGCTCCGTGGGAAAACACAAAAATTGAAATAGTGAAAAATAAATAAATAATTTTTTTCATATATGTACCTCTTTAAATAATTTAACTTAAAAGAGATTAAAAATCAGAAAAAAATGGAGCGAGTGACGGGGTTCGAACCCGTGACCTCAACCTTGGCAAGGTTGCGCACTACCAACTGTGCTACACTCGCTTATTTGAAGTAAAATGTTAACTCTGAAGACTTATGCATTCAAGAGGAAATTTTTCTAAATTTATATATTCATTTTTATTAATAGTGAGTTTCTCACTATCTTCTGAGGATTTCTACAGATTAGGTCTAGGATCTTGCCATGATCAAGATATGGAAATATCAGCTTGGGAATCATTAAAAAAAGAAAATTTAGACAGCTTTTTTTTCCTTGGAGATAATGTTTATGGCGACATTCCTAGTGGAGAACTAAGAAGATTAATTAATGCGTATGAGACATTTAAACAAAATAAACCTCAATGGTTCAATGAAGTTGAGATTTTCACTATTTGGGATGATCACGATTATGGTATGAACGATGGTGGTGGTGATTACAAATATAAAGTTGAATCACAAAAATTATTTAATGATTTTTGGAATATTCCACAAAATGATCCGAGAAGATATAGAGAAGGCATATATTTTAGTGAATTACGAGATATAAATAATTTAAAGGTCCTCATCATTGGTCTTGATACGCGTTATTTTAGAAGTAATTTAGATAAAAAAAATGGAGCATACCTACAAAACAAGTCAGAGGAAGCAACTATTCTAGGTGAACAACAATGGAGTTGGCTTCAGAAACAAGTAGAAGTTGAACATGATCTTCTAATTATAGCTACATCAATACAAGTTCTTGCTACAGAGCATCGTTTTGAAAAATGGTCGAATTTTCCAAATGAAAGAGAGAAATTACTAAATTTATTGAATGGGTTAGTTTCGAATGTATTGATTATTAGTGGCGATAGACATAGAAGTGGAGTTTATCAAAAGGATGAAATATATGAATTTACATCATCTTCCTTAAATGTTGGCATTTTCCCTCAAAGTGAAACTGATACATTGCTCAAAGGTAAAACATATCCTGAAAATAATTATGGAATTATTGATATTTATCCAACAAAGCTAGAAATTAGTATAAAAAATGAGAACATGTCAGTACTTGAAAATTACATAATACCTATTAAATAATTAGCGATTCGGCTATTTGTATAGTTATAATAAGCAACTTATGAAAAAACCATCACGTGAAGAAGCAATGAAAGCAGTGACTACTCTTATAGAGTGGGCTGGTGACGATCCAAAAAGAGAAGGATTGGTTGAAACTCCAAAAAGAGTTGTTAAAGCTTATGAGGAGTTTTTTGCTGGTTATGAGCAAGATCCAGAAGAAATCCTCCAAAAAACTTTTAAAGAAGTTGAAGGATATGACGAAATGGTTCTTGTTAAAGATATAGCAGTTGAATCTCATTGTGAGCATCATATTGTACCCATATTAGGAAAAGCACACGTAGCTTATATTCCTAATAATAGAGTTGTAGGAATAAGCAAACTTGCAAGAATAGTTGATGTTTTTGGTAAAAGACTTCAAACACAAGAAACAATGACTCAACAAATTGCAAATACAATAGAAAACGTTCTGAAACCAAAAGGTGTTGCAGTTGTTATAGATGCATCTCATCAATGTATGAGTACAAGGGGAATACACAAAACTGAATCATCAACTGTAACAAGCTCTATGAGAGGGATTTTTAAAGAAAATCCAACTACTAGAAATGAATTTCTAAACTTTATAAGACTTCCAAAGTAAAGTTGTCCAAATTAGAAATTGTATTAGCCTCATCATCTAAAATTAGAAGAGACATAATTTCAAATTATGATGTAGATGTAATTTTTTATAATCCCAAAATTAATGAAGAGCAACTTAAACAAGATAATCTAAATTTAAACCCAAGGTCATTAGCAGCATTATTAGCTAAATCAAAAGCACTAAGTCTTGCAGATAAATTCTCTGAAAAATTTATTTTAGGATGCGATCAGATATGTATATTTAATGACAAGATAATGAGCAAACCCCTAAATGAGGATAAAGCTATTTCTAATTTAAAAGAACTTTCAGGCAATACTCATAATCTTTTTGGTGCATATTGTGTTACTAAAGGAAATAAAATAATAATTGAGCATCAAATTGAATGTGAAATGGAAATGAGAAATTTAACTGACAGTGAAATTGAGGAATATGTTGCATTAGATAAGCCTCTTGAATCATGCGGTGCATATAAATTTGAAGCAAACGGATTTAAACTATTTAAAAGTGTCATAGGGAGTTTAGAAGCAATAAATGGCCTACCCTTTGCTGATTTAAAAGAATTAATTGATGCCAAAATATAAAATTACAAAGACATTTGGACATGATAGTGGGTATTCATGTGCTTTTAGACAATGGAATGCGAAATCAAATTGCTCAAAGATTCATGGGTACAGTTTAGGCTTTGAAATCAATTTAATTTCACACCAATTAGACGAAAATAACTGGGTTTTTAATTTTGGTGATTTTAATTTTCTAAAAAAATGGCTTAGAGATAATTTTGATCACACACTATTAATTGCAAAAGACGATCCATTTAAAGAAAAGTTTTTAGAATTAGATAATTTAAAAATTGCGAATGTTGTAGAACTGGATGAAATAAGCTGTGAAAAATTCGCTGAAATGACTTTTAAATTCATTTTTAAACATTTTCAAGAACATAAAATAGATGTTGTTATAGAATCTGTTTATGTATCAGAGCACTCTGGAAATAAAGCAGGTTTTTTTGGGGATTAAATGTTAAAAATTTACAACACTCTAACCAAAAAGAAAGAATCATTTATACCAATTGATGAAAACAACATTAGGTATTATTCATGTGGGCCAACGGTCTATAACAATATTCACATTGGAAATGCTCGTGCTTTTGTCTGTGCTGATTTGCTAGCTAAGGTTTTAAAAGGAATATATAAAAAAGTGACATTTGTATCTAATATTACTGATATAGATGACAAGATTATTGAAGCCTCGGTAAAAGAAAAAATTTCTATTAAAGAATTATCTAAAAGATATTTTGAACAGTATAAAAAAGACACAAAATTTTTAGGGATAGATGATCCCGATAATCAACCCTTTGCTACTGACTTCATAAAAGAAATGATCGATTTTATAAATGTCTTAATAGACAAAGATGCCGCATATGTTGCAAATGGAAATGTATTATTTCGAGTAAAGAGCTTCAAAAATTATGGAATTTTGTCGGAAAGAATCATTCAAGAACAAGATTCAGGTTCTCGAGTCGATGTAGAAACTTATAAAGAAGATCCGAATGACTTTACACTTTGGAAGCCTTCAACTGATGATGAGCCAGGATGGGATTCCCCTTGGGGTTTAGGACGGCCTGGATGGCATCTTGAGTGTTCGGTTATGTCAGAAATAGTATTAGGCGTACCATTTGATATACACGGTGGAGGCAACGATTTGAAATTCCCTCATCATGATAATGAAATAGCTCAAACATGTGCATATCACAGTAACGAATCAGCAGAATCATTTGCAAAATATTGGTTTCATAACGGTTTTTTAAATTTAGATAATGAAAAAATGTCAAAATCACTAGGCAATGTTGTTTATATAGATGATTTAAAAAAGAATTTTAAAGGGAATGAGATAAGATTAGCATTATTATCTACACACTATAGGCAGCCCATTCCATGGAGCCTGGAGTTATTGGAGCAATCAAAAAATATTTATCAAAAACTCAATCGTGAATTTAAAAAATATAATTTAAAAGAATTAAAGTTTTATAAGGATTCAAAAGTCGGCAAAGCTTTGCTTGATGATTTAAATACCCCTTTAGCTATAAGAGAAATGCAAAGATTAGTTAGTTCTAATGATAATGATTTAGAAGAAAATATTTCTACCTTTAAATATATATTTGAAGGTTCTGATCAAGATTTATCTATCGATAAAAAAATATCTAATGAAATTGAAAAATTGATTGAGGAGAGAAATAATGCAAGGAATAACAACGATTATGAAAAAGCAGACAAAATAAGAGATAAACTTAGCGAAATGAATGTAAAAATAAACGATGTTAATGGAAAGACAGAATGGGAAATATTGTAGTTAATTTACCAGATGGAAGTGGAAAAGATCTTCCAATGGATAGTAATGGAAATGATTTAGCTGCTTTAATTGGCCCAGGATTAGCCAAAGATGCTGTAGCAATGTCAGTTAATGGTGAACAAAGAGATTTATCTGATACTTTAGCTGATGGCGATAATGTATCAATTATTACTATAAAAAGTGATGAAGGCCTAGAGATCATGAGGCACACACTTACTGCACAGGTTCTAGCACAAGCTGTAAAAAATATTTATCCAACATCAAAATTGGCAATTGGACCAACTATTGAAGATGGTTTTTATTATGATTTTCTTTTTGAAAAACCAATATCATCTGAAGAACTACCAAAAATAGAAGAGGAAATGAGAAAAATTATCTCAAAAAAGAGCGAAATTAATAAAACTTTACATGATAAAAAAGATGCTATAACTAAATTCAAGGATTTAGACGAGGGTTTTAAAGCATCAATTATTGAGGAAGCTGAACAGAAGAAAGACTTTCAAATTTACGAACAGAAAGAGACTGGTTTTATTGATTTATGTCGTGGCCCGCACCTTCCATCATTGGAATATATTGGAGAATTCAAGCTTACCAAAATTTCGGGAGCTTATTGGAAAGGTAATTCTGAAAATGAGATGCTCACACGAATATATGGAACTGCCTGGAGAACAAAAAAGGAACTTGATTCCTACATTGAAAAAATGCAAAAAGCTGAAGAGGTTGACCATAGAAAGCTTGGCAAAGAAATGGATTTATTTCACTTTCAAGAAGAAGCTCCTGGAATGGTTTTTTGGCATCCCAAAGGATGGAGTATCTATACACAATTGCAATATTACGTTAGAAAAATGCAAAAAAACGCTGGATATAGTGAAGTGAATACTCCTGAGGTAGTTGACAGAAAATTATGGGAGAAATCTGGTCATTGGGATCAATATAGGGAAAATATGTTCATAACTGAAATTGATGAAGAGCATGCTAATGAGAAACGCACTAATGCGTTAAAACCTATGAACTGCCCTAATCATGTTCAGATATATAATCAAGATATTCGCTCTTATCGTGATCTTCCTTTTAGACTTTGTGAATTCGGTAAATGTCATAGATATGAGCCATCAGGTACTATGCATGGTTTGATGCGTGTGAGAGGTTTTGCTCAAGATGATGCACATATATTCTGTACAGAAGATCAAATTGAAAGTGAAACAGCAAACTTCATTGCTTTACTATCAAAAATGTACAGTGACTTAGGTTTTAATGAATTCAAAATAAAGTTATCTACTAGACCTGAGAAAAGAGTTGGCAGTGATGCTAGTTGGGATAAAGCAGAAAAAGCCCTTCAAGATGCAATAGAAAAACTTAATATCGAGTATGAAATTGATGAAGGTGATGGAGCTTTCTATGGGCCAAAACTTGATTTTGTCTTAACAGATGCAATTGGCAGAAAATGGCAATGTGGAACTTGGCAAGCTGATTTTAATCTTCCAGGTAGATTTGACTCAACTTATGTTGGTGAAGATGGTGCAAAACATACACCTGTCTTATTACATAGAGCTGCTCTAGGGTCTTTTGAACGTTTTATTGGCATATTGCTTGAAAACTATGGTGGTAATCTTCCTTTATGGCTATCACCTACTCAAGTTGTTCTAGCAACAATAACTGATGAAGCTAACACCTATGCAGATGATATAGAAAAAAAATTATTAGATCTTGGTGTCAGAGTAATATCTGATAAGAGAAACGAACAAATAAGTTACAAAGTACGTGAGCATAGCAAATCTAAATCTTCAATAATTCTTGCTCTTGGCAAAAAAGAGGTAGATGAAAAAACAGTTTCTGTACGTAGATTAGGTAGTGAAAAAACAGAAGTTAAAAATTTAGATGCTTTTGTTAAGTCTCTAGTAGAAGAAATTCAAATACCATAGTTGGAATGCTAAAAATTTTTAATTATTTGTTGATTGTTCCTATTAAGCTTTATCAAATACTTTTATCACCATTAATTGGACCAAGTTGTAGATTTACTCCAACATGCTCTAACTACGCAATTGAAGCAATTAATAAGCATGGCCCATTCAAAGGTCTTTGGCTTGCAATAAAGAGAATTACAAAGTGCCATCCATGGGGGGATTCAGGGCACGATCCCGTACCTTAATAAAGATGACCTAAAGTGTCCCTTAAGAGATTTAATATGACTCATTAAATGAGCATTTTAAATAAAATTGATTTCAAAAATTTAAGTGCAACGCACTTAAGAGAAATAGTTTATAAAAGTAAATTTAAAAAGGAAAAAAGGACATTACTCACCAATGTCATATATAAACCAGTCAACTGGCAATATGGTCAAAGATATAAATATGAAAATTATATTGATAAGGATTTATATGAACTTCAAATAGTTTTATGTCTATTTCTTGGTTGGCCTAAAATCTACAACAACATTCATCCTTCGTTAGCAAAAAATTTATCATTACTATGTAGGACCATAAAAAAAATAGAGCTTAAAGTTAACAATCCCAACAAGTTTAATGCATGTGGAGAAATGTTTAATTCAGAACCTAATTTCTCTCCAACATTAAACAAAATGCTTACATTGCTTTGGGATTTAGGTTCAAAAAAAGTAAGACAACAATTAATTAAATACTTTAATTTAAAACCAACAAGCATTCATATGACTTACTTTGAAGAATTACCTATAAGATTCATTAAAGAAAATCAAAACTACTATAAAAGAGCATTGATTGAACATATGAAAAAATTTACTCTTCATCAATTTTATAGAGCGCCGGATTTTATAAAATATGACGAACTTGTGATAGATGCTTGGCTATCAAGGATCCAAGAGTTGGAAGAATACCGCTCCTGTCGGGAATTTTTACCAAAAAATATATTTCTTTCATATGTATTGATAGGTGAATTATATTGGGGTATGCATAATGGCAATAAAAGACAAAGAAACTCCTTTAAGAAACAATTCTTGACTCATAAAAAAGTAATAGAAAAAGTTCTGGAATTAATATCTTTGCAATCCAATAAAAGATGGTTGGGAACATTTTTTAAAAAAATGAGGGCTACTAGAGGCAGTGCTAAAAGTATATCTGGTGTTTACCATAATTTTGAAAAATATTTAAAGGAGATACTTGCAGAGTATTTCAATCAAGACATTATTTTTTATGAAATTATAAATTGTATATTTATACATAAAATTCAAAATCCCGAACTAAACTTATTAACCGCACAATCTTTAAAATCTTTTTTTCAAATTGAAGACATAATATTGGGATTAAAAGAATTTGATGCTTTGAATATAAATGCTTTGAAATATCTCTCCCTATTCCATGCGTCTGGTTATGAAAGTAGCAATCCTTTTGTGGCAGTTCATATACAAAAACTAATAGATGATAAAGAAAAGAGGAAAAGTATAGAAATGAATAAATACAACATATCAGCTTCGAATATTTTATTTGCGAAAAATAATCATATGAAATTTAACAAAAAATATGTTTCTGAAGATAAAAATTTAGATTTTATAATTAAAAAAAATACTTCAATAGCAACTTCAATGGCATCCTTGAAGTGATTTATAAAGCCATCCACTACCTAAATAAAGATGACCTAAAGTGTCCCTATGAACTATTAATATTACTTAATAGAGAAATTTTATGAGTATTATTAAAAAATTAGATGCATTCTATAGAGATAGAAATTTTAGTAAACCAGGGATAAGAGCATTTAAAAAAAATTTAAAAGAAATAATTGAAAACACTAAATTCAATAAAGTTAAAAAAAAGATTCTTTTAGATGTGCTTAGAGCACCCACTAGTTGTAAATGGGATAAAAAATCTCGATTAGAAAAATACGCACTAGATAAAGATCTATATGAATTAAGGATAATTTTATGCTTAAAATATGGACGTTCATCAATTTACCAAAATATAAATCCCTCATTAGCTTTAGATTTTGAATTGTTAGAACGTACGTTGGCAAAAATTAAATATATGACACACAAACAAAAATTTCTTATAAAAAATATGAAATTTCCTCGAATATTAAATTTAATGCTTTCATTAATTTGGGAAACAGCATCAATGAGAGTTAGAGAAAAAATAATTGATCACTATATGCTTAAACCAGAACACATTTGTCTGAAATTATCTAGATATCCACATGAGAAGAATATGGCATTTTACGGTAAATATTGTTGTATGTATGACTCAACAAATTATGATCGGATACCAACTAGTTTTTTAAAAAAACATTTTAATTATTTTAAAAATAAATATTTAAAAATTAAAAATTATAGAGAGTATTATTTTGCACCAACTATGTTTAAAAAAGATGATGAAGTACTAGAAGTTTTTTTTAAGAATGTTAAAAAAGCTGTAAATGAATCGTCTTCAACATTGGATTATCCACTTGCAACAGACACTATGGAGTTTCAAGAATATCTAAAGGCATATCATGCATATTGGTTATTAAAAATTCTACATGATTTTGGTGATTGCTCAGGAAGATTAGACTTCAATAACTACGAATTAATTTTTAAATGTAATAGTTTTTTTAAACAATTTATGACTAAACAAAAAATAATAGAAAAAATTGAAAAATCCATGCCTGTTTTACAAAATTTGATAACGTATCAATGCATCTATCTAAATGACAAAGTGCTTGGTTATGACCCACCAGATTGGTATAAAAAATTTCCCGATGACTTGGAAGGAATTATAACCGATCTATTTTGTAGTTATTATGATCAAGGAATTTTAATTAATGAGATTCCCAATGCGATATTTTTTAAATATCCTAATCACCAAAATGAAGCTTTTGGTACGGGTAAACAAAGATTGGCTGAAATAAAGGATTTAGCTATTTGTAATAAACTCAGTATCAATACATTAAGTTATATAGCAGCCGTAAGTTCTAATCCTTTTTTTCGTGCTTCTTTACTGTCATTTATAAAAGATAAGCAAAGCACTAAATTGATTTCTTAATTTAAATCGAATTCAATTTCCTTACCAAGATGATGCAATAGAAGTTCACCATCCTGCATTACCTTATTTCCTCTAATAATAGTCATCATTGGGAAGCCCTTAACCTTTTTGTTATCGTATGGAGTCCAACCTGATTTTGAAGCTTGTTCCTCGTTTTTAATGATATGAGTCATATTTGGATCAACGATAGTAAAATCGGCATCGTTACCTTCTTTTATCTCACATTTATTTTTAATTTTATGCACTCTAATTGGTCCATAAGCCAACAAATCGATAAGTTTTTCATATGATAATTTGCCTTCAGAGACATGATTGAGCATAACGGGCAACATAGTCTGAACACCTGGTGTACCACTTGGCGTATCTGGGTAAGTACCACTTTTTTCATCAAGTGTATGTGGTGCATGATCTGATCCCAATATATCAACAGTTCCATCATTTACAGCTTTCCACAGAGCTTCTTGATGATGTTTTTCTCTAATTGGTGGATTTTGTTGAGCTAATGTTCCTTTTTCTTCATAACAATCAGGGGCATGCATGGATAAGTGATTTGGTAATACTTCAACACTAGCAACATCTTTATTCTGTTTGAGATAATCCATTTCTTGAGCGGTTGTAATATGAAGAACATGGACAGGTCTATTATATTTTTTTGCTATTGATACAACTCTTTTTGTGGCATTAAAGCAGCTTTCTTCGCTACGCCAGATGTTATGCATTTTTACATCATTGCTATCTTTTAAAATAGTCATTTTATTTTCATTCATCATAGCTTCATCTTCTGCATGAACAGCAATAACCCTTTTTCCGTTAGCAAAAATTTTGTCAATTTCTTCATCGGTGGCTGATAGCAAACTTCCTGTACTTGATCCCATGAAGATTTTTATACCGCAAACTCCTTTTAAATTTTCCCAATCAGATAAATTCGATGAGTTCTCAGCAGTACCTCCAAAATAAAAGGCATAATCAACATACGCTGTCTCAGAAGCTCTTTTGAGTTTAAAGTCCATTGCCTCAGGTGTAACAGTGAGAGGATTAGTATTTGGCATTTCAAAAATACCTACTATTCCACCTAGTGCTGCGGATTTAGTCCCTGTTTCAAGTGTTTCTTTATGCTCACCACCAGGCTCTCTAAAATGACACTGAGTATCAATAAGACCGGGAAAGACAAAAAGATTTTTACAGTCAATAACTTCTTCAGCATTATCTAAACTGCCAAATGAAACAATTTTTCCATTTTTTACACCTACATCAGTTTCAATTCTTTCGTTTCTTAAAAATACTGTTCCTGATTTGAGTATTAGGTCTAAGTCAGACATTAATCAATTATATAGCTTCTTTGGTTTTTCTTTTATTTAAAAAGAATTTTTTTAATAGTTCTGACGATTGCTCTGCTAAACAATGTGAAATTATTTCGGGACTTCTATAATTGGGTAAACTAAATATCTTTGGACCATTTATAACACCTCCGCCCTTCTCATCTTCTGCCCCAAAATAAATTTTACTTAAGTGGACTTTTGAAATTGCGACTGCACACATTGGACATGGTTCTAAGTTAACATACATCTCACACCCATCCAGCCTATTTGTATTTAATTTTTTTAGTGCTTTTTTTATTGCTTTTAACTCTGCATGACCAATAGGACTATTATCATTGGTTGCTTTAGCTATAATTTCGTTTGTTTGTCCGTCTACAATGATTGCTGCAACTGGAATTTTATTTTTAGCTAGATTCTTTTTTGCTAAATCAATTGTTAATTGCATTAAATTTACTGATTCAATATTAAGCATTTGTAAGAAAGGGATTAGTTAAACGCTCATGACCTATTGTTGTATTAGGTCCATGTCCACAATAAACATCATAGTCATCATCTAAAGTTAAAAAATGTTCTTTTATTGATTTGATTAAATCTTGATGATTGCCCATAGGCAGGTCTGATCTTCCAATTGAACCATTAAATAGAATATCACCACCAATAATTTGTTTAGATTCATGATTAATAGCAACTATATGCCCTGGAGAATGACCAGGACAATGCAATATTTGTAATTTAAAGTCTGCAAATTCTATGGAGTCATTATGTGTTAACCAACGGTCAGGAATAAAATTTTTAGCTTTTACACCATACATCTGGCCCTGAACCTCTAAAGTATCAAGTAAGAATTTATCATCCTTATGTGGGCCAATAATTTTAAGATTATATTTATGAGCTAATTCAACAGCTGCACCTGCATGATCAATGTGGCCATGTGTTATTAAAATAAATTCTGGTTTGAGATTATGTTCTTCACTAACACTAATTAATTTTTCAGCTTCATCTCCAGGATCTACAAAAATTGATTTTTTTGTTTTATCACAGTAGACAATTGGAGCATTTTGTAGATAAGGCGAGACTGGTGTGTTAATTACTATCATTAAGATCTAAATATAACCTTTTCATCATCAAACATAATGTAGGTTATATAAACAGCTATCAAACAATAAATAACAGTTGAACCCAAGGAACATGCATATAAAAACCAATCAACGCTCCCTGAAATCAAGGCATTTGTATGTAGTGCTAAATTAAAACATGGTATGAGTGATCCTACTAAATCTAAATCCATACCAGGATTGATTAGAGGTACATAAGCAGGTGCAAAGAAAACAAGAACAATATTTCCCATTAATAACGATGCTTCTTTAGTATTTTTTGCATAAATTGAAATTGCTAGCAGCAAAGAACCCATAAAAATACTTAAAGGGATAATTAGAACGAAAATTCCCAATATAGCAACAGGATTCACAATAGCCGCTATCACATCAAAAGCGTATTGAGGAATTGAGTCGGCATAAAATAAATAAATTAGTATGAGCGGAATGATAAATCCAAGCGTTGAAAATATTGCAGTAATTACAGCTGAAAGAGTAATTGAAAACATTTTTCCAATAATAATTTCTACAGTAGATATGTTTGTCGAAACAAGTGTTTCCATAGTACCGCGCTCTTTCTCACCAGCACCAAGATCAATTGCTGGGTACATTGAACCTGTCAAAATATATGCAATGAACATAAATGCAACAAAGGCGCCAACAAAAGTACCGGCAAACTCTTCTTCAGTAGTAAGGTCCTCTTCAATTACTTTTATAGGGTCAATAAAATCTTCATCTAAATTAAGCTCTGTAAGTCTATCTTCTCTTATTTGATTTTCATAAGTCCTAATAGAAGATTCGATTACGTTTTTTGCTTGGGAAAAAGTATCTAAGTTTTTAGAATATATTGTGATTTCGCCACTTAATTTATTATTCAAATTGCCATCAAAATTACTACTTATAGAAAGTCCTACATCAGTTATTTCAGTTTCAACATCATTAATGACGTCTATAACACTACTTTTTTTAAAAATATTTAAACGTTCAGATTCATCTAAGGTATTAATTAGTTCAGAATCACCAAAAACTGAGACTTTATAGGTTTTTATACTCTCTTCTTGGGCAATTGATGAGATATACCAAAATATCGCTCCGATAAGCAAAGGGGTGATAAAGGTTGGAATAATAACAGTTTGTAATATTGTTTTTGTATCACGAAATAAATGCAGAATCTCTTTATTTAGTAATACTCGCCATTTACTCATCGACTAACTCCGAAAATATCTCATTAAAGTTTTTATTAGGATTAATTTTTTGAAAGGAATCGTTATCACCATCAAATACTTTTTTTCCTGATTTGATCACAACAATTTTGTCTGCAATATCTTTAACCTCACCCAATTGATGTGTTGAGAATATAAGTGTTTTTCCTTTGGCTTTTATATTTTTTATAAGGTCTAAAATTATTGATTGACCTGTAACATCTACTCCAGTGGTTGGTTCATCTAAAACAATTAAATCTGGATCATGAATTAGTGTCCTTACAATTGAGGTTTTTTGCTTCATACCTGTACTTAAATCAGAAACTCGCTTTAAAAGATATTTTTTCATATCTAGTTGATCGAATAAGTCTTCAGCTCTAGGTTTGTATATATTCTCTGGAATTTGATTTAACTCAGCAAAAAATTTTATCGTTTCAACAACGTTTAAACGATCATATAGTGATGTATTATTTGTCATAAACCCAATTTTTGATTTGATTTTTTGCTTATCTTCTCTGACATCAATATCATCTATAAAAGCTGTTCCTTTTGATGGCTCTAACATACCAGCTAGCATTCTTAAAGTAGTTGTTTTACCACATCCGTTCGGGCCTAATAAACTTAATACCTCTCCCTTTTTCAATGAAAAACTAAGGTCATCTACTGCTGCACTATCAATTTTTTTTGCTCCAAATATAGACTTTTCTTCAGTAGGTACTTTAAAGATTTTTGTT
Organism: SAR86 cluster bacterium; assembly: GCA_023703535.1. Lineage (NCBI taxonomy): Bacteria > Pseudomonadati > Pseudomonadota > Gammaproteobacteria > SAR86 cluster bacterium. The sequence goes on from CP097967.1 coordinate 543,061, forward strand.
AGATTTTTTGCTTCGATCATTAAGTTGTAATTTTAATCAAAATTAAATAAATACTGAAATTTCATATATATCTGAGAGCTTTCAATCTCCCATGTTCCTTCAATATCTTCTTGATTAAATGTTCCACCAAAATAGAAAATTGTTGCGGAATTTGGCTGCCATTGAAATAAAAGTTGTGTGTAACCATTATCATTAAAATCGTTATATTCTTGAACAACTCTGATAAATGAGTTTTTATCAAACTGGTAAAGGCCTCTTATTGTTGTTAAATAACCAGCAAAATAATTTTCATTTGTTAATGTATTTTCAAGCTTGTTATATCTGTAATTGTATCTAATACGTATTCTGTCATTAACTTGATAGAATCCACCGATTGTATAGTTTGTTCTTTTACCTAATTCTGGTGTCGATATATTTCTTGCAATAGCATCCCCATAGTCATAATTAAATCTAATAAAGAATTTACCACTTGGATTGTACCTTACCCCTGTTCTAAAACTGTCTATATTATGGAAAGCAAAACCTTCAAATGTTGCCTTATTCGATCTCTCTATACCTAGATCAAGATTAATTTGATTTGAAAAATCTGCATTAAAAAAAAGCTCTGCTTCTTGGTCTAAGATGTTGTTATCATAGTTTGTTAAAAGGCTTATTGAGCCACCCATGTTAGCCTTACGAATAAAATTATTTGATCGATATTGATAACTTTGGCTTAATTCATGCGCTAACCAATTATTTTCTGTTGTAAAACCTAAATCTGTTCTAAATTCAGGTGACTTAGTTTCAAACCTATATTTAGTTTCCCATTTTTCAGTATTTCTATTTAAATTAAACTGAGCAGCTGTTCCATCAAAACTTTCTCCATCTAATAGATAGTTATATTTATCTGATTCATTTGTTGTAGTAATTAAATCACTTATCGGCTCTTCCGTTGAGCTTTGAGCTATTTCAAAATAGGTAGAATATTTATCTGATAATAAAAACTTTCCCTTAGCTGAATATAGACGCCCAAAACCACCCTCCTCATAAGTTCTGCTTGTTGCAAGAAAGCCTAAATTTTGACCTTTTCCGAGGTTGTAGTTATAACTAAAAATATTTGAATTACTCTCTCCTAGCAACGCACTATAAGATCTTTGTTCACCTGGTACTATTAGCGGAGTATTTCTATCTTTTGCATCAAGAAAAAAATAGCTGTGCTTCTCTCCTCTATTAAAAAATTTAATTGCATATTCTGGATCATTAATAGCTCTTGTATAAACTGCGTCAAGTCTTGAACTTAAATAATCTTTACCCTCATTAAAGAAAATTCTTCTTTCTTCAAACTGTAAAGCTGTAGTTTGATTAATATCTATTTTTGTCTCATCTGCTTCAATTTGTGAAAAGTCTGGATTCAATGTAAATTCAAAATTACTTCCAAAAATCTCAAAGTCACCGCCAAGAGAAACTTCAGAATTTATAGGTTCAGACTTTAAATTGCCATCACTATCTCGATTTGATAAGGAATTTGCTGTGAAAGATGGTATTAAACGTCTTTTTTGCTTTTTCTTTATATCAAATAAATTATAAGTAATATTAGACTGGCAAATTGAACAACCAGCGCCTGCAATTACAGGATGTGACAAATATCTAGATTCTTGAGCACGATTATATAGTTTTCTAAAAAACATTAATTTCCATTCCTGCTTCTCTACTTCTGGAAATATGAGTGATGAAAAAGGTATTTTCATTTCAACTTCGTAACCAAACTCTGTCAGTCTACCCTCACCTTCAAATTCAACATTATATGAACTATCAGGTTCACCATTTCCTATTCTCTTAAAATCATGGATGCTTCCAAGAGGATTTACTCCAAATCCAATGTAATATCTACCGTCTCCATAAGTATCAATACCTACAATTGTTATATCATTTGACCATCTAACACTATCTCTTGATCTTACCTGAGCCCTTATATAATCCTTATTTCCATAAGCCTTAAATGCAACGTATAAGTAGGAATCATCATGCTTTACAAATGCTTCTGTCTTATGTTCGGCGGGACCGTTATAACTAGGCTCAATTTCGTAATCTAAGGTGTATTTTTCAGAATTTTGCCACTCTGCAGCATCAACCTTTCCATCAAGTTTTATTTGTGAATACAAATTTAATGAAAATAGTATAAGAACAATAAATCTGGCCATTTTCAAACTGTGAAATTTAATGAAAGTAAGTATATAAGAAAAAAGTTAATTAATACGATTTTTGTTTATTTGATCAATTGATGCATTAACAAGCTTTTTTTCTTCATCGTTCGAAATATCTTCCAATAATTTATTAGCATCACTCAAATATTTATCTGCATCTGGCCAAGGACCTTTTTCGTTAAATCGCTCTATAACTAAATTCCTACAATGAATTAAGTAATCTTGGGGTGCAGTATCTGGAAATTCTTGTGCACATATACGTTTAGCAAATTGTATATGTCTATCGTCATCAAGTGAGTTAATAATCTTAATTTTTTCATCTAAATTAGATTCGTCATGAAATTTATTAAAAATATCAATTTCTTTTTTAGTTAAAAAGCCGCCACTGTAAAGACTTTGTTCAGGGATATTCGTAGGCTTACTTTCAAATGTTCTATTAATGAAAATATCTAGAACCTTATCTAAGAAATTTTTATTTTCTTTAATTATGTCTCTATTTTTTCTATAAAAATCAAGATTTTCTATTTTCACATTGTCTTTATTCAAAGTTTCTAATGATATTAAAGAGTTAGACCTTGAAACATTTATTTTTTTAAATGGCGATGTTTTTGGTGAATTAATTAAGTGCTCAAGCTCTGAATAAGATAAGTCAAAATAATCATGAGGATCAAAATTTAAATTGAAGCTTACTAGCAACTGATTAGAAATATTTGCAGAACTGAAAACATAAACAGGATTATTATTACCATATCTAGTGCAGTCAAAATGAATTTCATTTCTTGCTAGATGTTCAATTTTCTTTATTTTGTTTGTTGTTGAGATTATTTCTTCAAAATAATTTGGCACATTTTTTTTTATTTGTTTAATCAATTCATATAAAAATATGCAATCTGCATAAGCATCATGCGCATCTGTAGTGTCGATACCATAGCTTTTTGCAATATTCTCAAGTTTAAAACTGACCTTTTTATCTACATAAGGTAAGTCGAAATCATTCTTATAAAATATTGCTAGGGGAAAAAGTTTTGGCAGCACATCAAGTCGTGATCTTGGCTCTCTGCTTGTAAAATACGGATCAATTAAGTTCCAAAAAAATTGTCGACGCATTACTTCCTCGTCAAACATATCGCCGTTGTATGAGATGAATATACTATCTGAAAAATCTGTCCATGATTTCCATTTTTCCCATGTAGATTTTATTAACTGATAATGTGTAATTTCATTATCGAATGCATCGATTTTTTTATTTGTAAGTAAGGCACCAGGAGAAAATAATGACCATGGTAATGGAGAGCACGAAAAGTTAAATGAATCCTTTTTATTTAAATCTTGATCGTAAAGTATTGAGGCAATTTGAATGACCTGATTAAAGTCTTTTTCAGGGCCACTCATGTTAGTAGTTGTTTCAGTGTCGTAAACGACTAAATTAGGCATCTACTTTTTCTTTAAGCTCGTAAAAACCTCCCACAAGCAAGCCATTCAGGGTAATTACAGGAACAGTCTTCATGTTTGGCGCAACATTTTTCATTTCATTAAAATTCTCAGCTGATTCATCAACATATACTTCTTCGAAAGGAAGGTTATTTGCTGCAAGCAATGATTTTGCTCTTTCACAGTATCCACAAGATTTTGTGGAATAAATTTTATACATTAAAAATCTCCAGGTTTCTCAATAATTTCCTTTTCATTGATAATTTCGACATTTGGATCAGGAACTGGATTTTTCTTTGGCATTCTCGAAGCAGATCTATGGCAGATGAATAGCTCTTCACCTTGATAAATATCGATAGTTACATAATCGCATATCTGTTCAAGTTCATTTAATTTTTTATCTCTCTGCACTTCTCTCTCTGATTTCTCGTTATTTAATTCTGTACTAGCGCAACTTGAAGTAATGATTAGTGTAATGATTAAAGTTAGAATGTTATTTTTACTCATATATGAATTATAAAATACTTACAATCGACCAGGGAACAACTAGTTCAAGATCAATTACATATGATATTTATGGGGGCACAATTGAATCTAGTCAACATGAATATCCATTAATTTACCCTGAAGATGGTTGGGTAGAGATAGATCCACAAATATTAATGGATTCGGTTATAAAGTCCTTAAATGATATTAATAAAGATGATATTGAATTGATATCAATTACAAATCAAAGAGAGACTACTATTGTATGGGAAAAACAATCTGGTAATCCGATTTATAACGCGATTGTATGGCAGGACAGGAGAACATCGCAATATTGCGAAAGCATAAGAACAGGTAATCTTGAAAAGAACATACAAGACAAAACTGGACTTATCTTAGATCCATATTTTTCAGCAACAAAAATTAAATGGATTCTTGAGAACGTTAGTGGAGCAAAAGAAAAAGCTGCTAATGGTGAACTATGTTTTGGCACTGTCGATACATATTTGATGTACAAACTATCTGAGGGGAAAATTTTTAAAACAGATATTACTAATGCGTCAAGAACAATGCTATTTAATATAAATACTCTTTCTTGGGATGCAGAGTTATTAGATATTTTTGGAATAGATAAATCACTTCTTCCAGAAGTTGTCATGTCAGATTCTTCTTTTGGCCGTATTGAGAAAATTAATAATGCTGAAATTCATAGTGTACTTGGAGATCAGCAAGCTGCATTATTTGGTCAAGGATGTTTTGAAGAGGGAGACTCAAAAAGTACTTATGGAACAGGGTGTTTCTTAATGTCTAATATCGGCAAAAAACCCGTTCTATCACAAGAGAAATTGCTTACTACAGTAGGTTTTAGTTTTGGTGGAGATGTATTTTATGCAATGGAAGGAAGTATTTACTCTGCAGGCACAGTAGTACAATACTTGAGAGATAACCTTGATTTTTTTGACAAAAGTCCTGAATCAGAGAAATTTCTAAGAACAAATGGTAATAGTAATGGAGTCATATTTATACCAGCTTTTACCGGACTTGGTGCACCATACTGGAATTCAGAAATAAGAGCCTCTTTTTATGGAATAACTAGAGACAGCAGCAAGGAAGATTTAATTAATGCAGCGTTCAAATCAATTTCATTTCAATCAAAAGAAATACTTAATTGTTTTGAAAAATCTGGAATTAAGATAAATATCTTAAATGTTGATGGAGGAATGGTGGAAAATAAGAAATTTGTTCAGCAATTAGCTACTCTTCTAAATAAAAATGTAAATGTTCCTGATAATAAAGAGTCTACTGCATTTGGCGTCGCTGCATTAGCTGGTATTTCTAAAGATGTTATGGATAAAAAAGTAATTCTTGACCAAAAAAGAGATGTAGTAAAACCCATAAACAGTGAAAATGATTATTTAGAGAATAGTTTCGTAGAATGGAAAAAATATCTCGATAAAATTTTATCCTAACCAGCGGCTAGTTGATGCAGCATAATTTTCCCAGTCTTTACCAAATTTCTCTTTTAATTTGACTTCTTCATGAGGAATCCAAGTTTTATGTATGATTAATACAAATATTACTGGTATTACTAATGCTGATAATGACTGCATAAAACAAGCTGATGAAATTAATATTCCAGCCATTCCAAGATAAATAGGATTTCTTGAGAATGAAAAAGGACCAGTAGTAACTAATTTTTCAGGCTGACCATCAGGAATTATTGTTGTTTCGTTTTTGAAAAGCTCTCTTGCTGCTAAAGCGATACAACCAATTGATCCAACTAGTAACAGAAAACCAAATAGAAGGCTGAGATCAACAGATAATGGTAACAAATTGAATAATAAAACTTGAATGATCAAACATCCAAGAGTTATCACAGGCGGAAAAGTTAATTTCATAAATGAAGTCTACAATTTTTTTAAAGAAAAAAAACCCCTCAGGTTAGCGAGGGGCGAAGCATTGAAAGCTCTTTCAGGAATGTAATATAAGGGATCAGAAAGCGACTTTCACTTCATGAAAGACTAATTCTGAGAGTGTAGGCAAGCATGACTGGTACATTGTATTGATCATATTATGCAAGGGTGGAATATGATTCATTGTGTCCACTGACCTCAGCTTGCCATCCACTATCAAACTCTAAAAAGTATACCTAAGTGATAGTCTCGCATTCTGTGGCTCTCCAACAGACGCTTGATGAGAACTGTGTGAGTGTGGGAAATAAAGTTCATCTTTCACATTTTCAACATTCACTTGTAAAGTTAAATCTGATGAAACATCATAATAAGCACCAAAATCAACTCTTGTATACTCTGGTAAGTATCTGCTGGTATTATTGTTACTTATGTATGATTTACCTTGATCAGTGAATCCAAGCGCCCAACCAAACTTATCATTAACCCTGTATTGAGCAAATACTGATAACGTATTTTTTGGAATTTCTCTTGGTTCACCACCAGTACTTGTCTCACCATCCATTTGTGCGTAAGCCACTGCAATATTTAGGTTGTCATTTACCTGTCCTTTAAGCTCAAGTTCAACTCCATCAACTTGTAGACCAACTATCTCAGCAGATTCACCGTCAGATGTTCTTGTTGCAATTGTTTGTTCACTATCAAACATACTTACTGTAAAACTTAAATCTTGTGAAATTGCCCATTTCATACCAAATTCAGTATTTTCAAAAACGTCTGGATCTAAAGCAGCTGCACTTGCTGTAAGTTTTTTATATTGCTCACCTGATCTCGGTAAGAAGCTTTGACTCATGCTATAGTAAATAGATACTTTGTTTCTAGGCTTAAATACTATACCAGCTCTTGGAGAGAATTCTTTGTCCTCTCTTGATTGAGATGAGCCTGCCTTTAGATCATCAACAGTAATATCAAATGTATCCATACGTCCACCCAGCATTAAAAGCACTTTGTCACTTACTTCTATTTGATCTTGTACATAGAAAGATGAAACAGCAATATCTGACTCAGTTCTACTCTTTAACTTTGTTGCAAAATCAAATGCTGTAGCAACGCCTAAATTAGTAACTGAAAAATCAAGAGGTCTAGTCACTATAAAGCTCTCTTTATCTGACCCGCTAGTTATCCAGTAACTGTCATATCTAGTATTTTTATTTTGTGTATCAATTACTTCTGTGCCTACTAAAAGTGTATGCTTCATTCCACCAAAATCTAATTCGCTTACTAGATTTGCAGACATCATGAAGTTTTCTCTTTCAGTTGGGTCGTAGTAACCATCCATAGTTACAACATTTGTTTCAGCATCATATGCAGCAGCATAAAGGTTTTGATACATCTTTTCATAATCACTAGACAATACAGAAATATTTATTTTACTAGTGTCAGAAAGCATGTGACTTACATTTGCTCTCATAATATTTGCTGTTAATGTTTGTAAATTTTGATCTTCATCACCAAAAACAATTTTTTCGAATCTTTCAACAGGCTCACCATCAGCAGTAGGTATCCCTCTATCAATAAATCTTTCATGATCTGCATACTCATAAGATAGATCTAGTGTTGTTGCATCACTTACTAGAACTTTAAGGGTTGGGTTAAAACCAACTCTTTCGCCATAATAAAAATCTCTGTGATTAGCTAAATCATCGGTGTGAAAATTAATTCTCAGTGCAGAATTATTGCCTGTTGCCATGTTGTAGTCGCCAGCAACATCAAATGCCCCAAATGAATCAAAGCCTGCATCTACTGAACCGAAAACTTCTCCAACAGTTGCTTTTTTTGTTACTCTGTTGATAATTCCACCTGTTCCACCTCTTCCGAATAAAAGTGCATTAGGGCCTCTAAGTATTTCTACTTGTTCAAGGTTATACAAAGAACGATAATATTGAACATCATCTCTCATACCGTCTAGATAAAAGTCAGCAGTTGATCTTACCCCACGAAAAACAACAGCATCTCTGTGCCCTTCTCCCTGTGAAGTATTTACTCCAGGAGTATATCTAACGATATCTCCAATTTGTCTAAAACCCTGTTTACGAATGTCTTCATCTGTAACAATTGTTACTGTTTGAGGAACATTAATAACAGGTACAGGTGTTTTTAATGCGTTTACCTGATCAGAATAAAGAACATTACCTTTAACAACAATTTCCTCTACTTCATCAACAGAATCGGATTGCGCCACTATTGATGTAGCAAGCAATAAAAATAGAATTTTAATTAAATCTTTCATAATATTCCTTATTGTGAATGATTCTCAAAATGTAAATGAGAATGATTCTTGTTTAGTATATGTTCAATAAAATAGTTTGCAAGGATTTTTATTAAAAATATCTGATATAGTTATTTGATGAAATCTAATATAGATTTTGATCTCTCAGATGTAAGTAGTTTTATATCAGATGTTGAACCACTTAAGAAAATAGTTACTAATTGTGAAAAAATAAAATTAGTTCATAACATTTCATCAAATCTACCTAAGTTAATGCTGACTAATCAGATTCGTCCTGCCATTGATAAATTGTCCGAAGAGTCACTTTTGATAAAATTTAATGAATTGAATGAGAGAGAATTAAGGCTTCTTAATGTTCAATTTTCTTTTATTGGTCATGCTTATATATACGGAGGCTCATCTCCCCTTTCTAAACTTCCAGCATCATTGGCTAAACCTTGGGTCGAGATTTCTCATAAGCTTGGTCGTCCAGCTGTACTTAGCTATGCAAGTTATTGTCTAGATAACTGGTTTAAAATTAATAAGGATGAACCAATTTCTTTGGAAAATGTTGCTCTTATACATAATTTTCTAGGTGGAATTGATGAAGATTGGTTTGTAACTATTCATGTTTGCATTGAGCATGCTGCAAAAGGTGCAATTAAATCAGCAACTCAAATTTCAAAATTATTTCAAGAAGATAACGTTTCTAAAAAAGAAATTTATGAAAACCTTAATCAGCTAAAAAATTCCTTCATTGAGATAAATCACATCTTTAGAAAAATGCCTGAAAAATGTGATCCCTATATCTATTATCACAGAGTAAGGCCTTATATTTTTGGCTGGAAAAATAATCCTGATTTAAAGAATGGAGTGATATACGAGGGTTGTTTTGAAAACAAACCACAATTTTATAGAGGTGAGACTGGTGCACAAAGCTCGATAGTTCCAACTATGGACGCATTATTTAATGTCTCTCATGAAAAGGATGAATTGCGTGATTATCTTGATGAGATGCGTGGATACATGCCACCAGCACACAGACAACTAATTGAGTACGTTGAGAAAAACAGTGAACTAAAAAGCTTTATAAAAGACGATAAAAAGCTCGAAGATCTTTATAATGATTCACTAGTTGAAATAAGCGCATTTAGAGCACAACATTTGCAGTATGCAGCTGACTATATACACAAGCAAAATACTAAAGAAACACTATTTGGTTCAGGTGGTTCAGTTGTAAGAGGAACGGGCGGAACTCCATTTATGAGATATCTGAAAAAGCACAAAGATGAAACTGATAAAACAAAGTTAGATTCCAAAAAGTAACAATAATGAAACAAATAAATATTAATTTATTGATTAATGTAAATTTATGTTTATATCTAGAAGATGTCTAAACTAATAAAAAATACATTTACTGCGTTATCTATTGTACTTCTTGCTGCTTGCGGAGGCGGCGGAGGCGGCGGAGGCGGCGGAATGAGTGATGGCGGAGGCTATGGTCCCTCTCCAACACCTGCACCTACACCTGCACCAACACCTGCACCAACACCTGCACCAACACCTGCACCAACACCGGCACCAACACCGGCACCGGCTCCGGCACCAGATGTTGCGGTAACAAGCATAAATGCAAACTTAACAACCGGTGGCAATACAGAGATTATTCAAATGTCCGGTAATACTACAGAATCTGCTTCTGCTGATACTCGTACCGTTTATGTATATTTCTTTGACTCACCAGGCATTAAAAACAGCACCACTTGGACTGATGGTTATGAATTTTCTACAACAAAAGATACAAGTTCTTTTAGTGTTGCTTCTGGAATTACAGCTACTTTCAGCAAAAATAACAATCATGTAACTTCTAATGATCATCAGCTATATCAATACAACATGGATGTGACATCATCAGACTATTTAGGACATGATGCATCAAACCTAGTATCTGCTGTTGGTTTAGATGGAAAGCCTGTGAAGGAAACAACTTTTAAAGTCACTTCTACAAGCTCTCCAGATAAGTATTATATAGATGGAATGTTGGCACCAAGCTTAACATTAGAGAGAGGAAAAACTTATAGATTTGACCTTGGTGATTCTACAAATAGTACCCACCCGTTTAGAATATCTACAACAAAAGATGGCACACATGGCGGTGGAACTACTTACACCAGAGATAACTATGTTACAAGAGAAGCTGGTAGAACATATGATACTAATATGGGACCAAATACCATTTTGGAATTAATAATCGATTCTGAAACACCAGACACACTATATTATTACTGCACAGTTCATCCAAATATGGCTAATGATGCAGTAATTAATATTGTTGATGCCGGTCAGGGTGGAAGTACTTATAACTAATTCTTGACGATAATAGTTATTTCTTTGGATATTAAAGGTTTTTCATGGGGAATGTGCAGATAGTTCCCCATCAAGAGCCTTAACTTATGTTCTCCTGGACTCAATGTAAGCAAAGCTTCAGTTTGCCCTCCTCCAAAATGAAGATGATTTGCATCAGCTGGAATAGGTTTATTAAGATCAGGCAGCTCTACATCAATAAGAAGATGATGATGGCCCGTATTGTTAATATCGTATCCTGCAGGAGCAACGCCAAAATCCTTTAAACCAAACTTAACTACAAAGGTTTTTTCAACAACTTGTCCATCTTTAGGCTCAATGAAATAAAGTTCAGAGCTCGAAACTACATTAACCAGTAAATAAACGAAAAATATAAATCTTTTCAAAATGACTCCTTCAGTAAATGCTCACCTATTAAAAATCTCTCAATACCGTAATCAAGGTATTTATTTATATCATCATTTGATGAAAAACCTGATTCAGCAATAATATTATAGTCCTTTAATATACTTTTGTTTTTTTCGTATACATCTAAACAATGTAAAACATTTGTTTCCAAAGATATTAAGTTCCTATTATTAATTCCTATATTTTTTATATTCAAATTAATTATTTTTTCCAACTCCTCTAATCTATGAAACTCAACTAACACACTTATTTCAAGACTTTCTGCAGTTTTAACAAGAGATTGAAGTTGCTCAAAATTTAAATATTCAGAAATTAAAAGAATGCAATCTGCTCCGCATGATTTTGCTTCAAATATTTGCCATTCATCATAAATAAAATCTTTTTGAAGTATTGGCATATTAAGTTCTCTCTTAACTTTAGTTAGATCTTCATTTGATCCCTGAAAATATTTCTCCTCTGTTAGAATTGATAAATTCTTGTAACCTTTAGTCTTGTACTTACTACATATAGCTATAGGATCATAACTATCAACTATTAAACCAGCTGATGGAGAACTTTTCTTACATTCAGCAATAATCTTTATTTGATCATTATTGTGATTTAAAACATCAAAAAAGTTATGAGAAGGTATCAGATTATTTGCAATTTCATTTTCTAATTGATCAATTGATTTAAGTTTTTTTCTCTTTTCAATAGATGTAATTTTTTTTTCAAAAATTTGTTTTAATACTGACATTTTATTGATTAGTGAACTTTGCGTATTTATTTAGAAGTAATAATGCTTTTCCTGAATGTAAAACATTAATCGCATTATTTATTCCATCTGAAAGATTATTATTGATTCCTAGCGTATATAAAGCTGCACCTGCATTTAATGCAACCATATTAAACCCACTTCCTCTTTTACCATTTAAGATATCAAGCCCATATACATAGGCTTCCTCAATTGTATTTACTTGAATGTCATTAAGAATAGCTAATTGCATATTAAATTCTTCAGGATCTAAGACAAATTGATTAATTTCATCGTTTTTTAACTCATGGACGTAAGTTTTACTGCATATAGATATTTCATCTACACCATCTTCAGCTGTAACTACCATAGCTCTTTCAAGCTTCCTTTTTTTTAAAATATTGATAATGTCTTCATTTAATTTTTTGTCTGATGTGCCGATTATCTGAAATTTTGGGTTACCTGGGTGTGCCAGAGGACCTGCTACATTAAAGGCAGTTCTTTTGTTTATTTGCTTTCTAGCGTTAGCCACATGTTTTAATGAACTATGGAAGCTAGGAGCAAACAAAAAGGCAAAATTGAAAATTTCAAATGCTTCTTTAGCAAGTTCTATGGAGTGATCTAAATTAATGCCTGCTCTTTGAAGAAAATCTGCACTACCTGATTTACTCGTTACAGATTTATTTCCATGCTTTAAAACCTTCCCACCAGCGGTTGCTACAACTAAAGCACTTAATGTGGAGCAATTAAAAATATTTAACCCAGAACCACCTGTTCCACAAGTATCAATATAATCGTTTGTTCCAATTTCTAATGGACTTGATTTATCTTTAAGTGTAGATGTTAAGGGTTCTAGGATTTTCTGATTGATTCCGTATTCACTCATTTCATTTAATGATTCAATTATTTCATCATCATCACAATCTCCACTTAATAAGTGATGAAAGTAGAATTTTAACTCATCGAAGTTATCTGCCTGTGCGTCTAAAAGAGTCTTAAATTTACTGCTCATTCACTATCTCTAAAAAGTTAGCGATTATCTTATTTCCCTGCTCAGAAAAAATTGATTCTGGATGGAACTGAACGCCAAACAAATTATATTTATTGTGTTTTATTGCCATTATTATCTCTTCACTATTTTCCTGAACTGAAGCAATAATTTCAAAATCTTTGTGCAAAGTGGAGCTATCTATAATAAGGCTATGATAACGCATCACATGATATGGCACTTTTAATCCCTTAAATATGGTTTGCTTATTATGAGAGATCATTGATGTTTTTCCATGCATGATATTTTTTGCTCTAATAATTTTTGAATTGAATGAGTAGCCTATACATTGATGTCCTAAACAAATACCTAAAATTGGTTTTACTTTATAAAAATATTTAATTAAATCGTTGCATATTCCTGCATTAGATGGATTTGATGGACCTGGACCTAAAACAAATGCATCATAATTACTTAGAACCAACTCATCAACTGAAATTTGATCATTTCTGATGACCTCAACATGTACATCATGTGTTTTTAGTAAATGTTCAACGTTATAAGTAAAAGAATCGTAATTATCAATTAAACAGACTTTCATTCGTATTTTAATGCCTCCAAGAAAACATTTAATTTAGCAACTGTTTCATTCCATTCATTTTGTGGTTCTGAGTCAAAAACAATTCCAGCCCCTACCCCTACTTTAACTTCATCTTTCTTATGTAGTGCTGTTCTTATGATTATTGCAGTATCCAGAGATTTGTTATATCCGATGTAACCTACACAACCGCCATAAATTCCTCTAGCTCTATTTTCTAGTTCAGATATTATTTCCATGGCCCTTATTTTTGGTGCACCACTCAGTGTCCCTGCAGGAAGAGCTGCTTTAAGACAATCGATTGGAGTGGCACTTTCTTTAATTTGCCCTATTACGTTTGATGTCATATGCATAACGTGCGAATACTTTTCAACAATCATCATCTCATCAACAGATACAGTAGAAGGATTTGAAACTTTTGAAACGTCATTTCTTGCTAGATCAACTAACATCATATGCTCAGCTTTTTCTTTATCATCACCAATTAAATCAATTTTATTTTGCAAATCTTCTGATTCATCAATTCCTCTTTTACGCGTACCAGCTATAGGTCTTATAGTTACCTTATCTTGAAAGTTTTGAACAAGTATTTCAGGTGAGGATCCAATTAAATTTAAATCGCCAAAGTTCATATAAAACATATAAGGTGAGGGATTAATTAATCTCAAAGCTCTATATAAAGTAAATGGGTTAAAATTTCCTTTAAACGATACTTCTCTTGATAAAACAGCTTGCATAATTTCACCATCATTAATAAGTGATTTAATGTTTTTTACGTAAGATTTAAAAGTTTTTTCATCGGGATTAGTTGTGCTTACTAATTCTTTATCAACTCTATTAATATTTTGTGATATTGATGGTTGAAGGCTATAAATCGCACTTTTGATTTCTTTAATCCTGCGCTTAGCACTTTGATAACCATCATCAGTTTTTTGTTCTGTTGTTACTATTATGTAAAAGGTGCCTTTGAAGTTATCAAAAACAATTATTTCATTGCATTGGCAAATTGATATAAAGGGTATATCAGGAGAATGAAGATTTAATTTAGGCTCAATAAAATTAAATGATTCATAAGAAAAGTAACCAATTAAACCACCTAAAAAATTGGGCAGCCCCTTAATAGTTGGTGCATTGAATTCATTGATTAAATTGTCTAGATATTTGAATGGATCAGGGACCCTCCTTTTTTCTGTTTTTTCTTTTGAAATGATTTCAACTTCATTATTAAAAAAGTTATATCTCTTTAAACTTTGCAGAGACATTATAGAATAGCGTCCTTTAACTTCATGAGATTTAGCAGATTCAAATAAAAATGTATTTTTTAAATTAAAATAATTTGAAAATACATATAAAGGACTTATCAAATCAGCAACAAATTCTTCATATACTGGAATTTGTGTATATCCATCAGAGACATATTTATCAAACTCTTCTTTATTCATTTTTTAATTCATCAATTAGGGGCTTTATTGAACTGCTAATTTCTCTAAGAGGATCTGAAGATAAAAATTTTTCTATTAAAAAGCTACCGACAACAATACCGTCAGTATATTCTTTAAATCTTCTAACTTGTTCTGGCTTTCTTATACCAAATCCGGTGATCATTGGGGTATCAGTAATTGTTCTTATATTTTTTAACTTTAGTATTACCTCACTGAAATCTATATTATTAAGTCCTGTAACACCTCTTTGAGTAATGTAATAAATTAATGAGGGATCATTTTTAATAGACTCACTTATTGTTTTATTTTTAGATGTTGGAGCAATAAGCTGAATAAACTCTAAATTATTTTTTTTATAGCATTCGAGGATCTCTTTTTCCTGATAAGGCAGATCAACAACCAATATTCCATCAAAATTTGCTAATGCAAGATTTTTAGAGAAATCTTCTGGAGAGGGATTTATAAATGAGTTTGTATAACCCATTGCAATGATGGGAGTATTAGATTTATCTTTAAATTTTCTGGTAATCTTAAAAAGATCATCATAATTAAAGCCATTCTCTAGCGATTTATGGTGGGCATATTCTATAGTTTTTCCTTCAGCAATAGGATCGGAGAATGGAATTCCAATTTCAATCATATCTGAACCTAAATCATCAAGCAGATAAAGCGCTTCTTCAAATACTTTATTGTTAGGATATCCAGCAACTAGATATGGTATAAACCCAGTCTTATTATTTTTTTGAAAGTTTTTAAATACATCAACTATCATTGTTCATCACCGAATATAAATCTTTATCTCCACGACCTGACATGTTTACTACAACGTTTAACGTTTTTCCTAAATCTTTTATTTTTTCCAAATAAGCAAGAGAGTGAGCTGTTTCAAGTGCAGGTATAATACCCTCTAATCTTGATACCTTATAAAAAGCTTCTAAGGCTTCTTTGTCGTAAATTTTTACATATTCAGCCCTCTTTATATCTGCTAAATAAGCATGTTCTGGTCCAACTCCCGGATAATCTAAACCAGCAGAGATAGAAGTTGTTTCTTTAATTTCACCTGTTGATGATTGAAGTATTTTTGTTTTTGCTCCATGCAATACTCCAATAGAACCATCCGTTATTGATGCACTGCCTATTTCTTTATTATTTTTTCCACCAGCTTCAACTCCAACTAAACGTACCTCTTTATTTTCTATAAACGGATAAAAAACACCCATTGCATTTGACCCACCTCCAACACATGCAATAATCATATCCGGAAGCTTATTTATTTTTTTTATGAATTGATTTTTAAGCTCAACACCTGCTATTGAATTAAAGTCTCGAACTATAGTTGGATATGGATGAGGTCCAGTTACACTTCCGATAATATAATGAGTTGAATCAACATTAGTAACCCAATCTCTTATAGATTCATTTAGAGCATCTTTTAATGTGGCTGTACCAGATGACACAGGGATAACTTCTGCACCTAAGGTTTTTATTTTAAAAACATTTAATTCTTGTCTCTCTATATCTGTTTCGCCCATATAGATGACACAATCTAAATTTAACTTTGCACAAATAGTTGCTGTTGCAACCCCGTGCTGTCCGGCGCCAGTCTCAGCAATAATTCTTTGTTTACCTAATTTTTTTGCCAATAATGCTTGTCCAACTGTGTTATTTATTTTGTGTGCTCCAGTATGGTTAAGGTCTTCTCTTTTAAACCAAACTTTTGGACCACCCAAATTATTTGTTAAAGTTTCAGCAAAATATAATGGAGACGGCCTTCCTACATAATCTGCATATATATTTTTTAGATCCTCTTTAAAGGATCTATCATCTTTAATTTCCCTATACAAATTCTCTAATTCTTCTAATGCAAAGGAGAGGGTTTCAGGTATGAATGTTCCTCCGTATTTTCCAAAGTAACTGTTATCCATTTTTAATAAAATCTCCTAATTCTTTTAATAATTCATGATTTTTTATGCCCGGTGAATCTTCGAGTTTTGAATTTAAATCAACGCCCCAACAACCCATTTTTTTTAGAGCATTAAGATCTTTAATTTCTATACCGCCTGCTATCATACAATTATCAAGTTTTATGTTGGCTAAATCGTTCCAATTAAATTTGATGCCGGAACCACCAAGACCATGATCAAAATTATCGAGTAAGTATTTATCTTTATTACCAATAAATAAATTGTTATCTATGTTTTGTTTCAGTTTTGTTGCAGAAGTAGGCAGAAAGTAATTTAGATTAAATTTTTCAATTTGATTAGATGAATCATGTACCTTATAGATTTGATAAAAAGGTAAATCAAGATTCTTTAATTTATGATGAATAGTTTTTAAATCGCTAATTTCACAGAGAGGGACTGCTTTTTTTTGAATATTATATTTATTAATAATGTTTACTGCCCAATTAATATCTGTGTATCTAGGAGAGCTTTTAATGAAATTGAACCCAATAAAATCTACACCAGCCAATAATAATTCTGCAATATCTTCTTCTCGGGTAATCCCGCAAACTTTAATTTTCATAGTGATATTATTTGGATTGCGGGTCTTTATCTATATCAGGCGAACGGCCACGCCAACCAGCTTTATCAAAAATTCTTAGGTAAACAAGCTGATCGTGATCACTTTCATTTATTACTTTAACGTAATCACCTTCTTCAGCTAAAATCACATCACCAGCAGCTAAAGCATATTCATCTTTATGCATTATGCCATGTGAAGGATCATGACCATGACCCTCTTCAGTATTTGTATATTCAACAATTTCCATTGTTCCGCGGCCAGAAATAACGACATAAACAACTTCACTTTCTAAAAGTCTATGGCCATATGTACTTCTGCAAGGGTCAACAACAGTTTTACTTGCAATAAGTTTAGACAGCAGGTCGTTAGTCCAGACTGTATAGTCTTCATCTTTCCTTTCAGGAACTCCGCCCACTCGAAAATTTACATATTTCTTAGCCATAATCGTGTTTAATTCTATATTTTTTAATTGACTTTTTAAAGGTATCTATCGCCAGAGTTCAACTCTGCCTAAATTTTTTTCCATTTCTTTTTGCAACACATCTAATGCACCAGTTGTTCTTACTAAAACTTTCATCTCAGTGAATTTATTGTCTGAGTTCCATTCAAACATATCTACTCCATTCACTTCTCTTCCTTCCATAGTGCATTTAAATTCAAGACATGCACTATTTTCATTAATTATTTCTTTTTCATAATGAAAATCATCTGCATGTAGAAATGTTTCAGAGGCGGCAATTAAATAAATAAAGCCCATATGTTTGTCTTTAGGTTTAAAAACTACAGGAGAATAGAATTGAAAATCATCTGCAAGCAAATCATAAAGAATATTCAAATCTTTCTTTTCTAATGATTGGTGCCATCTATTAATCGGATGTGTTTTTTCTTGCGTAATTTTCAACTTCTCTCCAGACTCTTAGCGTGTTTCCACCTAAAATCTTTTGTATATCTGATTGAGAGTACCCTCTCTTTAAAAATTCTTCAATCAGATTTGGATAACTAGAGGCATCTTTTAAACCAATTGGCAATGTATCACCCACTCCATCAAAATCTGAACCTATTCCTACATGATCAATGCCGACAAGGCTTATTGCTCTATCGAAGTGGTCTACAGTCTGACTTACTGTTGCGAAGTTATATTCACCTTCGTTTTGTTCAGCATAATTTATAAATTTTGAACCAAAATTTATTTGCAGTACACCACCATTATCTGCTAGCGCTATTAACATTTCATCAGAGACATTTCTTTCCCAACCAGGTGTGAAATATCTTAATGATGAATGGCTTGCAATAACAGGTGCTTTTGAAATATCTAAAACTTGCATAAATGCCTCATCTGAAACGTGGGATATATCTACGATCATTCCAATATTATTCATCTCACTGACTAATTTTTTTCCAAAGGCACTTAAACCACCCCATTGTCTATTTTCATCATAAGAAGAATCAGATATGTGATTGCTTTTAGAATGAGTTAATGTGATATACCTTATACCTTTATCAAAAAAATATTTAACTCTTTCTAAATTACCTTCAATTGGTGCTCCGTTTTCCATTCCAAGAGCTATCCCTATGAGATTTTGCCCTGGTAAGTTGGCGAGATAAACGGAGTTATTAAGCAAAAAAAAATGTTCAGAATTGTTATCAACAATTGTTGTTACCATATCAATCAATTCATTAGCAAGATGAAAGCTTGAACCGTCAACTTGTGTTTGAGCTGGTAGATAAATTGAAAAAAAAGATACATTTAGACCACCTTCCAATGCTTTTATATAATCAAAATCAAAAGAAGTAATTTGCGATATATCTTCATAAGAACCCTTTTCTTGTAGTTGATTATATAGTCTATAGGGGGTATCAATATGTGTATCAATTATTAGTTGATTATTAGCTATAAACTTAGGATCTTGATTACTTGTACATGAGGATAGAAATAAAAAAATAAGAAAATACTTCCAAAGTCTCATGTTTTAAATCTTCCACCTGCAAGTTTATTTCCAAGAAACCGTACAAGCCAAAGAGGTGTAAATTTAAATAGAATTACTATCAATTTGTAAATGACTCCTGGTATAACTACAGATTTTTTATTTAGGATTCCGTTAACACCGGCTTCAGCAACATCCTTTGCGGACATTTTCATAAATGCTGGCACTTTATCCATTCTGTCTTGCGTACCACTCTGTTGATGAAACTCAGTAATTGTAAAACCAGGACATAAAGCAGATGCGAAAATATTATGTTTAGCCTGAGATGAATTTATTGAATCAACAAATCTATTCATAAAGGTTTTTACCGGGCCATATAGTACTGCAAATTCGCCCGAAGGAGGTGCAAATGCCGCAACTGATGAAACAACCATTATGTTACCTCCACCTCTTTTCCGAAAATGAGATAAAAATAATTTTGTTTGCATAATGACTGAGATCCCTAAAACACGAAGGCAATCTTCTTCATCCTCAATTGAAACTTCTTCAAGATTTTTATTGTGCTGATATCCAGCATTCAATACTAATGTATCAATATCTAATGAATTCTTATCAGCAAAATCATAAATTTCCTTTGGGCTATTTTTATCCTTAAGGTCGGAAACTAAATGCCTTACATTGATATTGAATTCATCTGATATTTGTTTAGATATGTCTATTAGTCTTTTTTCTCTCCTAGCAATAAGAAATAAGTTATACCCTCGCGAAGCATAACTATAGGCAATTTCTTTTCCAATACCTGCAGTTGCTCCAGTAATTAGTACATATTTCATTTAGATATAATAAACAATCTGATGTGTAAAAAAAATATTGAACAATAAACAATCAACATGATTATTTTTTATACAACTTTTATTTATTGCAAAAAAAAAATAAAAAAAAATGAATTTTTTTTGGTCTCTGAAATTCACTAAAATTGAGCATTCCAGGAACTAAGAAAAAAAACATATATTTTTTTTCATAATACTCTTGCATTACTATCACTGTAGTTATAAATTGGAACTTACCTAGAGATAACTAGATAGGAAAAGGAACTGCAGAACCTAGAACTAGAAAGTTACTCAGGAAGAGACCAGAAGGGTGAAAGTTTAAGGTAGCTCAGTCGACAATAGAGTAAACTTAACCACCGAGAGTAAAAGAGATCTTACTCAAGGATGCAGAAGGTAATCTCACTTTTGACACCCACTGTTCTCGATAAGAAAAACTGAGCTTGCTCAGTTTTTTTTACGTCTAAAAAACCTTACAATCCTGAAATGAAGATTTTCTACTTGGGTCCAGAAGGAACAAATTCTGATTTGGCATCAAAAAATATTTTTGACAAGTCTAATGAATTTATTCCCCTTCCATCTATTGAGGATATTTTTGAAAAAGTTGCATTAAGTCATAGCTATTACGGAGTAATTCCATTTGAAAATTCATATCAAGGTGTTATCAATTCATCATTAAACTGTTTGATTGACTATGATTTAAAAATCTCAAAAGAGTTTATCTTCAAGGTTGCACATAATTTTTGTTCAAAGAATAAAAACCTTGTAACAAACAAAGTAAAAAAAATAGCATCTCATCCACAAGTATTTGGACAATGTTCAACTTGGATAAGAGAACATTATCCTGAAGCAGAAAAAATTATTACTACAAGTACAGCAGAAGCAGCTAAATTAGCACAAAATGATAGAAATATTTATTGCATTGCAAATTTATATGCTGCAGGTCTATTTGGTTTAGTTAATCATACTAGTGATATTCAGGACACTAAAAATAACAGGACAAGGTTTCTGGTAATAAGTAAATCGCTTGAAAAAAAGGGTCAAAATAACAAAACATCAGTAATGATAAATTTAAAGGATCAGCCTGGTTCTTTAATGAAAATACTGAAACCTTTTTCAGATTTAAAAATAAATATGACCAGAATTGAAACAAGACCATCAAGAAATAATATTTATTTACATACTTTTTTTATAGATTTCGAAGGTTTTTATGAAGATGAAAAAATTACTAAACTTATTGAAATCCTTGAAGACCTTTCAGAAGAACTAAGAATTATTGGCTCTTATGAGTCGTTGAATTAGTAGTTATTATTTTTTAGATGTTCAACTAATGATTGACTTATTTCTTTTATAACTGGTTCATCTATTAAATGATACATTTCTTCAACAGGCAAAAATATGCTATTTGGAATCAGATCTGCAGTCTTTTTACCCTCTTCAAAAGGTATAAGTGGATCTAATTTGCCATGAATAACTAAAGTTGGAATATTGATATTTTTGACCTCATTATATCTATCCTTATCAGCCAAGATAGCAATAAGCTGTCTTGAGAAACCTGTATCATTAGGGCTTCTATTTATATTACTAACTGCCTCTTTTCTAAATTCACCTTCATTAAATGAAGGATCATTTTTAGATGCCAGAATCTTATAAATTTTCAAAGACCTGTTTACCCTTTCATCCATTGATAAATTTTTAAAAGATCTTGTTTCAATTAGTGATCTTAATTCGCCTTTAGGAGCAGTTTTTGCATCTGGAGCTTTAGCCATTGAAGAAATGAGCACATAGGAAATAAATTTATCTTCGTTTGTCGAAACCATTCTTTGTGAAATCATACCTCCCATTGATTGAGCTATGAGATGAGATTTATCTATATCGAGGTGATCTAATACAGCCATGCCATCATCTGCCATATCTGATAATGAATAGACCGATTTAATAGGAAGTCTTAGATAGAACTTTACATAATTCCAAATAAAATTTGGTTTCCCAAACTTTTCAAAACTTGTCGATAAGCCTATGTCTCTATTGTCGTAAACAATAGGTCTAAAGCCATTATCTATTAGTAGATTTATTAAACTTTTGGGCCAAAAGGTTAATTGTCCTCCTAAGCCTTGAACTAAAAGTACTGCTGGGGCATCTTTAGGTCCATAGTCTACATAAAAAATATTTACATCTTTATTTTTTGCATAACCTTCTTCAGGAGCAGAAAATATCTCTAAAATGATAAAAAATAAAAGAAATATCTTAAATGTTTTCATTAGCTTAATCTTCTGATTTATTATTCAATCCTTTATTTCTGAAGTATCCATACTTAAATGTTTTCATTAGCTTAATCTTCTGATTTATTATTCAATCCTTTATTTCTGAAGTATCCATAGAAAAAAAGCATCAATAGAAAGGTAAAAATCTGATTAAAAAATTCATTTATAAATAATATAGGCGTTGAAAAAAGCATTCCAAATGTTTCAATCATTGCTATTAAAGAATCATAATTTAATGAAATATAAAAAATCACTATTAAGAAAAAAACAATATCTATAAAAGTAAATTTAATATTTGGATTATTTTTTGAAAGCACAATCACGTATTTACTAAATATTTTAGGATTTCTTAATTTGTAATCATTCTCTTTTTCTTTCAAAAATGTCTTTTTTATTTTGTTCATTTTAATTTATCTAAAGCCCTCTTAGTTATAGATTTAATGGTATTAATATTTAATTTCAAGGTTGATGCAATTTCTTCATTTTTTTGATCATATACATATTTTAAAGTCAGTATAACTCTCTCATTTACGTTAAGATTTTTTATTATTTTATAAAAATCATTTGATGTATTACTTTCCTCAACTGCAATATCATTTACCTCATCAAGTATATACTTACTCTCTTTTTTTATTTCTGATTTAAAACAATTAACTGCAATGGAAATTAGCCAGTTTTTAAAATTTTTTTTCTGATCATAAGAATTTAGGTATTTTAAAGCTCGTAAAAAACTTAATTGTGTTAAATCTTCTGAAAAATCTACATTACCAGATGTTAATCTCATCATTATCGAGAAAATGTAATTGTTATAGCGTGTAATTAACGGTTCAAAATATTCATTGCCATCTGAAAGAGTTTTCTTAACAATATCTAGATCTGAATGCATCTAAGCATTATCAACTTGATTGAATTTTTTGTAATAAGTAACAGAGGCAAAAGTTCCTAAACCAATAAAAAATAATAGGATTCCAACTCCAGATAATGCATTTAGTATTTGAGAAAATATAAACCAACCTAAGAAAAATAATCCAATACCTACTCCCATAGAGACAAATCCAAGTCCTGGAGAATCATCTTTTTTTCTATATCCAGGAAGGTTCTTAAGAATATTTTCGTCAATTTCTTTTCCACTTTTTAAAGAAATTTGGAGAGTCTCATGCAATAATTTTGCCTTTTTAGTTTCAAAATAGTGAACAATTAAAACTATCCAAATTGGCAAGCCAAATAAAATTACAACAAACAACAACCCTGTAAGATTATCTAAGAACCAGTTACCACCTGAGCTTGCAGGTACAGAAATTAGAGATGCAGTAGATTCACTATCTAGACTATCGTTGACACTAATAAAGAATCTTAAAAAGCTGTCAATGTATTCTGTTATTAACTGTATTAATTCCATATTTTTTTCCTACTCTCTTATACTTTATAAATAACAATAAAGTTGCATGAATAAGTTTTTTAATTATACAGATGTAAAAGAATTAATACCAAAAAAACCACTTACAGCAAATAAGTATGATTTTGGAAATATTTTGCTTATTGGTGGTGAGCCAGGATTTGAAGGAGCAATTATGTTATCAGCAGAATCAGCTTTAAAATCAGGCGCTGGAATTATAAACATCTTTAGCCTAAGCGGTAACGTTCAAAATATTCTTGAAAAAAGACCTGAATATATGGTTTTATCGAAAGTTGATGATTTAAAAAAGTTTTTAGAAAAGAAAATAACTATTATTGCTGGCCCAGGTACAACCAATTACTCCAGACTCAATGAAATTTTGGAAATTATTTATAATGATGAAACTAATCTTATTCTAGATGCAGCTTGTATTGAGATTGTTAAATCAAAAAAGTTTAGTAGTTTGCCAATAATTACCCCACATGAGGGAGAGGCAGCAAAACTGCTAGGAATTAATGTAGATGAAATTTCAAATAAACGTGAATATTATGCACAGAAAATCAGCGATAAATTTAGTGTTATTACTGTTTTAAAAGGCTACGAAACTATTATTACGGATGGTAATAAAATTTATATCTGTAAAGATGGCGATTCTTCATTAGCCTTTGCTGGATCAGGGGATATTTTGGCAGGATTAATTGGAAGCTTTTTAGCACAAGGTGCTAAAAGAATTGATAGTTGTTTATTAGGTGTATCTCTCCATGCCTACACAGCGACAAATTCAAAACTGAAAAGAGGATTAACAGCTAATGAGCTTATAGATTTAATAAGAAAAAATTTAAATCAGTAATAAAACCTTCGCCAAAGGTTTAGACCATATACCAATGACATAATCCACATAACTAACTCTATGTAGTTTGGATTTGAGTTATAACCAAAAAAACCTTTAAGAAAAACGCCTATGCTTCCACTGTCATGGAGCACATGAGTGTATAGTTTTTTCTTTTCATCATATGAGTAGAAAGAGGATGAGTCGCCCTCCTCTAGTTGAGTTTTTGGTTTTAAAATATCCCATGGTCTGGATATATTGTCTTTATTTAATTGATTTGATTTAACAAGATAAGATTCAACTTCGTGTGTGCCATATGCAACCATGCCTGAAGCAAGAAAAACTAATAACAAAGTTGTGCCTTGAAAAAATCTTTTTAAGTTAATTCTTTTACCTTGTACAACAACTAAATATCCAAGCAAAATTGCTAGAGCTGCACCAACAATAAATCCTACATAAGAGAATGATTCTGTAATAGAAAAGCTCGAAATCAAAAATACAACTGTTTCGAAACCCTCTCTTAAAATAGCAAAGAAAGTAACAAAAAAGACACCCCATGACGAAATTTTTACTGCAGTCATAGTTTGACCTTCTAGAACTTTACGATCGCTTACATGTTTAGAAAGCCAAAAGACAACATACCAGATTAAGCCCGCTGTGATATACATAAAAATAGCTTCAAATAATGCCATTGAGGAATTGTTGCCTAATGCATCTTTTAAAGATATAACTACATATGCGACGCCCAGACTAGCTACAATCGAAGCTGCAACACCTAACCATAATTTTTGTATAGCGTCTCTTAAATTAGATTTTGCAAGGATTGTATATATGATTCCAACAATTAAGGAAGCCTCTAAACACTCTCTAAAAACTATTATGAATTCGTTCATCTACAAATATTCTAATGAGAATGATTCTCATTAACAACTCTAAATCCTAAATTAAATACAAAAAAGTGTCCAAAAGAAAAATGCCTTTAAAATGGCATCCCCAAGGGGATTCGAACCCCTGTTGCCGGGATGAAAACCCGGTGTCCTAGGCCTCTAGACGATGGGGACACATTCGTAATTATATTAGCAAAAATAAGTTTTTAAAGTCTTATTTTTTCTTATGAATTTTCTTTTCAATTCCACCCAAAAATCCTCTTAAAAAATTTACTTCCATTTCATCTAACCCTAACCTTCGAAATAATCTCTTTATTCTTGATTCAATCTGTCTAGGATTGCCCTTGTTAAAAACTTCCAGGTCTTCAGAAATAGATAAAAAATGATCTATTAGATTGGTAACATGTTCATGCTTTGCAATAGGAACATCCCAATAATCATTCTTACTAACTTTTTTAGGTTTATGATAATCAAGAAATAGCTTATAACAGACAATTTGTACTGACATAGCTAGATTTAATACTGGATATTTTTTATCAGTTTCTATAGTCATGTGAATATTACTTTTTTGTAATTCATCATTTGTTAGTCCCCTATCCTCTCTTCCAAATAAAATAGAAATTTTTTTATTTTTCTTTATTTCACTGATTAATGTTGGAGATAAATCGCTTAAAGGGTCTGTTGGCCATGGGACTTTTCTTTGTCTTGATGATGTTGCAACAACTACCTCAGACCCTTTTAACGCTTCATCAAGTGAGTTAAAAATTTTTATTTTATCAATCAAATCAGCAGCATTTGCCGATAAAGCTTTAACTTCTTCAAAATTAATTTTTTTTGGGTTTATTAAACATAAGTTACTGAAACCCATATTTTTCATAGCTCTTAAGGTAGACCCAATATTTCCTGAACTTGTTGTTTCTATGAGAATTATTTTGACTTGATTACTTAAACTCATAATATAGTTGTTATGTCATTACCTCCAATTTTAAATCGAGCACTAAAGGCTGCATATGATGGTGCAAATGAAATAATACACTTTAGTAAAAGGATTGATAATGTAAAAGTCATAAACAAAGGAATAAATGACATAACAACGAATATTGAACCATTTATTGAAGAAAAAGTTTTTGAATCATTAAGAAAATATTATCCTGAATTTAATTTCTTTGGTGAAGAATCAGGTACAGATGGAATAGAAAAATCTGATTCATACTGGCTTTTAGATCCTTTAGACGGGACTAGAAATTTTATTCATCAATATCCACATTATTCTCTTTCCCTTGCATGCGTTTGTGAAGGAAAAGTGGTCTGTGCCGTAATTATTGATCCAGTAAGAAATGAAGTTTTTTGTGCAGGTAAAGATACTGGAGCCTTACTTAATAATAGAAGAATTAGAGCAAGTAAAAAGGAAGGCTTAAGCAATGCATTACTTTCTAATTCAAGCCATTTCAACAAAAAGCATAGTTACAAGTACGAATTGCTTAAAACTTTTGGAGAGCTTAATAAATATAATATATCTATTAGAAAATCAGGTTGTGTATCTTTAGACTTAGTATACGTTGCAGCAGGACGATTAGACGGCTTCTGGGGAAATGGTCTTGAAAAATGGGACCGTTTTGGTGGTTTATTTATTGGTCAAGCAGCTGGATGTTTGACTACAAGCTTTGATGGTGTTCCTGATAACTTTGATTCAGACCATATAATAATATCTACACCAAAATGTTTTAAAGATCTCTCCAAATGTGTTGTAACTGGATTTCAATCCATTGAATAGGACTCTTCAGGTTCATTTGAAGTCTTTTCCATGTCTTTTTTAGTTAAATTTGTAAGAAGAAGGATTTTTACTACTATAAAAATAGACGAATAAGAACCGACTACAACCCCCATAGCAAGCGCAAGACTAAAGTTTTTTAAAGCCTCTCCTCCAGCAATTAAAAGTGCAACTAAAACAAGAAGTGTTGTAAAAGAGGTAACTATTGTTCTCAAAAATACTTGATTCAAAGATAGGTTTATAAGTGTGTCACTACTACCATGTTTATTTTTATCAACAAAGTTTTCTCTTATTCTGTCGGATACAACTATCGAGTCATTCAAAGAGTACCCTACTACAGCTAATAATGCTGCAAGCACTGATAAATCAAAGACTAAGTTGAATATTGAGAATATTCCCAAAATGATCAACACATCATGCACCAGAGCAGCTATTGCACCATATCCAAATTTTATTTGAAATCTAAATATTACATAAACAAGAATAACTAATATTGCAACAAGAATTGCTATGCCACCTTTATCTCTAAGCTCCTCTCCTATCTGGGGAAATATTGTTTCACTTTTTGTTACTTCGCCAAGATAATTATCATTTTTAAGCTGTTCTACAACAGTTTGAGCATTAATATTTAGATCTTCATCACTTTGAAATTTAATCAAAACATTGTCATCACTGCCAAAATTAAGAACAACAAAATTTGAGTTCTCAATTTTAGAAATGCTTGAACGTATTCTTTCAAGATCAGCTTTTTGTTCATACTTAATTTCGAGGGACACTCCACCAGTAAAATCTAATCCAAGCGTAAGACCCTTAAATAGCATTGAAAGTACTGAGATTAAAATAAGAACCGAGGATATAATCATTCCTAAGTTATTAAATTTTGTAAAAGGAATATTCATTAGATATTTAATCTCTCCACTTTACGATAACCGTACATAATATTAACTATCCCTCTAGTAACTAAGATTGCAGTAAAGATTGATGTCACTATTCCAATGCTTAAAGTTATAGCGAATCCTTTTATTGGTCCTGTCCCTATAGCATAAAGAATAAGGGCTACTAATAAGGTAGTAATATTTGCATCCATAATTGTTCCAAATGCTTTTGAAAATCCATTTTTTATTGCCAACTGAACTTCACTATTTGAGCGTATTTCTTCCGATATTCTTGCAAAGATTAAAACATTTGCATCAACTGCCATGCCTACAGTAAGTACAATTCCAGCTATTCCAGGCAGCGTCAAAGTTGCTCCAATTAGCGACATTACCGCAGTAATTAATACTAAATTAAAAATTAATGCAAAATTGGCAGCTATTCCAAATAACCTATATCTAATCAGCATAAAGATAAAAACAAGAATAAATCCAATAATTACTGAATTAAGTCCTTTTGTTATATTTTCTTGACCTAGTGTGGGTCCAATTGTTTGTTCTTCTACAAATTTCATTGGAGCAGCTAGTGCCCCTGCTCGTAAAAGTAAGGCTAAATCACTCGCCTCATATGAATTAGATAATCCAGTAATTCTAAAACTAGTGCCTAAAACATCTTGTATAGTCGCATTACTAATTATTGATTTTTCTACATATGATTCTTGCAATACCTCATTGTTTTCATCAAAAAAGGTTTTTGTTTTTTCTTCTATTAATAAAACTCCTAACCTTCTTCCTATGTTATCTTTTGTTGCTTCTTGCATGGCCCTGCCACCAGAGATGTCTAAAGATATGTTTACTTGGGGCCTGCCGTTTTCATCAAAACTGCTTTGAGCATTGGTAACACTATCACCAGATAAAATTATTTTCTTTTCAAGAAAAGCTGAACTCGAGGGCTGATTTTTATAAAAGAATTTATCTTTTCTCAGAAAAGATGCATTAGATTTTGCTTCTAATCTAAATTCTAAATTAGCAGTCTTTCCAATTATTTTCTTAGCAGAAGCAGAATCTTGCACTCCTGGAAGTTCTACTACTATTCTGCTTTTTCCCTCTCTCTGAACTATAGGTTCTGAGACACCAAGCTCATTAACCCTATTTCTCAATGCTACTAAGTTCTGATCTACTGCATAATCGACTATCTCAGCTAAATAGTTTGATGTGTACCTTAGATTGATAGAATTTCCGTTTTGAATTAAATCATATTTTGAGCCGCTAACTGAAAAATTATTTTGATCTAAATAATTTTTAGCTTCAGTTACGTCATTTGCACTGGTGAAATTAAGCCTTATTTCGTCGCTGGAGCTTTTATAGTTTGAATTTATTCCTCTTTTTGAGAATTCTTCAAGAAGACTTGCTCCTTCTGACGAAAGCCTCTCTGTTGAGTATCTCTCTGTATCAACCTCCAGAAGAAAATGAACACCTCCTGCTAAATCTAACCCTAAGTTTAGGGGCTTACCACCCAGATCTTTTAACCAATTTGGAGTGGTTGCAACAGAATTTAAGGCAATTATAAATTCTCCTTTGGAGTAGTCTGCAATCAGCCTTCTTGCAGTAAGCTGATCATTAACAGATTGGAGAGTTATTTGTAATGCATTGTCTATATTTTCAATCTTATCTACAAAGACATTATTTTTTTTTAGTAATTTTTCAATTTCTTCTTTAATAGATGTGTCGAAAAATATTGAAGAGTTGCTAGATGCTACTTGTAAGGCAGGATTAGTAGGGAAAAAATTTGGTAGGGAAAAAATTATCCCAACAACTAACACAGTTGAGATTAAAAAATTTTGCCAAATTTTAAAACGATTCACTGTGTCTCAATATTATTAATAGTACCTTTGGGGAGCAAAGAAGAAATAAACTCTTTTTGCATATTAATTGTTACATTATCTCCCAGTTTTATTAACACATATCTATCTTTTACATTTTCAATTTTTCCTACAATTCCAGAAGAAGTCATTACTTCATCGCCTTTCTTTAGTGCTGCGACTAATGCATCATGCTCTTTTTTTCTCTTTTGTTGCGGTCTAATTGTCATGAAATAAACAAATAAAAAAAAGAACAATAACATTAAAAATGGAAAGAATGTTGGTGCTGTTGCTTCGTTCATTAGTTATCCTATAGTTTTGGCTTCTTTAAGCTCCTCATATCGTAAAAGGAATCAAGAAATTCTTCAAATTTATTTTCTTCTAAAGACTTTCTTATATCAGACATTAATTTATGAAAGTAAGATAAATTATGTATGCTCATCAAAGTACTAGCTAATATTTCATTGCACTTATCTAAATGATGGAGGTAAGCACGAGAAAAATTTCTATTTGTATAACTGTCACAATTTTCATCTATAGGTTTAGTAGAGTTTTTATGTTCAGAATTTCTTATTTTTAAAATTCCTTTACTTGTATATAAAAATCCATTTCTTGCATTTCTAGTTGGCATTACACAATCAAACATATCTATTCCATATCTAACACCCTCTACAATCTCCTCTGGTGTACCAACACCCATTACATAATGAGGTTTATCAATTTGAAGATGTGGAGCAAGAAATTTAAGAACTTTTGTCTTTTCTTCTTTAGTCTCTCCCACGCTTAAACCTCCAAGTGCAATTCCATCAAGTTTCATACTATTCATAAATTCAAGTGACTTTAACCTTAATTCATTATGCATTCCGCCCTGCACTATGCCGAAAAGCAAATGTCCATTTTTATTTTTATTGAAATAGTCAACAGATCTTTTTGTCCATCTATGAGTTAGATTCATAGATTCTTCCGCTTCATCAAGTGAACTTGGGTAATTGGTACATTCATCAAAAGCCATAACAATATCAGAATTTAAAATAAGCTGAGTATTTATTGAGTCTTCAGGAGACATAAATATTTTTGAACCATCAAGGGGTGATTTAAATTCAACTCCCTCTTCTGAAATTTTTCTTAGCTCCTTCAAACTCCATATCTGAAATCCACCAGAATCAGTCAAGATTGATTTATTCCAGCCCATAAATTTATGCAATCCGTTGAATTTCTTGATTGTTTCTAATCCTGGTCGTTGAAATAGATGAAATGCATTACCTAGAATTATTTCAAATCCAATTTCATGTAACTGATCTGGAGTTAAACCTTTTACAGTCCCATAAGTTCCTACAGGCATAAATACAGGTGTTTGTATTTTCGATGTTTTGGTTATTAGGGTGCCTCTACGTGCATACCCTGATGAAGTTAATAATTCAAAGGACATCTTTCTATTATCATCGCATCTCCATAACTGAAAAAGCGTAAATTATTTTTAATAGCAAATTCATATGCTGAAAATATAAGCTCCTTTCCAGCAAATGCACAAACCAACATCAATAGACTTGATTGTGGTAAATGAAAATTAGTTAGCAATGCATTAGCTACATTAAATTTAAACCCCTCTTTAATAAAAATAGTAGTTGTCTGTTTTCCAGGTGAAACTGAATTTGTTTCATTATTCCAGGATGATTCTAATGCTCTAAGAGTTGTGGTTCCTATAGCTATGATTCTTTTTTTTTCTTTGAGTTGAGAATTAATTTTTTTTGCTGATTCGTTGGATATAAAAAAGTTTTCCTCATGTAATGTGGATGAATCATTAATTGCATCATTAGACAGAGGTTTAAATGTGCCTAGTCCTACAGCTAAATTAATCTTACAAGTAGAAAACTCGTTTGTGATCTTTTCATATAAATCATTATCAAAATGTAAAGATGCTGTTGGCGCAGCTGCAGATTCTTTAAATACATCATTTGCAAATACACTTTGATATCGAAGGTTATCAAATTCATCATCATCTCTCTTCAAATATGGTGGGATAGGAACCTTTCCATATATTGAACATAGATGTTCAACGTTTTGACTAAACTTTATTAATACCAATCCTTCTTTTTCTTTAACAATACTTATTTTCAAAGGGAAGGTGTCTGTTTTAAGAACTTGTGATTTTTTTTTAAGGTTTAATCCTTTGGTTAAACATTCTGCTTCAAACTTAGAAAGAATTCTATTAATAAAAATTTCTGTTTGCCCTCCACTTTCTTTTTGCAACCTTAATCTTGCTTTAAATACTTTTGTTTCATTGAAAACTATTAGATCATCTTTCTTTAAAAAATTTGAAATTGAAGAAAAATTTTCAATTGAGAAGTTTTGATCTTTGCATAAGAGCAGTTTTGAATCTGTTCTATTTTTAGGAGGATATCTAGCAATTAACTTTTCTGGAATTTCATAATCATAATCACTTTTATAGATGTCTTGATTCACAGGATGTATGATAGCAATTTATGGGGATGTGGTGGAATTGGTAGACACGTGCGACTCAAACTCGCATGCTGAAAAGCGTAACGGTTCAAGTCCGTTCATCCCTACCATAACTTAAAGGTTTTATGGATGAAGGTTTAATAATTATATTGATAACACTTTTTGGCGGTGGCTATATATTGATAACTAAAAAGAAAAAGAATAAATAACATTTACATAAACTGATGTAAGATAAAATTTTTAAGATGTAATGGCTTATGAAAAAGAAAGTATCTGAAAAAGCAAAAGCGAATTTTATAATTTTAAATACTGCCATTGCTTCTGGCGCGTCGTTAAAGAAAACATTCAAAAAATTAAATCTTGAAATGCCTATTAAATCAAACGTATCTTTTATGGTTAGAAATGGCAAATTTATTCCAAATAATAATTTTTTGGAGCCGGATTATGATTGCCCATCTTTGGATGAATTTAAAAAGAAAAGAAAATAATTTTCATTCTTTTATGCTATTATTCAAATTTATGCGGATACCATTATTAGTAATTTCGAGCTGCGTCTTTTTTTTAATGGTTGTTTCAATCGATGTAGTAAGAGGGAACGCTGCTTACTCAGATAAATTAGCTATTAGTAAGCTTGTTTAAACCAAATTCATAATTTTCTTTTGCAATCACCTTAACTTTTCTACCGTCATCAACAAAGTTAATCTCCTTTGCATGC
Organism: SAR86 cluster bacterium; assembly: GCA_023703535.1. Classification (NCBI taxonomy): domain Bacteria; kingdom Pseudomonadati; phylum Pseudomonadota; class Gammaproteobacteria; species SAR86 cluster bacterium. The sequence continues at coordinate 576,207 of CP097967.1, forward strand.
AACATCATTCTTGATTTAGTTTCCTGGTATTTACTAAGTTTATATTTATTATCTCCAACTATTGGGTGTCCAGCACTACTACAATGAAGTCGAATTTGATGTGTTCTTCCAGTAATTGGAAGTGCAATAATATGTGAAAATAAATCATTGCATTTAATAAACTTAAATTTTGTATGTGATGTTTTTCCAGCTTCACTTTCAACCGAGAATCTTTGATTATTTAATTTTCTTACCTCTATATTCGATTCAATTTTTGTTTTACTTTTTGGCCATTGTCCATGAACGATACATTCATAGACTTTTTTTACTTGTTTATTTCTGAATTGTGCATGCACATCTCTTAATGATGACATTTTCTTTGCAATAATTAGGCATCCACTTGTAAATTTGTCAATACGATGGGCTAGCTTGTAATCATCTGAATATTTATAAATTTTTTTTATCAATTCTATAACTCCAAAATTTAAGCCAGAACCACCATGCACTGCAAAATTAGGGGGTTTATTGATAACAATAAAATTTTTAGAATCATAAATAATAGAATTTTCTATGAGTTCTAAATGTCGAGATATATTTGGAGATTCATTGACGCTTTTCTTCTCAACAAAAGCAGGACATGAAATTTTATCTTTTTCACACAATTTATAATCTGGTTTTGATTTTTTACCATTTACCTTGATCTTTGCCTTTCTAATTGAGCTATATATTTTTGATTTAGGTACTTTTTTGTATTTAGAAAAAATAAAATTATCTAATCTTCTTCCAGAGTTATCTTGATCAATAATTAAAAATTCAATTTTTATCATTATGCTGTAGAATATGTTCTAGCTTACTACCAGAAATAAGAAATATACAAAGTAAGCAGAAAGAAATTAATTATATATATGATAAGAACAATAAAAATTAGATTAAAAAGTTTATATAAAATGAATAATTCTACAAAACTTCAGATTTAAAAAAGTTCTTATCTCTTATTAAGATACAAATTCCATCAATGGTAAAAGAAGTGCTTTAGTTGATGGTGAAAAGTTAATAGATTTTGACTTAGAATTCGGTGGCACTTCCTTTCAAAAAGGGAGCATTCACAAAGGAAAAATAACTAAAATTGAGGCAAGCCTTGAAGCAATTTTCGTTGAAATGGGCTCTTCAAGACATGGATTTTTACCTTTCAAAGAGCTTAATGCTGATTATTTTGACCAATCTAAAACTGGTGCAGATAGATTTAAAATCAAAGAAGGCGATGATATTGTTGTTCAGATTGAAAAGGAAGAGAGAGCAAATAAAGGCGCTGCTTTATCAACCTACATATCATTAGCTAGCAGATATGTTGTACTGATGGTGAATCATCCTTCAGGTGGAGGTATCTCTAGACGAATCCATGGCGATGAAAGAGAAAAGGTAAAAGAGCTAATGGATTCGCTAAAAGTTCCTGAAAATATGAGTGTCATAATCAGAACTGCTGGAATTGATAAAGAAAAAGAACAATTGAACTGGGATTTGGAGTATCTAAAAAAACTTTGGGTCGAAGTAAGTGCTGCAATAAATGATGCTAAAACTAATCAACTTATTTATGCCGATCAAAGCTTAATACAAAAAACTATAAGGGATTACTTCAAAGCAGATATAGGTGAACTTGTTGTTGATAATGAAGACGACTTTGAATCAGCAAAGGTATATGCTCAAAAAATTGTTCCAGATTTTGTAGATAAAATTAAGTTGTATCAAGATAACATTCCTCTGTTTGCAAGCTATGGAATAGAGTCAAAAATTGAATCTGCTTTTTCTAGAGAAGTTAAACTTCCATCTGGGGGATCGTTAGTAATCGATTCCGGTGAGGCTTTAACATCCATTGATATAAACTCTGCTAAATCTACAAAAGGTGGAGATATTGAGGAAACAGCCCTTAAGACAAATCTTGAATCTGCACATGAAATTGGAAAACAAGTTAAATTACGTGATCTCGGTGGTTTAATTGTTATTGATTTTATAGATATGGATGATGAGAAAAATAATGAAAAGGTAGAAAGAGCGATGTATGAGTCCACAAAGCAAGACCATGCAAGGGTACAGTTAGATAAAATATCAAGATTTGGTCTAATGGAAATGTCCCGACAAAGAATTAAACCCGCATTGAATGACTTGATGGGAAAAACTATATGGGTAAGGTCTGTTGTTTCGATATGTGAATCAATTTTTAGACTTTTAACAGAGAAAGCAATAAATAATAAATCCAGTGCACTTCTCCTAAAAGTATCTCCTAATATCGCAAATGAACTTTTAAACAGATACAGAAATAACTTAAATCAGATCGAGGCTAAATTTGAAATTAAAATTCTTGTATTTATCGATCCGTATAAACAAAATGATAACTACACAATTGAAGTTAAGAAAAATGCTTATTTTGATTACGAATCTGAACTTAACGAATCATCAAAAGCTTTCCAAAATAGAAGTAGCTACAATATTAAGGTTCCAAAAAGACAGGCTAAAGCTTTAGTAGAGGATGTTGAATTCAGCAATATGCCTAGTTCTGAAAGTGACAAAAAAGGCTTCATAGACTCTTTATTTAGTTTTTTCAAATCTGATGAAGAGGCGAATCAAAAAAAGCCTGTGAAAAAATTTTCTCCCGATAGAAATAGAAATAAAGGAAGAAAACCTAATAAATTTAGAAAACCTAGGCCAACAAAATTTAAAAATGATAGAAAGGTTGAAAGAAAACCTAAACCAATTAGTAAAAAACCTATTGATGGAAATAAGAAACCAGTAAAGGTTGAAAAAAAGCCAATTCCTGACGATAACATTGGTAATGTAAAAGAGGTTAAGCAAACTAAAAAAAGGCCTGTTGTTAGAGCTAAAAATGACCCTAGATCAGGGAATCGATAACATGCTGTATCAATTTATTTGATAAAGAAGGGGGCGGTGGGATTTTTGGCAAATCCTTTTTATGAAACCATCTACCCTCTTCTATCTCTTCATCATCAAGAGTGAGTTCTTCTTCATTAGTCTCCGCGGTAAAAGCCATCATTAATTGATTTGGAAATGGCCATGGTTGACTCTCAAAATATTTAACATTTGTCACTTTGATACCTACTTCTTCAAAAACTTCACGTCTTACACATTCTTCTAGAGTTTCTCCATACTCAACAAATCCTGCAATTACTGTGAAGAAAAATGAGTGTCTATAGTGCTTTACTAATAACATTTTATCTTTATTGGTTACTGCTACTAAAATGCAAGGTGACATTTTGGGGTAATAACTAAATTTATTTTTTTTACTACTTTTAGCTAAATCTTCTTTTATTTGCTCAAGTTCATCTCCATGCTCTGGGCAATAAAGAAATTTATAAATCCAATCATTAATTTGTACTGCTCTAGAAAAATATGAGAATTCTTCATAATTCAAATGCATGAGCACTTCTCTTCTTTTAAGTAAATTTTCACTTAATGTATCTATGCCTTTTTCTAGATAAATAGAATCTTTACCATTGTTATAGATCTCAAAAAAGGAATTATTTTTTGTATCTTGAGGATCATTTAGTATTGAACCTGTTTCTTTATTAATTAATATTTTATTTTCTTCTGTGATAAAAATAACTTTATCAGTTACTTTTGGTCTTGATAAAGATGAAAAACAAGGTATATAAATAGACATATTCTGTATAATGTAACTTTTTATGACCAATGTTTTAAGCACATTTTTTGAAAGCTTCCTTGGAAATGCTCCAAGTTGGTACAAAAGAACTATTTTTGGATTTTTAATTATTAATCCTGCACTTTATTTTTTACTAAATATTTTAGGTTTAGAGACCGGCTTCATATTGGGTTGGATTTTCTTACTACAATTCATCTTTACATTAATATTTTCAATTCAATGTTATCCATTGCAACCAGGTGGATTAATTGCATTTCAAGCCCTATTAATGGGATTAACTGATACGTATCAAGTTTTTCATGAAATTGAGGGAAATTTAGAAGTTCTTTTACTTCTAATGTTTATGGTTTCTGCAATATTCTTTATGAAAGATTTATTGCTTGTTATTTTTACGAAAATCATTGAATTTTTTGAAAATAAAACAATACTCTCACTTCTTTTTTTATTTTCTTCAGCTTTTTTATCTGCATTTCTTGATGCACTTACAGTTACTGCTGTACTTATTTCTGTCTCTATTGGCTTTTATAATATTTTTGCTGATAACCTAAAAAATAAAACCATAACTCAAAAAGAATTTGATCAAGGGAAGGCTTTTTTAAGAGATATCGTGATGCATGGAGCAGTAGGTACTGCTTTGGGTGGTGTTTGCACAATTGTTGGAGAACCACAGAATTTATTAATTGCAACCAAAGCTGATTGGAGCTTTATAGAGTTCTTCCTTAGAATGGCCCCTGTAACAATTCCTGTTTTATTTTTTGGAATACTTACATGTATTATTATCGAAAAGTTAAAACTTTCTGAATACGGTGCTCAACTTCCATCAACATTAAGAGATAAATTAATTGATGCAGCTTTAGAAAAAGAAAAAAATAGAACAAACATTGAAAACACTCACTTAGTCATTGAAGCATTACTAGGAATATTACTTATTTTTGCTCTTGCATTTCATTTAGCACAAGTAGGTGTAATAGGATTGTTCTTACTTGTATTTCTTACCGCTCTTAAAGGGATTACATCTGAACATGATTTAGGCGAGGCTTTTAAAGAACCTCTTCCCTTCACAGCTCTTCTTGTAATATTTTTCGTTATTGTTGCTGTTATTCATGATCAAAACTTGTTTTCTCCTGTAACAAGCTATGTTTTATCTACATCACCAGATATACAAACTCCACTATTTTTTATAGCGAATGGTGTTCTTTCTGCAATCAGTGATAATGTATTTGTCGCTACTGTATATATGAATGAAATTATGGCAGCGCTGAATGATGGATTAATTAATAGGGAACAATTTGATAACTTGGCTGTTGCTATAAACACAGGAACAAATCTTCCAAGTGTTGCTACTCCAAATGGACAAGCAGCATTTCTTTTTCTTTTAACTTCTTCTCTTGCTCCATTGATAGGGCTCTCTTACTTAAAGATGGTGTATAAGGCGTTACCATACACAATAGTGCTAACTATAGTTGGTCTCATTTGTGTAATCTTATTTATTTAATGAAAAGAAAATTCTGCATTGCTCCAATGATGAAGAAGACGGATAAACACTTCCGTTTTTTATCAAGATTATTGAGTGAGAATGCTTATTTATACACAGAAATGATTCACTCAAATGCAATTATTAAAGGAGATGCTAATAAATTATTATCATTTAATGATTGTGAACAACCAGTTGCTTTGCAACTTGGTGGTAGTAATCCAAAAGATTTAGGGATTGCTGCTAGTATTGGTGAAGATTTTGGATATAGTGAGATAAATCTTAACGTTGGATGCCCGTCTAAAAAAGTGAAATCTGGGAATTTTGGAGTTTTTTTAATGAAAGATAAAAACTTATTATCAGAATGCTTATATGAAATGAAAAAAAATGTATCTTTGCCAGTTACTGTTAAATGTAGAATCGGGGTTGACGAATTTGAAGGAAAAGATTTTCTCTTTAATTTTGTTAACGAAATTTCTAATGTTGGTATAAAAACATTTATTATTCATGCAAGAAAGGCAATAAGTGGTCTTGATACAAAGAGAAACAGAACTATACCTAAACTCAATTATAAAATTGTTAGAGATCTTAAAGAAGAATTTTCTGAATTAGAAATTATTTTAAATGGTGGAATTGATAATCTTAAGGACTGCAAAAACTTACTAAATAATTTTGATGGAATTATGTTAGGAAGAAAAATTTATGATGATCCGCTATTTCTTCTAGATGTAGAAAAAGAAATTTTTAATAACGTAAGTCAAGAATCTTTAAAAAGCATCATGAATAAGTACTTGGTATATGTTTTGAACCTTCCAAATCAAAAGGATATAAATAGAGCTCTAAATCATTTTATGCAACTTATTAAAGTTATTTCTAAAAATAAAAAAGTAAGAAATGAAATACTAGATTCACTCAAAAACAAAAATATCTCAATAGAAGATATATTTATTGATTTAAAAGAGGATCTGCTGCGAAAAGATCTAGCTCTAAATCTGTAAGAAATTCATCTTCAACCTCTCCATCGAAAACTAAATCATTACGAGTTTGCAAATAAACACTTTTAACAAATTCATATTTGTCGCCGACAATGAGTTTTTCTGCGACTAATAAACGTTCACGTGTTTCCACCGCATCGAGTAAATTTATAAAAATTTTTGCCTCCTCATCTGAAACTGATAAATTTCCAGAAAGAAACCAACTAGTCGGCTTGCTAAATGAATCTCTAATGGTTGAAGGACCAATTAATGGCAAAAACACATAAGGGCCAGCTGGCACCCCCCAATAACCAAGAGTTTGACCAAAATCTTCATCATGTCTTTCAAAGCCAACTCTAGTAGCTACATCAACAAATCCAACAATTCCGATTGTAGAGTTAATTAAAAATCTAAGAGAATCCTGGCCAGCAAGAACAATTTTTCCTTGTAATAGTTGATTTATAATTGTGTCTACTTCTGAAAGGTTATAAAAAAAATTGGTAACAGAATTTTTAATGAACCTAGGTGTTACATCCCTGTAAATTTCTGCAACTGGTCTTATAATCATTGTGTCAAGATCATCAGATATCTCAAAAACAATACGATTTGTTGATTCAAAGGGGTCTACATTAACATCTTCATTTTCCGCGATTGAAAATGTTGAGATAAAAAAAAGAAATAAAAATCTTTTCATTAAGTGAATAGCTTATCAGGAAAATAGTCTTTAAGTTTCGAAATTTTTCTTATTTCCTTGTAAAACAGATTTTTAGGGACTCTAGGAAGAGAAAATAAAATCTTATGATTAGGAAATTCAGCTTGTATTCTCTTCGATAAGATTGGTTTATCACCTAATTGAAAGTTCTCAGAAAAATTCTCTATAATTCCTATTTGATTGACATTTAACTTATTGAATAAATTATCTGTTTTCTTTAAATCATCAATGCTTAATTCATCATCCACTGCAATTAGTAAACTTTTTTTTATTTTAATGTCATCAAATATAGTTAAATAGGCATCCCCTGTGCCCGGAGGCATGTCGATTAACAGAAAATCTAAGTTTCCCCACTCAACTTTAGTTGTAATTTGTTTTATTGCACTACTTAGCATTGGTCCTCTCCATGCCGCTGCTTGACCTTGATTTATAACAAATGACATTGAACTTAAGGCAATGTCATCGATTACAACAGGTTCAAATAAATTATTTTTTTTTAAAATAAGTTCGTGTTGCTTATGCTCAAAATCTAATAGCCTTAAGATATTTGGGCCATAAATATCTGCATCTACTATTCCTACTTTTAATCCTTTAGATTGTAAATATTTTGCAAGAAGTACTGTAATTGAGGATTTTCCAACTCCTCCTTTTGTAGATGAAATAGCGATTTTTTCCATAACAAACAAATTAACATATAATTTTCACATCTACATGAGATATTTAATAACTAGCGCCTTACCTTATGCCAACGCTCCGTTGCATATTGGACATGTGCTTGAAATAGTTCAAACAGATGTGTGGGTACGTTCGTTAAAATTGGCTGGAAATGAGGTTTTCTATTATTGTGCAAGTGACACTCATGGAACTCCAATTATGCTTAAAGCACAAGAACTTAATACTACTCCTGAGGAATTATCTAAAAAATATAAAAAACTTCATTCAGATACCTATAAGAGTTATAACGTTGATTTGAATAATTTTCATACAACTCACAGCAAAGAGAATAAAGAGCTTACAGAACATTTTTTTAATTCTGCTTATGAAAAAGGTGATATTTATACAAAAGAAATTGAGCAGCTATTCGATGAACAAAAAAATATCTTCTTATCTGATAGATTTGTTAAAGGTGAATGTCCATCTTGTGGAGCAAAAGATCAATATGGTGATGCCTGCGAAGTTTGTGGAAAAACCTATGATGCTCTTGATCTTAAAAATCCTTACTCTACTCTTTCTAATTCAAAACCTGTAATAAAAAAATCAAAACATTACTTTTTTAAACTTAATAATTTTAAAGAATTTCTTAATGAAACAGTCTCTGAAATCTCAAATCAGGATCCTATCAAAGAAAAGCTTAAAGAATGGTTTGATTCAGGTTTAAAAGATTGGGACATCTCAAGAGATGAACCATATTTTGGTTTTAAAATTCCAAATGAAGACTCAAAATATTTATATGTTTGGTTAGATGCACCTATTGGTTATCTATCATCTATAAAAAACTGGTGTGATAGTAACGATATAGATTTTAATGATTTTATTAATGATTCGAAGATAGTTCATTTTATTGGTAAAGACATTGTCTATTTTCATTTACTATTCTGGCCTGCAACATTAAAAGCAGCTAACTTTCCAATACCTAATGAAGTATACGTGCATGGTTTCCTTACTGTTGAAGGAGAAAAGATGTCAAAATCTAAAGGCAACTTTATCTTGGCTGATGATGCTTTAAATTATGCTGAAGCAGATTTCTTTAGATATTATTTTTCTTCAAAACTTAACAGAGATATATCTGATATTAATTTTTCAATAGATGACTTTATACAAAAAATAAACAGTGATTTAATTGGAAAATATATCAATATTCCAAGCAGAACATTAAATTTCATAAATAAATTTAACAATTCACATGTAAAAAAAGGTTGTAATACCCTTACTGCATCATTTAGAAATAAATATGATCAAGTAATTGTTTACTTATCAGAAAAAGAATACTCAAAAGCATTAAAAGAAATTATGGATATTGCTGATAGTACTAATACTTACATATCAAACGAAGAGCCCTGGAATAAAGCAAAAAACGAACAAATTGATGAATGCATTTCTGTATGCAGTGAAGCATTAAATGTTTTTAAAGACTTAAATATTTTAATATCAGCAATAATACCTACAACGGCTGATAAGATATTCTCATTACTAAACATTAATAAACAGAACTATTCAAATCTTTGTGAGGACTCTCTTAATAATGTAAATGAATTTAAACCGCTATTAAAAAGGCTTGAAAAAGACAATTTTGAGGGAATATTAGACAATAATGAGTGAAATAAATATAGAAGAATTTATCAATGTAGACCTCAGAGTTGCCAAAATAAAAGAGGCACACGAGGTGCCTGATGCTGACAAGCTAGTTGAGTTAATTCTTGATGTTGGTGAATTGGGAGAAAAAAGGGTTTTTGCTGGTATAAAAGACGCCTATGCGTTGGAGGACCTTACCAATAAGCTTGTAGTTGTTGTTAATAATCTTAAACCAAGAAAAATGCGTTTTGGAATATCAGAAGGGATGATCTTAGCATCTGGTGAAGGTGGAAAAGATGTTTTTCTTGTTTGTCCTGAGGAAGGATCGAAGCCAGGAGATAGAGTTAAGTGAAGACAGATATAATTGTTATAGGAGCTGGACCTGTTGGTCTATTCACAGTATTTGAGGCTGGAATACTTGGATTAAATTGTGTGCTCATAGACAACCTTGATAAACCTGGAGGTCAATGTGCGGAGTTATACCCAGATAAGCCTATTTATGATATCCCTGGAGTTCCCTTTCAAACAGGTCAGGAACATGTTGATGCTCTGCTCAAACAAATTGAACCTTTTGACTACAAACTATTACTTAATCAAAGAGTTGATGAAATAAGAAATGTTGGTGATTCATGGGAAGTTAAAACTTCAGAAAATAATAAAATTGAATCAAAGAATATATTTATTGCTGCAGGGGCAGGATCGTTTGAACCAATTAAACCAAATCTTCAAAGTGATTTTTCTAATTTTGAAGGACAAGATATTTTTTATTCAGTTAAGGATAAAAATGAGCTCAAAGATAAGTGTATAACAATTTTTGGAGGTGGAGATAGTGCTCTAGATTGGACAATCGAATTAAGCAAAATTTGTAAAGAACTGATATTAATTCATAGAAGAGATGCATTCAGGGGTGCGCCTGATAGTGAAAAAAAAGTAAGAAAATTACATCAAGACGGAAAAATTAAATTATTAACTCCTTATATACTTCAATCAATTCAAGGAGATAAAACAGTGGAGTCTTTATCTTTACTTAATACTGAAACTAAGGAAGTTCATTCTATAGAAACTGAAAAAATATTATTTTTTTATGGTTTAAATAAAAAATTGGGCCCTATTCTTGATTGGAACTTAGATGTGGAAAAAAACAAGATCCTTGTTAATACAGAAAATTTTGAGACTAACCAGGAAGGAATCTTTGCAGTTGGAGATATAAATACCTACCCAGGAAAATTGAACTTAATTCTATCTGGCTTCCATGAAACAACACTTGCTGTTCAAAAAGCTTTTACGCGAATAAATCCTGGTGAAAGAGTTCCATTCGGTTACACAACATCAAGCACATCTATCCACGAAAAACTTGGTTTAAAAAATACCTAATATTTTTCTTTAGCATATTGCTAATGAGACTCGTTCTCATTATCATTTACACATGTACGTTTGCATATGTAAAAAAATTACAGAAAGCCAGTTAAAAGACTGCTACACAAAAAACTCTTGCGATTACGATGTTTCACAAAAAAAGTTAGGCTTTTCTTTAAAATGTGGAAAGTGCAAACCGTCGGTCGAAAATCTACTAAAAAAATCTCACTTTAAAAAATCATTCTAGTATTGATAATGCTTCTCATTAGCAAAATACCTCTACTCTCTTGATTTTTATTCTTACAAAGCATATAAATTCACTATGCAAGGAAATGATAAAGTTATACAACATCTAAATAAAATTCTTTACAACGAATTACGAGCAATAAACCAATACTTTTTACATTCTAGAATGCTATCCGATTGGGGTTTCAATAAGTTTGCTGAATATGAGTATGGTGAGTCAATGGATGAAATGAAACATGCTGACCAATTAATACAGAGAATATTATTTTTAGAAGGTTTACCAAACTTACAGGACTTAGGTGCCTTGTATATTGCTGAAGATCCAATCGAAGTTTTGAATAACGATTTAAAACTTGAGAACGAGGCTATCCCTGATCTAAAAGAGGCAATAATTCTTTGTGAAAGTGTTAAAGATTTTGTGTCTAGAGACTTGTTAAAATCAATCCTTGAAAGCGAAGAAGAACATGTCGACCATTTAGAAACTCAACTTGAACTTGTTCAACGTGTAGGAAATGAAAACTTCTTGCAGAGTTTAATTTCAGCTTAATTAAGAATCTCGCTAAGCTGTTTATTTTCGTGAAGCTCGGTAATTATATCGCAACCGCCAACTAACTCGCCTTTTACGAAAAGCTGTGGAAATGTAGGCCAATCTGATATCGACGGTAAGTTTGCCCTTACATCAGGAAACTCAAGCACGTCTATAAAACTGAACTCTACATCATATTCAAATAAAATTTGAGATACTTTTGCAGAGAACCCACATTGTGGTTGATAAGGAGTTCCTTTCATAAAAAGTAAAATTTGATTTGATGAAATTTGTTCTTTAATTTCTTTGATTACTTTATCCATTACATATATCTATATATTCATTAACAGTTTTTTCAAATCCTTTTGATAAGGACTCGCAAATAATAGCATGTCCAATTGACACCTCATCTATTAAATCTAATTTTCGTAATGCAGGTAAATTCTTTGTATTTAAATCGTGTCCAGCATTAATTTTTAATCCTTTTTCTTTTGCACTCTCTGCTAGAATTCGAATTTTTGAAATTTCGTTTGCTATTTCTGATTTACTTTCTGATAAACAGGCTTCAGCATAAGGTCCTGTATAAAGCTCTATAGCATTAATATTTGTATTTAAGATTAATTCAAGTTCCTTCTCAGTAATGTCTGTATCAATAAAAATACTACATATATTTGATGATTCTCTGATTTCTGTAGCGAAATCTATAAGTTGTTTTGAGTGTGAAATATCCCATCCATGATCTGATGTAAGCTGCGAACTACTATCTGGTACTAAAGTTGCTTGATGAGGCTTATATTGCTTAATAAGTGTTAAATATCCCTTGTAGTTATTAATTGCACTTTCAACAGGATTTCCCTCAATATTAAGCTCTTTTTTGTACTGCTTAATAAGTTCAAATGCTGTTTTGATATCGTCTTCGATAATATGTCTTTGATCAGGTCTAGGATGTAAAGTTATGCCAACAATGTTTTGATCTAAAGCTAGTTTTGCAAAATCATAAAACGAAGGTAAAACCCCTCCCCTAGATTCTCTAAGGAGTGATATTTTATTTAAATTTACACTAAGCTTCATAATAACTATTGAAAAGCCAATTATAGCTTGGAGTATTAAATCTAATAACAAAATCTCTGATACTACTGATAAATTGATTCTCTATTTGAAATACATCAGCATTAATTCGTGATTGAAAATTAATTTTGTTTAGCAATTTCAATCTTCTTCTAGAAAAATCAGAGAATTTTTGGTTGTCTATATATTCATCAAAATTATTTTTAATAAGATATTTAGAAATAAATAATCCATCTATTAAACTTTGTGTCGCTCCTTGTGCAAGGTGTGGTAAAAATTGATGTGCTGCATCACCAATCTCTAGTACTTTTTTATTGCCATTGAGATAGTCACATTTATTTTTAAAATGAAGTCTGATTGTTTTGCTTATTAAAGCTTCAAAATTTCTGTCATCAATAGGATGCAAAATATCTTTGACAATATTATTATTTTTTTTGTTATTTGATTTTCTTATATAAGTCCATGATAACTGGTTATCTGGCAGTGGATAGGTGACTAAATGCATTCCTGGGAACATAAAAAGATTTAATTCCTTAAACATTTTGTCATGATTGGCTGATATGTTAGTGACTCCCCATGAGGCTATTCTTCCACTATCCACACCATCTCGACCACCTGTAGCATCGATATTTAAATCTGTTTTGAAAGTTTTTTTATCGTTAAATTTTTGATTAAAAACTATTTTTTTTGAATCAATTTTAGAAAGTAGAATTTCTATCAGATCATTTCTTTTAATAAATAGAGAGCCCTTTATATTAGTTTTTTTTAAAAAATTATTCTTACTGTAGATATTCAATGAATTCGTCAGAATTGATCTATTTTTTACTAGCTCTAAAACACCTAAATCTTTTAAGGCTTGAAAACAGTTAAAACCTAATTGTATTGCAGTTTCAGATTTTCTAATATCAGATGCTTTTTCAAATATTTTATAATTCTCAAAATGATTTTCTGATAAAGAAGCTGCTAGTGATAATCCAGCTATACCTGCTCCATAAATGTTAATGCTCATAATTACAGATAAAAAAACAAAACATTATTATAATTTAAATGTGCGCCTGTAGCTCAGCTGGATAGAGCGCTTGGCTACGGACCAAGATGTCGGGAGTTCGAATCTTTCCAGGCGCACCAAATTTTAAAGGTTATGAAAAAATTAATATTTATATCACTACTGCTTTTCAATGAATTGTTTGCTTATGACAGAATTACAGGCCTTCCTTTTGCAACTAGATCCGAAGTTATAGGTCAAAATGGTATGGCTGCGACCAGTCATCCACTTGCTACTCAAACTGCTATTGATGTCTTAAAGTCAGGAGGAAATGCTATTGATGCTGCTATCGCAGCAAATGCTGTTCTTGGTTTAGTTGAGCCAACAGGTTGTGGAATTGGCGGAGATCTTTTTGCAATTGTGTGGGATGAAAAAACAAATCAACTTTATGGGCTTAATTCATCAGGTCCAGCCTCAAAGAAAATGAGTATTGATTATGTTAAACAACAAGGTTTTGAAAAAATACCTGCTTATGGGGCACTTCCAGTTACTGTTCCTGGTGCTGTGGCAGGATGGTCAGCATTACATGACAAATTTGGGAAACTACCATTTGAAAATCTATTCAACAATGCAATAGATTATGCAAATAATGGTTTTCCTGTGACAGAATTAATTGCATATTACCTTGAAAGATCAAGTTCTGTATTTAAAGATTATGAGAATTTTAGCTCTGTATGGATGCCTAGTGGTGCCACTCCAAAGAAAGGTGAAATTTTTAAAAATCCACTTCTAGCTAAAACATATCAAGCTATAGCCAAGACGAATGGACAATCATTTTATGAGGGTTCTACAGCAGCTGAAATTATTAAAATCCTCAATGAGAACGGCAACCCTATGAGTCTGAGTGATTTAAGAAATTTTTCTCCAGAATGGGTAGAGCCTGTTTCGACAAATTATAGAGGTTATGATGTCTGGGAATTGCCTCCTAATGGTCAAGGAATTGCAGCCTTGCAAATACTCAATATTTTAGAAAATTATGATGTAAGAAAAATGGGATTTGATTCAGCTGAATATGTCCACTTATTTGTTGAGGCTAAAAAACTAGCCTTCGAAGACAGGGCAAAATATTATGCTGATTCAAATTTTTCTTCTATTCCAACCACAAAACTTATTTCAAAAGAATATGCTTTGGAAAGAAATAAATTAATAAATATGAATAATGCAGCAAAAAGGTTTGATGCTGGATTAGAGGATGGCGATACAATTTATCTAACTGTTGCTGACAAGTATGGAAATATGGTTTCATTAATACAAAGTAATTACAGGGGGATGGGTTCTGGTATAGTTCCTGATAACTCTGGGTTCATGCTTCAAGATAGAGGTGAAATGTTTAGCATGGATCCAAACCATAAAAATTCATTAATAGGTGGTAAACGGCCTTTTCATACAATAATTCCAGCTTTCATTACTAAAGATAATGAACCATACATAAGTTTTGGTTTAATGGGAGGCGCTATGCAACCTCAAGGCCATGCTCAAATTGTAATTAATTTAATAGATTTCGATATGAATTTACAAGAAGCTGGTGATGCTCCACGTATACGTCACATGGGTTCCTCAGAGCCAACAGGAGAAGTAATGGAAGATGGTGGTTATCTGACACTTGAATCCGGGTTTTCAACAGATATAAGGAATCAGCTATCTAAACTGGGTCATACACTAAAAGATGAAAAAGGAGGTTATGGCGGTTATCAAGCAATTATGTTGATTGATGATGTTTATTACGGAGCCTCTGAAAGTAGAAAAGATGGCCAAGCCTCTGGTTATTAATAGATGCCTTTTCAGTACTAATTTTTTTAATTAACATAAGCAAATGCGCTTGTAGCTCAGCTGGATAGAGCATCTGGCTTCGAACCAGAGGGTCGGGAGTTCGAATCTTCCCAAGCGCACCATTTAAAAGCAAAAGGCCCCTAGGGGCCTTTTAACTAAACTACAATCAATAGGGGTAATAATTATTTTGTGATTGTATAAACCAGATGAACTTAAAGATTAATTAAGTTAAAGAATCCTACATAAAGTTATAGAAGACTATAAATCTTAGTTATGTCCCCATATTGACACATTTTTAGAGGCTTAACAACGTTTATATATAAATTTTTATGTATATTTAATGTATTTGTAAAAAAATTAGTTATTTTCTATATTTTTCGTACCACTCTGATAAATATTTATAAGTTCTAAACCAATTTGTCGGCTTTCTTCTTCCAGTACCATGCCACTCACCATTCATTCTTACTAAAACTGTATCTACTCCTGCCTCTTTTAATGCTACATACATTTCTTCTGTTTGTGGCATAGGGGTTCGGATATCCAATACCCCTGTCATAAACAAAGTAGGAGTTTTTATATAACCTGTTCGCATGATTGGTGATCTATCAAGCCAATTCTTTGGATCCTCCCAAAAAGGAACATCAAACCATTCAAATGTCCAAGCCGGTATGTCTGTTGTGCCAACCATAGAAATCCAGTTTGTAACTGGACAAAGTGATGCTGCGGCTGCAAATCTATCATCATGTCCTACAACCCAAGCTGTAAGAACACCTCCCCCACTACAACCTTGAACATACATGTTATCTTCATCAATAAAACCAAGATCAGTGACATGGTCAACTCCAGCTAATAAATCAGATAGATCTCCTTGTCCTGGATAGTCATTATCAATGACATTCGCAAAATCACTGCCATAACCAGTACTTCCTCGTGGATTTGTGTATAGAACAACATAACCATCACTAGCAAATTGGTGCCATAGATAATTAAATTGAGGCCTATACATTGCATGCGGGCCTCCATGAATAATTAAAACTAGAGGATATTTCTTATTTTTATCAAAGTCTGGAGGAACAATATACCAACCTTGAACATCAGTACCATCAGGTGCCTGATAGTTTATTTCATTAGTTTTACCTAACGAATATTGAGATAGAACTATTTCATTAAATTCTGATAAAACTTTAATCTTTCCTTCCTCTATTGTTGCTAATTCACCAGGCCTTGATGATGTGGCATAAACTCCAAAAAGTTTATTTTCATTTGTCGATGTTAAATAAAATTGATCTTTAAATTTATTTAAAACATTAGAAACGGATGATCTTTGAATATCTAAAATTTTAATATTAGCCGAACCTCTTTCATCGACTTCAAATGCTAATTTTGTTTTAGATAACCAAAAAAGATTTTCAGGCGAAGCACTTAAATTTTTTGTATGAATTTTAGTTCTGTTGTTTTTAACTGTGTAGATGTTAAAAGCTACAGAAGAAAAATCTCTGTTTGGATTTCCAATAAATGCAACCAAATCTCCATCCGGGGATATTTTTGGGCTTGTAAAGACACCTCCATCTGGTGATAATTTTGTTAATTTCTTTTTCTCAATATTGAGTTCGAAAATTTCAGATTGTTTCCATGGAGTAAGAAAATCGTCAAGTAATGCGTTTCCGGCAAATATTAAGGTATTTTCATTTTTGAACTGAAGATCTGATATGTAGTCCAATCCCCAATCTGATATTTTTGCAGCAGACCCACCATCGACACTTATTTTATAAAGATGATTTTCTCCGCTCTCTAATTCTCCTTCACCATCATATCTCCAATGCAGAGTTTTAACGACCTTAGGATCTTCCGTCCAATTATAATCCTCATTATCATTCTTACCTGGAATCTCTACAACCCAATCATCGTCATATTCGTTAAATGAAGAAAAGGCAAAAAATTTGTCATTTTTAGACCATGCAAAATCTTCTATATCCCTATCAAAATTTGATATTTTTGATTCTGTACGACTATCCATTGATTTGATGAAAATTTGATTGATTTCATTTTCATCTTCTTTCAAATAAGCCAAAGTATTACCTTTATTTGACCATTTAAAATTTGAACCTTTGGCAAAAAAGCTTTTATTTGTTCCATCAGAATTCATGACCCAAATTTCACTTTCAAATTCGTCATTTTTCTTATCTATATAAGTTTTTAAAAATGCTACTACATTGCCGCTACTATTGACTTGTGGATTGGCAACTTTCTGTATATTCCAATAATCTTCAGGAACTAAATTTTTTGCAGTTACTGTAAACGATAATAGAAATAAAATTATTATTTTTTGCTTCATAATCTCCCCTTTCATAAAAAAAGGACCCACAAAGGGTCCTTTTTTTAAATGCTAATTCATCTACTAATAAGAATAGTTAAAGCCAAAAGATAATCTTTGTCCTATGACTCCACCTTCAGCATTTGCAAATCCATAGTCTCCAGCAACACCGCCCTCTCTGAGCTGGTTTCTGTGCCATACATTTGTTGCTTCCCAATCAAGCAAGTTATTTACTCTTGCTCTTAGTGTTAAGCCGTCAAAGCCGAATTCACTCATATCAACGTTTAATCCAGCATTTACCATGTACCACCCAGGTATATGATTTGGCTGAAAAGCTCCTGTTGCTGCATATACAAATCTATCAGGTTGCTCGTCATAATCCCAGTCATTATCGAATTTCCCTTCTCCATGATAAAAGATATCTATATAAGAAAGAAATGAGCCATAAGAGTGAGCGATTTGTGTATAAAAACTATTTCGAGCGTTTGCACCAAATTCACCGGTATTATCATTAATATCTGTACCAGTTGCTGAGAAAAGATCTTTTTCGTTGTAAATATGTTTCATGTTTACATTAAAATCTCCGTATCCGTCAGCCAAGTCAGCTCCTGCCCAGCCAAAAGCAAAATTAACAAAATCTGATACTGAATTCGAATAGCTAAGCTCTGAAATTGTTGCTTCATATTCAAATATCGCAGCATTAACTTGTCCTGCTATATAAGCAATTTCACCAGCTCCTCTGAGAAGTTGGAAATCAGGACCTCTAAAGAACTGATTACAGAATTGATTGTTAGGATAATCTGTTGAGTCATAACAAGCATTCATAATTTGTGTTGGGCTATAAGCCACAATTGCATCAGAAATATCAATAATAATTTTATCAATTGCAAGTGAAAGCTCCCCAGGTATCCAGCTTGGTTGATAAATTACTCCAAATCCCTCTGCATCTGCAAGTTCATTCTTAAGATTTACATTTCCACCACTTAAACCTTGCACTGATGCATTTTTTGCTAGTGATTCAAAAGCTGAAATATCAACTCCGTATGTCGCAGCATCCGCCTCACAGTTTGCTCTTCTCACTGATGGATTTGGACCTGAATCAATAAAACTTTGGTCACATGGGTCACTCACAAATGTTCCTGTTGTGACTTGCGGTTGGAATAATTCTCCCATTGACGGAGCTCTAACAGCTTTTTGTTGATTAAGTCTTAATCTAAGATCGTCATTAACCCTTATGTTAAGTCCAATATTATCGGCTGAGTCAACACCAGCAAGACTATTATCAAGCTCTCTGTATGAATACTCTAATTCAGCTCCCTGTAACAGACTAAAACCTCCAACTGATAATTCTCCGAAACCGTTGCCAAGCAATGGAACCACCAATTCAACAAATGTATCAGTTGTTGAAAAAGCACCGGCTATATCTGCTGAATATCCTCCTCTATAAATGTTAGCTTTTGATCCTCCATCAACTTTATAATCAACACTTTCTTTTCTAGATTCGAAACCGACTAATCCAAGAACTTCACCCGCTGGGATATCAAATAGCTTCCCTTGAATGTTTGCGAATCTTACGATTTGGTTAATCTTATTATTTGAAAATATATTTGCAGTTACATAGTCAAGTTGTGCTTGAGTTGGCTCATACTCACCAAAAGGTTGGACGGGCACACAATCACCAGGAGAACCTAAGAGCAATGCATTATCAATTGCTACATTACCGAGAATAGGGCCCATAAATGTATTAGTATAATTTTCTACATAATTGAACTTACAATCAATTTGACCTGTCTCTGGATTGATTCCAACGTCAACAGCAGCAAAAAATCGTCCATCAATGTAATCAACTTCTGTTGCAAGCATTTCTGATTTTCCAAAAGAATAGCCTGCTACCCAATCATAAGAATTTCCAAATGCATCAAATACTCCCTCGAAAGAGAAATTATAGCTATCAGTAGAAGCATCGTTTGTAGGCCTTGGAACCCAACTAATTGGAGCCCATTGCAAATACATACCCTCTACAGGATTACCATCAACTGTTAAAGTAGAGATTAGATCTCTTGCTTGTTGTGAGAAATAGGGATAGTCGAGAGGTAAAAATAGTGGTTGTGATGTGCCTCCAAATAAACCTGTTTGATATTGAGGTTGAGTAACTGTTGGAAATGTCTCATAAGAAGAAGAGTAAATTTCAGCCTTAAAGACAGCGAAATCTAAATCATAATTAAAAAATGATGAAACATTATATCTATCATAAGAATTTGAAAATGAGCCGTATCTATCAAGATATAATCCGTCACCACCAACAGACCAAACGGCGTTACCTGTAATACCACCCAGTACACCAGGAGTTAAATTTCCACTGTTATCAAATTGATAAGCTAGCCCATCATCGCACAAGCCAACTCCTCTGTTGCCTAGAACTGTACTTCCGCAAGATGCAAAACCCATGGCACTTAGACCATAAAGTCTGTATGACTCATAAAAACCACTTTGTCCCGCATAAGCAGCATCGGCAAGTGTTGTTCTATATAAATAGTTTTGTCTAAATGGCAACATTGTTTCATCAATTCTTGGAGTCTTTGTCATCTCCATAGAGAGAACAAAGTTACCTTTTCCATCAAAAGAATTAAATCCCATTAACCCTCTAAAGGCCTCTTCTGCACCTTCAAAATCTGCAAGAATAGAATTGTAATCATATGAGAACTCAAACCCCTCATAATCATCCTTGAGTATGTAGTTTATTACTCCAGCGACCGCATCTGCTCCATAAACAGCTGCACCACCAATAGACTTCACCTCGATTCTATCGATAAGTGCATTGGGGATGTTGTTAGTATCAACAGCAGCACCTAATGAACCAGCTGCAGAGTTACCTGCAACAAATCTCTTTCCATTAACTAAAGTTAATGTTCTTTGTGCACCTAAGCCAAAACTATCACCGATGTTTTGTCCTATATCTTCTGAACCATCATAGGCACTATCTCCATAGTTACTGGCACCAACTGCCACAAAAGGCAAAGCAAATAAAGCTTCTGCAGCTTTTGTATAGCCTCTTGCCTGGATTTCTTCTGAACTTATAACAGTAACAGGAGCATTGGTCTCAAAATTAGATCTTTTAATACGAGAACCTGTTACGACAACTTCTTCTGCTTCTTCAGCCAACTCTTCGTTGGATTCTTCTTGCGCTGTTAGCGAAAAAGAAAGAAGCAACGTTAACAATAAAATTAGCCCAAAGGCTTCCCTCTTTATCATGTCATTCCTCATTTTAGTAGTTAATACATCGATATTGTCACAATTTTTAAATTTGTACAACAGATTTTGAAAACTTAGATAAGCTTTTATTTAAGTACTATGTAGCCGCTTTTTTGTCTTTTTGGGTTCTATTAGCAAAAAATACCCCAACAAAAATTAATAATGAACCGATGAATGTGTTAATTAAAAACTCCTCATCTAAGAATATTATTCCCAGTGAAATGCTAGATATTGGTACAAGATAAGTTACAAATGAAGCATTTATAGGTCCTATTCTTTTGATTAATTTAATAAATAATACGTACGCTAACGCAGTATTTACGACACCAAGAGCAATTAGATAAAGCCATGATTCTACCGAAAGTTTTGCATAATTTGGAAAATAATAAAAAAGGAATGGAGAAAGAATAATAGCTCCGATAATGATTGAGCCCATGCCTATGTATGTGTTGTTAAGCTTATTTGGCGTTCTTGCTAGATAAACTCCCGCAACTGCGTACGACAAAGAGGCTACAACACATAATATAGATGAAAACAAATCAAAATTACTACCAGGACCAACTAAAACGTAAAGTCCAACAAAACCAATTAGAACACCTATAAGTTTTGAAATTGAAAATTCATTTTTGAATAAAGAAAAAAGAATTAATGCAGTAAGAATTGGAACAGTTGCTTGAAGTACCGATAGAGATCCTGCTCCAAGCTGCAATGATGCATAAGCAAATAAAGTAAATGGTAGCGCAGTATTTAAAATTCCTATCAAAAGAAAAGAAAGACTGTGATCTTTAAATGAGTGTTTTTTTGATCTATTTAATAAAAAAGGCAGTATAAATATTGAAGCAAGCAACATTCTCATCGATACAATCTCCAATGGTTCCATTCCTTCAAGAACAAGAAGCCTTATGAATAAAAAGGAGCCACCCCACAAGAAGGAGACTATAAGTAATATTAAAAAATCTTTTGGGTTCATTTATTAAATTCGTAGTGTATATTTAAAGGATAGTCCTTTATATGAGAACTTAATTTTAGGGATGTTTTAGAAGAATGAAAGTATATCTTATTTATTTACTGTCTTTTTTTATGATTGCAGAGGCAAACTTTCGTCATAATGATATTAATAGCTTTTTAGACGAGCTCGGAGAGGCTCAAGATAAAGAAAAATTTTTTAAGGAATATGTAAAGTCAGTCCGACTGAACGATCGGAAAGTTAATTCTGTTATTTCTTTATATTCAAACCAAGAAATTCTAAAAGAATATTTTGCTGGTGTAGAAAAAGAATTTCATGGAGTGCCAATTCTTTTAAAAGACAACATAGATTCAATAGGCATAGCTAATACAGCAGGCTCTTTAGCATTTAAAAATAACCTGCCTAAAAATGACGCTCCATTAGTAAGTAAACTAAGGGAGTCAGGCTTCATTATTCTTGGTAAAGCAAATCTTTCTGAGTGGGCAAACTTTCGAGGCAATCCTTCAACCAGTGGCTGGACCAGTATTAATGGCCAAACCAATAATCCATTTAACTTAAAATACAATCCCTGTGGTTCGAGTTCAGGTAGTGCGGCAGCTATTGCCCAAGGTTTAGTTCCTGTTTCAATAGGAACAGAGACTAATGGGTCAATCACCTGCCCAGCTTCAGTAAACGGAGTTGTCGGCATCAAACCAACGGTTGGATTAGTAAGTAGAACTGGTGTAATACCAATTTCAGAAACTCAAGATACTGCTGGACCTATGGCTAAAAACGTCATGGATGCAGCTAAAGTTTTAAAAGCTATAGCTGGTAAAGATCCGCTAGATTCTTATACCACAAAGATTCCGCAAGATTACGATTATGAGAAATTAACTGACTTAGATGCCAACTACTTAAAAGGCAAGAGAGTTGGTGTTTTAAATTCTTCAGAGTCATCAGAGATTGAAAAAGGATTAATTAAAAAAGTTAAAAAAGTACTTGCGGCAAAAGGTGCTGTAATTGTTGATGTTGAATTTAATATCTCGAGTGACTACAAAGCTGCGAAAGAATTTTATGTCTTGCTCTATGAATTTAATGTGGGTATGAAGAATTATCTGAAAGGTAGAGACCTGCCTTATGAAACTCTTGAAGATATAGTTGCATTCAATGAAGCCAACTCAGATACAGTGCTCAAACATTTTGGACAAGAGATATTTTTAGAGAGTCTTAAAGCCACAGACACAGAAAGGTATTTAAAAGAACGTGAAGATATTGGCAGACTGGCTAAAGCGCAAATTGATAGTGTTTTAAAGGTTAATAATCTTGATGTAATAATTGGCCTCACAAGAAATCCTGGCTGGCTTACAGATTTAGAAAATGGTGATTCAAGAGGAGATGGCGGCATCTCTTGGTCTAATGGTGGTCTCTCAGCTGTTGCTGGCTACCCGCACATTACTATCCCACTAGATTTAGTAAATGATTTACCTGTGGGTGTTTCATTTTTAGGCACTGCTTGGGATGAGGCAAATTTAATTAATGCTGCTTATTCTTTTGAGCAAGAGAATAAATTTTTCCCAATACCAAAATAATCCTTTATATTAATATTTTAGGAGAATTATGAGCTGTTCAGAAAGTGTAAATAAAGTAGTCGAAAAATACGTTGAATCAATGAAAGAATCTAGTGCAGATAAAGTCAGAGAGGCATTTCATCCAAATGCGAAAGTTGTAGGCCATCTTCATGGCGATTTTTTAGAAATGAGTACTGAGGATTTTGCAGAATTTGTCGCGGCCCAAGAACCTGCTGAAGTTGAATATGAAATACTCTCAACTGTTGTTGAAGGAACCACTGCTGCAGTCAAAATTAGAGATAAATATTTAGGAATTACTTTTCTCGATACCTTATCACTAATAAAGGTTGATGATCAGTGGAGCATTTACAACAAACTATTTAACGTCGAAGAAGATCAGTAAAACCAAATAAAAAGTCAATATAATTAGCAACTAATCCTGCAAGAAAAAGAGCCAAAACAGCAAGTCTGTTTCTTACATAATCCTTTTCTTTTGTTTTTAAATAATTGAAATATCTTTCTAAACCTATACCTATGAAATACCAAAGAAAAAATAAAAAGGTAACTATTAAGGTAGTTATTAAAATCTCATAAACAAA